>NZ_JAVEUF010000009.1:0-79016 GCF_034005705.1 Sulfurimonas sp. | reverse complement strand
GATCTGATGCTAAGCGGACATACTCACGGCGGGCAGCTCTATCCGTTTAAGTTTTTAGTCCAGCTTCAGCAGCCATATGTCAGCGGTCTTAACAGACACAATGAGGAGCTTCAGATCTATGTGAACAAAGGAACGGGATTTTGGGGGCCGCCTATGAGGCTTGGTGCAAGTTCGGAGATAAGCGAGATCGTTATCAAACCTCTTTAGCAGCCCTGCCATTTATCTGGCTGTAAAATTTAGTGCAGTTTCTTCCAGCCTCTTTTGCTTTGTACATAGCTATATCCGCATGTTTTAGAGCTTCATCTATAGTCTCTCCCTCTTTGCCGATAAGTGCAACTCCAAGGCTAAGGGTCACGTTAAGAACCATACCTTCTATGACAATGGCACTCTCCATAACGCTATGTATCTTTTGAGATACGTTTCGTGCCATCTCCAAAGCCTCAGGCTCATTATCGCTAAGATCAGATAACAAAATGACAAACTCGTCACCTCCGAGCCTTGCTACGGTATCCTCTTCTCTTGTAATAGAGAGTACTCTTTGAGAAAAACTCTTTAATACCTCATCACCGGCGTCGTGGCCAAGAGAGTCGTTTATATCTTTGAAGTAGTCTATATCTATAAATATCAAAGCGCCTACTCTTTTGTGTCTTTGAAGTCTTGATAGCTGCTGCTTTAGGCGATCTTGAAATGAGAAACGGTTTGCAAGGTTTGTAAGATGGTCATAAAATGCGTAGTGCTTTATGGCATTTTCCGCCTCGATTTTTTCTGTGATATCAGATATTATCGCCAAGCCGCCGACTATGTTGTCATCTATATCGCTCATCGGCATTGTCATTATGCTGACCCATATATCCTTATCTGAAAAGAGCGTATGATAGACTCCCTCATAGCTGCCTCTCTCTTTTTTAAAGACTGCCTCAAGAGCCTTTCTTGCAGACTGGTCTGGAAGTTTTTTCATATCCAGACCGACTAGCTTATCTGTGCTCTGAGCTGATAGTTTCACGGCCGCCTCGTTAACCTCCGTTACTATCAGATCCCTGTCATAAGTACACATCGCTATCGGTGCTTGTTCAAAAAGCTTTCCAAAGCGGTCATTTGAGTACTTTATCTCTTTTTTTGCCTCTTCATAAAGAAGGCGCGAAGTTATGACGTGCACTATGCTGCCGTTGTATCTTCTTGAGAAGATTATAAGCATTATGAGAAAAAGAGTTATGAGTATCGCCATCAATGAGTGAATATGTGTATTTTGGATATAAACCGCAAAGATAAGAGGAAGCAGAAGAATTATGAGGTAGTACATTACTATATTTTTATGTGTTGAGAGCGTCATCACCGCTCCGGCAGAGAGTCCCGCGGCGATCATTGTCAAAAATGTCTGATAAAAGGGCTCGCTCTGAAGCAGTAAAAAGCTCACCCCACCGCTTAGAATAAACGCGGTAAGAATGGTGCAGAACTTAAATCTCTTCTCGTAACTCTCCAGAGATATATTTGGCGATTTTTTTAAAAACAGGTACGCCTGAATATCCCTGAATATCAAGATAGCAGTGATCACAAAAAACCAGGAGAGCAAAAATGCTTTAGAGTTTATCTCCCACAGAGCAATGACGATTATCAGCACACAGATAAAAAGAGCGGCAGAAGCAAAGTAGAGATGAAACGAAGCCATCTTCATAAGAGCCTCTCTAACCTGAAGATCGTTGCTATCTATCTCTCTTCTCATTATAATAAACCTTTACAATTATTAATTAAGATAATACCATTTTTAAAGACAAAAAAAACAGGACCCAGGTCATATCATCTAAATATAACCCTGTTTCTGCCCAGTCCTTTTGCTTCATAGAGTGCGATATCCGCAAATCTAAGAAGTTCATCAAGACTCTTAGTGGTGCTGTTTTGCTTAGCCACACCTTCACTTATGGTAAACCTTATGGCCTCTCCGGCGTCAGAAGCAACTTCAAGAGCCTCTACTGCCGCTCTTATGTTCTCAATATTGTCAGAGACATTTTTTGGCGACTCACAGCTGCATAGTACCGCAAACTCTTCGCCTCCGATCCTTCCAAATATAGCATCGTCGGATATGTGTCTTGAGACCGTATCGGCTACAGCTTTTATGACCTTGTCCCCGGTCGGATGTCCGTAGGTGTCGTTTATATTTTTAAACTTGTCTATATCTATCATTACCGCATAAAGCTCGTTTTTACTCTTCTCAAACCTCTTCTCTCCAAGCTCAAAAAACTTTCTTCTGTTGTATATTCCCGTCATCTCATCATAAGAAGATATATAGTTTAGATGGCTTATAAGCTCTTTTAACTTTAGCTGGGTATCTATTCTGGCCAAGAGTTCAAGCGGCTTGAACGGTTTAGTGACATAGTCGTCTCCGCCCACGGCATAAGCCTTTTCAATGCTCTCTTCATCATCTAGGGCCGTTATAAATATTACGGGAGTGTTCTCTCTGTTCTCGTTTGATTTCACCTCTCTGCAGACATCATAGCCGTCTATCTCCGGCATCATAATATCAAGAAGGATGAGATCGACCTCATTGTCTTCTAGAGCATCAAAAGCGCTTCTGCCGTCAAGCGCGACAACTATATCGTACTTATCGGAGAGCAATTCGAGCATAATATCTATATTTGTCTCCGTATCGTCTACTACTAAAATTGTCTTTTTTGTTTTTTCCATGAAAAATTATATCACTATTTTGTCACAATATTTACTTAATATTGTTTTGAGACTGTTTTGAGACTTTTATAGGATAAAATATTATCATCAAAGGAGCTATTTTGCTAAAAACGCTGACTTTACTGCTCATCTCTACAATTATCATGGCTTCAACACAAAAGGTCTCCGTCCAGCTTGAGTGGAAGCACCAGTTTGAATTTGCAGGCTTTTACGCAGCCATCGAAAAAGGGTACTACAGGGACATCGGTCTTGACGTCGAGCTTAGAGAGTATGTGGACGGAATAGATATCAGTGATGAAATTATAGACAAGAAAGCCACATTTGGAGTATCATCTTCATCTCTTATCTTGGACAAGCTTCAAGACAAGCCTGTCGTGCTTATCGCTTCATATTTTAAGCAAAATGCTCTTGCTTTTGCTGTAAAGCCTGAGATAACTACGGTTGAGCAGCTAAGAGGCAAGAAGATAATGGCTCTGCCCTATGAGATAGACCACACAAGCATAGGGGTGCTTCTAAAAGAGGGAGGAGTCAAAAGCAGCGATTATACTCTAGTAACACACGATTTCAGCATTGAGAAGTTTAGAAGCGGCGAAGTTGATGCGATGTCTATCTTTATCTCTAACCAGCCCTATTTTTTTGACAAAGAGGGCATCAGCTATAATATTTTAAACCCTGCAGATTTTGGGATATACTCCTATGATGTTGAACTTTTTACATCAAAGGAGCTGGCTCTGAGCAACCCTGAGATGGTCGAGAAGTTCGCTGTTGCCACAAACAGAGGATGGGAGTACGCTTTTAAGAATAAAAAAGAGATAGTGGACCTTATATACGACAAATATTCCAAAGCAAAATCAAAAGAGTCTCTGCTTTATGAGGCGCAGGTAGTGGAGAGACTATTTAAAACAAATATATTTAAAATCGGGGCGGTCGTTCCTGAACTTATAAAATTAAATGCGCAGATGTATGCAAAACTCGGACTCATAAAAGATGGCTTTGAGCTCTCCGAACTTCTAAATGATTACAGTTTTGACAATCTTAAAGAGAGCGGCTATATAACCTACAAAAGCGAAAATATCTTAAATGAGCAGATCACTGGACTCAGCGCCTATGAAAAGAGCTATCTGGAGAAAAAAAAGGTCATTAAGGCGTGCGTTGATCCGAACTGGATGCCTTTTGAGAGCCTTCAGGATGGAAAACATGTAGGACTAAGTGCGGATTACTTTGAGTTGTTTAAAAGAAATCTTTCCATTCCCATAGAGGTCGTCAAAACAGATGACTGGATGCAGTCCCTGGAGTTTGCAAAGGCAAGAAAATGCGATATTCTGCCACTTGCAATGGAAACACAAGAGAGAAAGGAGTATCTTAACTTCACGTCTCCCTACCTAAGAATACCCGTTGTCCTTGCCACCAAACCAGACGTGGCATTTATCGCCGATTTTGAGAGCATCGAAGATAAAAAGATAGGCATTCCCGAGGGGTATTCATACAATGAGATATTAAAAAAAAGATACCCCTCGCTAAACATAGTCGATGTCAAAAATGCAAAAGAGGGGCTTGAGAAGGTAAGAAACGGCGAGCTTTTCGGTTATATAGGAACACTTGCGAGTGTCGGATACTTCTTTCAAAAGGAGTTCACCGGAGAGCTTAAGATCGCAGGCAAGTTCGATGATATGTGGGAGCTGGGCATTGGTGTGAGAAATGATGACCCCACGCTTTTAGCTCTTTTTGAAAAGGCTATATACTCCGTAAGCGACGATGAGAAGCAGAATATACTCAACAAATGGGTTGCAATCAATTATGAAAACGGCGTAAACTACTCTCTGATATGGAAAATTTTAGCAGTTGTCGGACTTATAGCTCTTGGCGTAACATACTGGATAAGAAAGCTCTCTCTTTTAAACAGAGAGCTTGAAAATGCAAGAGCGAAGGCGGAAGAGGCATCAAAAACAAAGTCCAACTTTTTGGCGAACATGTCTCACGAGATAAGAACGCCTATGAACTCCATCGTCAGCATGGCATACCTTATTAAGAAAAATATCACCACGCAGCCGCTTCTGCAGTATATACAGATCATAGAAAATGCATCCAACGACCTGCTCTCGCTTTTAAACGACATCTTGGACCTCTCAAAGATAGAGGCTAAGAAGATGAGAATAAACAAGAGCGACTTTAATCTTATAGAGGTGCTTGACAGCATTAACAACATAACAAAGATAAAAGCGGCAGAGAAAGGTCTTGCGTTTGAGATAATCTATGACAAAACAGATGAGATGCATGTATACGGCGACAGTCTAAGGATCATGCAGATACTATCAAACCTCACCTCAAATGCTCTGAAGTTCACCCATAGCGGCTATGTAAAGCTTTTTGTAAACAGGCTCTCCAACAGTAGATTTAGATTTATGGTCAGCGACACAGGAATAGGTCTGTCGCAAAAACAGATAGAGAACCTCTTTAACTCTTTTACGCAGGCAGATGAGAGCACTACCAGAAAGTACGGAGGCACTGGACTTGGACTTGCGATCTGCAGGGAGCTTGTAGAGCTTATGAAGGGCAGGATCTGGGTAGAGAGCACCCTCGGCGAAGGGAGCAGTTTTATTTTTGAGATTGAGCTTGAGCAATCAAGACCGACTATAAAAACTAACACTCAAAGCGGCAACAAAGAGAGCAGCTCTGCAGATGAAAAAAATGGCACTCTTCCTATCGGCAAAGAGCAAAGAGAGGCTCTCTTTTCAAAGCTGCGTAGTGCAGTAGCCTCAAGACGACCGAAAATTTGCGAGCCTATAGTTCAAGAGATAGAGATGTATGATCTGGGCGAAGATGACAGAGAGCTCTTTGAGAAGGTCAAAAAAATGATACATAAATATAAGTTCAACGAAGCCAAGGAGTTGTTAGATGCAGAATAAACAGACCATACTTATAGTAGACGACGTAAAAGAGAACATTGACGTTTTGATGGAGCTCCTTGGGGATTATGACCTTATTCCTGCGCTAAACGGGCAGAGCGCTATCGACATTGCTACGAGTGAAAAAAATATCGATCTGATCCTTCTGGATATTATGATGCCCCAGATGGACGGGTTTGAGGTCTGCAGAGCGCTTAAAAACAATCCTCTGACGGTTCATACTCCCGTAATTTTCTTAAGTGCAAAAAACAAGCCCTCCGACATACAGATTGCTTTTGAAGCGGGTGGCGTGGACTATATAACAAAGCCTTTTAACCCAGATGAGCTTCTATCACGCGTCGGTACGCACTTAAAACTAAGAGCTTACGAAAGAGATCTCGAAGCGAGAGTTCAAGAGGAGGTACAAAAGAACAAGACTAAAGAGCAGATGATCTTTCAGCAGTCAAAACAGGCGGCTCTTGGCGAGCTCTTGATGCACATTGCACATCAATGGAAACAGCCGCTTGCCTCTCTTGGCTCTATCAACAATCTCAACAAAGCAAAGTTCGAGTCCGATTCAAGCGTTAGCAAAAGCGACTATCTAAAATCTATAAAACGTTCAGAAGATATTATTATGTTCATGGCGGAGACGATAGAGACGTTTAAAAAGTTCTACCATCCATCCACCGACAACAAAGAGTTCCTAATCACGGACGCCGTAATAGACATCCTGACCATCATAGAGGGAACCTTCTACTTCGATGATATCAAGATATATATAGTCTCACATGAAAAAGAGCCCGTTTTTGGCAATGTAAATGAGTTTTCACAGGTAATCTTTGCAATTTTAAACAACTCAAGAGAGATATTCAAGCTAAGAAACAGTTTCAACCCAGAGATACGAATAGAGATCGAAAACAAAAAGATAACCATTGCAGACAACGGCGGCGGCATAAAAGACCAATCTTTTGACGAGATATTCCTGCCAACTGTGAGTACAAAGAACAGCTCCGGGATCGGACTCTATCTGGCTAAGGTCCTTATTGAGAAAAACAACGGTGTCATTACCGCATCAAACGGGGAGAGTGGTGCTATTTTCACAATAGAGTTTCTTACATGGATAGATTAAAAGAGCTGCAACTGCTCTTTTTAGAGGATAATGAAGAGTTTGCAACAAACACCGCAAAACTTTTAAACCTCTACTTTAAAAAGATATTTATCTGCAAGAGCGTAAAAGAGGCTCTGCTGACATACAAAGAGAACCGCATAGATGTCATTCTTTCGGATATAAAGGTCGATGATAAGAACGGTCTGGAGTTTATACAAGAGGTCAGAAAGAGCGATGATGAGTGCATCATTGCCGTGCTCAGCGCATACAAGGATGAAAAATACCTGCTAAAGGCGATCCCTCTCAACCTGATCTCCTACGAACTAAAACCTATAAGGTATGACGACCTAATTGCGCTTTTAAAAAAGATATCTTCCAAACTGCCGCCGCTCGAAAATGTGCCGCTTTGCAAAGAACTTATCTACAGCTTCTCTAAAAAAGAGCTGCTGCTCAATGGCAAACCTATAAGATTGACAAAAAAAGAGGCTCTGTTTATAGAGCTGCTGATAAAAGAGAACGCAAAACCAATAAGCAGCGAGAGGGTTCAAAGAGATATTTGGGAGAGCAGAGTCATGAGCGATGCCGCTATAAAAAATATGATATTTAGACTCCGTAAAAAGGTGGGTATTGATTTTATCTCTACAATTCAAGGGGTAGGATACAGATTATCAGAGCCTATCTCTTTTTAAAAATAAGAAGCGTTTTATCCTTTGTATCGTATAGCGAAAATGTCTGTTTGTCTACAAGTTTAAGAGAGGGAAGCCTTTCAAAAACTCTGATCTTGTGAAAATATTGAACGATCGTATCTTGATGTTTTGTATATATTGAGTTTTCACTCTTTTGAAATAGAGTAAATTGTGTATATAGTTTTTCATCACGAAAGACTGCATCTACGACCAAGAACTCTTTTTCGTTCTCGCTGCTCATCGTACCCTCTGCCACGTCGCTAAAACCGTAGAGAGTATTAATGTCGGCTATAAAGACCCCATCATCATTGAGCCTAGCGGCAACACCGTCAAGAAACTTCACAAGCTCCTCCTGGTCCAAAAAGTTCAGCACGTCAAATATAGCCACAACCGCATCATATTTTCCGCTCTCATCCGCTATATCTATGCACTCCGCATCAAGACCTTTTGCCCTGCATTCATCAACCATGACCGAGCTTAAATCTATTCCCTTGCACTCAACTCCGTCACTCATCATACGCTGCATAAATCCGCCGCGGCCGCATCCGACATCCAAAAGCGTCTTTATCTTATAGTCGTCAAGTTCCGAGCGGTAGAGGTCGTAAAGCGCCTCGGTCGCCTCTTCGATGCCTAGTAGATGTTCGGCTTTTGCATAGAGGTCTAGATTTGTCATGTTAAGCTTTTTGCTCAGCTTGTACGACGCTGTTTATCTTTTTGTAAATATCTAGAACTTCATCTTTTTTTGCAACGTAGCTGTTTTTGTTCGCTATGAGGTATGTAGAAGAGGTCATAATGTCCTCTACAACTTCCAAACCGTTTTGCTTCATAGTAGTTCCCGTCTCAACAACGTCTACTATCATGTCTGCAAGTCCGATAAGAGGTGCAAGCTCAATAGAGCCGTAGAGTTTTATGATGTCAACAGATACCGCGCGCTCCTCAAAGTAACGCTTTGTAATGTTTACCATCTTGGAAGCGACTTTTATCTCCGGTTTGTTCAAGTCAAACTTTTCGCCCTTTTTCATACCTATAGAGACCTTGCAGATGCCGCGTCTAAGATCAAGAAGACGAACAACGTCCAAGCCCTGCTCCTCTAGAGTGTCAAGTCCTACAACACCGATATCAGCCGCCTGATGAAACACATATGTTGCAACATCCTGATTTCTTACAAGCAAAAAACGAAACTTCGGCGTCTCTAGTATCAGCTTTCTGTCGTCAAAAGCAAAATCTTCGCCGAAGATTCTCTCAAAAATCTCCAGCGTCTCTTGCGCTATGCGTCCTTTTGGAAGTGCAACTGTTAACATATATTGGCCTTTTTCATAATATTTTTCATCCCTTTAAAGAGCAGAGTCTCATCTATATGCGAAGATGGAAATATCTTTGCAAACTCCGCAGCATCTCCGCCCGTGAGGTAAATATCCATACCGTATGAGACCACTTCATTGTGAAGCAGTTTTAGATATCCGTAACTTATGGCATCGCGGGAATTTTTCGGCATTTTACCCAAATCAAGCTCAAAGTTAAATGAGTAGCTAAGCGCATCCGAGATATTTCTGTAGCACAAGCCCATGGCTCTTGAACCCGGATAGATAAAACCGCCCTCAAATCTGCCGCCTTTTACCACATCTACTGTCACGGCACTTCCCGCATCGACCACTACGCCCTCTTCTATCGCTTCGCATGCCGTTATCCTGTCGATTCCCATTGTTTCGTAGTAGTTTTGCATATCTACGTAAGCTGAGAGGTCTATCCAGTTTTTTAGAGGTTTTAAAAGCTCTTTTACTTGCTTATTTACGCAGATATAACACACTTCCTCTTTTATGGATGAGGGTTCAAAAAGTTTAGCATCCTTTTTATAATGCCCTATCCCGTCAAAAAAGTGGTAGGTAGTGTTTCCTATATCGCAAAGAAGCATTACTGGATCTTCCAACCCTGAGCCAGAAGTGCCTCTTTTGCTTTTGAGCAGATCGGCGCATCTATAAAGATGATCTTATGCTTGAAGTTATGTCCGTAAAAAACAACGAGTTTTGCGTATATCTCCTCAAATTTATGGACATCTTTCATAAGGAGTTTGCTCTTTTGGCTGATGGCAAAGATCGCCCAGAAATATCCGCTGATATCTGTGGCTTTAAATATTTTTATCTTGTTTCTTACACCCAGCTCTCTTGGTGCGATCTCTTGCATTTTTTTGTAAATCTTACCTTTTTTTCTAAGAGAATCTACTACACTTTGCATAACTCAGCCTTTTTATCTAAAGACGATATTCTATCAAAATTTTGCTTCAGCAATAAAACGCAGGTGCAAAAAATCTTTGCTATAATTCGAAAATGAAAATTGTAAAGACAAAACTAAACTACGCCAGATCCTACACACTGCTAGATATTGACGCACTTGCCGTGGGAGCCGTTACACTCTTTGACATTTTTATAAAAAAGAACAGAGACTATATTATCATCATTGAAGCGGGAACCACTCTTACACAAAACCTCTACGACAAACTAAAAAAGCAGGAGAATCTATACATCAACAAAAGTGATGAAGATAAGCAGATACTCTCATGCGAGACTCTAAAACACTACATAAAATATAATAAAGATGACCATAAAAAGAGACTCGGACTTCTATATCAAGTAAACGACCAGCTTTTTGAAATTTTCATGGTAAACAAAGAGAACAAGATAAATCTAGGATGTGTCGAGCTTATAATAGATGCCATCATCTATCTTCTGAAATATGACGACATATTTATAAAAAACACCATGCCCCATATGATCAATGACCATATGCTAAAAAACCACTCGCTTCACGTCGCCATCTATGCTCTGACTCTGGGCTATACGCTTAAATTCAGTGACGAACAGCTCTTAAAACTCGGCTCAGCTGCTCTTTTGCATGATCTGGGAGTCAAAAAGATAGATAAGAACATTATAAACAAAGAGAGCGAGTTGACGCCAAAAGAGACGGCAGTTGTTAGAAAGCACAGCCAGTACAGCGTTGAGATACTAAAACAGAACAAGATACACGACCCCTACATCATAGATGCCGTAATGCACCATCATGAGCGCTATGACGGTCTTGGTTATCCTGACAAGCAGACAAAGGGCGAGATAAGCGATTTTGCCTCTATATTATCGATATGCGACGTCTTTGACGCTCTTACCAACAACAGACCGTACAGACCGCACTACTCATCATTCGATGCGCTTAAGATGATGATGAAAGATCCTGATATGGTAAACAGATTTAACCAGCCATACCTTCATATTGCACTAAAACTTCTATAAAAAAGTTATAATTATTAAGTTTTATAGATTTTATTATAATCAGATAATATATATGTTATAATCTCTTCTTAATTAAACGATTTTAAGGATAATTATGAGAAAAATATTTGCTTTTGTACTAGGTGTTGCAATAAGCGGCTCTTTTTTAAATGCTTCTGACTCCATAACGCTTGAGAGTGCACTGGAGATACTGAAATCCCAAAATTTAGAGATAAAAGGCGCCGAGATAGATATTGAGAGTGCCTTGCAAGAGGCTAAAGCAGCTTCGGCAAACCACTACGGAAAACTTGACTTTATACAGGATTTTGCAAAAAGTGATGATGCAGGAAACGTTTTTGGTTTTAAATTAAGTTCACGCGAGGCTAATTTTGGAGACTTCGGAGCGCAGGAGTTTATGAACAACTATATGGCAGGTACTCCAGACTACACTACTCCGCCTCGTGACCTAAACTACCCGGACTCAAGAAACTACTTCCAAAGCAAGCTAAAGTATGAAGTTCCTCTCTTTACAGGCTTTAAGATATCAAGCTACGAAGATATTATGGAGTCCGTTACGAAAATAAAAAAGCTTGAAAAGTCTCAAGTTGTAAACGAGAAGATATATGAGATGAGAAAGAGTTTTTATGACATGGCGCTCTTGGAGGAGTCGATCTCAAACCTGGGTGTCATTCTCTCAAACATCGACACCCTTGATGCTATGACGCAGGAGATGATAGAGGTAGGATACGCCAAAAAGGTTGATCTTCTTGAAGTAAAAGCTAAAAAAGGCAACGTTGAGAGACTTGTATCTCAGATGGAGTCAAACAAAGAGCTTCTCTACCACTATATAAGTTTTTTGCTAAATCAAAAAGTAACATCTATTAAGACACCATCTTTGGAGATAAAGACTCCTACCCTTACAAGTGAAGATATTGTCAAAAACAACTTGGACATTCAAAAAGCCAACAGAGGCCTTGCTATAAAAGAGAGCATGGTGGATGTCTCAAAATCTGCTTACTACCCGATGGTTGGAGCTTTTGCAGAAGTCGCGACAGCCGATGACACATTTTTGGAAGATGCAAGCGATCATCAATCATACACCATCGGAGCAAGACTCACATGGAATATCTTTAACGGCGGAGCAGACTATGCAAACGTCGAGAGATCAAGACTTGACTACTTAAAGACAAAGACTCAAGTTGCCCTTGCGAACAGCGGTATAGAGCTGCAGATACAAAAGATAAAAACAGAGATAGAGAGCTTCAACAAAGATATAGAATCCCTTAGAAAAGAGCTCGCACTTGCTGATGAGATATACAAGAACTATGAGGCGAGATACAGAGAGAAGCTCTCATCCATGAGTGATGTTATAATCAAACAATCAGAACAGATACAAAAGATTTTGCAGCTGCAGCAGACGATAAACAAGCGAAATGAGAGAGTTTTCGCACTTGAAAAACTAGCAAACGGAGATGAGAGATGAAAAAACTACTACTGATTTTAGGACTGGCGGCTTCGCTTATTGCTGAGGGGATCACGCTCTCAGGAACTGTTATAAGCGATAACAAAAAGATGATTACAAGCCGTTTTATGGGCTTTGTAACTGACGTTAAAGTCTCAGAGGGCGATGAAGTGAAAAAGGGTGATCTTCTTTATACGATCGATTCCAAAGAGATAGACTCCGCTATAACTCAGGTTGAACTTGCTATCTCGCAGGCGCAACTGAGCCTTCAGATGTACCAAAATCAATATACGAACGTAAAACTAAACCTTGAGAGACACAAAAGACTACTGCAAAAAGATATGGTCTCAAAGTTCGAGGTAGAAAATCTAGCCTTAGCAGAAGAGAACCTTGCAAATATGATAATCATCGCTAAAAAACAGGTGGCTCAGGCACAGGCACAGCTTGAAGAGGTTAAAAACCAGTACCGCTACCTAAATATCACCGCGCCAAACGACGGAGTGATAGTGAGCAAAAATATCAATGTAGGCGAGATGGCAATGCCCGGTATGCCTGCACTTGAACTCTCAGACCTCTCAAACCTGAAAATATCAGCAGAGATTAGCGAAGACAACCTAAGCCGCATACACGAGGGTAAAAAAGTAGTGGTAAACATCCCATCAAGAGATATCAAGATCATAGGAACTATCAGTGCGATCATACCTAGTTCCAACCCTATGACACACTCATTTAAGATTAAGGTCTCATTTAAAAATGTTTACAAATCTATATATCCGGGTATGTACGCTACCGTGGTTATAGAGTAGGAAAAGAGAATGAACGTCTATAAACCAACAGACATAGCAGGAAAGCTGGCAAGCGGATTTATAAGAAATCCTCTAACGGTAGTTCTTGGCATCTTCTTGCTCTCTATCGGCTACCTCTCACTCAACATAATGCCCCGCGAAGAGAACCCTCAGATGGTAGTAAGCGGTTCGACCGTGATCGTCGCACTTCCTGGAGCAAGTGCCGCCGAGATACAAAAAGTGATCGTAAAACCTCTGGAGAGAAAGCTAAAAGAGGTAAAAGGTGTTGAGAACATCTCAAGCATGGCGATGGATAACGTAGGGATCGTAAATGCGGCATTTTTCATAGGCGAGAAGAAAGAGGACTCCAACCTAAAGGTCTACGACAAGATAATGCAAAATGCGGATATGTTTCCTCATGGTGCCATGAATCCTATAATAAAACCGCTTGACATAGATGTGGACATACCTGTCGTATCGGTCGCTTTTTACTCAAAAGATGAGAAGATGAACACAACCGATCTCTACGACAGAGTAAAAGAGATACAGCACCGCATAAACGGACTTGCGAATGTGGCAGTTACCGAGGTAAAAGGCGGAGACAGACCTCAGTTCAATATCGAAGTGGACCTTCACAAGCTCTCAGGCTACAACATCTCCATGGGTCAGATAGTCCAAGGAGTACAGTCTCTTGCTTACAGCGTTCCTGCGGTTAAAAATAGAACAAAAGATAATGAGATAATTATGCTTGGTGTCAAAAACGCGATAGAGAGTGCCGAGGATATAGGCGATATTATTATCGCTAAATATATGAACTCGCCCGTTTATTTAAAGCAAGTTGCAAAAGTATCACTATCTCATGACATACAGAACTTCAAATCCGCTACTATCAGCATGAAAGATGAGAGCGGAGAGTTTTCGCCGCTGCTAAACCAAGTTACACTAAGCGTATCAAAGCTTCAGGGTACAAATGCGGTAATAATCGCAGATGCCGTAAAGAGCGAGCTTGAAAACTCAAAAGAGTTCTTTAGAAAAAACTCTATCGGGTATGTAATAACCAGAAATGACGGGCAGAGAGCGAACGAGGCTGTAAACGAACTTGTCTACCACCTTCTTTTATCTATTGTCATTATTGCGATCCTGCTTATCTTGGTTCTTGGATGGAGAGAGTCTCTTATTGTCACCTTTACCGTTCCTGCTATTTTGGCAATAACTCTTTTTGTAGCATACTTAAGCGGGCAGACGATCAACAGGATAACGCTCTTTGCGTTCCTGCTCTCGCTAGGGCTCCTAGTCGATGCGGCTATTATCGTAATAGAGAACATTCACAGACACTTCCACTCAAAAGAGGCAGCCCATGAGAGCATAGATGACATCATGGTAAAAGCTACAGATGAGATAGGACCGCCGACAAACATTGCAACGCTGGCTATCATTATGACAATGGTTCCGATGGCGTTTGTCGGGCAGATGATGGGGCAGTTCATGAAACCTATCCCCGCAAATGTTCCGGTAGCGCTTATCGCATCTCTCTTTGTTGCATATATCTTTACACCTTATCTAGCAGCCAGAATGCTAAAAAAACCGGAGTTTCACTCTGAGGAGAACAAACATGTTTAAAAAATTTCAAGATGCGGTATTTAACGGGATTCAAAGCCCGTTTAAAAGAAATCTTATCCTTTTTGCAACCCTTTTGGCATTTATTCTCTCCGTATTGATGATAGCGCCTAGCAAGATGGTTTTGGCGAAGATGCTTCCAGGAAAGAACAACGATACTTTTACCATATACACGACTCTGCCTGAAGGAAGCTCCATCGAGCAGACCAGAGAGGTAACGGAGTGTGTGGCAGGCTTTATAAAAAAAGAGAAAGAGGTAGAAGATTTCGAGATATTTCTAGGAATGGGCGCACCTCTTGATTTTGCAGGTCTTATCAAAGGTTCGCACTTTAAGAACTCCGAAAACGTGGCAGAGATAGTGGTCAATCTCTCTGAGAAACACCACAGAGAAGAGCCGTCATACTTTATGGTTCAAAGAATAAGACCCGACATTCAAAAAAGCTGCTCCTCCATCTACGATAAAACAACCATCACTTTTGTAGAGCCTCCAGCAGGTCCTCCTGTATTGGCTGCTATTGTCGCAGAGATATACGGCGATGACGCAGATGGTATCAGAGAGCTATCAAACAGAGTTGCAGAGGTGTTTAAAAAGACCGATGGCCTTGTGGACATCGAGGTCATGCAAGATGAGATCTACGACACTTTTGAAGTGGAGGTTGACGGCACAAAAGCTTCCCTCTCCGGCATCAGCGTAAAACAGCTAAACGATATTCTCTATCTGGCTTTTGAGGGGATGCAGATCGCGGTCAAAAACTCTGATGTCGCAAATGATCAGATACCGATCTATCTCTCGCTCAGCCAAGAGTCTAAAAAATTCTCCTCTAAAGATATAGAGGCTATAAAGGCAAAACTCTCATCTTTAAAACTTATGAACCAGATGGGGATGATGACGCCTATTACAGAGCTTGTGAGTATAATGCCTAAGAAATCAAATCCTATGATCATGAGCAAGAATCTGCACCAGATGACAAATGTCATGGCTGAGACGGACATGGTCTCTCAGGTATATCCGCTTATGGAGGCAAGAGATACGATCCTGGATACCTTTAGCGACAAATATGAGATAGAGAAGACAGGTCTTTTTAATCTTAAACTTACAGACAAAGCTTCCAAGAACGAATACAAGCTTATATGGGACGGTGAGATGGAGGTAACGCTTGACACTTTCGTGGAGCTTGGTGCCGCATTTATCGCCGCTTTGGTTCTTATCTTTTTACTGATGGTAATTTACTACAAAAGTTATGCACTTAGCGGGATCATCCTTCTTGGCTCATTCCTCTCGATCATCGGGGTTATTGTCGGGCACTGGATCATGGATATATTTACCACAGACACATTCTTTTTAACGGCGACTTCACTTATCGGCTTTATCGCCCTCATAGGTATAAGCTCAAGAAACTCTCTGCTTCTGATTGACTTTACCGCTTCGCTTATGAAAGAAAACGGCATGAAAAAAGCCGAAGCGATCGCTTACGCAACTGCAACACGTGCAAAGCCTATCTTTCTGACAGCTGCGGCTATCATTCTTGCATCTACTCTTTTGGCAGGGGATGCGGTATTCGGAGGGCTTGGCGTTGCTCTAATATTTGGAACGGTTTCAGCGGTTATAGCTTCGCTTATGGTTGTTCCTATACTTCTATATAAAGCTGATCTAGATAGACATTTCAATTTGGGTGAAGAGAAGATTTAAAGTAGTGGGTTACAAAGGGGCAAGAGTCCCTTTTAAGACCATATGGGCTTTGCCCACATGGAAGAGATTAAAAACTAAAGCCTACATCCTTGCGTATTGAACACTTATACAAGCGTCAATATCTAAAAGCTCATTTAGCGTAATATCATTAATAATATTATCAACCAAAATAACCGCCAGAGCCTCTTTTTTATCGTTTCTTGCAAGCGAGAAGTCTGCAATGTTTACGCTGTGTTTTGCCAGAGTAGAACCGATATTTCCGATAACTCCCGGAACATCTCTGTTTTTAAGAACTACCATATCGCCTTTTAGTGCGACTTCGATGTCAAAACCGTCAATAGATACAATCCTAAATACGTTATCGTCAAAGATGGTAGCGCTAATAGTAGTAGTTCCGCCCTCTGCCGTTGTCAGCTTAATAGTAATAAGGTTTTTGTATACAGACGAGTCGTGAAGAGCTTCTGATTCTATCTTTATACCTTTTTCTTTGGCAATAAAATCCGCGTTCACGTAGTTGATAGTATCATCGCTGATCTGGCTCATCGCACCAACTGCGACAAAAGTAGCAAGAGAGTCTACATACTTTGATATCTCGCCCTGTCCGCTTACCTTGATGGAGATGATCTGAGACTTGTTAAGCTGAGACTCTAAAAAACCTATCTTCTGTCCCATCTCCAAGAACGGCTTTACAAACGAAGGTATCTTGCTCTCATCTATAGGCAGGTTCATAGCGTGAGGATAAGAGATACCCTTTGCAGCAGCTATTGCGTTTGTAGCAGCCTGAACACCGATGTTGTACTGTGACTCGTAAGTATTTGCGCCAAGGTGTGGAGAGACCGTTACGTTATCAAGCTCAAGAAGAGGATGATCGGTAGCAGGCTCTTTCATAAACACGTCAATTCCCGCAAAACGGATCTTGCCGCTTTTTAGACCAGCGTAGAGCGCCTCTTCGTTGTATAGACCGCCTCTTGCACAGTTAATGAGAACAACTCCGTCTTTCATCTTCGCGATCTCTGCACTGCTTATCATATTGACAGTCTCTTTGTTTTTAGGCGTATGGATAGTGATAATATCGCAAGCCAATATATCATCAAAGTTCTTAGTATATGTCATGTCATAGTCTGTAACTTTTGATGGGTTGATATACGGGTCATAAGCAACAATATCCATCTCAAAAGCCTGAGCTCTCTTAGCTACACGGCTTCCGATGTTTCCAAAACCGATAACGCCGAGCTTCTTGCCCTTTAGCTCATACCCGTACCACTTCTCTCTCTTCCATACTCTCTCATGCTTTAAATGGTTGTGCGAATATGGGAACATTCTCATACAAGAGAGCATGTGCGCCATGGTGAGTTCAACCGCGGCAATAGTGTTGGCAGTAGGGACGTTCATAACGATTATCCCCTCTTTTGAACATCCCTGGATGTCCACGTTGTCAACGCCTACACCGGCACGCACGATTGCTTTCATATTTTTTGCATGCGCAATAAACTTCTCGTCAACGTCAGTAGAACTTCTTGTAATAGCAACGTCAGCTTGCTCAATAATATCTAAAAGCTTTACCTTATCTTCGTCAGCAGCCATGATAAAGTTTATGTTTTCATCATTCCTAAGCATCTCCAAACCGGCTTCGTGAATATGGTCACAAACAACTATAGTATGTTTTTGCATTATGTATCCTCTTTGTACAGCCCAACAGTGGCTGAGATTTGGTAATTCTTTAAAACTTTAACGAGAGATTCAAGCTTGTCTCTCTCTTTTGAGTAAATTAGCAACTCCGCACCGCTCTTGTCTTTTTTAAGATAGTACTTCAGCTGATGCTGTTTTAGCTCCTCTTTCAAGCAGAAGAGCTGGTAAGGGTCAGCTATAGGCGCAGAGAGTCTGTAAACAGTCTGGTTTGCTACTTTCTCATTCAAATCAACTTGGATAAAAACTTCGTTAACAGGATAAAAATATCCAAGTCTCTCTGTTTTTGAAAAGCTATCCAGCCAGATATTTTCTCTATCTTTTACGGCAACTTCGCTTTTATGTTCCAGTGGGGCTAAATTAACGGAAGTCTCGTTAGAGTTAATTGAAATAAGAAAAAAAACAACAAAAACAGCTACCCCTACCGCTATTAGCAGGGTTAGCCATTTTAAAATCTTTTGCACGATGCTTACTTAAATTTATCTTTTATCAAATCACCCAGCGAGTGTGATTCGTCATCGTTGATCTCATCAAGCATCGCTTGGTTTTTTATGTAATCAAGTTTTTTTACAGAGAGACGGATACGGTCACGGCGAGTATCGATAACTGCTATTGCAGCCTCTATCTTCTGCCCTACTTCAAGCTCGCTTTTTTCCAACGGAGCAAGGTCCTCATCGCGGATAAGAGCGTCAACACCGTCATCTAAAGATACGAAAACTCCGAAATCTTTAATATCGCGAACAGTTCCTGTCACAACGCTGTTAAGCTTATGGCTTTTAGCAAATGTATCAATAGGGCTCTCTAAAAGCGCCTTTCTGTTAAGTGATATTTTCTGATCTTCAGGGCTTATCTTAGCGATCTTTACTTCAACTTCGTCACCGGCTTTTAAGAGATCTTTACACTTTACGTTCTTGTCCCATGAGACATCCTGGTTATGAAGAAGACCTTCAACACCGTCAATGCGTACAAATGCTCCGAAGTCGGTCAATGAAGTCACAACTCCCTTTATAACATCTCCCTCTGCATGTTTTTTCACAAATTCATCAAACGGTTTTGGAAGAAGTTTTTTGAGCGATACGCGAAGCTTGTGAGTTTTAGGATTTATCTCGATAACTTCAACATCTATCTCTTGTCCCACTTTTAGGTAGTCGTTCGGATTTTTAACGTTTTTGTCCCATGATATCTCAGAGATATGCAAGAAACCTTCAATGTCATTTCCAAGGTCAACAAAAACACCATACGCTTCAATGTTTGAAACGGTCACGGTAATTGTATCGCCTTCGTCTAATTCGCTCTCAACTTCTTCCCATGGATCAGGATGAACCGCTTTGATAGATAAAGAAAGGTGTCTCTTGTCTTTGTCATATGAGATCGCTTTTACTGCTACCTTGTCACCCTCTTTGTAAAGCTTTGACGGGTTAACAGGACCTTTGTAGCTGATCTCGTTGTAGTGAACTAAACCATCTACGCCGCCAACATCTACGAACATGCCATAGCTTGTTATCTTCTTGATAGTTCCCTCTACAACTGAGTCATCTTCCATCAGCTTGTCTATTATCTCTTTTTTCTTTTTGCGCTCATCGTTGAAAAGTTTGCGGCGAGATACGACTATAGAGTTTTGCTCCTCATCGATTTTTACGACCTGAGCTTTTATCTTGCGGCCTACAACTTCGTCACTCTCTTTAAAAGCTGCCAATGAACGAGGCATAAAGAAAGATACGCCGTCAGCTTCTACAACGTAACCTCCGCGGTTCTTCTTGGTGATAACACCGTCAATAACTAAATCTTCAAAGTTCTCTTTGTATTTATCAATAAAGTCTATAGTTTTTTGCTGCTCAAGCACTTTTTTGTAAGATATTTTAGGACGCTCGTTATAGTATCCCGTTACCATTACTTTGATCTTGTCGCCAACATTAAACTTAAGTTCACCGTTTTCGCTGATCTCGTCTAAACTGAGGATACCCTCCAGTTTATCGCCAACACCTACTAGTGCTCTATTTTCATCCGCTTGGATCTCTACAATTTCACCCTCTACAATGCGACTTGTCTCTTGCTGCTTCTCGCTAGCAGCAAACATCTCCGCAAAATTCTCTTCTTCTTCAAATGATTCGTTATCGAACGCCATTACCTATCCTCTGTTACATAAAAATTTCGCAATTATACCCAATTATTGATAATTTTAGCATTAATCGGATATAAATTAAGAGGATTAAAGAGTGTTTTGAGGGTTAAAAATATATAAAATATGAACGCTATATTCTAGCTGTTTTTTGTCTGCTGGTTCTTCTCTATTGCATTTACGACATTTTGTATGATCCAGTCAGGCGTGGATGCTCCCGCACTTATTCCGCAGAACTCTTTACCGTCAAACCAAGAAAAATCCAGATCGTTCTCATCCTCGATGTGGTAGCTGTCTTTGCAGTTGTCATGGGAGATGCTAAAGAGCTGTTTTGTGTTTGATGAATTTTTCCCGCCTATGATTATCATAACGTCGGCTTTTTTTGATATCTTTCTAACCGCCTCTTGGTTCTCGAACGTCGCATTGCAGATAGTGTTAAATACCCTCACCTCTTTATGACGCGGTATAAGATAGTTTGCCACCTCCATATAATCTTCGACTTTTCTGGTTGTCTGAGCAACGAGGGCTATCTTGTCTTTTAGCTTTAGATCCTCAAGCTCTTTTGGAGAGGTGACCACGGTCGCACCGTATGTTGCATAGCTCTTTACACCCTTAATCTCGGGATGCGCCTCATCTCCAAAGATGATAATATCATAACCCTGCTCGCTCATCTCTTGGCAGATCTGCTGCGGCTTTGTAACATAGGGACATGTCGCATCCACGACATTTACGTTATTTGCTTTTAGTTCGGCAAGTTCATTTTTAGGTATACCGTGCGTGCGGATGACAGCTTTGTCGCCTGAAGAGAAACTTCTGTGGTTGTCCGTAAGTCCTACTTTGAAATCTTTTTCAAGCCTCTCTATCTCTTTTGAGTTATGAATAAGAGGTCCGTAAGTAGATGAGTTCTTATTCTCTTCTGCAATTTTAATTGCACGCTTTACGCCAAAACAAAAACCGTAACTCTCAGCCAGCTCTATCTTCATCTACAAAAACTCTACTTTCGTTATTTTTTGAAATATCTCGAAAAAATTCGGAAAAGAGGTGTTAATACACTCTATATCCGTCACCTGCATTGAGCATTTTGCCCCTGCGATAATAAAGCTCATGGCAATTCTATGGTCTCCGTGGCTGTCTATCGTAGCGGCTTTTAGCTCTCCGCCCTTTACGCTGTAACCGTCATGAACCTCTTCAACCTCTATGCCGCAAGCCCTAAGACCGTTTACTACGGTTGATATCCTGTCACTCTCTTTTACGCGAAGCTCCTCCGCATTTTTAACAACACTCACACCTTCTGCGCATGCAAAAGCAATTGAGAGGGCAGGAAGCTCATCAATAAGCCAAGATATATTATCTTCTACAACAATAGCTTTAAGAGGAGAGTGCTTTACGCGTATATTTCCGATAGGCTCATACTTGTTCTCAGTCGTCTCATAGCTGATATCAGCCCCCATTCTCTCTAACGCCTTAAACGCCTCTATGCGCGTAGGATTTAGCGTAACACCCTCTAACACAACGTCTGAATCAGGCGTGATCGCTGCCACAACCGCAAAGAAAAATGCGCTTGAGGGATCTGATGGCACTCTTATCTTTAGTGGAGATAGGAGCTTTTTCATAGGTTTTATCCTAGTTGTCAAGCCGTCTGTCTTGATCTCGGCACCCATCCCTTTTAACATTCTCTCCGTATGGTCTCGGCTCAGTTCTGGCTCGCTGTAGCTACACTCGCCGTCTGCTCTGAGAGCCGCCAATATCATCGCGCTCTTAACCTGTGCGGAAGCTATTTTGCTCTCATAATCAAATGCTCTAAGAGATGCACCTCTAATGCTAAGCGGTGCCAGATCGCCGTTGTTTCTTCCGTCGAGTTTTGCACCGATGTCACGCAGCGGCGCGGTCACTCTCTTCATCGGACGGCGTCTTAGATACTCATCGCCTGTTAGGACAAAATGCCCCTCTGCAGAGCTTAAAAGTCCGCAAAAGAGCCTCATTCCCGTTCCGGAATTTCCGCAGTCAAGTATCTCGCTGCTCTCTTTTATCCCCTCAGAACTTATCTTGATGGTATCTCCGTCATCAACCACCCTCGCACCTAGATTTTTTACTATGTTTAAAGAGTTGAGCGTATCTTCGGCTCTTAAAAAATTGGTGATCTCGCTTGTTCCCTCTGCAAGCATCGCAAACATTGCACAGCGGTGAGATATTGATTTATCCGGCGCTATCTCTGATATTGCGAGCGAAAATGGAGACGCTTTTGTAACTTTTACGCTTCTCATCTAATGCCGATTCCCAGATTCTCTTTTAACGCATCCAAAATAGTCTGCATAGATTTGGTAATATCTTCCTCTTCAAGCGTTTTATCAATAGACTGCAGAACAAATCTTATCGTGAAGCTCATATTTTGACCCAGAGATTCATCGCTGTATTTGTCAACAGGATAGAAGCGGATCAGATGTTCAACAGATGACTCCTCTATAACACCCTTGACCTTGTCGTAGCCCATATCTTTTGGCATAACAAGACTCAGGTCTCTGTATGATGCCTGATATCTTGAGCTGTTTTTAGCAGTTTTTAGTCCGCTTGGCAGTTTAGAGAAATCAAGCTCACACATGTAGGTCACGTCAAGATCGTAACTCTCCTCTACATCCGGATGAAGACGGAACAACTCTCCTACACTCTCACCCCCGATAATGATCTTAGCAGACTGGAACGGATGAGATAGAGAGTGCGCTGTTTTAAACTCTCTTAGCTCAAACTCGCCTATTATGTTTGATATCTTTTGGGTAAAAAATCCAAAATCCACCTTAGAGGGTTTACCTGCGTTTGAGAGGCTCTCAAGCTCTCTGTCACCGGAGAAGAGAACCGCCATTCTCATCGACTCCTCTCTTTGAGGGTTGAAAACCGAACCTATCTCAAAGAGTTTTACGGATGAATAACCGTTTTTAGAGTTGTTTGACGCCGCTTTTAAAAGACCTGTCAAAAGTGTTGACCTTAGTGTATCAAGAGTATTGACGATAGGGTTTAGAAGCTCTTTGCTCTCATCTACGGTCTCAAAACCGTACTGCTCTAAAACCCTCTTCTCGTCAAATACAAAGTGAACCGACTCAAAAAAGCCGCTAAATGCAGCTTTATGTCTATAATCACGCTTCTTTTTATAGGTAAAATAGTCATCTTTGAGCCTATTCTCCTCAGTAAAACTAAAAGGTTTTGAAGGGATGTTGTCGATCCCTACAAGGCGTACGATCTCCTCAACTATATCCTGCTTATTGGATATATCGTGTCTAAATCTGGGAACACTTACTACAAAGTTGTTCGCAGAAGATTTTGTCGTGTCAAAACCGAGGTTTTTGAGTATCTTGGTAATTTTGGCCTTGTCTATATTTGCGCCTATGATCTCGTCGATCTCTTTTTTGCTTACACTGATTATCTTATCTTCATGAGAATCGCCAAGCTCAATAGTACCGCCAAATACCGATGAAGCCGAATTTGACTCCAGTATACCGACACAGTAGCACAGCCCAATGTCCAGATCCGGTTCGCTTCCTCTTGAGGTTCTGTAGTACATCGGACCTGCGATCATCTTTGACTCTTGCATCTTTTTAGAGATTATATCAGGCGGGATGTAGCTTGCCTCTATTAGGACAATGCCCTTCTCATCTTTTGCCTTTGACTCATCCTCTTGAATGATTCCGACAGTAGAGGCCTTTTTGTTCTCTTTTGTCATTATCGAAGCGTAGCCGTTTTCATCTTGAGCAAGCGATAATTTTGCAAGCATCTCATTTTTAGAGCAGAAAAAATTATGATCGTATGCTCTTAGGATTACACCGCTGCTGTGAGTCGCATAGTGCATTAGAGACTCTATATCGCTCTCTCTTGAATTCTCTATCTGTGCCAATCTCAATCTTACGATAAAAGGGAGGTTCAACTCTTTTAGATCAACAGCTTTGTAACGAAGATTTACGTTTAGGTTATTTTCGTGTGAAAGAGCCAATATCCTTCCGATCCCTACCCTTTTATCGTCGTTCTCATCTTTTTTCTCCTCTTTTAGAGACTTGTCATACGCCGCACAGAGATCTCTGGCAATACCTCTTATGCTTAGACAGTCACCGCGGTTTGCTGTCAGCTCGATCTCGATTATATCGTCGCCAAATATAGGATTCTCAGAGACCTCTTCACCAAGGGTATAGCTCCCGATACTGCCATCAAGCTCTATTATTCCGTCATAAATATCTTCAAGCCCGATCTCTTTAGCAGAACAGATCATACCCTCAGACTCTACTCCGCGAAGTTTTACCGGCTTAATCGTAAGGCCGCTTGGCATAACTGCACCGATAGTTGCCACGACAACGTCAAGCCCTGCTCTTACATTTGAAGCCCCGCAGACGATCTGACGCACGCTTGTGCCTATATCTACCTGACACACATTGAGCTTGTCGGCATCGGGATGCTTTTTGCAATCCAAGACCTTTCCAAAAAGTATCTTCTTAGGGACATTGTATGTTGAGACGCTGTCTACTTCAAGACCTATCGAGTTAAATGTTTTTACAAGTTCATCTGTGGAGATATTGTTCAGATCCACCCACTCGTTTAACCAACTTCTAGTAACTATCATTGAAACTGCTCCAACAACTTAATATCTCCTTCAAAGAGCGAACGCAGGTCACCTATGTGGTGGATAAGCATTGCAAATCTCTCCACACCGAGCCCAAAAGCGTATCCGCTTACATTTTCATATTTTACCGCTTCAAAAACATTCGGATCAACTATGCCACACCCAAGGACTTCTAGCCATCCTGTCTTGGAACATACCCTGCACCCTTTGCCCTTGCAGAACACACATGATATATCAACCTCCGCAGAAGGTTCCGTAAAAGGGAAGAAACTAGGGCGAAAGCGGACATCTACATCACCGAACATATACTTCAAGAAATCTTCTAAAATAAATTTCAGGTTTGCAAAAGATACCTTGCCCTCTTCATCCACCAAAAGCCCCTCGACCTGATGGAACATTGGAGTATGCGTGATATCATAATCTCTTCTAAAAACAGCGCCCGGCGCTATCATTCGGATAGGAGGCTTGGAGCTCATCATCGTTCTTATCTGAACAGGAGACGTGTGCGTACGAAGCAGCATCTCGTCTCTGAAATAGAATGTGTCCTGCATATCACGCGCAGGGTGATACTTTGGAAGATTGAGAGCTTCAAAATTGTTAAAATCATCTTCTACCATATTACCTGTTTTAACGGCAAAATTCATGGACGAAAAGTACTCCACTATTCTATCCATAGTCTCCATTACCGGATGCAGAGCACCTGACTCAGGTTTAGTGCCGTACATAGAAACATCAATTGCTTCAGCCTTCATATGCGCTTCTAACTCCAGCGTCTGAAGGATAGTCTTTCTCTGCTGCAGCTCGTTCATCAAAGCACTTTTATGAGTATTTAGCTCCTGTGCTATTTTTGATTTCTCTTCGTCCGGTGCGCTTTTCATTTTTGCAAATTCAGCTGCTAAAACACCCTTTTTTCCAAACACGGCTATACGGATCTCTTCAATCCGCTCAACGCTCTGTGCTTCTTTTATTGCGTCATACCACTCTTTCAATAGACTCACCCATATTTGAGGGAATTCCCCCTCTTAAATTTTGAAGTAGATTATAGTCAAATATAATTTATATATAGCTTCATTTGCGATTTTATATGTTACAATAAATAAAAAAAGGAGCACGTATGTGCATATTTTGCAAGATTGTAAACAGTGAGATTCCTTCAAATATCGTATTGGAAAATGATGAGTTTATGGCGTTTCACGATATTAATCCAAAAGCGCCTATTCATGTTCTTGCAATCCCAAAAACTCATGTGGACAGCTTTAACGAAGTAAGCCCTCAGACCATGAAAGGGATGACAAAATTTATGCAAGATGTCGCAAAAGAGATGGGCATAGACAAAAGCGGCTACAGGGTAATAACAAATGTCGGCGACAACGGCGGACAAGAGGTAAAACACCTCCACTTTCATATAGTAGGCGGCGCAAAGCTTGCATGGTCACACTTAAGCGATGCCGACCCTATGGGGAAATTTTAATAGACCATGTTTGCTAAAACCCTGCTCTTTGTATCTCTCTCTTCGCTGCTCTTGGCACAAAGCTCAAGTGATTTCAAAGATGCTCAGATGGAAGCATTTGAAGCTCAAAAAGATCAGTTTAGCTCCTACAAAAGCGATGTAGAAGATGAGTTTGACTCCTATCAGAATTTGATGCAAAAAGAGTACGACAACTATACAAAAGAGCTAAGCATCTTTTGGGAAGAGCCGCTATTGTCGAGTAAAAAAAAATGGGTGGCTTACAGTGAAGACAAAAAGACAAGAACGGACGTTGATTTTGAAAATGAGACCATAGTAGTAGAGACTATAGCAGCGTCTGAGCAGGAGGCAAAAGAGAGGCTTAAAAAAGCTCTTGCTAACGTTGTCACCGTAGATACAAAAAAAGCGCATGAGAGCGATCCTCTTGAACAGAGGCTCTCGAAGATAAAAAAACCCTCTTTTGTAGCAGATGATGAAGTGATTTCAGAACCCATTTTATCAACCGTTATATTTGACAAGGAACCATCAAAAGAGGCTCTTATATCTTATGTGGATGAAAAAGCAAAAGAAGAGAATATCAGATCAAGCAGTTCAAAAAAAGTAAAAGGCGAGAGGGTCTATACGCTTAATGTCTCAATGCCCTCGAACGCGATGCTAAAGAGATCTAAGATATACTATGAAGAGGTTAAAAGGCAGTCATTAAAACATAATATTCCCGTGCCGCTCATATTTGCCGTTATCCACTCAGAGAGCAGTTTCAACCCAAGGGCAATATCTCATATACCTGCTTACGGATTAATGCAGATAGTCCCTAAAACAGCAGGGATCGACAGTTATCTTTTTTTGTATAATGAGAAAAAACTGGTCTCCGGCACTTATCTCTACAACAGCAAGAACAACATCACCATGGGAAGTGCTTATCTGCACATTCTTTACTATAAATACCTTAGCAAAATCAAAGACCCGCAAAGCCGCCTATACTGTGCCATAGCGGCTTATAATACCGGAGCCGGAAACGTGGCAAGAACCTTTACCGGAACCAATGACACGACCAAAGCCGCGCTCGTTATAAACAGAATGTCGCCTGATGAAGTCTATGAAAAACTTATAAATGATCTGAAGTACAATGAGACCAGAGAGTACCTGAAGAAAGTCTCAAGGAGAATGCTCTCTTATCATAAAGCTTATCAATAATTATGAGGGACAGCTCTCGATCTCACCCATATCTATCTTGCTTCCGCCGCCAGAGATCATCTTCTCGTTTTTTCTGATCTTATTTCCGTTGTGAGTTATGGAGTATGAGATAACGACAGAGTCTCTGATGGTGTTTATCGTAGAGCAGTATGTCTCCAAAGATGCCATTACCCAGCGAGCCGCCATAGTGTCATCGCCGTCAGAATTAAAGCTATAATCCAGATGCAGAGTGTTGAACTTTCTTGGATGGTCATCGTTTCTTATTGCATCACCGTCTATTACAAGGTTCGTAACCGTTTTACCTTGATTTTTAGGCAGTAAAACGATATCCGTTGCGCTGCAGGTGATAATACCGGCTAAAAAATACTCTACAGGCGTTATCTGAGGGCAGTCTATTACAAAACTGCTCTTCTCGGTTTTAGCCTCAAATTTCATACCCTCTTGATGAGAAACTGTAACCTTCATTACTTCTCCTTTAAAAAATCTCTAAAATATTCCAACTGCTCTTTTGTTCTTTGCGTTGATGTTCCGCCTGCGGAGGTTCTTGCATTCATAGAGTTGTCAATTGAGAGAAACTCTAAAACATCCTCGCCGATTCTCTCATCTATCTCTTGAAGATATTTCAGCTCTATATCGCTTAGATCAATTTTCAGCTCTTCGCTTTTTGCAACGGCCTTACCCGTAATGAAGTGTGCCTCTCTAAATGGGATGTCGCACTTTTGAACCAGATAGTCCGCTAGGTCGGTAGCGCTCAAGTGCCCTATTTTACAGGCACTGTTCATATTTTTCTCTTTTACCTGCATCGTCTTGATAGCCTCTTTTAATATCTCTAATGATATTTCAGCTGTCTCAACCGCGTCAAAAACGCCCTCTTTGTCCTCTTGCGTATCTTTGTTATATGCCAGAGGAAGAGCTTTCATAACAGTCAGAAGCCCCATTAAAGAGCCGTAGACACGACCCGTCTTGCCGCGAAGAAGTTCAGGAACGTCAGGGTTTTTCTTCTGCGGCATAATTGAAGAACCGGTAGAGTACTCATCGCTGAGCTCTATAAACTTGAACTCATAGCTGGACCACATGACCAGCTCTTCGCTAAGGCGTGAGATGTGCATCATCATTGTAGATATGTTAAACAATATCTCCAGTGCAAAATCTCTGTCACTTACGGTATCAAGGCAGTTAACGCTCACACTCTCAAAGCCCAGAAGCTGAGCCGTCATATCTCTGTCTATTTTATGCGGTGTTCCTGCAAGTGCAGCACATCCAAGAGGAGAGACGTTGTTTCTTTTATGTGAGCTCTCAAATCTCTCGATATCTCTTTTAAACATTGAGAGGTACGCTCCAAGATGAAAAGCAAAATTGATGGGCTGTGCATGCTGAAGATGTGTCATCCCCGGTATAAGAGTCTCTGTGTGCTTGGATGCAACGACCAATATCTCCTGCATTAACAGCTTAATGGCATCCACAAGTTCCAAATTTTTACGAAGAACATAACGGCGGAAATCTACAGCGACCTGATCGTTTCTGCTTCTTGCGGTATGGAGTTTTTTTCCTGCATCACCGATGATTGCCGTTAGACGCTTCTCTATCCCCATATGAAGATCTTCATCCGATATTTTCCACTCAAATGAGCCGGACTCTATCTCATCTTTGACCTGAGATAGTCCCTGTGTGATCTGCAAGAGTTCATCGGCAGTTAAAATGCCCTGCTTTGCAAGCATCTGGGCATGTGCCAAAGAACCTTCTATGTCCTCACGGTATAGTTTTCTATCAAACATGATGGATGCGTTAAACTGATCTAAAAGATTTGATGTGCCCGTAGAGAAACGACCTGACCACATTTTTTCCATAATTATTCCTTGATATACCAAATGTAGTTAACTATAGCTACATTTGGTATTAAATTAAAAAGTTCGGTATTTTAGCTAAATTAAGTGATTTTTACAAAGTGAAGAGACTTTGCAAAGAGGCGAAGTGGCACTCCTTCTCTCTGCTGAAGTTATATTTTAATTACAAGCCGGTACGTTGCCGCTGTCTTTTGCGTATTCGAGTAAAAAATCCTCTAAATGTCTTACATTTTTTGAAAACTTTTTGCTCTCGAAGTATTTATGAGACTTTTTGGCTTCTTCACTATTTAAGTGAATATCCTGCAGTCTCTTTCCTTTAGCCCTGGTATAGCTCTTCCACTCTATCTTTCTTTTTGTTGCAATGTAGCTTTGCCCTGCTTTGTGGCACTTGACACAATTTCTTACAAACTCTCTTTGCCCCTTGTATATTGCAGCACTCGCAGTTATTGAAGTAAAAATTGATACAGACAGGACAAACATTAAAAACTTATTCATGCGTCAAACCCCTATAATGATTGACTATGTTACATCACTATTTATTATATTAACCTTATAACAAATAAAAAAGAGATTAAATAATCACAATTGAAACTTTTCATACATTTTATCGCTCAAATCCCACACGCCTTTTTGCTTTAGAGCATCTACAACACTCTGCGTACACTCAACATCATCAGGCCACTCTCTGCTAAATCCGTCGAGAAGATTTTTGTTTGTTCCATCTATCCCGACCATCAAAGCAGATATGTAAACATCTCTCATGGCGTCCATATTGTTTGTAACTCTCCAGATGAGCATATATGGATTGAAAATATCATTTTTTGCTTCATCGACAAATACAACAATTCTCATGTGCATGCTCAATTCTACCAAAGCGTCAAAATAGTTTTTTGCATTTTTTGTTTTTTTAACGGAGATAACGGTTATAGGATTCTTTGTTCTTCTCATAAACTGATGAAGGTTAACAGCATCCGGAACAAGCTCTTTTACCCTTCTTAACAACTCGTCATCGCCAAGAAGCTGAGGCGCTTCAATCTTATTTGCGGATGTAGCATCGATCCCTAGTTTTCCTCCGACTAACGCTTCAGGCGAGGAGTGGTCAAGAGCGTCTAAAATACCCTCTGTTATAAAGAGAGATTTAGGCGCGAACCTATCGAGTATATATGTGGCAACTGCCTCGTAGTTCTCAAGTGTAGGAGCCTTTTCATCCAAAAATATAGCATGTTTTACAAAACTCATCTGCCCAGCGCCCCAAAAAGCGTGCATAAACTGCTTTGCGTGGCCTTTATAGAGCGGTTTCATCTTAGCTAATATAAGATTGTGAAAACCTGCGTTCTCAGGCATGTGATAATCAATAAGATCTGGAGCGGTCGTTTTTAGAAGAGGAAAAAATATTTTCCCTGTTGCCCAGCCCATATATTTATCTTCAAGCGGCGGCTTACCCACAACTGTAGCCAAAAAGACTGGCTCTTTCTTAGTGGTAATCGCGCTTACTTCCATAACTGGATACGGCTCTTTTAGCGTATAGTAACCGGTATGGTCCCCAAAAGGACCCTCAACTTTCAGATCATGAGTATCAACCCACCCCTCAATGACATAATCAACATCTTGCGGAATATATAGAGGCGTTGTAAGAGATTTCACAAGTCTTGCAGGCTCTTTTTTTATAAGTCCGTACATCAACAGCTCGTTTACGCCGTAAGGAAGCGGAGCCGTTGCGCACCAGGTATATAGCGGGTCTCCACCGATAGCAATTGAGACAGGCATCTTTTTGCCGGCTTTTTGGTATTGATCGAAGAAGTGCGAAGAGTCTTTATGTATCTGCCAGTGCATCCCGAGATGATTTTTGTCATAGACCTGAAGTCTGTACATTCCAAGATTTACCATCTCGCCGTCAAGACTCTGAGTATAGACCTGACCCATTGTTATAAAAGGACCGCCGTCTTGCTCCCATGTGGTAAGTACCGGAAGCTTGTAGAGGTCTATATTTTCATTTAAATATTTCACCTGCTGACAAGCACCGCTGCCCTTTAGCTTTTTTGGAAATATATTTTTAAGAGCGAAGAGTTCGCCCGCCATTGAGAGCTTGTTAAAAAAACCTTCGGGGGGCTTCATATGAAGTAGTTTTGTGATCTCATCCGCGACAGATTCTATTGTTCTTCCAAAGAGCAGTTCACAACGTCTGTATGAACCAAAAACGTTCATAAAAACGCTCTCTTGAAATTTTTTGCCACTTTTCTTATCGACTACGTTTGTAAAGAGAAGTGCCTTGCCGCCATCTTTTTTCTTTACCTCTGCATAAGCCAGGTGAGGTATCTCAAGATATATATCAAGCTCTTCTTCTATTACTCTTAACTCATCATTTTTTCTAAGAAGCTCGATAGTTCTCTTCATTCTATTTGTTTTCCATCATGGCTTCAGCACGTGCAAGCAGCTCTTTAGCACCTTTTGCTATAAACTCCGATGCCATCTCTCTGCCTACGCTTTGGTAATCTTTTTTAGATGTTATTTTTGAATCACTCAGCATCTCAGTTCCATCAGGAAGACCAAGAACTGCTTTAATGCTTACGTTTCCATCCTCTAAAACAGATGCATTTACACCGATAGGCACCTGACATCCGCCTTCAAGCTCATCAACAAAACTTCTCTCGATAGTAGTCTCTATTCTGCTGTACTCATCTTCAAGTCCCGCAACTATCTTTAAGACCTCTGCATCGTTTACAGCTTCAATTCCGAGTGCTCCCTGCCCCATAGACGGAACCATCTCCTCTAAAGAGATCGGGTATACATATTTTACGGCATCAAGCAAAGAGAGTCTGTTTATACCAGCAGCCGCCAGAATAATAGCGTCAAACTCCCCCTCTTTTAGCTTTCTTATTCTTGTATCTACATTGCCTCTTAGATCTTTTATGACCAGATCCGGACGAAGTTTCTCTATCTGCATACGGCGGCGGAGAGAAGATGTTCCCACTACTGCACCCTGCGGAAGAGAATCAATATTTGCATACTTTTGGGAAAGAAGTGCATCTCTGCAATCCTCTCTCTCCGTAATAGCAGCCAACAAAAGCCCGTCAGGCATAACCGTAGGAACATCCTTAAGAGAGTGAACCGCGATCTGAGCCTCGCCTCTTAACATCGCTTCCTCAAGCTCTTTTAAAAATAGTCCCTTGCCTCCTATTTTTGAAAGCGCTTTATCTTGAATCCTGTCCCCCGTAGTCACGATCACGTTAAGCTCTACCTCTAAACCGGGATTTTGCTCCTCCAATACAGCCTTTATATGGTTTGACTGCCAAAGTGCAAGCTGTGAACCCCTTGTTGCTATTACTAATTTTTTCATTATTTTGCCTCTTTATATTTCATTTTTGTTTTATCTAACTTCCCGTCAAAAAAGACCATCGGCGTACCGTTGACCATCATCTTCTCAGCTATCTCAAGATCACTCTTAAAATGAGCTGTCACCTCTTTTGAGAGTAGTTCAAACGGCTTGATGTTTGACTTCATGGTCTTGTTGAACTCAGCTAGTATCTTCTCATGAGATCTCTCTTTTGGATCTACCTTGACCTTGTAAAGGTCAAGCACTACATTTTTTCTCCCCTTGAGCTCAAGGGCTATTGCGGCTTTTACGAGCTCGACAGCGGCAGGGTGAAGCGTCTCTAGTGGAAAATGATAATAATACACTGCATATTTGTTCGGCTCTTTTTTCATATAGTTGATCGCTTCAGGAACGTAAGATTTACAAAACGGACATAGCGGGTCGGAAAATATCGCAACTCTATATTTTGCATTTGGATTCCCTGAGATCAGGTTCTCTCTTTTGTAGTACTCGTCTTTAAAAGGGATAGTGACAAAATCACCCATCTCTTTGGCACTTTCTATGTCAAAAAGCTCTTTGGTCAGAACTTTTCCATCAGAGAACCAGAGCATCTTTTGAGTCACCTGTCGCCCGTCTTTTTTTAAGATCGCATCCAGCTCGACAATATATGCACTCCAGTTTTCATGCCCTTCAACGCTGTTTTTGCCTAAAACTTTGACATTCATAGATTTTATGTTTGGATTATTATCAAAACTGTTCTCTATAAAGGTCTCTATTTTCTGTTCTAGATCTTGCGCATTTGCAAAACTACTTATTAGAACTATTGTCGCTAATAATTTCAACATCAATGACATCACTATCCTTTTTTAAACTGTTGTATTCATCTTCTTTTTTACACTTGTCTGATTTTACATTATAACGATTAACAAGCATAGTAGTAAATATGCTAAACTGCAGCAGAGCCCCTATTATGTCCGTTAAAAAGCCAGGAACTATTAAAAGTATCGCACCTATGATGGTAAAAAGATTGAGGCTTTGAAACTGCTGCAGATCGATACAGTTGTATGATACGGCCATAAAATTTTCTCTAAGGGTAGATCTGAAATTCGCAAGTATCATAAGACCGATAAATGCGCTCAGAAGTATCTCAAAAAATGTTGCCAAACCGCCGATGGCAGATGATATGTTTACCGAGATAATCACTTCTAAAAAGAGGTAGAGTATAAAATATATCATTATTTTAGAAGTTCCATGATTTTTTCATAAACAACATCAGTTTTTACGGAGATGTTCTCTTTTGTTCTTCTCTCAAATATCTGAACAAGACCGTTTTCAAGCTCTTTACCTATGACGACCGTGTACGGAAAACCTATAAGCTCCGCATCTTTCATCTTAAAGCCGAATCTCTCTTTGGAATCATCAAGCATAACATCCACATTTGATTCTTGAAGTTTTTTATAAAGCTCTTCGCCAAGGCTTACCTGAGCGCTGTCTTTAATATTTGAGATCATAATATTGACCACATATGGAGCGGTCGCTTTTGTCCAGATACATCCGCTCTCATCATGGTTCTGCTCAATAATAGCCGCCACAAGTCTGCTCACGCCTATGCCGAACGTAGCCATCTCAAAAGGTTTCGATCTGCCGTTTTCGTCGTTAAAATGCGCTTCAAGCGCTGCAGAGTATTTGGTGCCGAGCTGAAAAATATGCCCGACTTCGATCCCTTTTTTGAAATGAAGCTCAGATCCGCAAGAGCAGCGCTTCTCAATGGTTAGCTCTTGAAGCTCCTCATAAGATTTCGCTTTTAGTGCGTCGATCTCCTCTTCACTCTCATAGATGGTCTCTATATTTGCGCCGTAATCACAAGCTTCACAAACTACAAGAGTATCTTCGCCGCTGTTTGCCAAAACGTGAAACTCTTTGCTTCCCTCTCCGCCGATAGCACCGCTGTCGGCAGCAACTACTCTAAAATCAAGCCCTAGTCTGGTAAATATCTTTTTATAGGTCTCTTCCATAAGATCGAACTCTCTTACCATATCCTCTACAGAGGAGTGAAAAGAGTATCCGTCTTTCATCAAAAACTCACGACCGCGCATAAGCCCGTATCTAGGTCTTGCTTCATCGCGAAACTTCGTGTTTATCTGGTAGAGGTTAAGAGGCAGGTCTTTATAGCTGGTAATTCTGTTCTTTACGAGCTCTACCATTGCTTCCTCGTTTGTAGGACTAAGCACAAACTCGTTTTCGTGTCTGTCCTTTATGCGAAGCATCTCTTTTCCCATAGCCTCGGATCTGCCGCTTCTCTCCCACAAACCGATCGGTGTCACAAAACTAAGCTGTACCTCTTGGCACCCCGAGCGATCAAGCTCCTCTTTTACAATAGCTCTTATTTTTTCTAACACAATCTTGCCCAGAGGCATAAAGTTATAAAGACCTGCACCCTGTTGATTTATAAAACCACCTCTGATTAAAAATTTATGGCTAGGTAGTGTTGCATCGGATGGCGCCTCTTTTGTTGTCGGAACAAACGCTCTGCTTCTTCTCAATTATCTTCCTTCTATAATGTTTAAGGCATGCTCGCACTTGTATTTATCAGGCATGTCGTTTTTATCTTTTTGTATCAAAAACTGCAGAGCACTTGTCACCATATCCGCTTTTGACTCTTCTGATACGCTTCGCATTTTAGAGGTCATCTCATGAAGGAATCTCTTCATTACCTGCTCGCTCATCTTAGCGATCTGTTCTTCATACTCTTTTGGAATAAAACCTTTGTTGATGACTCTTTGTGTCTCTACTCTTGCAGCTTCAAAAGCCTTTTGATATATCTCTTTGATCATTGGCTCTATGTTTAGAGTGTTCAGCCACTCAAAGAACTCCACCGTGCTTCTTCCCACTATACCGTGAGCTTTTCTAGCACTATCTTCGCGAAGAGAGATATTTTCATCTACGATATTTTTCAGATCATCTATTACATAGAGGTTGATTCGCTCACCTTTATGGTAGTTTATATCACGCGGAAGCGCCATATCAAACCAGTATCTCTCAAAGTCGCACGGCTGTATGATCTCATCTGTTATTATAGGCTCAGAAGCCGAAGTCGCCGTAAAAAGGATCTCAAAATCATTTACCGCTTTTGGCAGTTGGCACATATCCAGAGTTTTAGCTCCGCAATCCTCTGCCAATTTTTTAGCTTTGCTTGATGTTCTGTTCATAATATATACGTCAGCCCCGCTGGAGACCAGATGTTTGGCGGTGATCTCAGACATCTCTCCGACACCTATGACCAACGCTTTTTTACCCTCGACACTATCTAGAACAGATTTTAGTTTTGCAACTGCCACGCTTGCTATGGAGACAGGTTTTGAAGAGATGTCGGTCGCATTTCTGACTTTTGCAGCACACTTAAAGGCATGGTGCATCGCACGGGCAAGTTTTTGACCGCAAAAGCCCTTGTCGTATGAGAATCTAAATGCATCTTTTAGCTGACCTGCGATCTGTGTCTCTCCTACGACCATGGAATCAAGCGAAGAGGCTACCGAAAATATATGATGAATTGCACTGCTGTCATCAAATATGCTCGCTCTTCCCTCAAGCTCATCGATCGAGATGCCCGACCTTGCCGTTAACATATCAAATATATGCTGTGTCGCTTCTGCCACGTCGCTGCAGCTGCAGAACACTTCCATGCGATTACAGGTAGAGATCAATATAGATTCGTTTATCGCAGGGCTTGAGTTTAACTTAGCCAAACATCCCATCTTGGCTTGTTCATCTTTGTAAGAGAGCTTCTCTCTTACTTCCATAGTCGAATTTTTATGTGAAAAACTTATATTTAAATAGTGCATCAGTAACTTCTTTTTATCATGGTCTGTAAAATATTTATGAGCTCTTCGTCATCTCTCATCGCATTCATCGCCTCATCCGATAATTTTTGTGCCAACTCAAAAGATCTCTCTATAGTTTTGTGCTCTTGCATCTTAGTTCTGATCCATGCGCTCTCATCTTCGCTCAAGACCTTTGCATGCAGACTCTTTAGCCTCTCTTTTTCATCACCGCTCAAGAGTTTGTAAAGATAAATATACGGCAGTGTACATTTACCTTCAACAAAATCGTTCATTGCTGGCTTTCCAAGAGTTGCCTCATCACTTGTGATGTCGAGTATATCGTCTATTATCTGAAAAGAGAGACCGAGATTTCTTCCGTAGAGGGCGTGAGAGAGAGGGTCTTTGCCTGCTAGAAGAGCGGCTGAGCGAGCTGCGGCTTCAATAAGAGTAGCAGTTTTTAGATATAGCATCTCAAGATACTTCTCTTCATCGTCGTTAAAACTCTGCGCCATTTTTACATCCATCATCTCACCCTTGCTTAGAGCGGTAACGCTTGATGATATTGTCTTGGCGATATCCCTCTCAAAAGAAACAAGTTCACTAAAAGCTTTTGAGTATAAAATATCTCCCAGCATAACGGCATTTTTGCTCCCCTCGGTAGCATTTACGGAAGCTACGCCGCGTCTTAGGGTTGCTTCGTCTATTACATCATCATGAAGCAGGCTCGCAGCGTGGATAAGTTCTACGATCGCTGCTAAAAGAGGGGCTTTCTGGCTTGATGGCGCGATCTTTAAAATCAGCTTTGCTCTAAGTCTCTTGCCACCTGATAGCGTGTTGAAAAGTTGTGTTACTTCATCATACTCTATCTCTTTAATTAATCTTGCTATTTCACTCTCAACTCTGTGCATCATCCCTCTTTAGCCGTTATTGGATCTTCAAGCACTATCTGTCCCTTATCATCCGATAAAAAGATCTCAAACAGTGCCTCTTTTGACTTTTGGTCAAACTCTTTAAATTTAACAAACATATAGGGCGTATTGTAAAAATCCGCGCCCCTCGTCTTTAGCTCAACCCTGAAACTTTGGTTTTTGTGTCTTAAATAGAGTATATTTTGAGCGACAATTCTGTCGTATTCTCTAAAAACTACCAATCCGCCGTTTTTATAGAGCGTCCATCTAAATTTAAAGATTTTCTCTTTGTTGTCATATTTTACAAGAATTTTCTTTTGCTCATCTTTTTTTAGTGACATTTCTCTGCTTTGTGCAAAATTATTTGCAAAAATGAAACTAAAACTAAAGAGCAGAAGAGCAAATAGTCGTAAAACCGTTTTCAACTATTCGCTCTTTGATAAAATTGAACCCATCATTTCGATATATAAGTTTTTTGCAAAATCATCGACTTCGTCTCTTCTTGAGAGAATGAAAGAGCGTATCTCTTTTTCTATCTCATCGCCGTCATCGCTGAATTTATCGCCGCACTTCTCTCTTATCATCATCTCCATAGCAGCTGCTCTGTCGATAAAATTCTCTAACTCGTATCTTACAACATCATTGTTCGCATTAAAAACAATATCCATCAACTTGCTCTTTGGCGAGCCTGTTAATAGATCATCTTCATCATCAAAAAGTCCATACATTATTTTACATCCTAATTTTATTTCCGCGATTATAACATCACAAAAACAATATAAACTTGAATGTTAAGTATAATACCGAAATGAAAATATATGACTTCTTAATAATCGGGGCCGGAAGTGCGGGATGCAGCATGGCTTATTTTTTACAAAAAGAGAACAAAAGCGTCGCACTCATAGACAGGGAGGGCATCGCAGGAGGAGCAAGCGGTGCTGCAGGAGCATTTTTATCACCCCTGCCCGGCAAAAAAAATCCCTACAACTCTTTGGTAAACGCGGCACTTGAGTACTCCTTGGATTTTTATGAAAAACTGCTGAGCAAAGCAGTAGATAAAAAAGGGGTTCTTAGAGTAGCGGATAGTAATTTTGATGAAAAAAAGCTCTCTCAAAACAGCATTAAACATAAGTATCTTGATTCAAAAAAACTGCACGAAATATCAAAAAATTTTATGAATATAGATGGCTTCTTCTATGAGAATGCGGCAGTCATAGACCCTCTGCAGATATGCCTAGAACTTACAAAGAAGTGTGATTTTTACAAAAGAGATGTAAAGGAGCTCTGTTTTAAGGATGGCTTCTACACCATAGATGATATAAAAGCCAGAAGCATCATCTTGGCTCAAGGAGTTGGCAGCTCTTTAGTAGAGATACCATATATGAAGATATCGCCTATTTTCGGGCTTAGAGTAGATGTAAAGACAACGACGAAAGTTCCTTTTAACATCCATAAATCCATATCCGTCTCAACTAACAAACAAGACGGCACCATATCCATCGGAGCAACACAGCAGAGGCATGACGATGAGAAGATGGAGTGTCTAACGACCTGTGACAAATGTGCTTATTATATAAACAGCGACGAAGTGCAGATAGCGACTCTTCTAAAGCAGGCGGAAGAACTTATAAAACTTGAAGACCTTGAAGTTGTAAAAACATACAAGGGAGCAAGAGCTACTATTAAAAGCTATTTCCCTGTAATCGGAAAAGTAGTTGATTATGAGAGAAGCCTTAAAAAACATCCCTCTATTAAAAACGGGACAAAGATCCCGCCCGAGATGCTGGAGTATTATCCAAATATGTACCTAATTAATGCACTTGGTTCAAGAGGATTTGTTTACGGTCCATATCTGGCAAAGATACTGACCAAGAGTATTCTGCATAACGAGACTATGCCAAAAGAGGTCTCTACCGAGAAACTCTTCTATAAAGCGGCCAGAAAAAACTAAAGAACTATCTGCGTTCCGACACCTGCGGATGTAAACAGTTCTAAGAGCAGAGAGTGCTCTATTCTTCCGTCAATTATATGTGCTTTATGAACACCGCCCTCTACTGCTTCAAGACAGGCATCTACTTTTGGTACCATGCCGCCGTGAATCGTCCCGTCAGTCTTTAGAGCCTCTACTTCATCTCTTGTAAGCGTGCTGAAGAGCTCTTTGTCATTGTTTAAAACACCTGCAGTATCTGTTAAAAATATGATCTTATTTGCGCCGATCGACTTAGCGACATAAGATGCGCAGAGATCTGCGTTGATATTAAAGCCCGGATGCCCCATCTCTCCTCCGTCGGCTATCGGAGCGATCACAGGTATGAACTTCTCGGCTATCAGATTTGAGATCACTTCAGATTTAACTTCTGTAATATTTCCCGTAAGTCCCCACTTTGCAAAATCTTTTGCCTTTGCAGTGATAAACTTCGCATCTTTTCCGCTGATACCTATAGCTTTTGCGCCGTGGGAGTTAAGAAGCGAGACTATCTCTTTGTTTATCTCTCCGCTTAGAACCATCTCAACGATGCGCATAACCTCTTTTGAAGTCACGCGCTGACCGTCTATAAACTTCGGAGCAATGCTTAGCGCATCAAGCATCTCGTTTATCTGTCTGCCGCCGCCATGAACTATAACAGGCTTGATCCCCACCAGATACATAAGCAAAATGTCCTGTGCGAACCTCTCTTTTAATTGTGGGGACTCCTGCGCCGAACCGCCGTATTTAATGACCACTATCTCTTTATTGAACTCTTTTATAAACGGCAGGGCTTCAAGAAGCGTCTGAACTGTTTCAATCTTTTTTTGCATTACCAAATCCCCTATAATCATCTATTTTTTTAAAAATATTTTCATCTACTTCCAGATGCATATCCAGCAGTGAAAGCTCTAAACCGAACTGCTCCAGTTTTACAAAATCTTTATATGTCACTAAAGCCGACTCTGCTTTGTCTCTTTGAAGAATATCAAAAACCTCACTTTTTGTAAATGAGTGATGATCTTCAAAGTAGTTTTTGCTGAGTACCTCAGGCAGATAACCATCAAGACGCTCTGGTCTTGCTATGGCAGTTATAAGCGACATTTTATCACTTTTATTTTTAAGTTCAACCACTCTTTTAAAATCTCTTCCCTCTTTTACGACAAGAACCTCTTTGTTATTCCAAAGCCTCTCTCTGAAAGGACCTGAAGGCAGGCAAGATGAGTTTTTGCTCTCTACTTCTATTACGATATCAAGCTTTTTTATCTCATGCTTTGAGTAGGCGTCATCCAAAAAGACGATTTTAGCGCCCATCTCTTTGGCTTTTAGTACCCCTTTTTTTCTCTCTTCGCTTACTATGACGATCGCCTTTGGGATCTTGTGCGCATATATCATGGCCTCATCGCCGCTCATCTCTACATCGCATAAGATATTACCGCCGCTGCTTACTACTACAAGACCGCAGCTCTTACGTCCGTATCCTCTTAAAACAACCGCCGCATCTTCGTATCTTGATGCAAGAGCAGTCACAAGCGGGGTCTTGCCGCTTCCGCCGACACTCAGGTTTCCGATCCCGATAACATCTATGCCAAGATCTTCGCTATTTTTGCTTTTAAAGCGCAAGAACATCACAAAACAGTAGACCCAACTAAGCGGAAGAAGTAAAAGAGAGAGAACTCTTTGAAAGGGGTTTGGGTTGTAGAAATACTCCTCAACCCAAAAGATTATCTTTTTTTTCAATTTTTTGCTTTAAACTCTTGTCGATGCTACCGCTTTTATCTTCTCGATCACGTACTGCACCTCTTTATCTTCCATGCTTGCATAGATAGGCAACGACATAACCTGCTGATACGTTGTAAGTGCTACCGGAAAATTATTCACTTTCAGTGAGTATTTGTTCTTATAGTATGTCAAAAAGTGAAGCGGGATATAGTGAAGTCCTACCTCAACGCCCTGCTTTTTAAGTTCAAGTGCGAATGAATCCCTATTTTTATCTACTTTGATAATATATAAAGAGTAAGGGTGGTCATCGCTTTTAGGCTTTGGTATTGTCACGTGCTCCACTCCGTCAAGAGCCTTATTGTACATCTGTGCTATGGCTTGAATCCTTTGAAGGTTCTTATCCTGCTCTTTTATCTGCGCTCTTATGTATGCCGCACTCAGCTGGCTCATAGAGTAGTCAAACCCGATGTCTACAACGTCGTAGATATACTCCAAAGAGTCTTCGTCTCTCTTCATAGCGTGTGAGCGAAGCAGTTTCGCACGCTCAATGATCTCAGAGGAGTTTGAAACAAGCATACCGCCGTTACAGATATCTCTTTTGAGATGCGAGGAGAAGTTAAAGCAGGTAATATCGGCTCCGGTTGAGCCTATTTTCTCGCCTTTGTAAGTTGCCCCTAAAGCCTCGCAGGCATCCTCGACAACCTTTACGTCAAACCTCTTTGCCATTGCGTAAAGTCTCTCCAGATCGACACACTGACCCGCAACATGCGTGACAATAACGGCTTTTAGTTTTTTTGCGCTGTTATCTTCGAGATATTTCTCCAGTTTGTCAAGATTGATATTATAGCTCTCAGAATCAATATCTATAAAGATGGGTTCGGCATCAAAATGACGTACTACTTCCGGAACGTTGGGGTGCGCATTTACAGAGCAGACTATCTTGTCGCCTCTTTTTAAATCGAGTGCCAGCATAGCCAGATGCAGGGCCGATGTGCCGTGCGATGTCGCCAGTGCATGATCGACGCCTATATATGAAGCAAACTCCGCTTCAAGCTCCTCTACCTGACTTATATCCTCTTGATCCAAAACATCACTCACGTTCGAGTGTGCTTCTCTGCTGCTCTCATATCTGCAAAATGCGACTTTCATTCTCTCATCCTTCATAGTGTAATATCTCTTGGGTAATTAAAATCATGGTTTATTGTTCTAGATGTCAACTTGGCAATAAGAGGCATTTTTCTCTTAAACTGGTTTCTAAATATCCTCTCGACGATCATATCGAACATACTCTCGTCACACCCTTTTTTGACAATCTCTTCTCTGCTTAATCTATCTTCAACGTAATATTTGAGCGCTTCATCAAGCTTAGCGTAACTGTAACCAAGATCGGCTTCATCGCTCTGCCCGTCCCACAGATCAGCTGAGGGAGCTTTTTGCATGATGCTTCTGGTTACGCCAAGATGCTCTGCAAGCTCATATATCTCGCTCTTGTATAGATCGCCTATAGGGTTTAGCGCACTGGCAAGATCTCCGTAAAGCGTTCCATATCCAAGCATAAGCTCGCTTTTATTGCTAGTTCCTAAGACCAATGCATTATGCTTTGCAGAGATATCAAAAAGAGTGCTCATTCTAAGCCTTGCGGAGAGATTTCCGCGTCTTAGATTGTCCATATCGGGATTTAACTCTTCATAAGCCTTTAACATCGGCTCAATGGAAACCGTTATGGAGTTTAGTTTAAAATCCCGACAGAGTTCATCTGCATCATCCAAAGAACTTTGTGAAGAGTAGTGAGAAGGCATCTTTACGCATAAAAGATTATCTCCGAACACTCTTTGGGCAAGTACGGCAACGACTGCTGAGTCTATACCGCCGCTAAGTCCTAAAACAACGTTTTGCATCCCCGTCTTACGAACTTCATCGTCCAAAAAATATTGCAGATACTCCGATATGAGCTCATACTTTCCCATCACCAACCTTTAAAGAAGTTTAACAAAAAATATTATATCAAACTTTAGTAACTATATGCGCAAAAATATTTATATTAGTAGGTTACAATTGTCCTAAAAAAGAGTTGTGTAATGAAGATAAAAGCAAAAGCGATGGGAGATTATCAAACTAACTGCTACATAGTTACAGTAGATGGAATGGATTTTATCATTGACCCCGGCATGGGTGCAGTAGAGTGGGTCATGCAGAATGTTACCCATCCCGTAGCAATATTAAATACTCACGGACATTTCGACCACGTCTGGAGTAATGCCGAGCTTCAAAAGAGACTGGGAGTTCCGCTATACACTCCAAAAGAGGATACAATGCTTCTTCAAGGCTCCAGCTGGAGCCCAGATCTGCCGCCTTCAAAACCTGACGTGGAGGTAGAGCCTAATCAGGAGTTTGATTTTAACGGGGTCAAAGTAAAGTTTCGTCATTTTCCTGGGCACACTCCAGGATGCTCAACAATAGAGATAGGAGATGCTATGTTTAGCGGGGACTTTATATTTGAACGTTCTATCGGGCGCACGGATTTTCCCTACTCCTCACCCCAGCAGATGAGAGAGTCTCTTGGAGAATTTAAAAAGATCCCGTATGACAAAACAATATATCCGGGGCACGGGAGCACGACCACGATAAAGCAGGAGCAGCAGTACAGCGACTACTGGATAGCCAATCTTTAAACGCTCCTAGTCGTGTTCGTGGTGCTGGTGATACTCCTCTTCGCCCTCATCCTCTGTAAGTTTTAGCTTTAACACATGCCTGTCGGTCACTACGGTCTTAAACTCACCGTCAAAAACTTTAATGTCCAAAACATTGCCCGTGACACGCACATTTCTCTTTCTGCCCTCTTTGTGACGTACCTTAGCGGTAAAATTCACTATATCGCCAAATTTAACGGGGGAGAGAAACTGGCAGTTGCTTGCCACTAAAACAACGTTTCTCTCATTGACGGCAGCCATAGCGGCATAATCAGCTGCACCGAAAATAAACCCGCCGTGTATCAGGCCCTTAGAGTCGGCGATCATGTCATGAGTAGTTACAAGCTTTAACTTTACATACCCTACATCCATCTTCTCGATCTCTCCGCATAGATCACGGTTGATCTCCTCGTGAGTTTTCAGCATCACGTCATCTTTGGCTCTGTAATCTTCTACTTCAAGCTCTTCATTATCTTCAAAATCTTTATCTTCTCTATCGCTCATTTGCTGTCCTTAGTTAATTTTACATATACTCTTGCAGGGGCCGGATAACCCTCTACGGTCTTTGTGTTGTCATCTTTATCCAAAAAATCTTCCAGCGACTGTCCCTCTATCCAAGAGGTCTTTCTCTGTTCGTCACTGTTTGTCACGGTTTTCTCCAAAACTTCAAAACCGCTAAATCCTGCTCTTATACACCAGTTTTTCAACGCTTTTACAGTAGGCACGAAATAGATATTCGGTATCTTGGAGTATGAGGACTCTGGACACAGGCACATATCATCATCCCCCTCTATATAAAAGGTGTCAAGTATCACCTCACCCTGCTTATCAAGCCCCCTGTAGAGAGACTTTAGCATAGCAACGGGATCGCTTCTGTGATAAAGAACCCCCAAACAAAAAATAGTATCAAACTTCTCTTCGTAAAACTCTAAGTGTTCTACGCCCAAAAGTTCGTAGACGATCTCGCTTTTGGCAAAGTGATTTATAAAATCGAACTGCGTCTTGTAAAGCGGTGAAGGGTCAAAACCTACAAGAGATTTCGGAGAGTCCTCCTGCATTCTAAAAAGATAATATCCATTGTTACACCCTATATCGGCAACTCTCTTATCTTTTAAATTAAAATGTTTGCGCAACAGGTTGTATTTTAGGTTGCTTCTCCACTCTGAGTCTATATATGTGTCAAAGAGTTCAAAAGGCCCCTTTCTCCAAGGCATCATCATACGCGCGACTCTCTCTATCTCTGATGGGTCCGGGTAACTGCCGCTTATTTTCACAACATCTCCGAGCTCTACGCTCCATGAGCCATCCTCTAAACCATCAAGAGCTTCACGAAGCGGAGCTATATTTTTCCAGAGCATCCACTTCTGTCGCTCTTCTCTTAATGCATCTATGTTCATCTTATACTTTATCTTAAAAAAATTTAATTATAATTGTATCAAAAGATAGCTATAAGGAATTTTATGAGACTCGAAAAGAAAGCTACGGTCGTCTCGACAAGTGTTGCGGCTCTGCTTGTGCTAATGAAGATGACTGTTGGAATATTTAGCGGCTCCATTGCTGTTTTAGCCTCTGCAATTGATTCGCTTCTTGACCTGACGGTATCTCTTTTTAACTACTTCGCACTAAACAGTGCTGAGAAGGACCCCGACGACAAGTTTCATTTCGGGCGCAGCAAGATCGAGCCTTTAGCCGCCGTCATAGAGGGGTTTGTCATCTCGTTTTCGGCACTATTTATATTTTACGAAGCAATTTCAAAAATTGTAAACTACAAACCGATGGAGTATCTCGGTACTAGCGTTGCCGTTATGATCGCCTCGTTTGTCATAACCGCTTTTCTGGTAGCTTTTTTAAATCACGTTGCAAAAAAAACAAAAAATATGGTCATCAAAGCAGATGCGCTTCACTACAAAACAGACCTTTTCTCAAACGGCGCCATCCTGCTCGCACTTCTGCTTATATCTTACACAGGCGAGCATCTTATAGACCCTATACTGGGAATGGGCATCGCCATTTATATGATCTACTCGGCTGCACCGATCATAAAAGAGGGGATGTTAATGCTGCTGGATGCCGCTCCCGCACCCGAAGATGTTGCAAAAATAGAGATGCTTCTAGATAACCAAAAAGATATTAACGGCTATCATGACCTCAAAACAAGAGAGTCTGGTTCTCATATATTCATCTCCGTTCATATAGTCTTTAACGTAAGTATATCGCTCTACGACGCACATCTTATCTCAGACAGGCTCGAAGCAAAGCTTCGTGCACTTTTTGACGATAAACATGTACATATTCTTATCCACATGGACCCCTATGACGATTCGGAGATGAATGTTATCGAGGATAGTTACTAAAAATCATAACGCAAGATTAGGTTTAAAAAGTTCGTACTGCCGCTCTCTTTGCTCTCTACCTCTCTCTTTGCCCAAGCGTACTCTAAGCCCGTTAAAAGATTTTTAACAGGCACCCAAAGCAGATTTGCCTGAGTGCCGTAGCTCTCTTTTGTAACTTTATCAAGCCCCGTTTGCAAAACATCCAGATTGTTATCGGCGCCTACGTAAGAAAAAGCGATCGTAGAGCGAAGCTTTGGGCTCCACCAGTGGCGATATCCAAGATGACCCCCGTATAACGGAGTAAGCGAGATATCTCCATCTGAGTCAATCACTCCCTCGCTAAAAGCGCCGTAGGCGATATAGCGCCCGCTCCCCTCGCCGTAGTGAATGTTAAAGCGGATATCATCCATAGCGAATGTCTTAAGTCGCCCTGATAGATTAACCCCATAGCCGTATTTGGAATCTTTGGTATCATATATTGATGAGTTATGGGTAATCTTGCGCGATAGAAATGCAATGCCTACTTCTCCCCACAGAGGATAATATCTTGAGCGCAGAACCAGATCAAAAAGCAGATCGTCTTTTGTTATGATCTTTGAACTGCTACTGTCTAAAAGCGTAGTTTTAGGGTCCTCAAAAGAGATGTCAAATGCAAACATATCCTTATCGTAGGTGTATCGAAGAAGAGATTGACGCACGAAAGTGTCATCCATCGGGTAGGAGATAGTATCGAGTGCCGAAACGGAGTTGAAAGTAGAGTTTGTCTGACCAAATCCAAAACTCCCGAGCTCTACAAAGGCGTGTCTTAGACGGGGGTAATAGTCGTTTTTATCGGCTTTGCCGTCTTTCGTGCCCAGAAAATCTATCTCCAGCGTGGTGCGCAATATGCCCTGCTCTGTCGGAGTTCTAGTTTTTGTCCAGAGTCTGCTCTCACGTGCATTTGCATAGATATCTTCGTCCTTTTCTTTGCTATCAAGGGCTATTTTTCCTGCAAAATATGATGACTGATCGGAGGTGAAGATGGTACTTATATGTACTCTTCCGCCAACGCTAAATATTGTATTATCCAAGAAGTTGGGGGATGTGGCATTGCTATCGTTTTGAGCCTCATCTGCAGCAAGCAGCAACACAGATAAGACAAGTGGGTAAAAAAGACGTAAAATAGTCATAACCGATTAAGGATCTTTCCTAAACTGTTTGTGACAAGAGTTGCAAGAGACCTTTATATCCTCCATCTTCTTGCTCAAAAGCTCAAACTCATAGTTCTGAGCCAAGATATACAACTCATTCGCATCCTGATTCAGACTCTTTGCATATCCTTTGTACTCATAAAAATCATCAGAAGTAAGCCCGCTGCCAAGTTCTCCCATCGGCATATTTTCAACTTCTGCCGAGAGTTTTTTGAGCGTGTCTGCAAGAGTCAATACATACCTCTTGCGCATTTTGTCTCTCTCAAGTTCGCTTTTTTGACGCTCATAAACCACCAGATCAAGTTCGCGCATCAGGATGCGAAGTTTTTCGCTCTGTATCATATGTTTTACGGCAGGTTTGTTACTCTGCTCTTTTGCTGCACATCCTAAAAAGATAAAAACTACAACAGCAAAGAGTAAAGCCCAAAAGCCATAAAAAAGACTATTTTGCAAACTCTACAGCCCTGCTCTCTCTAATTACGTTGACTTTTATCTCACCTGGGTACTGCACTTTTTCCTCTATCTCTTTGGCGATCTCTTTTGCCATCAAAACAGATTCGTCGTCATTTACCAAAGAGGCGTTGACTATGACTCTCACCTCACGCCCTGCATTGATCGCGTAAGCCTGCTTTACACCTGTATGCTCGGATGCTATCTCCTCTATCTCGGTCACTCTTTTTAAGAAGCTCTCCAAAACTTCCCGTCTGGCTCCTGGTCTTGCCGCCGAGAGAGCATCCGCCGCACATACCGCACCACACTCTATGGAGTTTATCTCTTCATATCCGTGATGCGCGTAAATAGCATTTATAACTACACTGTGCTCATTGTAACGGTTACAGATAGCCGCACCGAGATCGACGTGGTTTCCGTTATTGTCGTGCGTAAGTGCCTTGCCTATGTCATGTAAGAGTCCCGCTCTTTTTGCAAGTTTTACGTCTCCGCCCATCTCGGCAGTCATAACCCCCGCCAGGTGTGCCACCTCAAGAGTGTGTGCCAGTGCATTTTGTCCGTAACTTGCACGATAGCGAAGCTTACCTATAAGTTTCACAAGCTCAGGATGCATTACACCGATGTCAAGATCTGCGACTATCTCTTCACCCTCGTTTAAAATCCCTGACTCAAAATCATCGCACACTTTAGTGTAAATCTCCTCAATGCGGGCAGGCTGTATACGGCCATCCTCTATAAGAAGCTCCAACGTTTTTGTAGCAATTGCGCGTCTGTAGAGATTAAAACTGCTTACCATGATCGCATTTGGCGTGTCATCTATGATAATATCAACGCCCAAAAGAGTCTCAAGGGTTTTAATATTTCTGCCCTCTTTACCTATGATGCGCCCTTTTAGCTCATCATCCGACAAATTGATCGTATTTGTAAGCCTCTCCGCGGCAAACTCGCCTGCATACCTGCTTGTAGCCTGAGCCAATATATAGTTCGCTTTTTTTCTGGCTTCTGCTTTGGCCTCGTTTTCATAACGCCTTACTATGTGGGCTATCTCCGCTCTGGACTTCTCTTCGACCTTTTCGAGCAAAACTGCTTTTGCCTCATCTTTAGTCATTCCGGCACAGTGCTCTATGGCATTAAGTGCTTCATCTATCTTCTCTTCGTATCTTTTTTTCAGTGAGTTTAGAGATTTTTCATTTCTTTTTAAATCGACTTGTTTAGATTTTAAAACAGCCACTTCATCCTGAAGTCTTCTCTCTTCATTCTGTTTGTAGCGTTTAAAATTTTGCTCTTTTTTTACAATTTCCTCTTCTCTTTGATAGAGGTCGGCTTTTGCCTTCTCTTTGGCGCTCTCGTAAAGCTTTGTGGCTTCAAGCTCTATCTCTTGAGATTTTATATTGGCCTTGTATAAAAGCATCTGCGCTTCATTTTCGATCGCACCTGCTTGAGCTTTTGCTTTTTCGACATATATGTCGAAATTAGCACTAGTAATTTTTTTAGAGATGAAAAATCCAATAAGCCCACTAACGGAGGCTATCGAGCCCCCGATTAGTATCTCATTTAACATTCTATTTCCTCTTTAGAGCCATATTTTTATTTTGCACGGTAATATTTGGCGTAATGATCAAATCACATGTGATGTCGTACTCATCACAAATTAACTCTTTTGTGTAACAAAACTCTGATTGTATAAAAATTGTGTATGGTCTCTTTTTTAACTTTTCAAAGAAACGATCATACATCCCTTTTCCAAAACCAACTCTTTGTAAATTTCCATCTACACCAACTACTGGCACTATGGCTATATCAACTTTTTTAATATCTCTTAAACTTTTTCCCGCTTCATAAATACCAAACTTTTTTTTCTTCAGCGGTAATCTAAATGGTACCATCTTAAAACTTTCGCCTTCCATAAATGGAACAAAAATATCACATTTTTTTCTCAATTTTTCAATTGATTTTGCAGTGTTCGCCTCAAAAGGGAGAGAGGTATAAAAAAGTATTTTTAGATTTTTTAGATTTTTAAATCTGCCAAGCTCTTCAAGCAGCTTTGCATCTATTTTTGCATTTTTATAAAATCTGTTGTGAATGGGAGAGCTTTTAATTTTTTCTAGACAATTTCGTCTAAAAATTGCTTTTGTAAGAGGCATATAAAATCTTTATGGCTATAATTTCGCTCATTTTACTAAAAACAAGGTAAGCAAATGTTTAAAAAATATATTTTAGTTATTTCAGTTATATCGGCAATACTTTTTCAAGGATGTTCAAGCAACGAAGATAAAAAAAGCAGTGCGAACGAGATGATAGCGGCAAAAGAGTATGTTCTAAGCGGTCTGGATAAAAAGCAGTATATCGTTAAAAAAGAGGGCAATGGATTTAAGCTTGAAGGCGCTGATGGCAAAATAGTTATATTTGACATATTCGCAACCTGGTGTCCTCCTTGCCGCGCGGCGGCTTCCCATCTAAGCTCTCTTCAGGAAAAATATAAAGATGATCTGGTTATCGTCGGCATAACTATCGAAGATAAGATCGCAGATGCAAAACTTCAAGAGTTTGCGAATACTTACGGAGCTAAATATATTTTGGTAAATTCAGATCAAAACCGCCGTCTTGTAAACGAACTGGTACAAGAACTTGAGCTTGGCGAGAGATTTCCGATCCCTACGATGGCGATGTACAGAGATGCAAAGCTTATCAACTACTATGTCGGTGCTACCGAAGAGGAATTTATTGACAGCGACATCAGAAATGCTTTAGGCAAGTAGATGTTCGGTTTTATAAAAAAATCCCTCTCTAAAACTGCTGAGGCGATCAAGTCCGTAGTTCCAAAGAAGAAAGTATCTTTTAGCAAAGATGAGATCGAGGATATTTTACTCGAAGCGGATGTAGAGTACGATCTTGTAGAGATTATACTTCGCGAGATATATCAAGACAAAGTCACGCGAGAAATTCTTCGCTCAAAGCTGCTTGCCACCCTAGCCTACACATCCTACGAAGAGCCAAAGTTCACTCCTCCCTTTGTCGAACTGATAGTCGGTGTGAACGGTGCGGGAAAAACGACCACCATATCCAAACTTGCGGCTCGCTATAAGAGTGAGGGCAAAAAAGTGATGCTTGGAGCGGGAGACACATTTAGAGCCGCAGCTATAGAGCAGCTTACTCTCTGGGCAAAAAAACTAGATATCCCCATAATCGCTTCCAAACAGGGGCACGACAGCTCTGCTGTTGCTTACGACACCATAGACTCCGCAAAATCAAGAGAGTTTGACAACGTCATCATTGATACGGCAGGAAGACTTCATACGCAGACAAATCTAGCAAACGAGCTTAAAAAAATAGCTAGAATCTGCGATAAAGCGCATAGCGGAGCACCTCACAGAACCATCCTCGTCATCGACGGCACACAGGGCAACTCAGCGATTGCGCAGGCAAAAGCCTTTAATGAGATGATAGGGATTGACGGCATTATAATTACCAAACTTGACGGAACTGCAAAAGGAGGAAGCGTCTTTAGCATCGCTTACGCGCTTGAACTCCCTATCCTCTACGTTGGAACAGGCGAGCAGCCCGAAAATCTAACACCATTTGACAAGTATGAGTTTGTGGACGGTCTCTTAGACGCTATTTTTGTCGAAGAAGAGAGCTAGTCTTAAGTCCTAAACGTCTCCAATTTCGCATGAAGCTCATCTGTCATAGAGTTTAGATGCTCAGCCGCAGCTGCTATCTCCTCTACGTTTCTTGCGTTTTTGGAAGATATCTCATTTATCTCTGAAACTTGAGAGACAATGAACTCTACATCTCTTCCCGTCTTCTCAAAGTCGTTTACTGTCTTATCACTTGCTCTTACTGCATCTTTTACAATTCCTACACTCTCATTGATCTTAACCTCAACATCGGTCGCATTCTCAGATAGCTTTTGAATATCTTCAGAGTTAGCATTCATCTGCGTGCTTACATCCACAATAGATTGAGCAATGACGTTAATGGTCGCATTTATCTCTGTAAGACTTCTCTGAGTACGTTCTGCAAGCTTTCTTACTTCATCGGCAACAACGGCGAATCCGCGTCCATGCTCTCCCGCACGGGCAGCTTCTATGGCAGCGTTAAGTGCAAGAAGGTTTGTCTGGTCTGCGATATCGGAGATGATCTCTAAGATGCTCTTTACCTCGTTTGCTTCGTGAGAGAGAGTCTGCATTCTTTGTGAGAGCTCCACTTCAAGCTCGGCAGAGCTTTGGACTTTGTTTGTAAGAGCAACTATCTCAGTACGTGCCAGGTTAAGATTGTCATTTGCCTTGATGATCTCTTTTTTGCTCTCCTGTGCATCGCTTATAGCTTGGGCTATCTCATCTTTGATGCTGTTTGCTTTTTTGGTAGCTTCATCAATAACCAAAACACTTTTCTCAACATTCTCCCCGACACCCATTGCAGTGGTCGAGAGCTCATGAGAGATGGAAGCGTTTTCGCTTGATGACTGTTTGGAGACGTCTATGAGATCTTTTAACTCTTCCATAAGATCATTAAAACTTCTTGCCATCTGTGAGAGTTCAAGAGGGGCATTTTCATCTACAACAAGGGTCAGGTTTTTATTTTGACCTATTTTCGTAAGTGTCTCTTTAAACTTATCTATTGGCTTTACAACGCTTCTGTTTACCAAAAAAAGAGCTATTGCAATTATAACTGCAAGTAGTATAATGGAGTCGATGATAAGTATGTTTCTAATATTGTTTGGAACTTCAAGAACCTCCGCTTCATCTATCTCGGATAGTATTGCCCATTTAAAATCTTCGCCGACGCTGACTTCGCTAAAGGATGACAAAACGGGGTTACCGTTATAATCTACCACTATTTTGGTGTCTGTTTTGCCAAGTAGCGCCTCAACTGATGCTTTGGTATCAACGCTGCCGGTTTTAGGATTTGCAAAAGATGCTTCAAGAGAGTGGTTTTTCGGGTCTAAAAAACTGTCGCTTCTCATAAGCCTATCAGCGCCCACCAGATAATCCTCCTGAGATTTACCGTAATCTTTTCTGTACTGCATTATATTTTTAATCGCATCATTATCGATCTTAAAGACCAAGACAGCCTTGACCTCGGCATTGACAACTACGGGTGTGCCTATGAACATGGCAGGCATATCCCCACCCACCGAGTAAGGCTTCATATCTACAAAGGTCGGGCGATTGTTCTGAAGGCTCTTTTTATACACTTCGCTAAGAGCGCTCTCTTTTAACGGGCCGTATGTAAGATTTGTACCGTAGTCGGACTCTTTTTTAGCGGAATAAAGTACATGTCCATGTTTTGCCCCGATAACGTAAATATCGCTGTATCCATACTCTTTTAGATATTTTTGAAAATATACCTCGTGCGGAAGCCTCTCCTCCTTCGCGGATGGATCATTAACAGGAAACGGCTCATTCTCTTTTACTTCCAAATCATCGTAAACGCTTAGCAGGTCCCAGGTGATATTTTGCAGGTCATTGCTGTTTGCCAAAACATATATATCTCTAATGCACTCTCTAAAAAAAGCCTCTATCTGAGACTTTTTAACATCCCTGAGGGTAGTTAGGTTTGCATAGCTGTTCTTTAAAAGAGCTTCCTTGCTTTTAGAACTCGATATATATGTAGCTATAGCCGCAAGCAGCGTTAGCGAGATAACGATAAGAAGTAATACCTGAAGTTTAACAGAGAGTTTTTTCATATAACAATTAGCCTAATAAAGAGAATTTGTGATCAACATTAGAGATATTCCTACATAGGTTGCGACCACTCCAACCCAGACAAAAGAGAGTGTATAAAAAACAGGTGCCTCGAACTTAGTTAGCAAATTACTCATTTTAATCTCCTGATATCTTTTTTACAACTGAATTGTATAAATCAATTATTACGAATAGATTACGCACAATATGACAATTTGTCATATATTTCATATCTTCAAAACTATAAGTGTATAATTCTCTAAAAACCTCAATAAGGCTAAAAAATATGTCCAAAAAAAAGATTCTCTTTGAGTGCCAGCACTGCGGACTTACAACTCCCAGATGGATGGGCAAATGCACGAATTGCGGAGCTTGGGACTCATTTATAGAGCTTAACGAACATCAGCAAGAGGTAGCAAAACAGACAAAATCAGCTTCCGGCTCATCTGCGAAAGCACAAAGTATAAACGAGATAAAAGAGGAGGCGATATACAGGTTCAGCTCAAAAAATGCAGAACTTGACATGGTTCTTGGCGGCGGTGTCGTTCCCGGTTCGCTCACACTCATCGGAGGAAGTCCGGGTGTCGGTAAATCAACTCTGCTTCTTAAAGTAGGAGGAGATATCGCTTCAGGCGGACAGAATGTGCTTTACGTAACGGGAGAGGAGTCTGCAGGACAGATAAAACTTCGTGCCAACAGGCTCAGCGCGAATCACGACTCGCTCTATCTTCTTAGCGAGATAAGGCTTGAACAGGTATTAGTCGAGCTTGAGCATAGAGATTACGACTTTTTGATAATCGACTCCATTCAGACGCTCTACTCTGAAAACATATCATCTGCTCCCGGTTCGGTCACGCAGGTAAGACAGATAACTTTTGAGCTGATGCGAATAGCAAAAGATAAGAATATAGCTATCTTCATCATAGGACATATAACCAAAGAGGGTTCTATAGCAGGGCCGAGAGTTTTGGAGCATATGGTCGATACGGTTCTCTATTTTGAGGGTGACTCCTCTCAGGAGCTAAGAATCCTCAGAGGGTTCAAAAACCGTTTTGGCCCCACAAGCGAGATAGGCGTCTTTGAGATGAGAAGCGACGGACTTGTTTCCGCCACCGATGTCGCATCACGCTTTTTCAATCGCAACTCAGAGCAGGCAGGCTCCGCTTTGACGGTCATCATGGAGGGCTCTCGCCCTATTATACTTGAAGTTCAGGCACTTGTCTCAGAGTCTCACACTCCAAACTCAAAAAGACAAGCTACCGGTTTTGATACAAATAGATTAAATATGCTCCTAGCACTCTTAGAGAGAAAGCTGGAGATCCCTCTCTCGGGCTATGATGTATTTATAAACATCACGGGTGGCATCAAAATAAGCGAGACTTCTGCGGATTTGGCAATTTTGGCGGCAATCATCAGCAGCTTTAGAAACCGCGCCATCTCAAAACAGACAGTTTTCATAGGCGAAGTATCTCTTGTCGGAGACGTAAGAGACGTATACGGAATGGATGTAAGACTAAGGGAAGCGAGCATGCAAAACATCTCAAAAGCGCTGGTCTCCAAAAAGCCTCTTGAGAAGTCAAACATTAAAACATTTGTTGTCGATGAAGTTACAAAACTGCTGGAGTGGTACTGATTGTTCATCTATTAAAATCTGTTTTAACCTATTCATTGTATAATCTAAAAAAATTAAAATAAGGAAACCACTACAACATGGATGCTAAAGTAAGAAGCGAAGAGAAATTTGCAAAGTTGTCAATCGCATATGAGGGAAAAGAGGAAGGAAAACTTGTCTGTTCAACGATTGATGAGATAACTTCAAAATATAGAACAAAGCCCGAAACATATACTTGTAACATATCAAACAAGAAAGAAGTTGTAGTCATAGAGTACCAAGACGACATAGATCGCGAAGCAGGCGCAATTTTTGAAGAGATCATAAAAGCTCTGAATATAACTATTTGTGATTAATAGCAGTTGCTTATAAAATAATATTTTTTTTGATATACTAGCAAAATAAAAAATCAAGGAAGAATCATGGCTGACGAAGAGAGCAGAGAAGATAGCAAAGAGGAAAAGAAGAAGTCCAATAAACTGTTAATGATCGTTATCATTACTGTTTTGGTACTTATTGTCATCGGCGGTGCGATAGTAACTGTACTTTTATTAAGCGAGGATGACAGTTCTCAAAATGTACAACAAGCAGCTCCTCAAATGCAGCAGCAAAACACTTCATACAGAGCTGCCAGAGAATCTGATGAAGGGGTTTCCAGAAAACTAAGCGAGATAGGCATCTTGTACCCGCTTGATACTTTTACCGTAAACCTAAAGAGCGATGCAGGCCGCCGCTACCTAAAAGCTACTCTCTCCCTTGAGCTTGACGGGAAAGAGTTGAGTATTGAGCTTGATAACAAATCTCCCGTTATTAGAGACAGAATTATCAGGATCTTGACATCCAAGACTCTAGAAGAGATCTCTTCTAAAAAAGGGAAGCAGAAAGTCTCTGAGCAGATCGTAGACACTCTAAACTCTATGATAACTGACGGAAGCGTAAGAAGCGTATACTTTACAGAGTTTGTCATACAGTAGATGATAGGCATAGACCTCATAAAAACATCTCGTATGAGAGATTTGATGGAGCGTTTTGACAAAAAGGCTCTTAAGAGGTTTCTTAGTGAAGAAGAGATCGGACTTGTAAAAAACTACAAGACCGCATCTGGTTTTTGGGCTGCAAAAGAGGCTTGTTCAAAAGCCCTTGGAGTAGGAATAGGTTCCGAGTGCGGTTTTCATGATATCTTCATATACAAAACAAAAAGCGGGGCTCCAAACCTGAAGCTCTCGGAAAAACTTTTAAATAAATTCAACATAAAAGATGTCAGTCTCTCAATAACTCATGACGGAGAGTACGCCATCGCGGTAGTGGCTATAGAATCAGCCTCCGCCGACAAAATCAAGCAGCTCTAATTTATCCATATCTTTTAATACGCAGCTATCCCACTTGTTTTGTTTTACTATTTCCATATTTACGGCCGCTGCCATAACTTTCCCATCTAAATTAAGTTCTTCAATAACCCTCTTTAAGGTTGCGTTTTGGGGGAACTCTTTCGTGTCACCGTTAATTATAAGTTTCATTTATTCTCTTTTCTTAAAATAATATCTTATTTTCTTGAACATTCTGTAAAATAAAAGATATAATTATTTTATCAAAAAAACGCAAAAAGTGGTTAACATGCTAAATTCTAAAGAGTTATTAACGCATACAAAGGGTTTGTCTATCCTCTTCGCTGAGGATCATGATGATTTGAGGGACAATACAAGAGAGATTCTAAAAACCTTTTTCGATCAGGTTCACAGTGCTACTAACGGTGAAGAGGCCATAAGAAAGTATAAAGAGTTCTATCTAAAAGAGTCCAAATACTACGATATCATTCTCTCGGATATTCAGATGCCGCGCGTTAACGGCGTTGAGCTTGTTGAGAGCATTTACAACATCAACCCTGACCAGATAGTTATCATCGTTTCTGCATATGATGATACCAAATACCTGCTTCCGTTAATCAACCTCGGCATTGAGCAGTTCATAAAGAAGCCCATTGACTATCAGGATCTATTGAAGGTTCTTTTAAACGCGTCTAAAAAACTCACAGCAGCAAACACAAAAGAGGTTGTAAGCAAAAACACGTCGATAGTAAAACTCAACGGTTCTTCTACATTTAACAAGGACACTAACATACTTCTTGTGAATGGAAGCATGGTTACATTGACAAAGTATGAGATCATATTTTTGCAGCTTCTTAGCGACAAGATAGGTATGATACACTCAAACGAGGATATAACAAATCACTACAGCGAACTTAATGAAAATCTAGATATTGTAAATATAAGAAAGCTGGTATCAAAGCTCAGAAAAAAGCTTCCTGAAAACTCTATTGAGAGTATCTATGCTGTAGGCTACAGGATGGTACCAAATCAATATTAGTCCAAAAGTCTCTGCTCTGTTCTGATGTTTTTTAGCAGTTCATTATGAACAAATGCGTTAGAGCTTAAAATAATATGCTCACCAAGAGCATACTCTTCACCTTTTTCATTTGAGACCTTTCCTTGCGCTTCTTCTACTATCAATATACCTGCCGCGACATCCCACGGTTTTAGGTTGCACTCGTAATAGGCCTCGAACTTTCCGCATGCAACGTAGCACAAGTCGATCGAAGCAGAGCCTGTTCTGCGGATATCTCTGGTTACGGGAAGAAGATTTGCCATTGTGCGAAGCACCCACTCATAATCTTCTCCCTTTGTAACTTTGGTGTAAGGAAATCCGGTAACTATGAGCGACTGCTGAAAATCATGCTGCTTTGATACATAGATGTGCTTATCGTTCAAGTATGCGCCGCCGCCACGCTCTGCACTGAAACACTCATCCAAAACCGGATTGTAAACCACACCTGCGATGGCTCTACCCTCTTCCCAGATGCCGACAGAAATAGCGCAAAACGGCAAGGAGTGAATGAAGTTTGTAGTGCCGTCAATAGGGTCGATATATATCGCTTTTTTAGGATACGTGATCTCCTTTGCGCTCTCCTCCCCGATTATCTCAAAGTCTGGAAATGCCTCTTGCAGACTTTTGCCCAAACGCTTCTCAATAGCCACGTCATACTCGGTCACAAGATCAACCGTGCCTTTATACTGCACGCGCTTATCTGTGTGATAACCTTGTAAAAAGAGTTCACGACACTCCATAACGATGTTTATAAGTTTTTTTCTAATCATGATGCAATTGTATCATCTTGTATAAAAAAACTTAAAACAAATAGCAATAACAAAAATATTTTTTTAAGAGAGTTGCTATATAATTAAGATAACTCAATAAAAAGGTATAGTGCTATGAAAAAAGAAGAGATACTAGAAGAGGCTAAAAAACAGCTCGTTAAGTTCCAAGAAGAGATAGATAAGATAAAAGAGGCAAGCTCGCATCTAAGCCAAGAAGCTAAAAAACAGTTTGACATAGGTGCAAAAGAGCTTGAGACTCTTTATAATGATGCGCACACAAAATTTGAAACTCTTTCAAATAAGACCGAAGAGAACTTTAAAGAGGTAAAAGAGTTTGTAGAGCTGACAAGCAAAGCCTTAAAACACTCATTTAACTACTTTATGTCGCATTATAGAAAGAAACAATAAAGAGTTTGGTTTTTTGGAAGTTCGTTGGTAAGGGAGTTTAACAGTGGTGGGTTCTGAGTGACTCGAACACTCGACCACTCAGTTATGAGAGCCAAAAATATCTCTCAAAAGCCCTAAAAATAGGGATTTTAAATTTTAATGTAACCGCAGATAACCGCTTTTTGTAGCAATATGGTGACAGCATCTTCACCCTAAGTTTTGTTTTTTAGGCAGCTTTAATATTGACAATATATTTAATAAATTTGATAAATCAAACTTATATTTTAAGTTCATAATAAACACCACGACCTTTTCCAAAACTCTCAAAGATTCCTTTTTAAACTAAATCTGCTATATCCCTACTAGCTGTGAGTCTTTGGGATTTGGTTAAGCTCATATATTTATTTACCCTCATACCGCCTTCAAATTTTTCTGGGAGATATGAGAGCATTTTTAGTATCACTTTTTTTTGTCTATCATTGAGTTGTGTATATCTATGTTTATCCCAAAATTTTGCTTTTGTTTGTATCTGTGCCACCTTAAAGATGGATAATTCTAAACACTCCAACTACTACCAAAATCGTTATAGTCTTGTGTGTAACTTAAAATTTTTAATACAAAAAGCCAAAAAGCCAAAGCGGAATCTTCGCACCATATCCCACTTCTATATCATCCAAAGCAAGATAGCTGTTTTTTATATCTTTGATTTGAGAAAAATCTTTATTTTTGCCACCCACTTCAAAAGTGTATTTGTTATCCACCAAAAAGTCGCCTTTTTTTGCACTAAAAATCCTATCATCTAAAAGCCTTGCTTGTGAGGATAGAGCATTTTTTATCTGGTTTACAAAAAAAGCCTCCCTCGCACTCCCAGTATCTAAACTGGCAGTAATGGCATAAGAGATATTAGTATTTTGCATAAAAAGTTTTTCGGGTTTTGCCATAATGTTGTAGCCTTTTTCTTTGCTTTTTATACTGTTGATTACTTTGGCTCGTTCTAGATATTCTAAGTAATCATACACTTTTGGCCGTGAGATATTTGTAGCTTTTGCGATATCTGTGATATTTGGAATAAACGGCACATTTGTAGCAAGCAGGTAGAGCAGTTTTTTTAGTTTTGCTATTTGTGAAATATCTATGTGGTTTATATGTGGTAAATCTGTTTCAAGTATGAGGTTAATCATCTGGATGATTTTTTGATGATACACCTCTTTGTCTTCCAATATAAACGGATAAGCTCCATACTCAAGATACTCTTTAAAGTGCATAAGCGGCTTAATATGCTCGGTTATAGTTTGTGCTATAGCTATATGATTTTCTAAAATATTTTCAAGTGTAAAGCTGTCAAACTTATAAATATCAAGAAGCTCAAGGTATTCTCTAAAAGAGAGATTTTCTAAAGTGTAAATAATGCTTCTTCTTGAGAGATCACTGTTTTGCTGTGAGATTTGAAGTATGGAAGAGCCTGAAAAAACGACTTTCAGTTCTAGCGTATCGTAGATATTTTTTATGTGTGTTGACCAATCTTCATATTTATGCACTTCATCCACAAAAAGCACTTCGCCGCCATGCTGCTCAAAATATTTGGCAAATTCAAAAAGGGAGACTGACTGCATATATGGATTGTCCAAACTTACATAAAGTGCCGTATTTTTATTGGTAAAATTTTCTTTGATATATTGCAACATCATAGTTGTTTTTCCAAGTCCTCTTTGCCCTAAAATACCTATCGATTTTAAACTCCAGTTTATTTTGCCATAGAGATATCTTTTTTTATCTAAACTGATTTTATGAAGAAGTTTTGTTTGCTCTTCAAAGAGTATTTGTAAATTCATATGAATGCCTTAGCCTATTAAATGTAAATGTATATTAACATATTTTAAATAATTTGTAAACATATTGTATTAGTCTATAACATTTGGCACTTAGGATTAGTATTAATGAGATATTGTGCTGGAATGTCCCCGCTTATATAGACAGAAACTTATTCAGTTAACACCTTATATTTTAAGTTCATAATATACACCCCGACCTTTTCCAAAACTCTCAAAGATTCCTTTTTGAACTAAATCTGCTATATCCCTACTAGCTGTGAGTCTTTGGGATTTTGTTAAGCTCATATATTTATTTACCCTCATACCGCCTTCAAATTTCTCCGGAAGATATGAGAGCATTTTTAGTATCACTTTTTTTTGTCTATCATTGAGTTGTGTATCTCTATGTTTATCCCAAAATTTTGCTTTTGTTTGTACTACTTCAACTTTTTGAAGGGTTTCATCGATAGAGATTTCAAGCAGCTTTACAAACCACTGCATCCATATCGTTATATCTTGATCAGTCTGTTTACATACATTATCAAGCACTTCATAGTACTCTTTTCTATTTTTGTAAATTATCGTTGATATAGAGTAGAAATTTGCATTGGCAAGATTTGTTTGGGCTAGTACATAGTCTGTGATAGCTCTGGCAATCCTTCCATTTCCATCATCAAATGGGTGTATGAGTACAAAATAAAGATGAGCTACTATAGCTTTATATATACTGTTTTGTTCATCTCTTTTGTTTAACCATTCTAGAAAATCATCCATTAATTTTTCCACTATTTTTGAGGGTGGTGCTACGAAATGGATTTTTTCTCTCTCCCATGGCCCTGAAACAATTTGCATATCGTCACTATTTGTTCTGTATGTTCCTATCGCAATATCTCTAAGACCTGAGCTTCCGGTTGGAAAAAGTGCTTTGTGCCATGCAGATAATCTTTTTTTCGTTAGCGGCTCTTTATTTGTTTTTGCATCTATAAGTATCTCTATAAGATTGTCAGACTGAGCGGTATAGCTATAGTCATCTTCAAGGCCTAGTTTCAAAAGTTTGTTTATAGATGAGCGAACAGAAGATCTTTGAAGTATCTCTCCTTCAATTGCTGAAGTGGCTATTGCTTCATCAAGAAGCACCTCAAGTAGTAATTCATTTGAATCACTCTGATTCATAAAATTCTCTACCATCTTAAGCTGACCAAACTTATAGGTCAGACTCTCAAGATTGACATTATCATAAATAAAATTTGGAAAGTTATCACTTTGCCATATCCATTTTAATTTATTTTCTAAAGAAGCTGCGCTTTGATCTGTTTTCATGACCTTATTGTATCATTTTTTGATATATTTATAGCTTTAAATTGTATCATCTTCCCATATAAAGCAAATTTAATTCAACACTTCAACGTCCACTTCAAGACCTTCATACAAACCTTTTTCTTTCATGTAGTCAATAACTTCCTGTGCATTAAACACCGTAAAATTCAACTGTTCTTCATTAAACATCTGAATGCCAAGTTTTGCTTTTGTGTTGTATGTACCGCACTTGTGCAATCCTCCAGTACCTGGAACATGAAGCGCCAGCAAAGCACTAGGTGAACATTTTTCAAGTATCTCCTCTGGAGTATTTGATAAAGAACCATCCAAGTTTGATATCTCTTTTGGGCTAAAGAATGCAAAATATTTGTAGTTTTGCTGCAGTGTTGTTACAGCAGCAACCTCTAGCGCGCTTTTAAAAGCATCAGTCTCATTTGCCGCCCATGATGGAACGCCTATTCCGTTACTGATAAATATATTGGCACGAAGTGAATTATCGTTATGGTTTTTTAGTAATGCTTTTGGTTTTGCACCGCACCCGCTAAATAGTAAAACTCCAGCTATGGAGGCAATTACAGTGATCTTTTTTAACATTTTATTTCTCCTATTTTAAAATATATTAGAGATTTGAGTAGCAACTTTATCGGAGAGAACCGGAAGTGCTTCTTCAAGTTTTAAGTGAGTTTGTACAGCTTCTGCCAACACTCTTGTCTGGTGCGTTTTATACCCCTGCCCCATTACTTCGCTTAAAGCTTCGGCATCCTCTCTTTTCTCTTCAACCGTCACATCCACAACAGCTCTATATGTTTTATCTTCAAGAGCTTTTGTTACAAGCCCAGTTGCCAATGCCGCTGTAGCGCCTATGAGTAGAGAATCTCTTGTATTGGAACTTGATGCTGCTGCAATAATACCCGTAGTTATACCGACACCGGCAGCATTTTTAATGGCATAAGCCTCTTTGAGATTATTTGCAAACAAGATATTTATCATCAGTATATAATCTGCACCATTTGAGTTCTCAACCAAGACATAATTTTTTTCCTCAAGTCTGCTCTTTAGCATAGGTAAAATCTCAAGATTCTCTTGGCTTATGTTTTTAAGCGAAACATAGATGCTTTGCTTCTCTTTTTCAGCAGGTTTCAGCCAGACGCTTTTTGTCATTTTTACATTTGTTTCTAATAGTAAAGTGCCGCACCCGCTAAATAAAATAGCTATAGCTGCAGCATTAAAGAGCTTTTTTAACTTCATTTTATTGCCTTTTTTGTTTATGGAGATTTTACCACACATAACGGATAAGCGCATCCATCGTGCTGTAGTCATAGTTGATGTTCAAGCTTGAAAGTTCCATATCGTATGTTCTGTACTCCATGGCAAGTGCGATATGTTCAAACACCTTGTAAGAGACCCCTGCCCCATAGCCAAACCCGCCTGCCGATGTGCTTGAGCTGATTGCTTGCACCTGATAACCTGCGATACCGTAAATTTCAAGCGGCTTTGTCGGGCTGTACCCTAAATGAAAATCAACCCCGATACCGTTAAACCAAGAGCTGTCAGAGCCACTGTAGTTCTTAAAATCGCCCTGATGGTACGATGTGCTAAACCCAACCATAACATTGTTGCGAAACACTTTGCTAAAACCGTAACCGACACTAAAGATAGTCGGAGACTGATCCTCCATCATATCTGCTTTTGATGCACCTACATAAACATAATTGTCCGCTGCAAGGCTTGACGCCAACGACAGAGCCAAAAGGCTTGATGTGACTAATTTTTTTAACATTTAAATCCTTTGTTTGGGTTTTAAACCCTTTTTTTTTATTTTACGTCTAAAAGTATATAGATACAAAACGAAGCGTATATTTCGTTCATAAATATTTTAAAACTCAAAATTGAGTCCGAGAGTAGCCTGGTAATTATCCTGCACTACACCTGAAAGTTGAACAGCTCCGCCGTTTGCAAGAGTGTAAGAGAAGCTGTACGTGTCCATAATGTAACCGACTCCAAGATGAACACTTATGTTCTTGCTCAAAGCGTAAGCCAAATCCAAAAGCAGAGCTATCTCGACAACATCCGTATCTTTTGTAAAGAGGGCTTCTGTGGCTTGAGAAGTGCCGCTAAATATATATGAGACGTTGGATGTTCCGCTTTGCGTCATAAAGCTCTTGCCCTCAGTCTTTTGCGCTCCAACGCCAATTTTGCCGCCCAGTGAATATGTAAAGTCACCGCTTGTAAAACCGCCGCTAAGACCTATGCCATAGCCACGTTCATCGTTTTTGGCATCATCATGCTTCCATGTGTAAGCAAACGCTTTTGAGTAAAGAGGCGTAGAGGCTCTGTAAACTCTCCAAACACCGCCAATCTCCAGCTCTGTCCTTCTTCCACCCGAGCCTACCGTATTGCTCATGCTCTCTTTACCCTCAAAATAAGTCGCCTTATCCGTCGATACAAAACCCTCTTTTATGGCGATATGCCAGTTGCCATCTTTGGCAGAAACAACCAGAGGGATAGCAGCTAGAAATACTGCGCTCAATATGTATCTCTTCATGACTTAAACTCCTCAATAACACCTTTAATTCCTGCACCCATCAATGTTACATAAGCATGGTACAAAATAATGGCAACGCTAACAAATGTCATATCTGATTTTGCAATCGAGTGTTGATATGAACCTGCGATATAGATAAAAACAGTGAACAAAAAAACAAGCCAGTTAAAATTACCAAAAAACTCCCAGTATGACTGATATCTAAATATTGTCACCTTGAGTATCAGCCAGAACATAGATGAGCTGATCAACGCTGCGAGGTAAAATGCCAAAAAGGGGTCTTCTATGAAAGTCACACCTTCACGCACGGCCGCTCTTGTCTTATCGCCGAGAGATCCAACTGATTGAAAAACTATACCTATAAACTCAAAAACTGCTTCCATAACAGATCCTTTTTTCTAGTTTTTTACAGAAAAAAGTTTATAGGAACTAAACGAAGCGTACATTTCGTTTTGTTTTATATATAATCATCCTTTGAGCCGGGTCCAAAGACCCAGTACTCAAAACAACAAGGGTCCAAATAAGCATCAAGTCCATCGCAATCATCATCTGAACCATCATCAATGACACTGCCTACTATAGCCAGGAAGATAAAAATATAAAAAATAGTCTCCATTTCATACCGCCCTATTTAAAACTTTTTAAACACTCCCCTTTTATACATAAATGCAACGAACCTGCTATTTCGTTTACTGCCTATAAGTATAAAATATAGAAGCAAAGCTATTAATTAATTTAAATATCTGATATTCTTACTTTGATCGTTAAAGAAACATAAATATATTTTATAATTTAGAATATACTAAAATTAATTTTTGTTTAACGACACAGTATATAAAATTAATCTAGATTTATTTAAAAAAAAGGTTTTTAAAAAATGATTTTATTAAATCGCGGCTACATACGGAGATTCAAAGCTAACAATGGCGTCTTTTTTTTGTTTCTGATGCATAATTCATACTCACAACTAGCTTTAATATTACTTCCATTAGGAATTATAATGATTTTAATACGAAATATTAATATAAATCAAGAGTTATTTATTTTATTTTTCTCAATAATTTTTTTATTTTGTATCGCCTTTTTCCAAACCGCGCTGTTATTAAAAAATAAAGAGTTAATTATTTATAAAGGCTTAGCTAGATTGCTTCTTCTCACGAAGCAAATGGAAGAGATATTAGAAAGTTTAGGTGCATCTGGAAAAGGACTGTATGAAAAGGGGTATAGTTTAAGGAGTATCATTTCAGAAGATTTATTAAAAGATATTTTCTTTCTTGCTGATCTAAGAAATAAGGCAGTTCACGGATACCCAGAAATAAAAAATGAAGAAATTGTAATAGCAAAAGCAAAGAAAATTAAAAAAAATTTAAAAAATTTAGTTTTAACTAGAATAAAAATATTTGTTTGGCTAAGCAGAATGATAACTTTATTATATATTGTTGTTGGTGCTATATTTTTTTATAACCTATTCATGTTAGGTGGTGCCTTGCTAATGGTTACCGCAATATATTTGATATATGATCAAATTAAAAATCGCGTCGGATATAAGACTTACTTTACTATAAGTTTTACAATAATTATTGGATTTTTAATTCTCTATAGTTACGCAAAATACAATTAGTTATAAAGAGGAAAATCATGCTTTTCAGAGATGAATTAAAAGAAACTATGGAAGTATTAAAACTTACAAAGGAATTAGAAGATGAGTTAAAAAGAGTGGGAGCAAGAGGAGCAAGCTTAAGTGATAAAATCAAAAGCTTTGAAGTCTATTCACAAGAAGATTTTGATGAAGATTATGAGTATAGAGAGTATAAAAGAGGATTGTTAGGTGGACGATATAATAGACTTCGCTGGGTGGCACACGAAAGAAATCAAGCTATGCATCAAAATAAATACTTAATAAATCAATATCTAAAATTTAAATATACAATAAAAGATGCTATTAAATATCTTAATGGAAAAAATATCACTCTAGAATCATTAGTATTGGATTATTTCCCTGTTTTACCATTTTTAATCATTTCATCTTATCTTTTATTTAATGTATTTAATAATTTTGCTTCAGGAAAAACAAATGTTATTCTATCTGGTTTATTAATAATTTTTGGTTTGGCTCTTACATTTCAACTTGCAGCATTAGTAACTGTTGTGATGCAATTACTCTATTCAATTTACGACTTTATTCAAAACTTTATAACGACTTATAAGATTGGATTTGTATTATTTTGTTTAGCTTTTGCATTTATGGGGCGAGACTTGTCATATTTAACTATTCTCCTAGATAGAGCTAAGTGTTTATTTTAAACAAATAGATAAAAATGATTTAAGAACTCTATGTAAAGTTTTTACAACTAAAGATTTGTGAGTAAATTAAAAATAACACTTTACTTCATTGAGTTTGATAAAATGAACATATTCTCCCTTTTCATATTGAGTCATTTGAATTGGTAAATAATTACTTATAGCCATACCAACTAAAATAGCTATAGACTCAGGCATTGCATGAGCTATCGTTATATTTTTATACTTTTTTTGTAATTTATTTAAAACAGTAAAAATTTCGCGCGCATATAGTATCCAATCCTCATCAAGAGTGATGGTCCCACTATGATTTGCATGTAAAGTTATAATATTTTTGTAAGGTTTTAGACTACTGGCATGTAATGCTATGTCGTGACTTGAAGCTTTTATTGTGACTAAAACAGTGTTATCAAAAGTATCTAGTATTTGTTCACTAACTTTAAATTTAGTAAAGGTGCTAACTATAGTTTTATAATTTCTATCTTTTACTGTAGCCACCTCATCAAAATGATCACTATCTGGATTTTTTTGGTATATGACAAGACCATCTAATTCAAATATTTGTCCTATAAGAAAACCAACAGAAGGCCTTTGATAATAAGCAAGATGAAACTTAATTCGACCTTTAGCGTTTTGTTGCAATTTATTAAGTTGATAACTAATTATCTGGATAAAACTAATCAAACTACTCTTATTATAAATATCTCCAGTATATTCAAAGATTAATTCTTCTCTAACAATATTAAGATATTTTTTTAAATTTTGTTCTAAATCACTTAAAGAGTATTTTTTTTCAATATCTTGGACAAGATTATCAAAAATATGTTCTGGAGATTTATTAGAATCAACACGGATAACTAGAGGTATAGGAATATTTTCTTGGATATAAAATTTTCGCTCTTTTCGAATATTAAGCCATGCAAGCCCTATAGCTATAAATGCAACTACAATAGCTATAGCATATATTAGATTATACTCTATGTAATCCCCTAGTAATCCCATGATCGCAATGATAATCAAACCTGTTTGTATATATATGTGATTTAAAAACTCTTTCACTTGTGTCCCTTCATACTTTCTAAATCGCTAAACTTTGCTTCTCTTATAATAATGCTTACTCTCCTATTTGCTTCTCTTGCTTTAGCTAATTCTTCACTTTGTTTATTGCGATAATCTACTAAAGGTTGATTTTCAGCATTTGCAAGCAGTCGTATATTTTTGTTATTAAGTCCTTTTTCTTCCAAGTATTTTTGAATACTTAATGCCCTTAAAGCAGAGAGTTCCCAATTCGTGACTTTGTCTCCTGGGACATCATCTGTATAACCAGAAATATCGATGTATCTATATTTGCTTTCTTTAATAATTTCATCAAATATTGGTTGCATAAGTCCAATTTTATCTTTTAGTAATTTTGATGAACCGCTTTTGAATTGTGCAGCTGACGCAAAACTTACAATTAAACCATTTTTATCGAGTGTGACAGAAATTTTATCTTCAAGATTATTTTCTTTGGCTACTTTTGTTATACGTTGCTTGATTTGTTCTAGTGTTGAAAATTGAGAAAATTCTTTTTTAGTTTTCTCCATCATTACTCTTTGTACCATATCAAATTTTTCCAAATCTAATTTGGAAAATGAGACAAACAAAACCATAACGGCAAAGATAGCACTGATTAAATCAGCATAGCTTGTAAGCCATAAATCCTGATTTTTACAATTTTGTCTAGTTTTATTTTTCAGTTTCATCATTAGACTCTTGATTATTTTGATGATTTTGTAAATCTGTAAGCTCTAAAAGGTTCACTTTGTGATAAAACTTTCGTACAGAAATCGCAAGATTTTCAAAATCTTCATCAAGATCTGTTTGCCATTGTTCAACACTTCTTGCATTAGGTTTAAACAATAAAATAGTAAATAATGAAGCATAGAGGGTAGTAGACAGAGCTATACTTAGTCCTGCAAATTTTTTTTCAAAATCTTCAGCTTGAGTTGGTTCAGCAAACATCATCAAAAGTCCAGCAACGGTACCTACCATTCCTATAATCGGCATTACTGTAGAAAGGTATTCATAGTCATTTTTCAATTTGCTATAAGAGCTTGCAATATTTAAGTAAATTTTCTGTGTACCTAAAACAAGATCGTCTTCTATTGCACCGTGACCTAAAAGGTGTAAAATTTTATCGACAACATGGTTTTGTTTACTTTTTTCAACAAGGTCATTTAAAGTAATTGTGTTTTCGAAAAAAGATTCGAAACTATTTTCCGCTTCAATAAAACCATTTCTTTTGTTTAAATGAAGTTTTTTTGCTTTTTTAATATCTTTTTCTATAGAAAGCCATAAAACAAAAGCAGTAATACCGACAAAAAATAATGAATTCCAGTGAATGATTCCATACTGCATTTTTTCATTCCATTCATAAATATATGGAATTGTAAAACCAAGTTCTTCAGGGCTGATTGATGGAATTACAATAAAAACTCCAAAACAAAGTAAAATGAAAAGTCCCTGTATGTACTTATTTGAAAAACCTAGCATGCTTTGTGCTCCTTGTAATAGTTAAAAATTTTGCAGTATTGCTAGTCTATTTTGCTTTACTACATTTGTATCAATCTCTGGAATAAAATACTTGACAACCCCGTAGTTTATTTCCCGAAACTTCACTTTATCATCTACTTTAATAGTGTGGTTCTCAAGCACAGCTAAAGGGGTTAAAAGATAGAGATAGCCTAAGAATTTTGAATAAAAAATCGCTTGTGTTTTTTTGATGCCTTTAAAAATAAAATAGTGATGGCTAGCAAACTTTTGCATTTCACCTTGAGAAATAGCCATTATCTTTGGCAAAGCACCATCACTATAAATCTCTGAAAAAATAATTGCAGTACTATCCGGAAAAGGTATGTGGCTCGAATAATAAGCACTTAAAGGGTAATATCTATACTCTCCATTAACTAAAATCTCTAAAGCTTGACTCTCCTCGTGAAAATGTACAAACTTACCTTTAATATATAGTTTTGGATCTAGTACATCTAAAGTGTTTGCGGTAATTCTTTTTTTATGTTTTTCGAGTTCATTTTCGATAGCATCGATTCTGGAGACGATATTTTTGATTGTCTGCTGTAATACACTATCCATTTAATTCCTTTTTTAAATCATGTATTTTTCCTAAAGTATCATAGTCCATTTTATTCTCTTTTTCAAGCATTGCAAGCTTAAAAAGCCACCCGTGAATTTTATCTCGTTGAGAATTTTGTTGTACTGAAGTGGTGTTATCTACTAAACTATTAAAGGAGTCATATGAAAAATATTTTTTTGCAAAAGCATTTAAGAAAAAACTGTTATTAAAAGTTGTAAATATTTCCAGTTTATCTTTTTTACTGTTATAAAAATTAATAAATCTATGTGAATCAAGTTCTAAAATTTTTTCTACAGAAATGTTTTTTTCATTTAAAATATTGAAAAGCTCTTTAAGTCTACAATGTTTTTCACTCCATGGTGATTTTAAAAGTTTCTTATCTATACTATTGAGAATAAAAGCACCAACATCAAATTTTTCGAGAATTGATGTTTTTAATTCTTCTTTATTAAGTGGTCTGTGCACTTTCTCTAAATCAAACTTTGCAAGATCAATTTGAAGCTCTTTTGCAATAAGTGGGATACCTTGTTCATAGGTTTTAATATGGTTTTCAAAGTCCTCAGGGCTCCAAAGTTTTCCGTTGTGTGCTACGTCGTTACGAAAATTCACTGCATTGCGTAAAAAAGAAAAAGTATCTGCTTTATCCGGATACTCTTTAGCATAAAGTCCTAAGGACGTTCCTAATGTACTGTTGTACTTTCTTTTCATTAAGCTTTCTGCTACCCAGTGAAGCATATAAAGCCGTTGCATCGTAAAACCCAAGGATTCGCTGTGCTCTAAAATATTACTGGCAACAGGGTTTTTCTTAATTTCGTTCTGCATATTTTGTAAATTTTTAGCTAAGGGTAAGTAAGATTTTCCGCCGCTAAAAGCAGCTATTTGATCTTTATAATATTCATCAAGTGCAGGTAAAAATTGTTGCAACTGTTTTTTTTCTTCTTTATTGAGCAGTTCCGGCATCTCTTCAAGACGCATAGCCAATTTTGATTGTAGTGTTTTGACATCATTTAGAAGTGGTGTGATATCTGGAAAAGAGCTTTCATTATCAGAAGAAAAATTTTTATAATACATCTCTCGTTGTTGTAGTGCTTTTGAATTTGCAAAAACTGAACTTTTCATAAAATTTATAAGCAAGTCTAATTCAGCTCTTGAAAGTCTATCGTCATTCATTACAAGTTTATAAAAACCCATTTTTTGTTGTTTTGTCAAAACATAATTTTTTATATCTATGCTACCAAGAGTATTAAGTTCATTGTAAAGTATTTTAGTGTCCGCATATGTCTCACTTATTGTTTCTAAATTTTTTGTAAAGTTTTCTAGTTTTTGAGACAATACAGACAAAGGCTTATAAATAAAAGCTGTCGGTTGAATAGACTCGAGAGTTGCATAACCAATCGGGAATTGCTTTTCACTTAAACCAACTTTCAAATTATCTTTTAATAATTTTAGCCTAGCTTTTTCTGTTTCATTTAATATAGAAGTTAATTCGTGAGCTTCAACTCCTATGGATTCCAAAGATCCACTTAAATCAATTAAAGAATTTATCAAATCTGTATTGTCTTCACGAACTGGTGATTGCACATATTTTACTAATTTTTCAATAGGAGACAAAACTTTTTCTGTAGTTCTGTCATTATTCTCACTATTATTAACAATTATATTTGTTTCTTTTAAAGATTCTGTAAAATCACTACCCTCTTCTTCTATATGACAAATATCAGCTACTGCATTTGGCATTTTTAACATGTTCAATTGATAAGTGTCACATTCTGTACTAAATTTCCAATTATTCAATTTCTACCCCATTTAGTTTTTTATTAATTTTTCAATACTCATAACTCTACACCCACCGCACGAACATATCATTTCGCCTCAAGTCTCTTTACATAACTTTTTAGCTCGTCGCAAATCTTTTGACGAAATCTAAGAGGCTCAAGCACTTCGACATGCGGTAGCCATGATTTTATGAGGTTGTCCACATCTTCGTCGTGGCTTATCTCAAAACTTACGATCAGTGAGCCGTCTTTGGCTTCACGCTCTATGGTCTGCGTCTGTAAAAAATTACGCGCCTTAAAGTATTTTGCGACTGGTTCATCTACTTTTATGCGTACAGTAAACGAGTTGCCGTCTTCAAAAAATGCAGAGTGAACTTTGTCAAGGATCTGCTCTATTTTGGAATGTGGGGTTTTATGATATTTTCCTGTCGGAATGAGTTTGCGGATAGCTGAGAGCTTGAATACTTTTGTTTTGTTATCGCTCAAATCCTTTGCAAAGAGATACCAAAATCCCTCAAAAGCAGCTATTTTATAAAGCTCCAGAGTAGTTGTACGTTCGCTAAACTCAATGGTAGTGATTTCACTAAGCTCTATGAGTTTTTCAAGCTCCGAGATAAGGGGCGAATCTATGTCGATGTCTTCTAACTGTTCGTACTTTATAAAGTATGGATTGACAACCTGCTGTTGAAAAAGTTTGCAATAGATGCGCTCTTGGATCTTGTCAATGTCATCCACATCATTGAACTGCTCTAGCGCAAGGCTTAAAAAGATCATCTCATCTTTGCTGAGCACTGTCTTGTTTAGCGAGAAACCCTTCTCGAACATATGTCTTCCCTCTTTGTCTTTTGTAATGGGAAAGTGCATCATGCCAAGACGTTTGAGGTCGTTTTGAATAGTGCGGGCAGTGACAAAGTATTCTTCGGCAAGTTCCTGAGTGGTAGGTCTTGTGTCATCTGAGAGCTTTGTAAGAATACCTACAAAGCGAAAGAGGGCTCTGTCATAATCCTTTTTTACCATAAAACACCTACATAATAATTTTGTTTAATAATTCTCAAAGATTTTAACTGTGCAAATATTAAACAATCTTTAAAATGAAATATAATTATCACATTTTATTATTTCATGCAAATAGGTGTACAAACGCTACATCTCTGCCTTATATTTTAAAAAATAGTTATAAATAAAATGAATATCCGACTCACTTTTCATCTTGTTTAGAAATCGTATGACTGTCTTTAGATGCTCATTTTCCATCGACTCTTTTACTTTGGCATTGTTACGATAATTTATTTTATAATTGAGCAGACGAAGCAGCTCTTTTTTGTTGAAAAAGTCTATCTCTATCAAGAGATGCGTGCGTAAAAACTGATTTAACTCTTCTTTTAACTCATCTGCTTTGGTAGGTTTTATTGAACTTTGCGGCGAGAGCGAATCTATGTCCGGAGTGTTTAGCGAGAAGATGGAGTCAACATCTCTTATAAAGCGTCCTGTGCGTCCTATTGGCGAGCCCCTAAGAAAGATTCTTCTTGCGTTGGCTCTTTTGTATGGGGCATTTCTATCCTCTTTTATGGCATCAGCTTCAGGGTCATAGACCTCATCGTCTGTCAAAAAAAGCATAAGCGCATCATCATCGAGCGTATTTCTGATAGAGTCGAGCTTGTAGATGAAGTTTGCTGTTTTACGCTGGTCAAAATCATCTCTGAATTTGCACTCTATCATATGCAGATGGTTGTTTTTCATAATGAGTATATCAAACTCATTTGTAAAATAGTCATCATCCACATAATAGTCTTTTACCTTGACACCAAGAGCGATGTCATCAAAACTGAGTCCGCTAAGAAGATTGTAGATATAAAGCTCAAACAAAAATCCTTTTGGAGTCGTCCTCACAAACGCAGGAACACTCTGCTCTTTGATATAACGTGCGTGCATACCGTTATACTCATCAAAAAGAGATGATATCTCATCTTTGTACTCCAGAGCATTTTTAGTATCTTGCATGCTCTCTATGAGTATGTTTTTCATAGTTAAATGGTCTGTGATATTCATACTGCTTACGGCAATTGGTTTGCTCATACTTGTATCATTCAAAAGTGTATATGTGTTGTCAAACCTGTCATACGAAAGAAACGATACATCTTTGTCCTTTAGCTCTTTTGCAAGTCCGTATGCCACGCCTGCAAGCCCGTCCGTTATGTTTATGAGTATCTTTTTGTTCTCTTTGGCAAAAGTTAAAATATACTCCGCCAAGCCCTTTATGGCATCGTAACTATCCTCATCTATCTGCTTGGTGTATGTTGTGATGGGAAGGTTTTTTTCCTCTATGAAGTGCTTTGTACCGCGCATTATCTTTTTAGCCTGCAAAACATCATGTCTGAAGTCATCATAGACTACGACATGGTTTTCAAGTTCATCTTTGAAATGATGAAAGATAGGGAGTATTGAGGAGTGAAAATCTCCGATGATCGAGACAAGTGTCATGTTAAGCTCTTAGTTGTGAAATAGTCGCTGATTGTAGCATATTGAAAATTATTTTACTCAATTTTTGCCTTTCATCAATGTTGCGACCAAAAATCATCCCTCATGTCGTCTTCTAAAAAGTATCTTACAAATTTCATACGCAACAGAAAAAGCAAAAGCACTGAGACAATAGAGACAGTTGCTAGCTGCCAGATGCCGTCGTTAAACGTAAAATGATGGCTAAGTATGCCGACCGTAAAAAATCCCACTCCAAACCAGATAAGCACAAAGCTCATAACGAAAGTCTCAAATGCTATAAGCACTAAGCCTATAGCCATGAGTATTATTGGTGAAATAGCCTCAATAATTGTTATTTCCATTGTTTTCCCCTTTAAAAAAGCCTCTTTAAGTATGCTCGTAGAGCCTACAAATTTTCGTTTTATCTAAGTGCGCTATAAAATATGCCCAACATATCTTTTACCTGCACAGCAGGCTCTAAGAGAGTGGTCACAAAATAATCCAGCAGTATTACCTCTACGGCCGTAGAAAAGAGTCCAAGCGCCATGTTGAACACTACCGCTGCTATGATCCATGTCTCAGTCGTTTTTGAATATGTACCGTTTGTGGCAAATAAACTCATCTGAATATCCTTTGCTACCTTATTGGTAAATTTTTAAGATAAATGGATTATAAAATGGAGGAACGAAGATAGTATTTCGTTTTGGAATTAAATTTCAATATGTATATAAGTTTGATGAATGTGAATGTATAATCAGAACAATGTTGAATAGAGGAGATAATCGAATTTGTTTAAAAGTAGCTGTTGCAATACCGTGACAGTTAAAAAGAGGAAAGGCAGCCGCAGGCTGCGCGGATCTTAGGTTAAGAACTAAGCTCTCTTTGGCGGTTGAATTAATGTTTCAAGCGGAAGATGCAGCCCACTAGCAAGTTTTATAATCATTGAAAGTGAAAGTGAAATTTTTCTATTTAGAAGTTCAGAGACTTTACTTCTATTTCCAATATAAGGTACTAAATCTTTTTGCTTGAGATTCATTTGCTGCATTCTTATTTTTATCGCTTCGATAGGGTCGGGTTCAGATATAGCCCAATTTTCTTCTTCATATTTTTCAATCAACAATACTAAAACTTCAAGCTTATCACTCTCTTTACTTTTAAGTGGTGGATTTAGTTCCATCAATCTATCAACTTCTTGTAAAGCCATATCATACTCTTGTTCATTTCTTATAGGTTTTAATAACATCTTATATCTCCTCTGCATTTATTTTATCATACTGGCTATGAGTTCCTATGAACTTAACTCTAATGATTTTACGAGGGTAGTCAATATGGACTACCAGCCTATAATCATTGCCCTTGATATTAAAAACTACACGGTTATCTTTTAAAAAAGATGCGCTTGCATATATTTTTTTAATATCATCTGGCGTGTTCCATGTGGACTTTTTTGCGTCCGAATACCAAACCTCTAATGCAGTCTTAGCATCAGAATGTTTCTCATAAAACATTACTAAAGTTCTTTTACTGATAATATTCATGTTGTTATTATATTAAAATTCCCTTTAAAGGAACTTTAATATAATAATTAAAATATATGGGCAATTATTAAAAGTGGGGCAAAAAGTGGGGCATGGTGTTTTTTGATTGTTTGATTTTTCTTTTAAAAAGTCTTTGAAAGTTCGTTGGTAAGGGAGTTTAACAATGGTGGGTTCTGAGTGACTCGAACACTCGACCACTCCGTTATGAGCGAAGAGGGCTTATGTTCCTTAAGATTCATATCGATGCCAAAAGCCCGTATATTACGAATGTATATTTTTTTTTAAATCTTATTAATATATAATAATTCCGAAAAAAGTGCCACCCAAAGTGCCACCCATAATTTATAGGAAGCAACCATGGCGATTAATACAAAAGAATTTCCAAACAAAATTAAACCTGGTCTTTATGCCAATAAAAGCTATGAGCGTTTTTACTACTCATTCAAATATGATAATGAAAGATATCGAGGTATTATAGACTACTCAGACAAAACTTGGGACAAACGCACAAAGACTGATAATGCAGAAAAAGCAATATTTAAGCTCAAAGAACAAAAAAAAGATAACATCTCCGATAATGCAACTATTGATGATATAGTTCAACTTTACTTTGAATCTATGAAAGAAGGCACTTATAAACAAAATCGTAAATCTTATTACGACCGTAAAGTAAAGCCAAAAATAGGGAAAAAACTTGCAAAGAGTGTATTTCAACGACATCTTCAAAAACTTGTCAATGAAAATATTGCTAATGGAGACAGTCCTCGAACAGCAAAACAAATCATAGAAGTATTAAGTCCAGCTTTTAATCTTGCCGAGGCTAACCAAATTACAACACATAATCCTTGTCGTAAAGTTAAAATTGCTATATCGCCATCCAAAAAAATCGTTGTCAATGCATCCGATCGATTAAGAGTCATATATAACGCCATAATGAAGCTATATAAAGATGATCCATATTACCGAGCGTTCTTTCTTCTCGCTCTTCAAGGCCGTCGTAAAAGTGAAGTCATGAACTTAAAATGGGAACATATCTCATTCGATCATGACTACTATGTACTACCGACTACAAAAAATGGCGAAGAACAAAAAATATATTTGCCACCTAATGTCAAAGAGTGTTTAGAAGATTTTAAACAAAACATTGGATGGGTATTTGAATCCCCAGTTAATCCAGGTCATCGACTTTGTGATGCAAAAAAACAAACAGCAAAATTAAAAAAAGCTATAGGAGAATGGTTTACAATGCACTATACAAGGAATGTTATGGTCTCAGCAATGGCAGAGCAAGGCATAGATGCGATCTATATGAGTGGTGCACTTGGACATTCAGATCCTAATACAGTAACAAAATACTTAACAATGAACTATTTAAAAGGCTCAAAAATGGCTTCAGATATGATTCAATAATTAATATTAAAAATATGGAGACCGTTTTAACATAGGCTCACACAAAATGAACAATCTCACGAAACCGCATTTTTATTTTCTAGTTTTTTGGTAACAATATTATTATATTTTTTATCTATTAACAAATTATTGAATTAATACTAAATATTGAAAAGCTATTTTTAAAAAGTTATTGTTCCAATGTTTTATTGGTAGTTTATTATTAATGATTTAATATTTTTCCATTAATCACGGTAAACACCCTGCTTGTTGACTTTAAATATCCAAGCACGTTCTGTGACTGGGAACAAACCAAATTCATTTTCTTTATACTCAGTAGTATTAATTTCTCCAGACATAATATATCCGTCTGATACTTCTAAGATCGCAGTAGCAGTATCTTTTCCAAGACCAAGTCCGTAGCTATTCTGCCATAGGAGTTCGCCATTATTAGTTAACTCAAATATCATTAAATAAGATTTGACATCCGAAACATATTCTTTTCCAACAACTACAAGATTACCAGACTGATTCAATATAAAATCACGACCAAAAGTATTTGTATCATCTATGCGTGTATAATTCCAGATAATATTTCCTTCTTTATCCATTTTAGTTATTGTTACTTGTAACGGTGTATTTCCCATAAGAACAAACTCATTTTCTTTTACTATAATTTTTTGAAATTCTTTTATGCTTGGATACTCTTTATTCCATGTAACATTGCCCTTACTATCAGTTCTCATCATATATGCGCTTCTTTCTTCGTATTTATTCTTTATCCATTTTTTGCCAATAAAAAGATATTCATCATTATCTAATTCTATAAAATCATTAAAATCTAAATTTTCATGGAAATCTATACTTTTGTACTTTTGATGCCACACTTCAAAACCATTGGCATTTATTTTAATTATATTGTAGCCACTAACTAAGATAAATCCTTTATCTTTTGTTTGCTTGATTTTAGAATCTTGTTGCAAAATAATAGGAAAGAAAGATTCACCCTTAAGATTGCCATATGTATCAATAAGTAATACTTGAGTTCCAATTTTGTCACCCTGTATGCTTGTCATAAGAATATATGTATTTTTAGAGGCTTTTTCAATGTATTCTGCTGAACTAAATCTATCCCCATATCGTTTTTCCCATAATTGATTACCATGTTCATCAATTTTTAGCACAATGGAGTTGCGATTTACACCGGCAATTATAATATTATTACTATTATCATATACCATTGAATTAAATGCCCCATACTTGTCCTCATAAAATATTTTTGAAAAGCCTATCTGTTGTGCTTTTTTATCAATTTCATACTGCTGCTTATTTCCAAAAGCAAAAACTAATGCTGGGATAATTAATATAAGTTTACGAATCATTTTTAAACCTTTTCTTTTTAAATCAATAATGGCTAATTGCCGTGCCCCCAAGAGCAACCTGAAGTATCAAACTCACCGATCATTGGCAATCCCGTAGCAGGGTTAAATCTAGTAGTTGTAGTAAGCCCTCTTTTAAATGCTCCCGCTTTCTTAATAGCCTCAGCATTAAGTTCAGCTTGTTCACGCATTTCTGCTCTTTTAGCATTAATCTCTTCAAGCTCATCTTCTGTATAAGGGATAATGCCTCTTCTCTTTAGCTCACGCTCTTCTCTCTCAATCTTTCTTCTCTTCTCTTCAATCCAAAGTCTATCTTCTTCTGAAAGTGCCATTTTAGATTCCTATTTATTTTTTTACTGCAAGTCTACAAAAAAAATACCTTTAATGTTCTATAGAACATTTCAAAACAATTCTAACAACTATAAACTTATACATACTTTACCTATAGGACATTATGCATATTTTGAATGATTTGACTCCAGCAGAACTAGAAAATTTCTATCGAAATATTGGGAAAAATGTCAAAAATGCAAGAAAAGAAAAAAAGATTTCTCAAATGCAGTTAGCACTAGCTATAGGTCATAACTCTGTTGGACACATTGCAAAAGCCGAGCTTTATAAATACGACAAACATTTTAGTCTAGAGCAGCTTTTAAAAATTTCCCGTGTTTTAGATGTCTCTTTACATGATTTGATACCGAAGTAAAAAATATTACGACAACTATATTAACCTCTACTCGCTCTCATCCTCTACTCTGCAAAGTCTAATCTCTAAGAGCATATCATCTATTTTAAAGTACTCCTTTTTATAGATCTCCCAGTTGCTGTTTTTACTCACAAGCATCTTTTGGTTATTGGCAATGCCTGTTGAGCAAAGGAGCGTCTTTTGATTTGCAAACGCCTCTATTTTTTCATCCATATCGAATGAGTTTATATAGTTAATGCCTAGTTTTAACATGTACATAGAACCCATAAACAATACTGAAACCAAAGCGATAACCACTACGCTCTCTAAAATACTCTTCATCTCTTTTGT
>NZ_JAVEUF010000003.1:103238-192135 GCF_034005705.1 Sulfurimonas sp. | reverse complement strand
ATCTTTGACGGATTTGGAGGAGCTTCAGGCAAACATAGAGCATACCGACTTTGACAAGAAAAAATCCAAACGCAAAAAAGACGGCGTATTTTACACTCCTGAGTACATAACCCGCTATATAGTCGATAACACTCTGGGCAGGCTCTGCCATGAGAAGAAAGAGGAGCTGCAAATTAGCGGAGAGATTTTAACTCCATCAAATACGAAAAAACTCAAAAAAGCAGAACAGACACATAAACAAAATATCCTTACCTACCGCGAATGGCTCACAAACCTAAAGATACTAGACCCCGCATGCGGAAGCGGCGCATTTCTAAACCAAGCGTTAGAGTTTCTCATAAAGGAACACACTCTCGTGCGAGATATGCTTCTGCCTTTTGAGGACTTGACTTTGGGATACGAGATAGAAAAAGAGATACTAGAACACAACCTCTACGGCGTGGACATCAACGAAGATGCAGTTGAGATAGCAAAACTCTCTTTGTGGCTTAGAACGGCTCACAAGGGAAGAGAGCTTACGAGTTTGGCGGAAAAGATAGTTTGCGCAAATTCACTTTTAAATATGCCTTTTGATGAGGGAAGTTTTGATGTTGTGATTGGTAATCCGCCGTATGTTAGGCACGAAATGATAAAAGAATTTAAGCCTGAATTGGCTAAAAAATATAAGGTTTATGCTGGAACAGCTGATATATTTGTATATTTTTATGAACTTGGATACAAAATGTTAAATCCAAATGGATTCAAAGGATTTATTTGTTCAAATAAATTTTTTACTGCTAATTATGGGAAAGAGCTAAGAAGCTTTATTTTAAATAATATGAGCATAAAAGCCATAGCAGATTTTAACGGTGTCAAAATATTTGAAGATGCAACTGTTGATAGTGCCATCACGATATTTAAAAAGCAAATTCCAAGCAAAAATCATCAATTTAAAGTAGTAGATAGCAAGCTTGAAAATTATAGTTTAATGAATCAATCAGATTTATTAAACTATAAATTTAGCTTTTCAAATCCAAAAGAGCTTAATATTTTACAAAAGATAGAATCTGTTGGAACAAAACTTAAAGAATGGAATATCAATATATATCGTGGAATCCAAACTGGTAACAATGATGTTTTTATCATTGATGAATTACTAAAAAATAAATTTATTGATGAAGATAAAAAATCAGCTGATGTTATAAAGCCAATCCTGCAAGGGAAAGATATTAGTAGATATTCTTATGAACATAAAAATAAATATCTTTTATATATTACAGATGAAACAAATATTGAAGATTATAAGCCTATATATGAGTATTTAAAATCTAATAAATATTTACTTGACACAAAGGTAGAAGTAAAGCAAGGAAAAATGCTTTGGTATGTGCTTTATCGCCCAGCAAAAAAACATATTGCTGAATTTGAAAAAGAAAAAATAGTAATTAAGGCAATAGGAAAAAATTTAGCATTTTCTATCGCTGAAAAAGGAATATATATCAGCGCGCCGTCATCTTTTATGACATCAACTTATAATAAATATATAATTGCTATTTTATCAAGTAATTTAATCAAATATTTTATTTATAAAAATTCTGATAAAACTGGAGCAGGGGATATTATGCTTAATGTTCAATCTTTTGAACAGATACCAATTCCACAAAAAACAGAAGAAGAACAACAACCATTTATAAAACTTGTAGATGAGATTTTGGAGGCAAAACAAAAAATCAAAGAGTATAAAGTGTTGCTTGATGTTGCCGTCAAAACCGATAATTTCGATAGAGAAATTAAACTAAAAAAAGAGATAAAATCTTTAGAAAATAGAACCAAAGAGTGCGAAAAAACCATAGACGCAATGGTCTATAAACTCTACGATTTAACAGATGATGAGATTAAGATTGTGGAGGGGGTTTAAAATGAATATAGAAAATTATAGTGAAAAAATAAAAAAACATTTACCATTAATACTTTTAGTGCCAACCATACTTGGTGGTTTATGGCAAATTATAGAATTATCAAAAATATCAATATCATATATTAGATTTTTTTCACCTACGCAACTGCTTCCAGACGGTTTATTGATCTTATTTGCACTAATTATTCTATATGTTGCTTACGCCTTTATTGATTTCTCGTTCCCATCGTCCTCGATGGGAATGCATACTGTAACAACAGCCTGACATATACACTCCCACGCAGGAGTATTGGAGCGAGAGTTGTTTGACTTTATGATATAATCTCAAATTATTGATGCAAGGAAAAACGATGCAAATATCTTTAAATATCAAAAATGAATCTATTTCACAAAAAGTTTTAGAGTTTCTTTCTTCTTTTAAAAAAGAGGATATTAAAATTGAAACTATAGATGATAAGCCTTTTAAAAAAGAATCTCTCTCCTCTTTTGCAGGTATGTGGAAAGACAGGGACATAACTATAGAGACTCTTCGAGAAGCTGCGTGGAAAAAATAGTCTTAGATACAAATATTTTGATTGAAATACTCAAAGGCAATCAAGATATTGTTCAAAAATTAGAAGAATCAGGCTTTAGTTATGCCATAAGCTCAATTAGTGCGATGGAGCTTTACTACGGTGCAATCAACAAAGCAGAACTTTTTAAACTTCAAAAATTTATATCACTATTTGAAGAGATAGAACTTAACAAGGGTATTTCTAAAGTTGCAACAGAACTTATTTTCGAATATTCAAAAAGCCATAATTTAGATATACCAGATAGTTTGATAGCCGCTACCGCAATCGACAGCAACTTACGACTATACACTCTCAATACAAAAGACTTTAGATATATAGATGGCTTAGAATTGCTATAAAATAACCTAAATACACTCTCTCACGCAGGAGTATTGGAGCAAAAAACTTCCTAAAAAAACATTTCAATCTGTCATATTTTCTTTCTCGTTCCCATCTTCCTCGATGGGAACGCTTACTGTAAAATAACCTGAAATACACACTCCCACGCAGAAGCATGGGAGCGAGCCAAATAATACCCCGCTAAATGGAATGAATCTCCACTTTTGTGGTAAAATTGGTGCGAAATAAAAAGAGGCGGCATCTATGCAGGAGAACAAAAAAACCATCTACTCGTGGGCACTTTACGACTGGGCAAACTCTGCATACGCCACGACCGTTATGGCGGGCTTTTTTCCGCTCTTTTTTAAATCATACTACAGCGCAGATGTAGCGGCTACCACAAGTACCGCCCATCTTGGGTTTGCAAGCTCCATCTCCAGCCTTGTCATCGTGCTGATCGCTCCTCTTTTGGGCTCGATCGCCGATGTTTACTCTCTTAAAAAAAGATACCTTTTCCTCTTCTCATATCTCGGTATCTTGATGAGCGCAATGCTCTCGCTTGTCGGAGCGGGAGAGTGGCAGGCGGCACTTTTTATATATATTCTCGGCAACATCGGCTTTATGGGCTCAAACATATTTTATGACGGTCTTTTGAAATCCGTCTCAACCAAAAAAAGTGTCGATTTTGTCTCGGGACTTGGTTTTTCACTCGGCTATCTAGGCGGAGGAGTGCTCTTTAGCATCAATGTCTGGATGTTTCAGGATTTCGCATTTTTTGGGTTTGAGGATCAAGCCGCTGCCATAAAAGCATCGTTTATAAGCGTCGCGCTCTGGTGGGCGCTCTTCTCCATCCCCCTGCTCCTGTTCGTAAAGGAGGACAAAAACACCAACGCAGCTGCAACGACAAAACTAAAAGACGGATATTTAAGGCTCAAAAAAACCTTCTCAAAAATAAGACAGCTTAGACATCTCTCCCTCTTTTTAGTAGCCTACTGGCTCTACATCGACGGCGTAGATACTATTATCAGAATGGCGGTCGATTACGGAATGGCGCTCGGATTTGACTCTTCAAACCTTATTTTGGCTCTTCTGCTTGTTCAGTTCGTAGGATTTCCCGCGACGCTTCTCTTTACTAAAATATCTGAGATCATGGGCACAAAAGGGGCGATATATCTTGCCATCGCTATCTATCTCTTTATAATTATCTGGGCGGCTCAGATGATGAAGGTTTGGGAATTTTATATGCTCGCAATTATGATAGCTCTTGTTCAAGGCGGTATTCAGGCACTTAGCCGCTCATACTACTCAAGGATGATACCAGAGGGATTTTCAGCGGAGTTTTTCGGTTTTTACAACTTTATAGGAAAATTTGCGGCGATTTTCGGACCTCTTCTTATCGCACTTGTGGCACTACTGTCCGAAAACTCAAGAGTCTCTATCGCCTCTATCTCTATTTTGTTTATTGTAGGTGCGATCCTGCTCTACTTCGTAGATGAGAAAAAGGGAGAAAAAGAGCTCAAAGATGCTCTGACTTAGACTTTTTGAGCTCATTTTTTATAGCTCCTCTTACTCTCTTTACTATCTCGCCATACTCCATAGAGTGCGGCTCTATTGGCTCTAAAAATGTCACTCTTATTTTTCTTGGTCTTGGAATCAGCATCCCAGTTCCAAGCGCCTCGTAGCTGCCATCGATCACAACGGGAACTACGGGGGCATTGAATGTTTTGGATAACATCGCGAAGTATGGCCTGAACTCCAAAAGTTCTCTGTCTCTTGTTCTCGCACCTTCTGGAAAAATAACAAGATTGTTCCCGCTTCTTATAGGAAGTGCGCAGTAGATCATCGTCTCTTTGAGGTTTTCGTTTGCATCTATCAAGATACTCTGTCCATGCTTTGCAACAGGCTTTAAGAGCTTTGTGCCAAAGACTTGTTTATATGCCAGAAAAAAGGTTTTTTTCAGGATCTTATACGAAAGAGAAGACTCTATCAAAAAGCCGTCAAGCATACTCTGGTGAGAAGGCGCTATAATGCACGCCGTTGATGGAATATTCTCTACTCCTCTGACTTCAAGACGAAAATAGAGCCTAAAAAACGGATAAAGAAGAGTCTTGTATATAGACATAATAAAGGGAGAATAGACCAGCTTCTGGCTGCTTTGCTCTCTTAGCAGTTCATCCCACTCCGGTTTTACGACTTCTATCTTTTTTGCATTGTTTTTTACGTAACTGTAGAGCGGCTCCATTTTCATCATTTTTGAGAAGATGGCTTCATCCATTTTTACCCCAAAACTCTCCTCAATAAAGACAAAAAGCTCCACATAGTTAAGCGAGTCGAGTTCAAGATCAAGTTCAAGATGTGAAGTCGGCAATATCTCTTTGTCGGTCATGGTCGCTAAAAATGACTTTAAAACCTTGTAGATTTCATCATTCGGTTCACTCTCTTCCCTTACCTTTTTCTCCTGCGTAATTAACGCCTCAGATATATTTTTTTCAAGCGGAGTGGTGAATATCTTAAACCCGCGTATCTTTTCGCTCTCTTTGGCTTTTATGTTGTAGAGCTCAACGGCGTACCATCGTATCTCCTCTTTTATATTGATGATTTTTGCCTCTTGCAGAGCCTTAAAATCCGGGTAGATAAGTGCGAAAGGGTGATGGTTGTGCTCTATTATTTCGATCTCTTTAATATAGTTTGTAAGCGAGAGAACTCTTTTTTTTATTTTTTCTAAATCCATTTTACAGATACACTCCAGTATTAGCCCTATAATACCCTAGAGATAAAGAGATTGTCAAGCCTAGATTAAGAGCCAAAAGGCTAAAATACGCAATAAATTTATAAGGCTTTTTTTGTTAAATCTACCTAATATTTTGGCATCTTCGCGCATTATTTTAGCTCCTATCATGTTCTGGGTCATCCTTAATCCGGACTACTTTACGGATGCGGGTTTTCACGTAACTTGGAACTACTACTTTGCCTCACTTCTTTTTGTTTTAGCAAGCGTTACGGACTTTTTTGACGGCTATATAGCAAGAGAGTGGAATCAAATGACACTTCTTGGCGCCATCATCGACCCGCTCGCAGACAAGATGCTCACAATTGCCGCATTTATGGGACTTATGATGGTAGGAGAAGCGAGTGCTTGGGCTGTCTACATCATCATCATCCGTGAGCTTTTTATAACAGGTATCCGAACCGTTGCGGTAAGTGAAGGGTTAAGCGTAAAAGCCTCATGGTCTGGTAAAGTAAAGACTGTTGTGCAGATGTTTGCCATCGGATTTTTACTTATGCACTGGCCGCTTGGCACTGAACTTTTATGGCTTGCAGTTGCAGTTACGCTCTACTCGGGCTTTGAGTATCTCTGGGGATTTAGAGCCGCACTTTTGGGAGTTAAGAAGTAATGAGTTTTTTAGTATCTTTAATAGTAATCTCCGCGCTTATCTTTTTTCATGAGCTCGGACACTACTTTGCAGCTCGTGCAATGGGCGTTTATGTAGAGGTTTTCAGTATTGGGTTCGGGCGTAAGATCGCCTCTTTTAAAAGATGGGGAACAGAGTGGAAATTGGCGATAATACCGCTTGGCGGATATGTAAAGATGAAGGGTCAGGATGACTCTGACCCTACAAAAAAGAGCTATGACAGCGACAGCTACAATGTAAAAACGCCTTCGCAAAAGATTTTTATCCTTCTTGCAGGTCCATTGGCGAACTTTGTTTTGGCATTTGTCCTCTATTTCATCATAGCTCTTGGCGGACCAAATGTCCTCTCTCCCGTCATCGGCAATGTCGTAAAAGAGTCTCCTGCGTTTGTTGCAGGTTTGGAGACAAACGACACTATTCGCTCTATTAACGGTAATCCGATCACGACATGGAAAGAGATGGCAGATATCATTGAGACCTCTGAAGGGTCGCTCAGTCTTGAGGTCGAGAGAGACGGATATATCCACTTTATAACTCTAAGCCCAAAAATAACCCAGACTACGAATATGTTTAATGAAGTAATAGAGAAAAAGATGATCGGCATCGGAAGTGCAGGTGTTTCTCATAAGCTCGAACTTGGTGTAGGCGAGACACTCTCCTACGCGACAGAACAGACAGCTTTTGCGTCAACTCTGATATTTACGGGGCTTAAAAAACTCATAGTCGGAGAAGTTCCCGCGAATGAGCTTGGCGGGATAATCTCCATAGTAAAACTGACATCAGACGCAACAGATGCAGGCTGGATGAGCGTGCTCTTTTTTGCGGCACTCATCTCCGTAAACCTGGGGGTTTTAAACCTGCTTCCTATCCCCGCACTTGACGGCGGGCACATAATGTTTAATCTCTATGAGCTTATCTTTAGACGCGAAGTAAACGAGGAGATTATGGTAAAATTAACCATTGCGGGCTGGGTGATACTCTTTTCACTGATGGGGCTTGGACTGTATAACGATATAAATAGACTTGTGGGGTAAAAATGAAAACCGAAATGAATGACGAAGAGTACAAAATATATATTGACGACATAATAAGAAGAGTCGAATTTGCAAGAGTAAGATTTGACGAAAAACATATAGTTAAAATTGTAGCGATCAGCAAATACTCGACCGCTGATGAGATAGCAAAGCTCTACCGAATAGGTCAGCGTGCCTTTGGAGAGAACAAGGTACAGGATTTACGCGCAAAAAGCAGCGAGCTTGAAGATCTGCCGCTTGAGTGGCACTTTGTAGGAAACCTGCAAAAAAACAAGATAAACAACTTGCTCGATATCAACCCTGCTCTTTTTCATGGACTTGATTCGCTAGACCTTGCACATGAGCTGCAAAAGAAGCTTGAAGCAAGAGATATGACGCTTGAAGCGCTTCTTCAGATAAACTCTGCAAAAGAGGAATCCAAACACGGCGTAATGCCCCAAGATGCGGTTGCAATTTACAACCAGATAAAAAAAGAGTGTCCAAATATCCACTTAAGAGGCGTTATGAGCATCGGTGCGCATACCGAAGATAAAGCGGTAATAAAAAAGAGTTTTGAGACAACTTATGACATCTATAAGCAGTTAGATGATGCTACGATCTGTTCTATGGGGATGAGCGGGGATTTTGAGCTGGCTATCGAGTGCGGGTCAAATATGGTTCGTCTCGGCTCAATAATGTTTAATAAGTAACTCTCCCCCTTAAGAGGAGGGTTATCACTTCTACTCTATTACTTTTCTAGCGTTAATAGGCTGGATCGGTCTGTTGTTAGCATGATGGAAAGTATCTAAAAACTCTTTTGTCTGCTCTTTAGAGATAGTCGAGTAGTTTTTAAGAACAAGCCATCTTACACCCTCGCTGCACGGCGGAGTAGTTAATGAACCGTTAAATCTGTAGTAATCTTTATCTTCTGGTAAAAGCGCATTTACTTCATCCGCAGAGATACTTAAAGACTCTTTGCCACCTGCTTTTTTAGGCATTTTAGCCCATACTTTTTTTAGAAACGGATTTTCTGCTCCATCTTCGAACATCAACCCGACAACCGCCAAAGAGCCCTCTTTTGTTGCATGAACAAAGTGACCTTCAAGAGGGAACTCTTTACCGTCTATCTGATTCTCGCTTGGTGTGTGAAAATGGAACTGAATAAGCGGAAACTTGATACTATCTACAGTAATACTGCTTCCCGCATCAAAATTAACCTGAATAGTATGACCGTTGTTTATCACAGATGATATACCTGTCTTATAGTCAAACCCGATCTTCTGCATATTCTCTGCTTCAACTGTTACTTCTGAAGTAATATTGATAGGAGACTGGCTTTTACCGTCTTTACACATACTGTAATCAGCAGAAAGTGTGCCCCAGTTCTCAGGACCTTCGTGTCCGGTATATCCCCAGTGAGTCTTACCTCCTGCACCTAAAAGAGCCGTACTTAGCAGTGCGATCGCTACGCTGCTTGTTAAAATTTTGCCAAATCTCATTTGCAAACCTTTATATAAGAAATTTTTATCTGTGAATTGTATCACAAAATTTATCTTTAAACAGATAAAATAATAAAAAATTGACTAAAATAGCGCATGGATTTAACAAAAGAGTATGACCTTATAGTTGTCGGTGGCGGTGCTGCAGGGATGATGGCTGCGATTGTGGCCGCAAGAGAAGATAAAAAAGTCCTTCTTCTTGAAAAACTCTCCCAGATCGGTGCAAAACTAAAAGCGACCGGCGGAGGACGATGCAATCTCACAAATACGCTAAGCAATGAAGAGTTCATGGCAAAATTCGGCCGTAACGGACGCTTTATGCAAGATGCCCTAAAAAAGTTTGACCATAATGATCTTATGAGCTTTTTTAAAGAGATTGGTGTCGAGACTCACGCACCTGACGGCTTTAAAGTATTTCCGACATCTCACAGCTCACAAACTATCATCAATGCCCTTTTAGACGAGATGCATAGGATCGGCGTAGAGATTATAACATCGCAAAAAGTCCAAAATATTCTTCATACAGATAACCAAGTTTGCGGCGTTAAAACTACTGAGAAAACCTTTTATGCAAAAAATGTCGTCATTGCAACGGGCGGTCTTGGGTACCCCGCTTTGGGAGCCGAAGGAGACGGGCATGAGATGGCAAGAGAGCTGGGACACAAAGTGACAGAGCTCTACCCTGCTATGATGCCCCTTTTTGTAAAAGAGAGCTGGGTTGCAAATTGCCGCGCTGATACGATTGCTAAAGTAGAGCTCAGAGTTGCAATAAAAAAACATAGCAAACTAAAGGCACACGGCGATCTCATCTTTACAAAAAGCGGTATAAGGGGGCCTGTAGTTCTAGATGCGGCAAGAGAGTTGACCCCTCTTTTAGAAAAATACGGCGAAGTTCCTATTTTGGTAAATCTCACAAAGGGGATGAACGAAGAGCAGATATTAAGGCATCTAAAAGATGAAGCCGCAAAAGACCCGAATGCGACCATGCTTGAACTTTTAACTACGCTTCTGCCCTCTTCGCTCTCCAAAGAGCTCTGCATACTTGCAGGCATTGACCCAATCTTAACGCACGGCAAACTAACCGGAGCGCAAAGAGCAAAGCTGGTTCAGCTACTTGCTTACACGCCTCTGACCGTTACCGGGCACGATGGCTTTAAGATGGCGATGATAACAAGCGGAGGAGTAGATCTAAAAGAGATAGAGCCAAAAACAATGCAGAGCAGAGTTATCAAAGGGCTATATTTCTGCGGCGAAGTTATGAACCTTGATGGCCCTTGCGGAGGCTATAACCTCCAGTGGAGCTTTGCAGGCGGGCATCTGGCGGGGAAACTCAGGTCTTAAACTGCTCAAGTTTATCCGTCAAGCCGGTAGTCATACTGTTTAGATGATCGGATGCCGATGCGATCTCCTCTACACTTCTTGCATTTTTTGTAGAGATAGAGTTTATCTCGGACATCTTTGCAGATATGGCAATGATATTTGATGCCGTCTTTTCAAAATCCTCAACGGTTTTATCGGTCGCTTTTGTTGCATTATTCACTATCTGGGTAGTTGAGTTTATTTTGTTTTGAACTTCCTCTGAGATATCCACCAACTCCTGCATCTGCTTAGAGTTAAAACTCATCTGAGCGTGAGCGGAATCGCTTGACTGGATGATGACGCTGATAGTGGCATTTATCTCAGTGAGCGTATTTTGTGTTCTCTCTGCTAGTTTTCTAACCTCGTCTGCGACAACCGCGAAACCTCTTCCGTGCTCACCTGCACGAGCCGCTTCTATTGCCGCATTAAGCGCCAAGAGGTTCGTCTGTTCCGCAATATCTGAGATAACTCCAAGAACTGCCTTTACCTGATCCATATCTTTTGCAAGGCTCTCTATATTGCCGGCAAGCTCCGCTTCTGCCTCCGCACTGCCAAGTACTTTAGAGGTCAGGGTGATTATCTCATTTTTTGCATCACTTAGCATCTCATCTGCTTCGAGCATCTCGGCTTTATTCTCTTTTGCGCACTCTACCGATCTTGTGATCTCATCTGTTATGCGTGTCGCACTTTTGGTAGCTTCATTTATGATCTCAACAGACTCTTCGACATTTTTGCCGACATGCATTGAGGTAGTAGAGAGCTCATGCGATATAGAGGAGTTCTCTATCGAGCTGTTTTTTGCGTCTGATATAACATCTCTAAGCCCGCCGAACATCTCATTTAAATCTTGAGCAAGTCTGCTGAGCTCATCTTTGCCCGTTATCTTGATCTTTGATGACAGATCTTTGCTCTTTGTTATATGGGTTACCGAATCGCTTATATTTTTGATCTGCGAGTTTATTTTTCTAATGACGGTCAAAGCGAAGATTAACATGGTGATTAGCAAAACAATAAATATGACAAAAAGCAGGTTTTTTATATCGCTTTTTTTATTATCTAAAAGCAGATCTACGCTCTCATGTAACACTTTTAAAGACTCATCAGTCTGATGAATAGTATCTCTCATCTCTCCAAGTGCACCATCTTTTGGGCTCAAGCCAATCTCTTTATATCCATCTACAAGATTATAAAAATCTTTTGAATATGCAGCTAAGAGTGCTATAACCTCATTATGATTTGAGAGATTTGCCTCTTTTATGTCCTCTAAAAAGATAGCCAATGATTTATTGAACTTTTCAAGATATTTAAGATCGCTTCTAAGCATAAAATCCTTCTCTGCTCTGCGCAGCATCAAGATATCGCTTTGAAGTTTATAGTTTTTATTTTTTTTAAGTATCTCTTCGAGATTATGAACGCTCTCTCTTAGTGAGCCGTAGAGACCGTCTTTTGGAGTCAAACCTATTTTTTGCTGAATTGAGACTATTTTGTTAAAGTTGTGGGAGTATCTGTTCAATATGTTCTCGACACCCTTTATTCTCTCTTGATTAGCCGGATCTGATTCAAAACCTTCATATACTCTTTGTACATTTTTTTGAAGTTTTTCAAAGTTTTCATTATACTTTGTTTGATATTTCAAATCATTTCTTGCCAAAAAATCCTTCTCGTTGCGGCGCAGCGTCAAGACATTCGTCTCAATACTCTTAACCTCATACTTTAAGTTCTCCAGCTTGCTCACATTTCCCATTGAGTAAAAAAAGAAAATACCAAGCAGCATAAATAGCAGAGCCGAACCTGCCGCCATTGCTAAAAGCAATGTTCTAAACGTGTTGAAAAAAAACATATAAGCCTCTTTTTTTGTTATTACTAGCATACTATTTAAAAAAATATAAATAAAGGATTAATACAAACAAAACTTGTTATATATTGTAGAGATAATCTCCTCTTACTTTTTAGTAAAAGTACCTTATGGAAGCAAAACCGTAAGCTTTACTCTCTTCTATCATCTCTACTTGCTCTTGAGTGACGATCCCGCCCAATGCAAAAACTTTAATATATGAAATATCCAATATCCTCTTTAACTCTTCAACACCTTTTGGCTCGCCTTTATTTGGGGAAGCAAAAATGGGACTGTAGGTCACTGCATCTGCTCCAAGTTTCTGAGCTCTTAAAAGCTCCTCTTGGGTATGCGTGCTTATAATTACAAAGAGTCCCATCCTCTTTGCCTCTTGTATCTCTTCAAACTGTGCGGATGTAAGATGTACTCCGCTTACTCCAAGCTTATTTGCAAGCTCTGCATCTTGGTGTAAAAAGCACTTTAAACCCTTATACCCTCTGCAGACATCGGCAAAAACAGCCGCAAGTTCTTTGTAGTTTGGATTTGCTTTATCCCTGTAAAGTGCATAAGATGGTTTGTGTTTTTGAATCTGTGCATCCAATTTTGAGCGAAAAAGTTCAGGAGTTGTGCCGTAGAACTCCTCTGATGTTATTAGATATTTTTGCATTATTAATACTTATCTGTTTAAGATGAAATTTTTTCAAATTTTTTGCTAACGCCGAATTATACCTAATAGCAATTAATAGAGCTTTTTGTGACGCATGTGTGACACATTTTATTAGAACTTTTTAACTTCTTATCCTATAAACTGCGTTAAATTATTTCAAAAACAGAGGAGCTATCATGGTTGAAAACATATTAAAAAGAGATGGCACATATAAAGAGTTTTTATCTTTTAAAATAGAAGACGCTATTAAGAAAGCTTTCAAATCTCAAAATGTAACTTATGATAGTGCGGTATTTTTCAATGTCCTTGATAAGATCAAGAACAAAAGGGTTATTGCCGTAGAAGATATTCAAGACCTCATAGAAAAAGAGCTTTACAAGGCAAGATATTTTGATGTTATGCGCTCTTTCATGGTATACCGCCATACTCATAAAATGCAAAGAGAGCACGAGCTTGACGAAGACACGACATACATCAACTCGACTCAGACCATCGAAGAGTATATCGGAGGAACCGATTGGCGTATAAAAGCCAACTCAAATACAGGCTACTCAAATGCAGGTCTTGTAAACAACACGGCAGGCAAGGTCATCGCAAACTACTGGCTTGACAAGATATACTCAAAAGAGGAAGGGTATGCGCACCGTAACGGCGATTACCATATCCATGATCTGGATTGTCTGACAGGCTACTGTGCAGGATGGAGCCTTAGAGTTCTGCTTGATGAGGGTTTTAACGGTGTTAGAGGAAGAGTTGAGAGCAGCGCTCCTAGACACTTCCGTGAAGCTTTAGGACAGATGGCAAACTTTTTGGGCATTTTACAATCTGAGTGGGCAGGCGCTCAAGCATTCAGCTCGTTTGACACCTATTTGGCGCCGTATGTATTTAAAGACAAACTGCCGTTTTATGAGATAAAAAAAGCGATCAGAAGTTTTGTCTACAACCTTAACGTACCTGCACGCTGGGGTCAGTCTCCTTTTACGAACATCACGATAGACTGGACGGTTCCAGAAGATTTAAAAGAGCAGACTCCTACATCTATGCAGTCTCATCTGTTTAAAAATATTTTGGACAGCGAACTTGAGGAGATGGCAAAACAAAGAGGTGCTAAGTCTCTTGAGGATATGACGTACAAGCATTTTCAGCCTGAGATGAACCTTATAAACAAAGCGTACTATGAGATCATGACAGAGGGTGATCTAACAGGTCAGCCTTTTACGTTCCCTATCCCTACCGTAAACATTACGGAAGATTTTGACTGGTACGGCGAAAATACAGACATCCTCTTTGAAAATACGGCAAAGGTAGGTTCATCATATTTTCAAAACTTTATCGGCTCGCAGTTCAAAAGAGACGAGAACGGAAATCTGGTAGAGAACCCTGAAGCGTATAAACCGGGGCACGTACGCTCTATGTGTTGCCGCTTGCAGTTAGACCTGCGCGAGCTTCTAAAACGCGGAGGCGGACTCTTCGGTTCGGCTGAGATGACAGGCTCGATCGGCGTTGTAACGATCAATATGGCTCGCTTGGGCTTTCTTTTCAAAGGTGACAAAGATGGGCTTTATGAGCGTCTGGATGAACTTATGGAGCATGCAAAATCGACTCTGGAGAAGAAACGCGTATTTATTCAAGAGATGTATGACAGAGGGCTTTTCCCGTATACGAAAAGATACCTGCCTGGATTTAAGAACCACTTCTCTACTATCGGCGTAAACGGTATAAACGAGATGATAAGAAACTTCACAAGTGACAGTTACGACATAGCAGACAACAGAGGCATTGAGTTTGCAACTCAGATACTAAACTATATGAGAGAGAGAATGGTAGAGTTCCAAGAAGCGACCGGAAATCTCTACAATCTCGAAGCTACACCTGCTGAGGGGACTACATACAGATTTGCAAAAGAGGATAAGAAGCGCTACGGCGACTCAATCCTCCAAGCGGGAATGGGAGAGAACATCTACTACACTAACTCCTCTCAGATCCCTGTTGATCTAACAGACGATCCGTTTAAGGCACTAGAGCTTCAAGATGACCTTCAGTGCAAATATACGGGAGGAACGGTGCTTCACCTCTATATGCAAGAGAAGATAAGTTCAACGGAAGCGTGCAGAAAACTGGTTAAAAACGTAATAACGAACTTCAGACTGCCGTATATCACGGTGACACCTCTGTTCTCAGTCTGTCCAAAACACGGATATATAGCTGGTGAACATGAGTTTTGTCCGAAATGTGACGAAGAGCTTTTAAGCGAAGTCACGATCGCATCTTAGTAAAGGAGGTAAAAAAGATGAGTAAAAACGAAGCTTTGGCTATGTTGAAAGACAGAAGACAAAAGTGTATTGTTTACACAAGAGTTATGGGTTATCACAGACCTGTAGAGAGTTTCAACGTAGGTAAAACCGGTGAGCACAAGCAAAGAAAACAGTTCGCTGAGTGCTAAGGTTATCTATGATTTGACATCATTCACCCACTTGGATTATCCAAACCATCTCTCATGCATAGTATGGTTTAGTGGGTGCAATATGCGCTGCGACTACTGCTACAACAAAGATATAGTTTTTGCCAAAGATGGCAAATACAGCTACAACGACATTCTCGATTTTTTAAAAACAAGAGTAAATCTTCTCGAAGCGGTTGTTTTATCTGGCGGAGAGGCGTCATCGTATGACTTAGTGCCATTTTGCCGCAAGATAAAAGAGCTTGGCTTTAAGATAAAGTTAGATACCAACGGTACAAACTTTTTGCATATTAAAGAGCTTATTGAAGAAGATCTTTTGGATTATATTGCACTCGACTACAAAGCGCCAAAAGCAAAATTCACTCAAATAACGCACTCAAATAAATATGACGAGTTCTCAAAAACACTCGATTATCTCATAAATAGCGATATAGAGTTTGAAGCAAGAACGACCCTTCACGCGGAGCTTCTTGATGCCGGTGACGTGAATGACATCATGGCTGACCTGAAGAAGCGCGGCTATAAAACACCTTTTTACATTCAGGAGTTTTTAGACACGGGCGAAAATATTGCGGGACTCAGCGCTCCAAAGAGCAAGTTTGAGAGAGCCCTTTTGCATGATACTTTAGAGGTTACCTTTAGATAACCTCTAATTTGCTCAAAAATCTACTCTAACCTCTATTTTTTCAGAGTCTCTCATCAGAGTTACGCTTAGTGAATCTTTGGCAAAAGCGAGCTCGGTTTTAATATCATATATACTCTTCACCTTAGTTCCATCGATCGCAATAACTCTGTCTTTGGGCTCGATCTTAGCTTTTTGTGCAGGTGAATCATCAACCAGTTTTTTGATCTCTAAGTTATCATTATCTTCAAAATAGATGCCCAGTTTTTTTGCCTTTCGTGTAGTTACCGCCGATGGGTAGAGAAGATAGTCAGCTATCCCCGGCTCTGGGTTTGTGTGGTTTAACACTATTGTATAATCCGCGATCCCTCTTCTGTGCGCTCTTTTTGGAATCCCGTGACCGTGCATGATATGCCCGTTGCCGGCTAAGACCGCCATTGAGTAGTCGGGATTTTTCTTCATGAACTCAACCATATTCTCAGCCATCGACTCGTCCCAAAGGAGCTGCGCATGGTAAAACTCGTCAAAATTCTTAAAGCTCTTGGATTGGTGCATACCAAATATCCCTCTTAACTGCTCTACATACTTCGGATTTTCAAAGTCGATAGAGTCAGGGATCACCTCCAGCTGTTCGCTTGAGAGTGAATCAAACCCGCCGTTTACTACCTTCTTTGTTATCTCCCTGTCAATATTCAGCGCTACTATAGGTATACTCTTCTCCTTTGCAAAAAGGATTATAGGACGGTATAGCTCATAGTCGTACTTCCATCTCTTGAAGTACTCGGTTTTTGCTACCATCTCCTTTTCGCTTATTTTTCCTGCTATAAAATCATCAAGATGTTTTTGGAACTGCTGCTGAAACATCTCCATTCCGATGGCAAGATTTGGATTTTGTCTATACATGGCTTTAATTATTTTGAGTTGGTTTAGATGGCTTGAGAACTCTGTATGCTGCTCTCCGATATATACGACCCTCTTTTTTGCTATCTCATCGATTATGTCGTTTAGATTTTCTACAGCGGGTTTAACTGCGTAGGAGTCGCCGTTTATATTGTAGACTATCCCGTTTTGAGACTCTTTTGTCGATTTGTGCACGATCTTTTCATCTTCAAAAACAGCAGTGGAGTATTTCCCAAGATGTCTCAATCTGTAAAATATAGACCTTGAGAGCTTCTCCATCTCAAATACAGCAGCGACATATGCGCCGTTGAGAGGATTTTTAAATATCTCTATCTTTGCATCCCCCTGCATCTTAAATGGAATGGATATCTGGTTTAAAAGAGAGTTTTTTGCACCCAAGATGAATATATTGTTGGATTTTAGCTCCTCATACTTCACCTCATCGGCATATTTGAAATTTTTAAATATCATCTTGAACTTTGAGAACTTCTCCTCATCTGCCCTGTCTATGACAACAAGAGCATTGCCCTCGATAATTTTGGAGATAACTGGAGGTGTCTCAAGAGGATGAAGCCTTCTAAAGAGCTCATAATTCTCATCTATGACAATTTTCGTAGGTTCAATATCAAGCTCAAAGCGCTGCTCTTTACTGCTTAGGTCTATCTTGGTGGTCAGACACTCTTTATTTGAACATATAGAGATTGGAATAAACTCCGCCTTGTTGTTGCTAACTATATCAAACTCAAGCAGGTATCTATTCTCTACAAACATCAGGCTTGTGTTGCTTATACTGAAATCTAGTGCCCCTTTTTCATAGATCAGATTTTTAAAGATGGCATCTAGTTTCTGATTTGAACTCTTCTCATATATCTCTCTTAAATTATCATACGTGGCTTCTTTAAAAGCATACTCTTGAAGCAGCCTCTTTGTTCCCTCATGAAACGCATTCTCTCCTATCTTTTGCTCCAGCATATAGAAGAAAAAGGCTGACTTCTCATAACCTATGGCATTTTTTGAATTTTGTGTTTTATGCTCAAAATCTATCGGCGCTATTTCATTATGCGCGTTTACGTAAGAGTCATACTTTATAAGCATATCTTTTCTATATTCGACCTCTTTTTTGGCTTTTTTTGCATAGAGATAGTCTGCATAGTAGGTGGTCATCCCCTCAACCCAGTTTCCTTTACTGGGAGCATATACATAGTTTCCAAACCACTGATGGGCTATCTCATGCCCCAGTGAGCTCTCTAGAACATACTCTTTATCTATTATCTGCTTGCCGATGAGAGTATATGTCGGCATAGAGTATCCTGCTGGGAACTGTGTCTCAACGATGGAGAAGTTGTTGTAAGGCAAAAATCCGAATAGCTCTTTGTAAAGTTCAAAATACTCATCGCTCTTTTTAAAGTAATTTTCTCTCAATTGCTGGTTATCAGAGTAGAAGTATGTAGATAGCTTCAATCCGCTTTTTGCAGCTTTTGAGCTCACTTTATAATCTTTTGAGGCTATAAGGTTGACTCTATCAAGCGGATAATCAAAGATAAATGTGCTGACACCGTCCTTGATCTTGGTTTGTGTAGCCTCGACTATAGAGATCATCTCTGGATTTGAGACAACTGTTTCATATTTACACATCATATCAACTCTTGGGTACCAGTTCTCAAGCAACACAACGTCTGAATTTAGCAGATTGAATTTATGCGTAAATAGTATCTCAACATCCCCCTCTTCGCCACCTTTTACAAGAGTGGGAATATTGTTCTGCACACTAAGAGATGCCCCTTTGATCTCTGATATATTCGCCTGTGTGTCAAGCAGCGTTATCGTTGGGTGGTCGCTGGAGATGAGAGCTTTGCCCTTAAGCTCGCCATTACTCGTATCTATATCGATATTAAGTGTATATCTGCACTCATGTGCGTAAATGATCGATGTAAATAGTGATGATAGTAGAAGTAATTTTTTCATTATTTTATGCCCCTTAATATAAGAATTCATATTCTAACTAGAAAAAGAATACGAATTGCAACAACCCAAAATGACCAATATCAAGAGAATTTATTTTAACTATTAGGTAGAATACAGGCATGGAAAACAAGCTGAACAAAAGAGAGCGTTATAAAGCTCAACTAAGACCGATTGACTACTACAAAGATTTCGAGAATATAGATTTCGAAAGCCTAAATGAAGCTGACAGGTTTTATCTTCAAGATTTTGGGATATTCAACACCAACTTTCTAGAGGATGAGTTTACCATACGCATACGCATCCCGGGCGGAGAGCTCAGTGCCGAGATATTTCAAAAGATAGCCGACATCGTAGATGAGTATGACCTGAGTATTATACTCACGGCAAGATCGGGCATACAGCTTCATGACGTAGATGTAGATGATGTATTGGATATCCATAAACGCATAAACGCTCTTGGAGTGACCACATGGCAGAGCTTTGGCGATAATGTCAGAAACATAGTGACAGACCCTTACGATGGATGCGGAGAGTTTAGCGAGATAGAAGCTTACCCTATAGTTATGCAGATGCACGACTACATCATAAAAAATCCGCGTTATGTGGGGATGCTTCCACGCAGAGTATCGGTCGGAATATCCGGCAATCGTGCGAACGTAACCTCCTTTTTTGCAAATGACATCTACTTTGCTCTTGCTAAAAAAGAGGGTGTGTTCGGATTTAACGTATATATGGGCGGAAAAAACACCGAAGTCGCAAAGAGCGCAGATATATTTTTACTCAAAGATGAAGTGTTTGATTTCTTCAAAGCTTTTGTAGAAGCGTTTTATCTTCACGGTTCACGCTTTTCACGCGCTAAAACACGCATCTTTCATATGATCGAAGATATTGGGATGGATGGACTAAAGGCTCACATCCAAAAAGAGTATAAAAAAGAGTTTCAAAGCCAAGGCGAATTGATACTTGAGAAAAAGGAGTTTAGTGAATTTCACAAACTCAAAGACGGAACATACGCTTTTTGTTACCAGACAGATTTTTCAAGACTTAAAACAGACGAAATAAAAGAGATCGCCGACTTTGCTACGAAAAACAGCCTCAAGATAAGATTCGGGATAGATCAAAACATCTATCTTCTGGGACTAAAAGAGCCCTCTTCGCCTCTAAAATCGCAAGCTCTCAGCGAGACGATTGTCGCTTGTGCCGGAAATCTCTGCCCATACGCTGTTTGGAGCATCAAGGATGAGACTTCTTACCTTCCACTTGATAAGATAAACGAGCACCGCATACAGGTCGGATTTTCTGGCTGTGCAAAAGGTTGCGGCAGACATAGACACACAGACATCGGTCTAATAGGCCTTAAGACGAACAACTTTGGGGATACCGAAGGTGGTGCTAGAATATTTCTAGGCGCCCTGCACTCAAATGGAGAGTCTGTCGGACGCCAGCTCTTCTCAATGGTTCCATTCGTTCACCTGAATGAGACGGTATCGCTTCTCATAAAACTCTTTGAACTTAGTAGATACAGAGATTTTGAAGAGTATGCAAGCAACGTCTTGGTACACTGCAGCGAAGAGTTCCTCTCGCTATGGGTTTTGGCAAATTTGGAGACGAACAATGCTATTGCCGTGCCTAAACTGGAGAGCATCCAGAGTTTTGAGCATGAAAAAGAGCTTCTCAAATGTGAGTTTGCAGAGCTTGATTTCTGGGAGCATGTGGATGAGAATTTTCATGACGCTGTAAGTTATCTTAGCAAAAAACTATGGACCATAGAGGGTGAAGACCCGCGCTATAAACCAAAGATAGAGAGAACTAACTTTCGTTAAAAGAGAGCTGGTAGCCGACACCTTTTACGTTTTTTATCAATTTTTTTGAGGTCTTGGCTCTAAATCTTCTAATAAAGGTCCTTACTCTCTCATCGCTTACGTCTTCGCCCCAGAGGCTCTCTTTTATTTCCATATCATCAACTACTCTGTTCTTCCCTTCAAGCAAAAGAGCTAAGAACTTTGTCTCGTTCTTAGAGAGCGGCACATATCTCTCGTTCTTATAGAGCGAACCACTGCCTTTATTAAAGACAAATCCCTCACCCAGTTTAATAGTTTTTTTTCCAAGTTTTGGGGTAATAGTTCCTATGTATTCTAAAACTTCATCAGGGTCAAATGGTTTTAAGAAGTACTTTGTTATTCCTATATCTATGGCGCTAAATAACTTCTCTTTCTCGCTGAATGCACTAAGTATTATTATCGGTGTATTTGGGCTCATCTGCTTTATCTCTTTTGCCATATCAAGTCCTGAGAGACGCGGCATCATGATGTCCGTGATGACAATATCCGGTTTTATCTTTTTAAAGAACTCCAACCCCTCGACACCGTCAACAGCCACTATAAAGCTGTGAAAATTATCTCCTATTGCATCTTTTAAAAGCCTTGCGATATTCTCTTCATCCTCTACAAGTAGAACTTTTATCTCTTTTAGCGCTCTGTTTTTCATACTATCTCACCGGTATCTTTATGCTAAATGTCGTAGTGTTCTTTTTACTTTTGACGTCAAGCGTGCCGCCAAGCCCCTGCTCGCAGATCATCCTTGACATAAAGAGCCCCAAGCCCGTTCCTCGGCTTTTGTGTTTCGTCGTAAAATAGGGCTCAAAAATCTTCTCTAAGTTCTCTTTGGCTATTCCACCTGCATTGTCCTGCACCTCGATTACGGCAAAAGAGTTCTCTTTTTTTGTAGTTATGGCTATCTCTCTAAGAAGAATACTGTTGTGGATAAAAGCATCTTTTGAGTTGTTTATTAAGTTTATAATGACCTGTGTGAGCTCATTTGTAATGCCCAGAACCTCAATATCCTCAAAATCGGTCTTGATGGTTATCATCTCATCGTTTATCATATTTTCCAAAAGGACAAGCGACTCTTTTATGCTCTCGCTTATATTGAAATAGTACTTCTCCTTATCCGGAGAGAAGAAGTTTGTAAAATCATCTATGGTCTGTGACATATTTTGTATAATATGTTTGCTCTCAAGATAGAACTTGTTGACATCCTCTTCATTGCTGTTTTGAAGCGCTTTTTTTATATTGAACATCGCCAAAGAGAGCTCTGTTAGCGGCTGTCTCCACTGATGTGCGATATTTGCGAGCATCTGTCCTAGACTTGCGTGGCGTGACTGCCAGAACATCATACGCTGCTTCTCTTCGTTCTTTGCTATCTCCTCTTGGACACGCTCTTCAAGGGTCTGGTTCAGCTCTTTGAGCTCCCTTGTCTGCTCTTCGACCCTCTTTTCTAAACTTCTGTTTAGCTCCTCATACTCAGCCTCTTTTTTTATAAGCTCCTCTCTTAGAAGCATCTCTTTTGTCACGTCGTATCTAATGGCTATATACTCGGCTATATTTTGGCTCTCGTCAAGGATAGGAATGATCGTAGTATTTACGTAGAATGCGGTGCCGTCTTTTGCAAGGTTCTTAACGGTATCTTTGTATATGTTCTTGTTTTTTATGGTCTCCCAAAGAAGAGCAAACTTCTCCTTCGGCACATCAGGATGTCTTACGATGTTGTGGTTTCTGCCGATAAGCTCATCTTTTGAGTATCCGCTGATAGCGCAGAACTCGTCATTTACAAATGTGATTATTCCGTTTACATCCGTTTTTGAGATTATATTGCTCTTCTCAATTGCCTCTTTATACTGTTTTAACATCTGAGGCTACTTTAACTCGCTCCAGTTATCTCCGATGTTCAGGCTGGCTTTTAGCGGGATATTTAGCTCCATAATGCTCTGCATGATCTCTTTAAATCTCTCTCCCAAAGAGTCCGCTTTATCTTCATCAACCTCGAAGATAAGTTCGTCATGTATCTGAAGAAGCATCTTTGCGTCAAGTTTTTCATCCTCTATAGCCCTGTGTATCTTGTTCATGCTCAGTTTTATAAGATCACTTGCACTCCCCTGAAAAACGGAGTTTACAGACTCCCTCTCATAGGCTGCCCTAAACATAGGCGAAGCGTTTTTATAGTCAAAATATCTTCTGCGCCCTAAAAGAGTCTCGACATATCCCATCTCTTTTGAATCCTCTACTATAAGGCGGAAATAGGCTCTGACACTCGGGAAGCTGTTAAAGTACTTCTCTATTATCTCTTTTGCCTCTTTTGTGGTTATGCCAAGAGTCTCGGATAGTTTTTTCTGTCCCATTCCGTAAAGAAGACCGAAGTTGACAGTTTTGGCGATATTTCTTTTTGCATCCGCCTCATCTTCGCCAAAAAGAGCGACCGCGGTCTGGCGGTGAATATCTTTATCACTCTTAAAAGCATCTACAAGCACCTCATCTTTAGTAAAGTGTGCCAGAAGTCTAAGCTCGATCTGGGAGTAGTCTATGCCGATAAGTTTTTTACCCTTCGGTGCGATAAACGCTTCTCTTATTTTTGTGCCAAGCTTTGTTCTTGTAGGGATATTCTGCAGGTTGGGGTTCTTTGAGCTAAGTCTTCCCGTCGCCGTTCCCGTATGCACAAAAGAGGTATGGATACGCCCCTCTTTATCTTCGCTTGCAAGCTTGAGCAGAGGCTCGATATAGGTAGAGAAGAGCTTATAGACCTCACGGTACTCTAACAGGTATGGAATGATCTCATGCTCATCCTTTAACGAACTTAGCACCTGCTCATTTGTAGAGTATCCCGTTTTTGTCTTTTTGCCGGTAGGTAGACCCAGCTCCTCAAAAAGCACAACGCCAAGCTGCTGCGTAGAGTTGATATTGAACTCTCTGCCTGCCAAAGCATATATCTTGCTTGTCAACTCATTAAGAGTCTCTTTGACCTCGACCAGAAACTTCTTTAAAAAGGCACTGTCAAGAGCTATTCCCTCTCTCTCCATCGCAAGAAGCGTTTGAATAAAAGGAAACTCGACCTCTGCTGCCTCTTTGATAAGATGCTTCGCACCCTGAAGCTCTAATTTTTCCAAAAGAAGATGATAAAGCTTCAGAGTTATTACGGCATCTTCTGCTGCATATTTGCAAGCGTCTTCAATGGCTACACCCGCAAATGTCTCACCTTTTTTTACCGTATCTTTATAAGAGAGCATCTGATGACCTAAAAGCTTGTCCGAGAGTTTGTCTAGAGAGAGAGCGCCCTCAGGATCAACAAGCCACGCAAGTATCATAGAGTCTGCAAAAATATCCACTCTACTCTCTTGTAAAAATCTGCAGACAAAATGGAGATCAAACTTTATGTTGTGCCCGACGACCTTCGACTCAAATATCTTCTTTATCGCTTTTGCCGCCGCGTCACGGCTTATCTGCTGGGGTACTCCGAGGTAAAAGTGGGCAATAGGAACATAAAACCCTTCATTATGGTCAAAACTAAAGCTAAAACCCACCAGAGAGTCGTTCTCGTAATCTAACCCTGTCGTCTCCGTGTCAAATGCGACAACACTCTCTTTATCTATTGAGCCAAGAACTCTATTAAGTTCCTTCTCATCAGTTATGAGAGTTGCCTTAAAGTCAAATTTTTTATCGCTCTGTATCTGTGTCTCTATTTTTTCGACCGCCCTTTGGTGCGTCTCGTCACTGACCATCTTTTTTGCCTGCAGAGTTCTGAGTATTGCGTTTTGTTCATACTTTACAAGCTCGTCATAGATGTTTAAAAAAGGGTGCTCGACATCCATCTTGTAATCTTCAAAGTCAAAACTATCCAGTGCATCCTCTTTTAGAGTGACAAGCTCTCTTGACCTGTAAGCATCCTCTTTAAACTCGATGAGTTTTTTCTTTATACCGGGGGGGTTTATCTCATCAATGTTTGCGTAGATGTTATCTAGAGTTTTGTACTCTACCAAAAGCTTCTCGGCCCCTACTTTTCCTATCCCTTTAACGCCGGGGATATTATCTGCAGAGTCGCCTAAAATAGCCTGATAATCTATGAACTGCTTTGGAGATATGCCGTACTTTTCCAAGCAGGCATCCTCATCCATAACCTTTTTCTTTATGGCATCAACAAGCACTACTTTTCCGTCATCTATGAGCTGAAAGAGATCCTTGTCATGAGATACTACCCTTACGTTGTAACCCTTCTCTTTTGCAAAACGCACAACGGTTGCGATTATGTCATCCGCTTCATAACCGACGCGTCCTAGAGTCTTATACCCCATCTTGTCTATCCACTCGATAGCGATCGGAAGCTGCATCATAAGCTCCTCCGGCGGAGCAACCCTGTGTGCTTTGTAGTTTGTGTCTATCTCGTTTCTAAAAGTAGGACCTTTTGAGTCGATGGCAAAGATAAGGTAGTCGCTGTCATGCTGCTTTTGAAGAGTGGAGATAAAGTTTGTAAAGCCCGTCAGGAGTCCCGTAGGAAACCCTTGGCTGTTTTTGAGATATTGCGGAAGAGCGTAAAAACTGCGAAAAAAGAAGCCGAACGTATCGATTATGGTAACGGTTTTGCTCATTCCTCTGACTTATCCGTGATATGAGAGATAGCATCTTCTAAAAGAGCGGTATCGTAGCCCGCATCTGCAGCTTTTTTAAGCCCGAAATTTATAGCCATATCCGAGAAAGGTTTGTTTACCGGAACTACCGTTTTTACTATATTTAGAGCAGTAGAATACTCTCTTACGCTATCAGGAGCCTCTGCAGGGTTGTCTGAGTACTTTATCATATCTATAAAGTTAGAGTCAAATCCCCAGTGCTTAAAGACAAGCGCCGTAACCTCTCCACACGTTGCATTTGAGTAGGCTTTCTCGACCATCGCAATATTGTTGGAGTTTTCGATCTCGCTCGCAAAACTGATAGTCTCATCGTTTTGAATCACTTCGCTTGCTATGAGAATTTTTCCGGTTTCTTGCAAAAAGGCTGCAAGATAGAGATCTTCCGCTTTGCGTCTGTCAACTTTTTTGTACCAGCCAAACATCAATGCAGCTTGAAGCGAAGATATTTTTGCAAACTCCTCAGATGTAATACAGTAAGGCTGCATATCAACATTTAAAAGTTTTTTGATCGAATTTCCTATCGCTATGGAGCGGGTCATGTTCATTCCAAAGAGACTCACAGCCTGAGCGGCATTTTTTATCTCTCTTCCGAACCCGTAAAGCGGAGAGTTTGCTATTTTTAGAATATTGGCAATTATCATAGGGTCATGTTCTATCGCTTTTGCCATATCTTTTATAGTCGAGTTCTCATCGGCATAAATTCTGTTTATCTCCATTATTGTGGTAGAGAGAGGGGGAAGTGATTTTATGCTATCAATAATTGAACTTTTCAAAGTTGACACCCTTTTTTTTAGCATCTATTATAGCAGGTTAAAAATAAAATTCAGTTAGTGTGACACTCTGTCAATGTTTTTTCAGCTCTGGCTATATAGTCATATCCGTTATAAAGAGTATATATACCGTAGATTATCACCGCGAACGAGGATAAGCTCATCATCATATTTCTAAAGTTAGTAGCACTTGAGAGCGATGCCAAAAACCCAAGCGAAAACATTGCAGGAATAGTGCTAAGACCGAATATTGCCATAACTAAAGCACCGTATAACGGACTTGCCGTACTTGCCGCAGTTATGGCAAAAAAGTATACGAACCCGCATGGAAGAAGACCGTTTAGCATCCCGAGCGTAAAAAAACTGAAGTTTGACCTTGAGTTTAAAACCCTTTTAAACATATCTTTATAGAGCGGTGATGAAGAGAAAGAGTGCTCTATAAGGGTTAGGAACTTTATCTTTCCCATAAGAGAGAGACCCGCCAAGACCATAGCTATACCCGCCACAATTAGCATTACGCCGTTTGCGGTATTGCTAAAGGTCACAACTCCGCCGAGTGCTCCAAAAATCGCACCCAAAACAGAGTAGGTAAACACCCTGCCAAGCGAGTAGAGAAGATGAGCGGTTGATTGTGAGACTTTCGAGCTTTTGGGATCGATCTTTATTGTAGAATATGCCAAGACTATGCCGCCGCACATCCCGATACAGTGCCCAAACGAGCCTAAAAAAGCGATGCTGATAATGCTTAAAATATTTACGGTTTCCATATCTATTTTTCTATTTTCCCAAAAGCTGTTTTCTAATTGCAGGATTTTGCAAGGTCTCGCCTCTTAAAACTCTAAGACGCATTGTATCAAAATCAACAAATCCTTGCGCATTTTTTTCATAAGCGCCAAAGCCGTAACCCATAGGAGTATCGTCTGTAGTTGAGTAAAAAGCCTCTTTTGCATCTATCCATCTTTTCGTATCTCTGCTCATAACCCAGATCTTTGCGCTGTCTCTAAACTCTTTGTCTTCAAGCCATTTGACAAATCCGCCGTGGTCGTGAAAGAACCAGCTTCTGCCGCTCTTTATGACAACCTGAGAAGCATCCTGCAGATCATCGATGACCATTCCGCAATCGCTGTCCTGGTAGATGCCAACCTCCATCTCAATAGGGAGCTGATTTAGGTTTCCATCCTTTACGACTATCATCCTTTTGCCTGACGCCAAAGAGAAAAATATTGCCGATAAAACTGCAACGAACAGAACTAATATTAAAACAGGAGTAAACTTTTTCATCTTCTTTTTTTTCCTTTTCCCATATCATCATACATCAAGAATCTCTCCAGATCTTTTTTCAGGCTCATATCCAAACTATCCCATATCTTTTTTTTACTCTCATATCTGGGCATATCTTCCTCTTTGCTTTTTTTAATGTCCCTTATGAGGTAATGGTAACGAACTATTTGCTTCGTAAAATCACTTATAAAAGGCCAATTTTTGATTATCTCGTAGCTTCTCTCTTCATGGTCCGTAAAGCTGTATTCGCCAAACTCAACATCCTCATCATCTTTTTTATATGCACAGCAAGGCTTGCCTATGTCATGAAGAACTCCAGCCGCAAAAAATCTAAACTCTCTAGCTTTTAAAATGTAGTATAAAACCCGAAGAGTATGCACCAAAACTCCATGCTGATGCCACTTGTTTTGCACAAAAAAGAGCGATTCCAAAAACTCTCTGGAGAAAAAACTGTTCTTAACTCGGTTCATAAGCTCTCTTTTGCCATAGGGTGACACACTTCAACGGTCTCCTTGAGATCCTGCCTCTGAATATGCGTATATATCTGCGTAGTCAAAAGAGAAGCGTGCCCTAAGAGCTCCTGAACGACACGCAGGTCTGCTCCGCCCGATATTAAAGAGGTCGCATAGGAGTGACGCAGAACGTGAGGAGATACTCCCAAGTATTTTTGAGTGATCTTGTATGCGGAGATGCGGCTGAGTCTTGTACCTTTGTAGTTTGACCAGACAACTCCGTCATCTCTCTTCTTCTCATTTAAGTAACTCTGCAGAGCTTTAATAGCGACCTTTGCGATTGGAACCATTCGCTCTTTCTCGCCTTTTGCGTGTCTTACATGAAGCCATTCGCCCTCAATATCCTCTCTTTTTAGAGCCAGACATTCGCTTATCCTTGTGCCCGTAGCATATAAAAAAAGGATGAGTGCGTAGTCACGAAGTCCTGTAATTGTGCTTTTGTCAATAAGATCCAGAGCGTTTTGTATCTCTTTGTAGGAGAGGAACTTAGGAAGCAGTTTGGGTATTTTTGAGAATTTTAGTTTTGTTTTTTTATCTGAAAATCTGTTTTTGTAGCAAAAATCAAAAAAAGCATTTACGGAGGAGAGCTTTCTGTTGAGCGTTCTTCTGTTCTTATAGATGCCAAGAGCGCTAAAGAGCGACGCAGAGTCCAGCTCTATAAGCGGCTTGCCCAGAGTCTGCTCTAATGCCGAGAGGTCACTGCTGTAAGCCTGAACGCTCTTTTTACTTAGAGCCTTTATAACGCTTACATACTCTATAAAAGCCTCCAGCTCATTTGACATCGCTTACTCTACCGAGATATACTCATCATCCACAAAGAATATCTTTCCGTCAATATAGACATACCCCTCATCTATGCACGCATCATAAACGGCATGCTCCAAAAGGTCTTTTGAAAGCTCGATGATATAACCCTCTTTCTCCAAAGCGTAGAGCTTATCATTGTGGACTATCATCCCCAAAAAGTGTGCAAAAGGAAACTTAACAGAGGCATTTTTCTGCAGATCTGAGTTCAGAGATATTATCTCGCCCTGTTTTGTGGCTATAAAGATGTTTTTACTATCTGAGACAACGTTTCTTATGTCAAGATCGGACCTGATCTCTTTTTGTCCAAGAGAGAGCAGTTTATTACCTGTAGCTGCGATTATCTTGTTATCTAAAAGATTGAAATAGATGACATTGTTAAAGTGCTCTTCGGAACTTACTATGACCGTTCTTAGTTTCTTCTTGGTCTGTGAGTTTATAATGACCACTTTTCCGTCAAGTGTTGAAAAAATCACTAAATCATCTCTGATAAATGGCTTTATGATCTTTGAGTTCACAACTATCGGAGCGTTGCCCTGCTCTTTTAAAAGAAGCGATTTGTCGGCTATTGAGTAGAGCGCCATCTCGTTGTTCGAAAAAAGAACCGCTAAGAGGTCATCTTTTATCCCGGCTGTAGCTATAGTTCTCTTTAAACTGAACTTCTCGACCATCTTGCTATCCGTCGCATAGGCAATTGTCAGGTTTCCGTCAATGTCAGCGCTCATTATCCATCCGTCGCTGTATCCTAAAAGCTTTTGGTCCTCAGGGATGGTTATATCAACTACTCTGCCCTTTACCATGACCTTTCTATCTTCAACGAGTGCTGCATCCGCCGCAACTCCCTCGATAGTTACGTCGCTGCCTCCGCAAAACTCCCAGTCATCTTTTACATCTGTCGGTTTAAAGACCTCTTTTGAACTACACGCGCTAAATGCAAATAGCATGGATGTGATTATCGCTATATATAAAATTTTCAAAATATTAATTCACTCCATAATGTTTAAGAACAGACACAAGCTCATTGAGAGACGACTCTGCAGAGACCTTTGAAAGCACCGCTTTTGCTTTTTCTACCTTGTTCTCATTTAAGAGCATCACGGCACTCTTTACAAGTGCGAGGTCTCTGTAGATCGCATTTTGTTTTGATGCATACTCCTCAAGAGAAGCAGGATCGCCTGCAAGTTCATACTTTGCCAGATCGCCTATGATCATCGCATTTGAGCTCTTTAGAGCCTTAAGCGCTTCTGTGTCGTTATTTGAGATTGCCTGTGAGTAGAGCCATACGTCATGCAGATCGGGGCTGAGTCTTTTAAGCTCTGAGAGAGCGGCAGCGTCACTTGGGTTTGAGTATAGTTTTGAGAGTGCCTCGTTTGCGGCTAGAACCTTGCCCTCTTCGTTCATGTTGTATGCGAAATTCGCTCCTACAACCAGAACTACCGCGACTACGGAAGCTATCATGACGTTCTTATATTTTTTTACGAATTTCTCGGTCATCACCGCTTTTTCAAAAAACTTCTCTTCGGAGTTCAACTCCTCTTTAACCATGTTTATATTCTCTTTTAGACTCAAAAATATTCCTTTTTAATCAATAATTTACCAAAAGTTCAAAATAATATCGCATAGTTTGTTAAAGTTTCATCAAATAGATAGATTTTTTTTGCTACAATCTTGCAAAAGGGCAGATGTAACGCCGCCCAAAAGAGTAGAGGATAGTAGATGCAAGTAGATGACAAACTGTTAGAGAGATTGGAAAAATTATCTTTTTTAAAAGTCTCGGATGATAAAAGAGAAGAGATCATAAACCAGCTCTCGGAGATTGTAAGCTTTGTTGATAATTTAAGCGAGCTAAACACCGATAGCGTAGACGACAAATTTGCAATGAGCGATGATGCGACATTTTTAAGAGAAGACACTCCGCGCTGCAATACAGAGATAAGCCAGAGCATACTTAAAAATTCGCCGCTTAGCGAGGACGGCTTTTTCGTCGTTCCTAAGATCATTGAGTAGTTGCGCTTTTTTTGCGCTTTGTAGTGAATTTAATAAAACTAAAGGAAACCTGTTATGAGTGATGAAACAAAAAAACCCATAGAGATCAAAAAACTGCTCAAGAGTGTTTTGCACTTTGACTCTTCTGACCTGCACCTTGTTCCCGGAAGTGAACCGCAGATAAGAATAGACAAGTCCCTAAAACCACTTAACCTTCCTATTTTAAATGCTAAAGAGATCGAAGAGATGGCTTATGCCCTTATTGAGGATAAGCAGAAGAAGATCTTTGAAGAGAAAAACGAACTTGACTTCTCTTTCGAGCTTGAAAACGTAGGCCGTTTTCGTGCGAACTACTACAGAACTATCGGCGGTATCGCATGTGCGTTTCGTATGATCCCTATCGATATTCCGCCTCTTGAGAAGTTTAACAACAACCCTATTTTTAAAGAGCTTGTAAAAAGGGAAAAAGGGCTTATCCTTGTAACAGGACCGACGGGAAGCGGTAAATCTACCACTCTGGCTTCCATGCTCCATGAGATAAACCTTACTGTAAATAAGCACATCATCACTATTGAAGACCCGGTAGAGTTCGTTCATTCGAACATAAAATCGCTCTTTTCACAAAGAGAGGTCGGCGCGGACACGAACTCATTTGCCACCGCACTTAAATTTGCCCTCAGACAAGACCCCGATGTTATCCTTGTGGGTGAGATGAGGGATAAAGAGACCATCTCCGCTGCTCTGACTGCCGCTGAGACGGGTCACATAGTTTTTGGAACTCTGCATACCAACTCTGCACCTGCAACCATCAACCGTATCATCGACGTTTTTGACGCGGGTGAGCAGGCACAGGTAAGAGCACAGCTTGCATCATCGCTTATATCCGTTATCTCGCAATCTCTTATGCCAAGGATCGGAGGCGGAATCGTTGCTACGCAAGAGGTCCTTATAGCAAACCCTGCTATTCAAAACCTTATCAGAGAAGACAAGGTTCACCAGATATACTCTCAAATGCAGCTGAACCAAAATGAGACCAATATGACGACTCAAACAGACCAGCTTCTAACTCTTCTTCGCAAGAAGATCGTCACCAAAGAGACTGCTATCACAGCCTCGAACAGACCGGAAGAGCTTATAAAAATAATTCACAGCATGTAAGGAGCGGAAGATGCATGGCATCTTCTCTCTTTAACTCTTTCTAAACCTTATCATCTTAAAGCGTTCACCAAGAAAATTCGGCATTATAAGTATCTTTACCTTCTCAAGCTCTTGCTTATATATCTCTTCTTTGGCGTTTTCTTTGAGTATCTCCAAAAGCTCCAAGATGCCCATATTTACAAGCGCCACCATCTGAGCTTTTAGCTCTATGAACTCTACTCCCGCTTCTTCATAAGCATCTTTTACATGCTCGAACGTCACATCGTAAGTTATGTCTGACTTTGCAAATAGTTCATCTCTCTTTATATTTTCGTCGAAGAAAGGGATGACGTCATGCTTAGCGTAGACTCTTAGCGAAAAGTCCGGGCGTGCTTGCATCTCTCCGTAGTCAAAGCTCATAAACTCAAACTTCTCGCACGCGTTAGCCATTTCATGAGCAAACTCTTCGTAACCTACGGCTATCTCGCCTCTGTCTTTATGGTACTTTTTTGCTTTTTGCTCCACCCACTCATCATCCATGTCAAAGATTACCTCATGAGTATTTACTCTGGCACTTTTACCCTTAAAGTAGAGCTCACATGGAAAAGCGTCAAATATTTCATTTGCTATAAAAAAGGCATTTTTACACTTCAACTCGCTTAGTGATTTGTAGTGGGTCAGTTTAACAACATCTCCAAAACTATCTTTGAAGTAGTTTGCCTGAAACTCCTGAAGTGTCTCAAACCTCTCGATAATTACAAACTCAAAGCTCTGTAGAAGTTTGGGACGCAGTGTGTAGATAAACTCTATGACATCCGCCAAAAAGTAGCCGTGATGCGCGCCTATCTCGCATATTGTCGCATCAAGAGCCAAAAAGCCCTCATCGACCAGAGAGATAATATGCTTTGCAACTGCTCCGCCGAAGAACTTGCTAGTACTGACAGAGGTGTAAAAATCCCCGCCCTTGCCTATGTCTTTGTATGTCGCGTAGTAACCGTCTTTACCGTAGAGCCACTCCGACATATAGTCGCTAAATCTACGACTCGGCATTTAGTGCCTCGCTGCATTGACCTTTAGCTCTAATCATCTTTATACATCTCGTAAAGGGTCAGAAGTTCAAGCTGTTTGTCTATCTCGTATATTGCAACGTCGCTTTTTTGTATCAGAGCGGAGTTTTGCAGCAGTTCAACATCATACTTTGTTTTATAGCCTGCAGAGTAGAGTTCTTTGGTATCTTTTAAAAGTCTCTCGTAAATATCTCTGTTCTCAACACTTAAGAGCTTTTTCTTCTCAAGGTTCTCTATGTTTTGCATAACCTGCTCATATATCGCGCTAAGCTCTCTTTTTCTATCCTCAACTGCAAGTTTTGCTTTGAGGTAATCTATCTTGGAAGACTCCACGTCTCTAAAGGTGTTTATATCTATAGGCAGATTTGCTCTAAAGCCTACACTGTAGTAATCCTTCTCATTTGGACCAAGAAGAAGCGTAGTGGTTGTCTTATCCCAGTTATAGCTTGCTGTGAGGTTGACCTTTGGAAGATACTTTGCAACGGTCACGTCTTTGGCATATCTGTTTTTTTCTATCTCACCCTCGCTCATCCCAAGAACAATATTGTTCTGCAAAAACTGCTCAAGACTAAGCATCTCTAAGCTCGGAACATAGGCATTTTCATGCTTTATATCGCTTATTGCGCTAAACTTTGATATCAGCCTCTCTTTACTCGTCTCTAAGTCATAAAGTGCCTGTATTACGATATTTCTGTCGATTATCGCACTGTCCAAAAAGCCTGAATCAAGCTGTCCGTTTAGGTACTCCTCTTTTTTCTGTGCAAGGTTTATCTCAGAGTTCTCGATCTGGAGCTTCTGTTTTTGTATCTTTAGGTCGATCTGTTTAATCTGCATCAAAAGAGAGATGGCATCTTTTACAAGCTTCCTTTTTGCAACATCAACGGAGTAGTCGGAGTATATCTTTGAAGCCTCTGCAAACTTTATGCCGTAGTAGATGCCGCCGCTTTGAAAAATAGGCTGATCCATCTTGATAGAAGCATTCTCGTTTGTCTGCTCGCTTCCATAAGGATTGCTCTTTGAGTAGCTGTAGTTGAGATTTAGAGGTGCTATCCACGAATCACGAAGCTTTGAACTCTCCGCTTCGTTTTTTTCGTAGTCATACTCAAATAGCTCTTTTTTGTTCTCGGAGATGTAGCTATCTAGCTTCTCCTGCGATAAAAGCAGCGTACTACAGAGAAGTAACAGCGCGGTTGAGAGCTTTAAAGCCTTCATCAATTTCCTCTTTCGTAATTGTAAGTGCAGGCAGAAGTCTAAGTGTGTCACGCCCGGCTTTTAGAACTATTGCGCCCTCTTGCCTTGCGTTTGAAACTATTTTAGTAAGAGTATCTGCATCTCTTACACGCAGTCCGCACATCATTCCGATGCCCACTTTTGAAGTAAAGACACCTTTGTGAGCCTCATAAAATTTCTCCAGCTCGCTCTCAAAGTATTTGATGCCCTCTTGAAGCTCTCCGCTGTCGTTCATCTCATTTAAAATATCCATAACTTCGCATGCCGCAGTTGTGCTTAAGAAGTTTCCGCCAAACGTTGAGCCGTGGTCTCCTGCGCCAAATACCTCTTTTAGGGTTGTCATAACCACTCCGATAGGAACGCCGCCGCCAAGACCTTTTGCTAACGTTACCACATCAGGTTCTATATCGTAGTAATTTGATGCAAGAAACTTTCCTGTTCTGTAAACTCCCGTTTGAACTTCATCTACTATCAATAGCACATTTTTTTCTTTTAGAAACTTTGCCAATTTTTGAACAGCCTCTTTATCAAGCGGCTGAACACCGCCCTCACCTTGAACAAGCTCGATCATAACCGCACATGTGTGCTCATCCACAAGAGATGCTACATGGTTTATGTCATCCGCATATACGAAGCCGTCAGGGTATGGACCGAAGTAGTTGTGCATCTTCTCTTGCCCCGTAGCTTTGACCGTAGTGATGGTTCTTCCGTGAAAAGAGTGCTGAAGCGTTATAACTTTATATCTCTTTATCTCTCCGTCTTTCTCGCCGAACTTTCTAGCTATCTTTATAGCTCCCTCGTTTGCTTCTGCTCCGCTGTTTCCAAAGAAGCACTTCATATCGTATCCGCTGGCATCAACTATCTTCTGAGCCGCGCTTGCCTGCGGAGCGATGTAGTATAGATTTGACGTATGCGTAATATTTGATATCTGCTTGCAAATTGCGTCATTTACTCTCTTGTTTGCATGACCTACGCTGCATACAGCTATTCCCGAAGCGAAATCTATATACTCTTTTCCCTCGGCATCAAAGAGCTTTGCATTATTGCCGCTTACAAACTCTACATCTGCTCTTGCATAGGTAGGCAGAACATACTTTTTATCCAAATCCGTTATATTACTCATCTCTTTTTATCTCCACTCTGTTTTCTTGAAATATGGCACTCTTTGCATAGAGCGCATGTTTTGAAGTTGTTAAATTATTAACGCCTCTTGTCCCGCTGTATATTAAAACGCAATCCTCACGCAGATCGTTATTGTGCTTCACCTTGAGCTTTACACTTCCGCTCACAGACGAGACCACAACGCTCTCGCCTTCGCCAAACCCCAAAGAGCTGTGCAGATACACATGCTCATCCCTTTGAAACTGAGAGTTTAGACTTGTCGGACTCTTGGATGTAATGAGATAAAATCCGCTCATCTCTTCATCAGCCTTCGAGTCAAGCTCATCTAAAAAGACGAACTCCCTATCATCCGTATCAAAGCCCTCTTTATAAGGCACCTCTTCTCTGTTTTCAACATACCATGAACCGTCTATCTTTTGAACTGCAAAATTTTTGAAGTGCTTCAGGTAAAACTCTTCGCTCTCAAGTTCAATTCCAAACTCTTTGCATAGATAAGAGGTCAGATCATACTCGCTTATTCCTATGTCGCTCTGGGCCACTTTCGGCATGAACGACATAACGTTATGCGAATATGAGGTTCTTACATCATCTTTGTACAGAAAACTTTTGGCAGGTATTATCAGATCGGCAATCTCGCTCGTCTCATTCTCATAAAGCCCAAAGTAGACGACATTTTCAACTTTTTCGATCGACTCTTTTACCCTCTGTGAATCCGGCATCTGTGAGAGCGGATTTGCGCCCTGAATAAAAACCGTTTTAAAATCGCTAAACTCGGTATTTACCTTTGAGACTCTTTTTGCTTTTTTGTTAAATGGCAACACAATGGCATCTCTTGATGCGCCAAGATAACTAACACCGCACCCCTCTTTGCCAAAAAGTCCAAGCATTGCGGCAAATGCGTCAATCGATCTCATAACATCAACGCCGTTGCTGTACTTTTGTATCCCAACACCGCACACAATGGCTACTTTTCTATCTTTTACCATGGCGAGAATATCCCCGATCTGTCCAAGAGATACGCCTATCTGATCCAAAGTGGCCTTTATTCTTATGTTTTGCGTCAGCTCATAGTAATCCTCATACTCGCTTGCGAACTCCTCTAAGAACTCCTCGTCGCATCCGTTTTCAATATGCAAAAAACGACTCAGCAGCATCGCAAGATAGATGTCGCAGTTTGGTTTTATCTGAATATGCAGATCCGCCGTCTTTGCCATTTTTGTTCTAAGCGGGTCTATAACGATAACGGCTTTATCTTTTAGCAGAGGCAAAATATGGCTTGATGTTGTATGAGGGTTTCTACCCCAAAATATCACGACCTCAGATTTTGCCACTTCATGAATTGGCATATTTTTATTGCTGCCTCTGCCTTCGATTATTCCTGCCTCACCTGCTCCGTCGCACAGACTTCCCTCGGTCAAAACCGCTCCGTATGAAGCAAAGAAGTGGTCTGTGACTTCCTGCATCAAAGCAAAGTTCCCGCTTCCACGGTAGTGCAGCACTTCGCTCTTATCACACGACGAGATCATCTCTTTTAGCTTTAAAAGAGCCTCGCTCAGAGTTATCTCTTCGCCTCTGTATCGAGCTTTTGCTATGGTTTTGTACTTTTCGTAATGGTTCATATGAGGACATAAGAAGCCCTGTGTATGACCATCTTTAAGAGCTTTTAGCTTACCATCTTCATATACGATCTCGCAAGCATCATAGCAGTCCAGCGGACATGCGGTAACACTACTCATTTTTTAGTTCCACTTTTACAAGCTTAGAGAATAGTTTTGGCGCATCCGTTACTATCTGAGCCATATACTTAGATATGTTTTTGCTATCTGCAATATTTAGCAGCCTTGATACTTTGTAAGAAGTTTTTTCACCGTCTATATAGACCACTCTTTTTTTTGCGTCCAAGACATCTTCCTCGTCCAGATATATGCTAAGAAGCGCTTTTGAAGTATCTGCTATCTTTGCAAGCGGAGCGGCAATGCCTACGACCTGCCCTGGCTTTACCAGCATCTCATAAAGAACGAAGCCCTCTGCAACCAGATTTTTATCTTTGATGCTTCTTGTGAGCTGCACTTCTCTTAATCTTAAGTCAGATATCTGGACTTTTAGATTCTGTATCTCTTTTCTTGTGTTCAGGTAGAGATTCTCGCTTGTAATAAGGTCGTAAAACTCCCTGTCTTTCTCAACCGAAGACTTGAATTTCAGAGGCTCTATTTTTCTGTAGTTCTCTCTTTTTCTAGCAAGCGAATCTTCAAGATTTACCAAAACTGCCTCGCTCATCTCCAGAGAGTTCGTTACGTACATAAGCTTCTCTTTTATCAACCTGAGCTCTTTTTCATCGACTTCTGAATCGATCTTTATGTAGGGCTTAGATGAAAGAGTAGTCCCGATTAAAGCTTCGTCTGCATTCAGTATTAGACCTGAAACATTTGATGAGATATCCCTTACCTCGTAAGGCTCGACTTTTGCATAGTAGATTTTTGCGTGCGAAAGAGTAAGAAGCAAAGCAAGCAGAGTAAAAATTTTCATTCAATACCTTTTACAAGGTCACCCTTGATTAATTGAGCACATTTTACCATTTCATTATTAACATTCAAGCATATTTCATCATAATTTCGGTACTATTTGCTACTAACAAAAGTATACTTCAAAGGCTTTAAATGTCCGTTTTAGAAAATGTCGACGCTGCTACGAATCTGGCAAAAAACAATGAACTCCAACTATTGGTATTTAGGATCAGCGACAAAAGTGAAGCTGCTTACTACGCTATAAATGTCTTTAAAACCCGCGAAGTAGTGGAATCAAAAAATCACTTTATAACGCAGATACCATCTTCTCACAAGATGTTGGAGGGTACGATCGTTCTTCGAGGAATGCAGATCCCGATACTAAACCTCCCTCTTTGGCTTGGAACGACCCTTACTAAAGATGAAGTAAGCAGATCAAACATACTTGTTTGCGACTTTAACGGCGTAGTTATAGGCCTTAGGATCATGTCTGCATATAGAGTTTTAAAGAAGAACTGGAACGAGATGCACGCTCCAGAGAGTTACAGAATGGGAGAGAACAACGTAGTAATCAACGACACAAGACTTGAAGACGGCAGTCTATGTCTTGTTTTGGACTATGAGAAGCTTTTAGCGGACGTTATCCCTCAAGCTATGGTAAATGTGCTTGAATCACCTGCAAACCTAAAAGATCTTGATATCCCGATCAAGCTTAAAAACGGTACCGTCTTGGTAGCGGAAGACTCTAAAACGGCTCAAAGACATCTAAAACAGATATTTGAAAATGCCAACATCTCTATGAAACTATTTGAAAACGGAAAGCTTCTGGTTGATTATATAAACTCTCTAGGAGATGACGTCTCAAAAATACCTGCGGTGATCACTGATATCGAGATGCCTGAGATGTCCGGATTTACGGTCGTAAAACTGCTCAAGAGCTCATCAAAGACAAAAAATATACCTGTTATAGTAAACAGCTCTATGACCGGTTCGAACAACAAAAGAGAGGCTGAAGTGTTGGGAGCGGATGCTTTTATAGACAAAACAAAGAGCCAGAATATAATACCGCTTATTGTAGAAGTTATGAATATGAAGTAGAAGTTCATACTCCGGATCTGGAGTATGAAATAAATTGTTAGCTAAATAGCGAGATAAGAATACCTGCAGCAACCGCTGAACCGATAACACCTGCAACGTTTGGACCCATAGCATGCATTAGAAGCATATTTGAGCGGTCATACTCCATACCTACTTTGTTAGATACACGAGCCGCCATAGGAACCGCGGAAACACCTGCAGAACCGATAAGCGGATTTATCTTGTTGCCAGGGAAGAGATTCATGATCTTAGCCATGATAACACCCGCAGCAGTTCCCGCGGAGAATGCCACAACACCAAGAGCCAAAATCGCCAGAGTATCTGCAACCAAAAATTGATCCGCTGCCAGTTTTGAACCGACCGCAAGTCCTAGGAAAATCGTAACTACATTGATAAGCGCATTTTGCATAGTGTCTGATAATCTATCAACAACACCGCTCTCTTTTAAGAAATTACCAAACATAAATGCACCAATAAGAGGCGTAGCATCAGGAAGAACCAAAATAGCGAGCACCAAAACCATAATAGGAAAAACCAACTTCTCCAAACGCGATACGTGGCGCATTGTGCTCATCTTAATTCTTCTCTCGGCATCAGTGGTTAGCGCTTTCATAATTGGAGGCTGGATGATCGGAACCATCGCCATATATGAGTAAGAAGCAACCGCAATTGCGCCAAGGAGCTCAGGAGCAAGTTTTGTTGCAATAAAAATAGAGGTCGGACCATCTGCTCCGCCAATGATCGAGATCGCAGAAGCTTGCTGCAACGTAAAGTCAAAAAGAGGAGTATACTGAGCAAGAGCAACTGCTCCTACCAGTGTCCCGAATATCCCGAACTGTGCAGCACCACCTAAAAGTGCGGTCTTAGGGTTGGAGAGTAGCGGACCGAAATCTGTCATAGCACCAACACCCATAAATATCAAAATTGGGAAGAACTGATTTGCCAAGCCCATCTCATACATAATGCCCAAGAAACCGTCAGGTCCTGCGATTCCCGCAACCGGAATGTTTGCCAAAAGGCCGCCAAATCCTATCGGCAGAAGAAGCAGAGGCTCAAAACCCTTTGCGATAGCCAGATAAAAGAGCACGAATGCAACGAGTATCATTATGATCCTGCCCCAAGATTTGTGAAAATCGCTCATCTTCTCACCGTGAGAGCTCAGTTCATCAGGATTTGGACTTACAAAAGCTTTTATACCAGTAGAGTTTATAAACCCGTCTATCATATCACCGAATGATTGAGTTTGGTAGGTCTCCTCTTTATGAGTCGAAGCTCCAGATGCAGCATCAGCTCCAGCACTTGCATGCATAGTCGTAGCGCCTATGAGCATTACAAAGGTAAGTAGTTTTATTATGATAAATCTCATACTTATTATCCTAGTACTGCTACGACTTGACCTTCGACTACTTTATCGTTAGTAGCAACATTGATAGATTTGATAACGCCGCCTTTTGGTGCAACGATATCAATCTCCATCTTCATAGACTCTAGTATCATGATCACATCACCCTCGTTTACGCTTTGGCCCGGATTAGCCACTATCTTCCAAACATTGCCCGGAAGAAGTGCTTTTATATCTAAAGAGTTTCCTGATGACGGAGCAGCTTTTGGAGCAGAAACTTCTGTTGCTTCTCCGTTTACCTCTGTAACCTGTATATTAACATCACCCTCTGCTACCTGAACACTAAATTTTTGACCGTCAACTACAACAGTATAGCTTCCATTACCCATTTTTGAACTTCCTTCTTCTTTTTTCATTGTTGATATTTTTCTAACGTTTAACTCTCCCTCTCCCTTAAGAAAAGCGATACCTTTATCGTGACAAGCTGCAGCTATGAAGATGTTCTCTTCAGTTATCTCGATATTCTCCTCTTTTAGTCTGTTTATCCAGTTAGCCAGAGATTTGCTCTCATCTGCATTTGCAAGATCAAGAGCCTTCTCGGTTGTCGGTGGCAATCCAAGTTTTTCGGATGCGATCTTTACTATTTCAGGATCCGGTGCGACAGGAGTTTTACCGAAATATCCAAGAACCATCTTTCCATAACCCGGAGCAATAGCGTTCCAAGGACCTTGCATAACGTTGTTAAGTGCCTGCTGGAAGTAGAATTGAGAGACAGGAGTAACAGATGTACCGTAACCGCCCTTCTCTACAACTTCAGTCATTGCAGCGATCACCTCCGGAAATTTGTCCATAATGCCGTTATCACGCATCATCTGAGTATTTGCAGTAAGTGCGCCGCCTGGCATCGGAGAGAAAGGAATGATAGGAGATACCATCGTCGCTTCAGGAGGCATAAAGTAGTCAGAGAGGCAAGATTGCAGCTCTTTTTCGTATGTTAATATCTTGTTGATCTCCAATCCGCCAAGGTCATAATCCATACCTTTTGTAGCGTGAAGCATCGTAAGTATATCCGGCTGACTAGTTCCGCCGCTCACAGGAGCAGCTGCCATATCAATACCGTCCACACCTGCTTCGAGTGCTGCCATATAAGCAGCAACTGAGACACCTGCAGTCTCATGAGTGTGGAGTCTTAAGTGCGTTCCCTCAGGAACAAGGCGTCTTGCCATCTGGATGGTCTCAAACACTTTTTGCGGATTTGAAGTTCCGGATGCATCTTTGAAACAGATGCTGTTATAAGGTATACCGCTGTCTAATATCTCGCGTAGTGTTTTTTCGTAAAACTCGACCGTATGAGCACCGTAGCATCCCGGAGGTAGATCCATCATCGTGACTACCACTTCATGCTTTAGTCCGTGATGAACGATTCTCTCGCCTGAATATTTTAAATTTTCTACATCATTAAGCGCGTCAAAGTTTCTGATCGTAGTAGTACCGTGCTTTTTGAACATCTTTGCATGCAGATCGATAAGCTCTTTTGAACCGGTATCGAGCATTACTGTATTAACGCCGCGCGCCAATGTCTGAAGGTTTGCATCAGGTCCTACGATCTTACGAAACTTGTCCATCATCTCAAATGCATCTTCTCTTAAGTAGAAATACAGAGATTGAAATCTCGCTCCTCCGCCAAACTCGAAGTGTGTGATCCCCGCAGTCTTTGCAGCTTCAACTGCAGGAAAAAAGTCGTTCATAAGTACACGACCGCCGAAAACGGACTGGAAACCGTCTCTAAAGGTCGTATCCATTACATCTATATATTTTTTAGCCATACTAATCCTTAACTTTCTCTATGAAATTTAATCGCTGCCGTTATTGCCGCAACTATCTTTTTTTGATTGTTCTGAGTGCCGGGTGATGAAGATGAGCCAGCACTCGGCTGAACTTCAGGGAAAAATTTATGTACAATTTTTGACATAATTCCCATTAGGAAGATCAAAATTGTAAGAAACAAGAACACCGCTCCCATTCCAAGGCCCATAAACTTTAAGCCCTCTACTACAAGGTTAGTATCCATATCAATATACCTCTTTTTTATATTTGGCGGATATTGTATTATATAAATGTTTAAAAAGCCTTGTTGCTTCTTTTTTATTTTAAATTAGAAGCCGAATTGTTACTTTTTGATTATATAATTCATAAAAATTTTATATAGGTGTAGATATGAAAAATCAAAATGTCGTCAAATTCGGACATATAAATACAATAGAGGGATACTCATATTTAGCACTTGTTTTTATCGCTATGCCAATGAAATATTTTATGGATATACCAATGGCAGTAAAAGTTGTGGGTATGATCCACGGAATACTTTTTATACTCTTTTGTATACTTTTGGCAAAAGCATGGCATGAGGCAAAGTGGCCATTTAAAGAGAGTGCCACATTCTTCATAGCCTCTCTCATACCGTTTGGAACCTTTTTCACAAAAGCTAAAATAAAAACTTATGAATAAAAAAGTTTTCTTTGGCTAAAATGACTTTAATAAATTTAGAAGGAATATATTTATGATCGCCGGAATAAATGAGCAGGATTTTGTTGCATATATGATATTTGGGCTTATATTAAATTTTCTGTTCTCAATTATGTTTGGAGTTTATCTTAGTAAAAATATAGGAATTACGGAGATGATAAGATCAAAGGGAGACAAGGAGCAATCGCTTCTGGTAAGCCTTAGCCTTTTTATCCCTTTTGCCAAGATGATAATCACTCTTTACAGGGTCGCAATCTTGCAAATATTCTTTTTAAACAGAGGTTATTCTCACAAAGAGTTCTGGATCTATATGACCACAAACAGACTCAATAAAGTGGATTAGTACAAACTATGAGCGATTTCAAACTAAAAGTAGTACTCACCGTATTGACCGGTATTATTTTTTCGTTTGTTTTCATCATTCTGGCCTTTGTACTCCCTCCGCAAGAAGAGAAGCCCACTGTTATAAAAAAGCCTAGCAATCTGCTTGAAGAGGTCTCAAGGTCTCTTAAAGAGAAGTAGGAACACTCTCTTCAGATCATAGAGAGTTTTTAACCTCTATAAGTCTTAGCGTCTCATATGCACAAAGGGGGTTGAGCTTGACCGCAGATATCTCCAAAGCTTTAACGCAAAGTCTCATATAGTCAAGATCCTCTGCCTCCATGATTATTTTAAGAAGCTTTTCCGCATCTTTGATCCTGAGATTTCTTACGACACCGAGATTTTTGTGTGCCAGATTTCTGATGTCGGTGTAGTCTAAAGCTCTATTTTCAAGCTTGTCCAGTTTTAGCTTGTGTATCTGTTCATAAAATGTTACTTTTGCTTTTAATATCTGAATAATATAGTCCTCTACCAACTGGTAGACCGTCTCTCTGTCCAAAGAGAGCTCTTCGACTGCCTCGCTCATCTCATAACGATAATCGGCTATATCCAGATCACTTAAATTTTTCTCAATAAAATTACTTCCTTCGATCAGAAGTTTGTCAATTCTGCGACGAAGTTCGGCATTCTCAGGCCGTCTTTTTTCTCTATAATCATTATTCATAGACGTAAAATATCATAACTTTCTTTTATTGTCGCAGCTGCTTTTGACAAAAGGGTTCAAATGAACTATGAGTGCTACAAAAACACCCATAGTATAGGGGCTTACACAGCCTTTGTGATGATTCTGTTGAGTCTTGCTATAAAGCCTGCTGTGTCATCAAGCTCTACGCCTTCAAAAAGCTTTGCCTGATCTAAGAGCACATGAGCCGCATCGCTTATGAGGTTTTGGTCCGAAGAGTTTTTCAGCTTTAAGATAAGCTCATGCTTAGGGTTTATCTGCAGTATCGGAGCAGGAGCAGGAGTGGTGGTACTTTGTCCCATCTGCTTCATCATCTGAGCCATCATATAGGCAGGGTCCTCCTTGTCCTCTTTTAGCTTCACAGGAGACTCTACAAGGTCAAAGGTCACCTCTACGGATTTTACGCTATCTCCCAAAGAGTCTTTAAGCTCTTTTACAAGTCCTTCAAACTCCTTAGCGCTCTCCTCTTCAGCTTTTTTCTCATCTTCGCTCTCGCCGAACTTTGCATCGCTTACATGAACAAACTTGTACTCTTTGTACTCTGTTATCATTGGAAAGATTATAGTGTCTATCTCTTCATTTAACACGAGCACGTCAATGGAGCGTGACTTAAATCTCTCCAGTGCAGGCGAGTTTTTAAGCATTGAGAGCGAAGTTTTGCCTGTAATGTAATATATCTCTTTTTTCTCTTCATCTACATTTTTCAAGAAATCCTCAAACATGACCGTCTCATCCGATTTTAGAGTGTTGAACTTCATCAGCTCCAATATCTTCTCACGGTTGCCGTAATCACTGTAGAGTCCCTCTTTTAGCACATTTCCGAACTCTTTAAAGAACTTCTCATAATTCTCTTTATCATTTTTAGCCATCTTTGCAAGCTCTGAGAGAACCTTCTTTACAGATGCGTTTCTTATCTTTGCCATCACCGCATTTGACTGCAGTATCTCTCTTGATACGTTTAGTGGAAGGTCTTTAGAGTCGATCACGCCACGCAAAAATCTCATGTAAGTAGGCATAAGCTCTTTTTCATCATCCGTGATAAATACACGGTTTATGTAGAGTTTGATTCCGGTCTGATAATCCACTCTGTAGATGTCCATCGGCGCTTTTGATGGGATATAAAAGAGAGTGGTGTACTCTATAGCTCCCTCTGCTTTGTTGTGCATCCAGACAAGAGGCTCCTCCGAAGAGTGTGCTATTGAGCTGTAGAAATCTTTATACTCCTCATCTTTTATCTCGCTCTTTGCTATTGTCCAAAGAGCGTTTGCACGGTTTATCTGAACATTCTCTATCTCATTTTTTGACGGCTCTATCTCATTGCCCTCATCATCTTTTTTTGCAGGAATGTACTTCTCTTTATCCATAAATATCGCGAATGGAATGTGGTTTGAGTACTTTTTGATGATATTCTCGATTCTGTAACTGTCCAAAAACTCTGCATCATCATCATTTAAATGCATTATAATAGTCGTACCGTGAGAATCTCTTGTGGTTTTTTCTATCTCAAACTCGCCGTCCCCTTTGCTCTTCCAGAGATACGCCTGCTCTTCGCCCGCTTTTTTTGTAATAACCTCTACAGAGTGTGCGACCATAAAACATGAATAGAAACCTACACCGAACTGACCGATAAGATTGGAGTCTTTTTTCTGATCTCCCGTCATCTGCTCTAAAAATGCTTTTGTGCCTGATTTTGCTATGGTACCCAGATTATTCATAAGATCTTGTTCGTTCATACCGATACCGCTGTCTTTGATAGTCAGAGTCTTTGCATCCTTGTCAGCGGCTATATCTATTTTCGGTGAGAACTCGACGCCTTTATATGCATCATCCGTCAATACAAGCATGTTTAACTTGTCAAGCGCGTCCGACGCATTTGAGACCAACTCACGAATAAATATCTCTTTGTTTGAATAGAGTGAGTGTATCATAAGGTTTAATATTTGGTTTGCTTCCGTCTGGAACTGATGTTTTGCCATCTTTGTAAATCCTTCTATATAAATTTTTAAGAGAAAATATTAGCAAAAAAAGTTAATAATTGCAAATTATATCAAATAACCTAAGTCTATATGACTAAACTATATTTAGTATATTTGCTAAATTTACTCTCAAAAATAATAAGAGAGATTTTTTACTCCTATTTATCTACTTATTTTTCTAAGTAACGATAACTCCAATATAAATTAGATATAATGACGCCAAAACGGTAGGTCTTGTTTTATTTATATCAATTATGATAAAACTACAATATTATTTACTTTGGAGTCACTATGAAGAAATTCACAACACTGGTCGCAATAGACTTTTCAAGAAGCAGTTACGTCGTTTTAGAAAAAGCGCTTGATTTTACAAAAAAAAGAGATGGCGAACTTCACGTTATCCACGTGGTAGAGAGCTCATTCTTTTCAAAAAAAGAGGATATTGACGCTGTAGAGGAGCGTGCATATGCTGAACTAAGCAAGAGTTATAGTGAAATTAAAAAAGAGAACTTTCACTGTGTCAGCGGCAAAGTAAAAGTTCAAGTCGCAAACAGCGCAAAGCTATTGGATGCGGATATGATTATTATGGGCAACAGCGGTGAGACGCACTTCTTAAATGAGCTTATAATGGGTTCTCATACAAAAGAGATAATCAAAAATGCACAGACTCCTGTTTTGGTAATGAAAGATGAGCATGAGCTGGAGTATAAGAACATCTTGGTACTAACGGATCTCTCTGATGAGTCTGCCTCCGCTATAAAAAAAGCAGCCAAGTTCTTTCCAAAATCAAAGATCACTCTGCTTAACCTATTCTATCTTCCGACAGACGACAAGCTCGGTCTATTTGGCTTCAATGAAGATGATCTTGGCAAATATCAAGCCCGTATAAAAGATGAGTCGCAAAAAAATATAGATACATTCTTAAGCTCTCTGTCTCTGCCAAAAGAGATGGATGCTTCTGCCTCTGCGATTGTAAGTTCTCTAAACCCTAAAAAGTTCAAAGAGGAGAGTTCAGATATTAGCTACGATCTGCTCTTGATCCATTCTACACAGAATGTAAGCTTTTTTGCTTTTGATATTTTAGAGCAGTCTGACGTCGATGTTATTGTTGTAAAATAGATAAACCGTGCAAGATGAGTTTATAGAGCTAAAAGAGCAAACACCAGTACTTCATTCAAAAAAGTGCGAGCTTACGGCTCTGGCACTGAGGCTCTTTTTGCAATATGCTACAGTTCTTACAGCCCTTGTGTCTTGGTATCTATACGACCTCTTTATAGCTCTGCTTGCCCTTGTTCTTGCATTTATCATCATGGGTATCGTCCGCTCAAAGATTCGCAATATCTCCATACCATTTTCTCAAAGGGAGTATCACTACAGCGACAAAGAGATCGCCGAGTGGTACACGGCGAAGATACTATGTTATGAGGAGCAATTTTAGAGCGTAACGGAGTTTCCTACCTCCATGATATGGCTCTCATGGCCTAGTTCCTCTTTTATCGCTTCTGCGAATATTTCCATCTTCTCCCTCTCACCGTGGATAAGATATAGTTTTTCTAAGTTCTCGATCGAGCGCATCCAATCTATAAGCTCCTTTTGGTCTGCATGGGCTGAAAAACCGTTGATTGTATATCTTTTTGCTTTTACAACTATCTGCTCTCCATATATATTAACGCTATGCTGTCCGTCAACTATGCTTCTCCCAAGCGTTCCCTCAACCTGAAAACCTACAAATATGACCGCATTTCTGCTGTTCCAAAGTCTGTGTTTTAAGTGGTGCATTATACGCCCGCCGTTACACATCCCGCTTCCGGCAATTATTATAGAGCGCTCTTTTACTTTGTTTATTGCTGTTGACTGGTCCCTCGTCGTCGTAGTCTCAAGCCATGCAAAAGAGAAAGGGTCGCTTCCGCTCCCGGTAGAGTACTCAAGCTCATCACTTAAATGCCCAGGGTACTTATTGTAAAGCCTTGTAGCTTTTATGGCAAGCGGGCTGTCTAGAAAGATGCGGCATTTTGGCAGCTCCCCGTTATCATGCATCTCATGAAGAAGCCAAAGTATCTCTTGTGTTCTCTCCAGAGCAAAAGAGGGTATCAAGACCGTGCCGTTATCTTTTAAAGTAGAGATCACCGCCTCTTTAAACTCCTCCACGCTCTGATCCAAGGGCTTATGTCTGCGGTCTCCGTATGTGGACTCTATAAAAAGAGCATCCGCTTCATATACTTTGTCGCGCTCATCTATAATCAATCTCTCAGGAGAACCAAGGTCTCCAGAGAATATTACGCGTTTTTGCTGATTTCCATCCTGATAATCTATTATCACAAAAGCGCTGCCCATTATGTGACCTGCATTTCCAAAAGTGACCTTTATATGCTGTTTTAATTTATGCTCTTGGAAATAATCGAGCGTACACCACTTTTTAGCAAACACCGCCTTCACGTCATCCTTTGTGTATAGCGGCTCCAAGACACTCTCCTCTTCACCGCGTCTGCGAGCTTTTTTGCTTATTGTTTTATACTCCTCCTGCAAAATTCCCGCACTGTCTAGAAGCATGATCTTTGCAATATCGCGCGTTGCCTTTGTTGCAATTATCCTGCCGTTAAAACCATCTTTAAAAAGTTTTGGAACTCTTCCGATGTGGTCAAGGTGCGCATGTGTGAGTATAAGGTAGTGCAGCTCGGAAGGATCAAAGCCAAACGGCTCATAATTTTTCTTGCTTCCGCCGTTTCCCTGAAACATCCCGCAATCTATCAAAATTTTTATAGAACCTATTTTAAGAAGATGACACGAACCCGTTACCGTCTCGGCCGCCCCGTAAGATGTTACCGTTGCCATAATTTATTCCTATTTATATTAAATGTCATAGATTATAATCAAATTTATCTATTATGAAACTTATACTATAATTGCGCAACAATTAAGGGATATAAAGACTTCATGGCACTCATAGATCTACTAAACATATCAAAACATTACGAAGCTCAAAAAATTTTAACAGACATAAATTTTCATGTTGACGAAGGGGAGAGGATCGTCATCATCGGAAAGAACGGAAGCGGCAAATCGACTCTTATGAAAATTGTCAACGGAACGCTTGAACAAGACAGCGGAGAGAGGATCATAAGACAGAATCTGGAAGTAAAGATGCTTGACCAAAAGCCGAACTTCAAAGAGAGCCATACGGTACGTCAAGCGGTTGAAGCAGGACTTAAAGAGCTAAACTACGCAAAGCAGAGATACAACTTTCTCTCGCTCAAACTTGCAGATGATTTTGAGAACAAAACGCTCTTGGAGGAGCACGAGAAGCTATCCCGTTACATTGAGCATCACAATGCATGGAACCTTGATGACAAGATAGAGAGGATAATCCAGCATTTTGACCTTAAGCAGTATGAGAACAAACTTGTAGTCATGCTTAGCGGAGGGGAGCAAAGAAGAGTCGCCCTTGCATCGCTGCTGCTTCAAAAACCAGACATCCTGCTTCTTGATGAGCCGACAAACCACCTTGACGTATATATGGTTGAGTTTTTAGAGGAGCTTCTTTTAAAAGAGAAGTTCACGCTCGTATTTATATCACACGACAGATATTTCATCGACAGAGTTGCTACTAAAAGCGTCGAAGTTGAGGATTGCTCGCTTAGAGAGTATAGCGGCGGATACAGCAGCTATCTTGCTCAAAAAGAGGAGTATATGCGAACGCTGGAGAAACAGCATGAAAACCTGCTTGATCTCTTAAAGAGAGAAAACGAATGGTTCTCAAGGGGCGTAAAAGCGAGGCTTAAGAGGAACGAAGGCAGAAAAGAGCGTCTTATGGCTCTCAGAGAAGAGGCAAAAACGAACCCTTCGAAGATAAAAAAGATGACCCTGGAGCTTGAGCGCGAAGCAAAACACTTCAACAGAGACAAGAGCGTGAACAAGCAAAAAATGCTATTTGAAGTGGAACATCTAGGACTAAAACTAGGAGATAAAGAGCTCTTAAAAGATTTTAGTACAAGGATCCTCCAAAAAGACGTTATCGCCATAGTAGGACCAAACGGAAGCGGAAAATCAACACTTCTCAAAGCTCTTTTGGGACGCATAGAACCTACAAGCGGCGTGATAAAAAGAGGAGAGTTCAAGATAGGGTATTTTGACCAGCATCGGGAGATGCTAGATGATGAGAAAAATCTTATAGAGACCTTCTGCCCATACGGAGGAGACAGAGTAAGCGTACGCGGACGTGACATGCATGTTTATGGCTATCTCAAGAACTTCCTCTTTCCAAGAGAGTTTTTGGATAAAAAGATAGGGGTTCTCAGCGGGGGCGAGAAAAACCGTATAGCCCTTGCCCTGCTCTTTACAAAAAATGTGGATATTCTCATTCTTGATGAGCCAACCAATGATCTTGATATTCCTACAATCAATATTTTAGAAGAGCAGCTTATAAACTTCAGCGGAGCGGTAATCATCGTAAGCCACGACAGATATTTTGTAGACAAGATCGCCAAAAAACTCTTCATCTTCAAAGAGGATAAGCATATCGAAGAGAGCTACCAGAGCTACAGCGAATATCTTGAGCTAGAACGTGAGATCAAAGAGCTTGGCATCATGGAGCAGGAGAGTAAGCGAGTAGAACCAAAAGCAAAAACGAGCAAGCCAAAAGAGTTGCGTCTGAGCTACAAAGAGAAGATCGCTCTGGAGAAACTGCCTGTCGAAATTGAAGAGCTTGAAGCTAAGATAGATGAGAAGAACAACTGTCTTGCAGACCCTTTATGCTATGAGAAGATAGGAATTACGCAGCTTGCGCGTGAGCTTGAGGAGCTGAAAAATCTTTATGAAGAAAAAGTGGAGGAGCTTTTGAATATTCAGGCTAAAGAGGAGGAGATCAACCTCTCTCTTTAAGCGTGTCTGCTATTAAAAATGCCAGTTCCAGCGCCTGATCCGCATTTAGACGAGGGTCACAATGTGTGTGGTAACGAGAGCTTAAATCCTCTTCGGTTACTATGAACGAACCGCCGATACACTCTGTAACATTTCTTCCCGTCATCTCCAAGTGAACACCGCCTGCGAACGTACCTTCAGACTTATGGACTTGGAAAAACTGCTTCATCTCTGTAAGAATTGCATCTACCGGACGAGTTTTAAAGTTATTTGATGATTTAATAGTGTTTCCGTGCATCGGGTCACAGCTCCAAAGAACCTTTTTACCCTCACGCTCAATTGCGCGTATAAGCTTAGGCATACCCTCAGCCACCTTGTTCGCACCCATCCTTACAATAACGTTCAAACGTCCCGCTTCATTGTTCGGATTTAAAATATCGCAAAGCTTTATAAGGTCATCAGGATCCATCGAAGGGCCCGCTTTAACGCCTATCGGATTGTGAATACCCTTCATATACTCAACGTGAGCACCGTCGATCTGGCGGGTTCTGTCACCTATCCATAACATATGCGCAGATGTGTCATACCAATCACCAGTTATAGAATCTTTTCTCGTAAACGCCTCTTCATACGGAAGCAGAAGCGCCTCATGAGATGTATAGAAATCGGTTTCACGCAGAGTTCTGTGAGTTTTTGAAGTAATTCCGCACGCCTCCATAAACTTAAGCGACTTGCCTATCTCTTCTGCAAGATCTTCATATTTCTTACTTATCTCGCTCTGATGCGTGAAGTCAAGGTTCCACTGATGAACTTTATGTAGGTCTGCAAAACCGCCCGTTGCAAATGCACGTAAAAGGTTTAGTGTCGCAGCCGACTGGTTGTACGCTTTTATCATTCTTTGCGGATCGGGTGTTCTTGCATCTGCAGTAAAATCTACACCGTTTATAATATCGCCTCTGTAAGAATCAAGCGTTACGCCGTCAATTGTCTCCGTGTCGCTTGAGCGCGGTTTTGCGAACTGTCCGCCGACACGCCCTACTTTAACAACCGGGAGACCGCCCGCATAGGTCATCACTACCGCCATCTGAAGGATAGCTTTAAACGTATCGCGAATATTTGTTGCATGAAACTCGCTAAAACTCTCTGCACAGTCTCCGCCCTGAAGCAAAAAAGCTCTCCCCTCTACGACATTTGCCAACTGGCTTTTAAGCGAGCGAGCCTCACCTGCAAAAACAAGCGGCGGATAATCTTTTAGTTCCGCTAAAACTCTGTTTAATTCATCTATGTTCGGATATGTAGGCTGCTGCACTATAGGCTTTTGCCTCCAGCTAGAAGGAGTCCAGATACTCATTTATAAAACCTTTTTTTAATATATGTCAAAATATTTTTTGTCATTTTACATAATAGTAACTAAAATAGCACTGATGACTCAATTTAAAGAGCATAAAAGCTTTTTTTTATGCTTAAAAGTGTACAATGCAGCATATTTTTTATGGATGCATATTATGGAAAAAAACGATTTAAAAGCACTGATAGAAGAGATTTATGAGAATCTGCTCGAACGTATCAATTCTGATGAGAATGCTACAAAAGGGCAAGTTATCGCCTACTTAAAAGATGCTATTGAGGTCGTTTCAAACATCAACGACAAAGATATAGACTCCATAGAGCATGCAAAAGAGGCTTTTAACAACTCATACAAAGAGCTTGTAAAGCAGAGTTTGACATCTTACAAGAACACAAACGACAAGTTCGGAGAGCTGACCCAGCTTAACAAAGAGACTATGGATCAATGCGGCGAGAAGCATATAAACCTTGAGACATTGACAAAAAAATTCAACGAGATCCAAGCTCATATGACAGAAGAGGTCAAAAAAGCAAACGAAGTGATCTCAGAGCTCACGGACAAAGTAAAGGTGCTTGAACAGACCTCAAACCTTGATCCGCTTACAAAAGTTTTAAACAGAAGAGCTCTGATCTCCTATCTTAAAGAGGTCTGCGCGAACAAAGATATTCCTTACAGCCTCCATGTGCTGATGATCGATATTGACAACTTTAAATCCATAAACGACAACTATGGTCATATCACTGGCGATAAGATTCTCATTTTTATCTCAAACATCCTAAGAAAAGCGCTAAGAGACGGGGACAAGATCTTCAGATTCGGCGGAGAAGAGTTCACTATCATACTAAACAGAAACAGCGATGAGCAGTCCGAAGCTATAGCAGAGAGACTCCTGAAGCTTATAAGCTCGAACAACCTCATATATATGGGTCAAAAAATATCCATAACTGCAAGCATTGGATTAACTAAATTTCTACAAAACGATACTCCAGACTCGCTTATGGCAAGAGCGGACAAAGCTCTCTATGCTTCTAAAAACAACGGAAAGAACATGGTATCTAAGGTCTGCGAATAATGGAATTTAGCTATTTTGACATTGTCGTATCTATCATAGTCCTGTTTTTAGGGCTCAAGGGGATAATCAACGGGTTTTTCAAAGAGCTGTTCGGGCTTTTAGGGATTGTCGGCGGTATTTTTATAGCTTCTCGCGTCGGGGATGATGTCGGGCAGGTTATAAGCGACTCTGTTTTTAAGTTTGAGAACAGTGCTGCCATAGGTTTTACCGGCTTTTTAGTCACTCTGGCTATCTTTTGGCTTTTGATGGTTGTTGTCGGTTTGATCTTCAAAAAGCTAAGCTCTGTAAGCGGGCTTGGTATATTTGACAAGATCCTAGGATTCGTCTTTAGTGCAGGCAAGTTCTTTCTAATCGCTGCCGTTATCTCATACGCAGCATACAACATCAAGGCGATGAGAACAAATATTGACTCCATGATGCAAAACAGTTTTGTATTCCCGGTACTGGTTGAAGTGGGAAGCGTTATTATGAAACTTGATCCGGTCGAGATATCAGAAGATATAAACGCTACCATACAAAAAGGCTCCCAAGCTGTTCAAGAGAGCATAGACGAAAACATTAAAGAGTCTACCGCGCAGATCATAGATGATGCCAAAAAGAAGATAATCCAGAGTGCAGAGCAGAATCTTTCCACCAAAGAGGAGCAGTAAATATGTCTGAGATAACAACCGACTTCAATGATAAAACGGTCGCTTATAAACAGCTTCTTGAGAATTTTAAAACGCTTCTGAAAAAGAACAATCTCAAGTTCACTATCCAAAGAGAGGTTATTTTAGAGACTCTCTACAACTCTGATGAGCACTTGACTCCAGAGGCTCTTCACAATCTTATCCAAGAGAAGTTTCCTGATCTAAAGACAGGGATCGCCACCGTATACAGAACGCTCTCTCTTTTGGAGGAGTCGGACATGGTCACCTCACTCTCTTTTGGGGCTCAGGGTAAAAAGTATGAACTCGGCGCAAAACATCACCACGACCACTTTATCTGCACTTTCTGCGGAACTATTATAGAGTTTGTAGATGAACAGATAGAAGAGAGACAGCATAAGATCGCCGAGGAACTCGGGTTTGAGATGCAGGATCACTCAATGCAGATATACGGTATCTGCAAAGAGTGCCAAAAAAGCAAGAAACACTAAAGGAACAACTATTGGTTTTTGACAATAAATTTATACAACTAAGAATAGAAAAAGCAGAACTTCTTAAAAAGGATGGGATAAACCCATACTCCAACGACTCAAAAAGAAGCACAACTATCGAGAAATTTTTAAACGTAAACGGTGATATTTTTCACAAGGAGAACAAAAGAGACGAGAAGCGCCACTATGTAGTAAGCGGGCGTATAAAGTTTTTCAGAGTTATGGGAAAAGCGAGCTTTATAAAGATCGAGGATGAGAGCGGACTTCTCCAGGTCTATGTTGCAAGAGACAATCTTGCAGAGGGTTTTTATAACGACGTATTTAAGAAAAACATAGAAGTGGGAGACATTGTAGAAGTACTTGGTTACCCTTTTGTGACAGGACAAGGAGAGCTCTCACTCCATGCAGACGAACTAAGACTTCTCACAAAAGCGATATCTCCGCTTCCGGAAAAATTTCACGGTGTAACCGACAAAGAGATCAGATACAGAAAAAGATATCTAGACCTTATCATGAACGCAGATGTCCGCAAAACATTCAAGATCCGCTCAAAAGTGATCTCACTGACCCGCCGCTTCTTTGAAGATAAAGGCTTTTTAGAGGTTGAGACCCCTATGATGCACCCTATTGCCGGCGGCGCAAACGCCAAGCCGTTCGTTACACACCATAATGCGCTTGGCATAGACAGATACCTCAGAATCGCTCCGGAGCTATACCTCAAAAGATTAATTGTAGGCGGATTTGAGGCTGTTTTTGAGATCAACCGTAACTTCAGAAACGAGGGGATGGACGCTACTCACAATCCGGAGTTCACATCTATTGAGTTCTACTGGGCATACAAGACCTACAAAGACCTCATTGAGATCACAAAAGAGTATTTTAGATACCTATTTGACCATCTGGATCTTCCTACGCAGCTTCCTTACGGAGACCTGGAGGTCGATTTTAGCAAGTTTTCAGAAGTTCCTCTTATAGAGTCGCTATACACCATAGGCGGAGTTCCTCAAGAGATAGTAAACGACAAAGATAAAATAGTAGCATTTTTAAAAAGCAACAATATTCAGGTAAAAGATGGTCTGAGCCTTGGACAGCTTCAAGGCGAGCTCTTTGACGAATACGTTGAAGCAAAACTTATCAACCCTACTTTTATCACGGAGTACCCTGTTGATATATCTCCGCTGGCAAGAAGAAGCGATGCAAACCCTGAAATAACGGAGCGTTTTGAGCTATTTATTGCAGGACGTGAGATCGCCAACGCATTTAGCGAGTTAAACGACCCGGTTGACCAATATGAGAGATTTAAAACTCAGGTCGAGTCAAAAGAGAGCGGCGATGATGAAGCGCACGAGATGGATTTAGACTTTGTAGAGGCACTAAGCTACGGAATGGCACCGACAGCAGGACAGGGCATCGGGATAGACAGACTGGTTATGCTTTTGACAAATGAGCACTCCATAAGAGACGTATTGCTGTTTCCGGCAATGAAACCTATAAATACACAAGAGAAACAAGAAGAAAACGAGTAAGTAAATGGTTTTATCTGACACGAATGTGTCAAGCTTTAGTGCCAAAGTGGCTAGCGTAGCGAAAGGAATTACTTCCTTTGGCGTTTTAAATTAAATAAAAAGGAATAAAAATGAGTTTTTTACAAGAGTATGATAAAGAGATATTTGACCTGTGCGAAAAAGAGTTAGAGCGCCAGAGTGATCACCTGGAGATGATAGCATCGGAGAACTTTACGCTTCCTGCCGTCATGGAAGCTATGGGTTCTGTTTTTACCAACAAGTATGCAGAGGGCTATCCGGGCAAACGCTACTACGGCGGATGCGAATATGCCGACGGTGTTGAGCAGTTGGCGATTGACAGAGCATGCAAACTTTTTGGATGTAACTACGCAAACGTGCAGCCTCACTCAGGAAGCCAGGCAAATGCCGCAGTTTATGCAGGTCTATTAAAAGCCGGAGATAAACTTCTTGGTATGGATCTTAGCCATGGCGGTCACTTGACTCACGGTTCAAAGCCGAGCTTTTCAGGACAAAACTACTCAAGCTTCACATACGGTGTTGAGCTTGACGGACGTATGAACTACGATAAGATCATGGAGATCGCAAAAACTGTTCAGCCGAAGATTATTGTTTGCGGCGCTTCTGCTTATGCAAGAGAGATCGATTTTGCAAAATTCCGCGAGATCGCTGATGCAGTTGGAGCTATATTGTTTGCAGATATCGCTCACGTTGCTGGTCTTGTGGCGGCAGGCGAGCACCCTAGCCCGTTCCCTCACGCTCATGTCGTAACAACAACGACTCATAAAACTCTTGCAGGTCCAAGAGGCGGTATGATCATGACAAATGACGAAGAGATTGCTAAGAAGATGAACTCTGCGATCTTCCCTGCTCTTCAAGGCGGACCGCTTGTACATGTTATTGCTGCAAAAGCCGTTGGATTTAAGTACAACCTCTCTCCTGAGTGGAAAGAGTACGCTAAACAAGTAAAAGCAAACGCGAAAGTGCTTGGAGAAGTACTTGTCAAGAGAGGTTACGATCTTGTGAGCGGCGGAACAGACAACCACTTGGTTCTTCTGTCGTTCTTAAACCGTGATTTCTCAGGAAAAGATGCGGATATCGCTCTTGGAAATGCGGGTATTACCGTAAACAAAAATACTGTTCCAGGTGAGACAAGAAGCCCGTTCGTGACTTCAGGTATCCGTATTGGAAGTCCTGCTCTTACTTCAAGAGGGATGAAAGAGAAAGAGTTCGAATTTATAGCAAATAAAATAGCGGACGTTCTTGATGATATCAACAACACGGAGCTGCAAGCCGCTGTTAAAAAAGAGCTAAAAGAGCTGGCTCAAAACTTCGTAATTTATCATCAGTCAACTTACTAAGGTCGGTTGTTAAGATGACGGTATCAGATTTAAACCTTATAAAGATGGTAAACGACCACTACTGGATCAAAAGAGACGAAGTAGTGGAGAAAATTCTGTACAAGGGGCGCACCTTTTACAACAAGTTTGAAAAAGTAAATGCGATCTTATCCCAGTCTGTCATCAATCAGCATATAAAAGGCGAGATAACCGTAGCTCACTCAATAATCAACAAAAACAACAAAGTCGAAAATATCGTGATCGACTACAACGGAAGAGACCCTGAGCGTTTTTATCATAAAACTCAGCTTCTTCTTCGCGAAGAGGGGTTCATAAACTTCACTGCCTACAGAACAAAAACCGAAGGGCATCTTCACGTCTACATCCACAAAGGCCACACAACACTGCAAGAAGCTATACAGCTCGGCAAAATGATAAGCATGAAACTTGCGGCAAAACAGCCAAAACAGTGGAGAATGTTTCCAAATCCTGACATGCCGGATGAGTATAATATTCTAACTCTTCCTTACGAGGTGTATGCAAAAGAGCGCGGGGCATCCTGGTCAAAGCATATGTAGTGGAATAGAGTATGCTTTTTGACAAATAAAGAGTACTCATAAACAAGTTTTGGGTATTATTATGAGAGAAGAATTATAAAGGAGTGGTTATGGAAGAAAAAAATGAACTAAATGATATTATCTTAAATAAAGGTGGTTCATCCGCGGGGAATAAAAAGATAATTTTAGCAGTGGCGACACTTGGTGTTGTTCTAATAATTGTAGTTATGCTGATGAATACTCTTACATCAAGCGGCACTGACAATCTGCCTCAAGCCGTTCTTCCTCCTCAGCCTCAAAAAGAGGTCCAAACACAAAATGACGAGCCTCTTTTTGAAGATGTTACCGTTGTTCAAGAGAGTGAGCCTGAAAACACCTCTTTGGATGAGATCGCTCAAAAACTAAAAGAGGAGAGCTCAAAAGAGAATCTTCAAACTGCAGAACAAGAGGTTGTAGAACCTGCTCCAGTTGCACCAAAAGTTGTAGAGACGAAAAAAGCAGTAACAGAGCCAAAAACTGCTGCTCCCGCAACTTCGGGTGAGTACTATATTCAAGTCGGTTCATTTGCAAAATATGAGCCAAATAAAAAATTTCTAGACTCTATTTTAAATCTCGGGTACAAATATAAATTCCATAAAGTGACCGTAAACTCTAAGACTTTAAACAAAGTACTAGTCGGACCTTTTGTCAATGAAGCAGAAGCAAGAAAAGCGTTGATCCCGGTTAGAAAGTCTGTAGAAGCAGGTGCTTTTTTAACTAAAATATAACCAAATAAGGTTTTTTTTGATTTACTCTAAACAATTTATTCAAGACCAGTTAGCTCCCGTTGCTATCTACGCAAAACTAAAGGCGATCTTCAAAGATGAGATCTCCTATCTTTTTGAGAGTGCAGGACAAAGCGAAGGTAACTACAGCTTTATCTGCATCGGTGCCAGAGAGAGAGTTCAGTATATAGATGGAAAAACCCTATATACAGATGCAGAGGGCTTAACACACACAAAAGACGAATCTCCTTTTACTTTTTTAAAAAACTATTACAAGAACATTGACACATCCATCTACAAAAAAGCGTCTGCCGAGCTTAAAGTCGGCTATGTGGACGGCTTTATAGGCTATATCGGTTACGATATGGTCAAGGTTTTTGAACCAAAGCTCCATAACACGATGGATGGTCTGAGAGATGAGCTAAATACGCCTGATCTGGACCTGATACTTCCAAAAATAATTCTAGTATACTCCCACAAAAACTATCAGCTCACACTTATAAGTACTCAAGAAGAGATGAGCAAAAAGTTTGAGATGATAGAGAGTGAGCTTAAAAACTCATATGAATATATCCACATGAAGCGAAACATAGGCAATGATAGCGGAAGTTTTGCATTCTCAAAAGAGCAGTTTTTTGAGATGGTCGAGAAATCAAAAGAGATGATAAGAAGCGGCGATGTTTTTCAGATACTTATGACAAACCGCTTTACGAGAAACATACATGTAGACCCTTTTAGCTTCTACAGGATCCTTAGAAGCAAAAACCCATCACCTTATATGTTTTTGATGGAGTATGAGGATTTTAACATAGTAGGCAGTTCTCCTGAGGTTATGGTTAGGCTGACAAACGGTGAACTTCTTCTTCGCCCTATCGCGGGAACAAGAAAAAGAGGTGCGACCAAGGCAAGAGATAAAGAGCTTGAAGATGAGCTTTTGGCAGACCCAAAAGAGCTCTCAGAGCATCTTATGCTGATCGACCTTGGCAGAAATGACGTCAGCCGTGTTGCAAAAACAGGAAGCGTAAAAGTTGAAAATATGATGCATATCGAGAGATTTTCTCATGTTATGCATATAGTCTCTGACGTTACGGCTACGCTTGCTGATGACAAAGATATGTTTGATCTCTTTATGGCTACATTTACTGCCGGGACAATGACGGGTGCACCAAAGATAAGAGCGATGGAGCTCATCGCCGAGTATGAAGGGCTAAAGCGCGGTTTTTACAGCGGAAGTGTCGGCTACTTCGGATTTGATGGTAATATGGACAGCGCAATTACAATCAGAACAGCTCTTGTAAAAGATGACAAAGTCGTCCTTCAAGCGGGTGCTGGCGTAGTTGCAGACAGCCAAAACGAATTAGAGTACTTGGAAGTTAAGAACAAACTTGGCGCACTTGTCGCCTCGCTTGAAGATCTGGACTAAATGAAACTCTTTGCCATCTTTGGCGACCCGGTTGCGCACTCACGCTCTCCGCTTATGCACAACTCTGTATTTAAACATCTAAATTATGATGCCTGCTACACGAGAGTCCATCTTCCAGACGGCTCAAAGCTAAAAGAGACTTTTTTTGCTCTAAATCTTAGCGGAGCAAATATTACCGTTCCTCACAAAGAAGCGGCTTATGAGGCTTGCGATGAAGTAAGAGGCTTTGCCAAGAAGGTTGGAGTCGTAAACACTATCGTAAACGAAAACGGCAGACTTATAGGCTACAACACCGATGCAGACGGTTTTATGTTTGCCATCAAAGAGTTTGGCGCTATTAAAAATATTTTAGTTCTTGGTGCAGGCGGAACGGCAAAAGCGCTCTGTGCAAGATTTATGGAAGACGGCATAAAAGTAAGTGTCTTAAACAGAAGCCAAGAGAGACTCGCATACTTTAGAGAGCTTGGATGTGAGTGCTTTAGCTGGGATGATTTTAAAATATCAAAATATGATCTGGTTGTAAACACCACAAGTGCCGGACTTAAAGAAGAGATTCTACCATGTCCATCAGATTTGTTAGAAAAAATTCTAGACAACAGCTCATTTGCGGCAGATGCTATCTACGGAAAAATGACACCTTTTTTAAAACTCGCAAAAAGCAAAAACATCACCTTTAAAGACGGTGCCGATATGCTTCTTGGACAAGGCGTTTTAGCGAACGAACTATTTGTAAACTATGAGCTAAAAACTGAAGAGATCAAACTTCATATGTCAAAGAGTTTTGAACTCTAAAGAGGCGGCTAACGCCTGTCCGTAGGCTATTGCGCCATCATTGCTTACAAACATCTCAGGCAAAATAACATCGGGAATTTTTCTCATAATCAGCCTTAAAAGCACTCTGTTTTGAAACACTCCGCCGCCCAAAACTAAAGGTAAATCGTACTTTTTGTGCATCTCGTAAATAATCTCAACTATCGTGTTGAAAAATTTTGAAACCGCAACACGACTGTTTTCTTCATCTAAAATCTGTCTAAATATTTGGCTGAAATCTATCTCGCCATCTTCTATGCCAAATATATAACTCTCCAAAATATTCTCATCATAAAGGCTCTCCAAAAGCAGTCCGCTCTCTCCCTCGTAGCTGCAAACTTGAACAACACCCAAGATTGATGCCAGTGCATCGAAAAGTCGCCCGCATGAGCTTGAGAGCGGCGAATTTAGTCCGTTTTTCCATGCCGTGTAAAGTGTTTTTATCTCAGCGGCAGAAAATGAGTTCAGAGTTGCATTGTTAAGGTTAAAAACATCCTCGCCGTATATATCAAACAAAAAGCTAAGAGCAACTCTCCGCGGCTCTTTTATCGCTCTCTCGCCGCCAAGAAGTTTAAAGTACTTAAAATGAGCAACTCTCTCATAACCCTCCAAGTCGCAGACAAAAAACTCTCCGCCCCAAAGATTGCCATCATCTCCGTATCCGGTGCCGTCAAAACTGACACCCAAAACTTTTGTCGTTATGCCGCCTGCGCCCATAGTTGCCAAAATGTGCGCATAGTGATGCTGAACTTGAAGCAATTTTAAATCTTGATTTTGCATCACTAACTCTTTTGCGTATTTTGTCGACTCATAGTTTGGATGTTTATCGCACACAACAACATCGGGCTCAAACTCATAAATCCGCTTTAACGTCTCTATGTGCGATTTGTAATGCTCTATGCTCGACAAACTTCCCAAATCACCGATGTAAGGAGATAAAACAACACTCTCTGAGATAGTAATCGCCACACTGCTCTTCTGGTTTGCGCCAAGTGCCAAAATCTTCTTGTCCGTTTTATGAGGAAGTTTAAGATAGAGAGGCGCATATCCTCTTGCATCTCTTAGCATAAATGTTTTCTCACCTTCGACAAAGGCTACCGAATCGTCACAGCTGTTTACAATCTCTCTGTCGTTATCCAAGCAGAAATCCCAAATGCCACGAAGCCTCATAATCTCATCATAACTTTTGCAAAGCGGCTCGTCTGAAATATTCGCACTTGTCGCAACTATGGGTCTGTTCAACCTTTGCAAAATAAGATGATGAAGCGGAGTGTATGCCAAAAAAAGCCCGATTTGGTTGATATTTGGAGCGACATGTCGGCTTAGAGCGTTATCTTCTCTTTTTTTAAACAGCACGATAGGACGTCTGTTTGAGCAGAGCAACTCCTCCTCTTTTTCATTGATAGTGGCAATATTTTTTGACATGTAGATATCTTTTACCATCACTCCAAATGGCTTTGATGGTCTCTGCTTTCTCTCTCGCAGAAGTTTCACTGCTTCATCATTTGTCGCATCACAGACAAGATGATAGCCCCCTATTCCTTTTATGGCAACAATCTTGCCATCAGCTATAAGCTTGGCTGTTTTATCTATGATATTTTCACTCTCTATCACCTTACCGCTGTTATCAAACAAAGAGAGTTTTGGTCCGCACTCGTGGCACCCGATGGGCTGAGCGTGGTATCTTCTGTCATGCGGATTTTTATACTCTTGTGCACACTTTTGGCACATTTCAAACTCATCCATAGATGTATGTTTTCTGTCGTATGGAAGATTTTTTATGATGCTAAAACGGGGTCCGCAGCTGACACATGTAATAAACGGATGCTCAAATCTGCGGTTGCTTTTATCATGAAGCTCACGCTCACACTCCTCGCACATTGCGATATCAGGAGGAATATGGCTGGAGAGATTTTTAGAACCTTCGCTCATCTTTATGCTAAAGCCATCAAACGATTTTGTTTTTTTTTCTTGAGTTATCTTTATGGAGTCTATTTCACTTAGCGGGGGCTTGTTGTCTCTTATCTTTTTTACAAACTCATCCAGCTCTTCTTTTGTCGCATCAAGAAGTATCAGCACGCCGTAACCGTTGTTTGAGACCTCTCCGTACAGACCCATTAAAGCGGCAAGATTGTAGATAAAAGGACGAAATCCGACACCCTGCACCACGCCTCTTATCTCAATGCTAAACACCACTACTCTAACTCCAAACTCATCAAATACATCTCTTCGCCATCAAGAACTTTTATGTCATAACTGCCGCATTTTGGGCAGATAAACTCATTTTTATCGAGCTCTTCAACCACGCCGCAGACGTTGCAATGCACTTTTACCTTTTGAAGATTTAGAACCAACTCCGCCTCGTGACATATCGTGCCGAGCCTGAACATCTCGTAAGCTTTATGCAGAAGATGCGGCTCAACTCCGCTTAAGATCCCTATTTTCACGACAACTTTTGTCACTTTTTTTGCATTATTTTTTCTCGCATGCTCCTCGCAACTATCAATAAGCGATTGAACGATGCTGTACTCATGCATTTAGCAGATCCTAGGGAGAAGCTCACCGGTTGGCGTATCTAAAAATCTCTGCGTACCCCATGCCGAATTTATGATGACTTTTTTAAGATGCTTGTCGGTTACTTTGCCGATGATGGAGGCATTTTTGTTAAATGTTTTTAAAATCTGCTCTGCCCTTATGGCTTCCTCTTTGTTCACTGCAAGCAAAAATGTCCCCTCGTTTGCCAGAGACATCGCATCAAACCCCAAAAGCTCGCAAAGCCCCATAACTTCATCGCTTGTGACGATTTTTTCCTCATCTATCTCTATGCAAATATTTGACTGCCTCGCCCACTCGTTAAGAGCTGCACTCACACCACCGCGTGTCGCATCGCGCATAGCCGTTATCTTTACACCCTCATCTATAAGCGTTTTTACTATCGGATAGAGCGAAGCGCAATCGCTCTTAAGCGCAGAGCTGAGTTCTATGCCCTCGCGAGATGCAAAAATGGTCGCTCCGTGACACCCTATATCTCGGCTCAGAAGTATGACATCCTCTTCGCTTATGCTGTTTGAACTGATGCATCTTTGTAAAATCTCCCCGATACCTGTCGTGTTTATAAATATCCCATCCACACTGCCGCGAGGCACAACTTTTGTGTCTCCGCTCACAACCTGCGCGCCGTTAATTAGCAGCTCTTTTTGCATGGATGAGACTATGCGCTCAAGCACATCTGCGCTAAAACCCTCTTCGATAATCACGCTGCATGTAAGATATTTCGGCTTCGCACCCATCATGGCAAGGTCGTTGCATGTTCCGCAGACTGCAAGTTTGCCTATGTCCGCGCCTGCAAAAAAAAGCGGAGTGACCGTAAAGCTGTCGGTTGAAAATGCCAAAGTTCCGCCCTCTATCACCGCCGCATCTTCGCTTTGCTCTAGTATGTCGTTTTTAAATGCTTTGTAAAACACATGAGAGATTAGCTCGTTGTTCTCCTGCCCGCCGTTACCGTGTGCTAAGGTTATTGTTTTAGTCATCTTGATTTAATATACCTACTGCTTTGTTATAATTTTCTTCATCAGCGTAAAAATACTCTTCTAAAAGCGGTTTGATTTTATACTCTTTAACAAACTCTAAATCTTCACTGTTTTGTATATTCATAAAATAACTATGCCCTAACATGTAATCTTCGTTTAGGTTCTCTTTTATAAATATATTTAGAGCATGAAACAGCTCTTTTGCTTTTACATGTGAAATCAAATCAATATTTGGTTTCATCTTTAAAAATGTAAATCTTCGTCTAAGAGCTATGTCAATAGTTGCGATAGATTTATCCGTTGAGTTCATAGTAGCTACGATGTAGAGGTTTGATGGCACTCTAAACTTCTCTTTTGAGTATGGAAGTGTCACCTCATAACCATCTCTTTTATCCTCTTCAATGAGTGTGATAAGTTCTCCAAAGATTTTAGAGATATTTCCTCTGTTTATTTCGTCTATGACTATGTAGAAGTTTTTTTCTTCTATCTTATCAATTTTTTGTATATCTATTTTTTGTTTCTTTTTAAACTCTAAAAAATGCTTCATAAAATATGAAAAATAAGTAGCATGTTGTTTAGCTAATCCACTTATATTATGAACCTTTTTAATCTCTTTTCTTTCATAGATATTTGAGTTATATAATAATTCTATATCAGCAAATTTCATTCTTTGAGTATTGCCCCAATTATCACCTTGATATCTAAAAGCATCATGCTCGATATTTGTAATATATGCTGTTTCATTAATATCAAATTTTTTATTTTTCTCTATTTCATCTTCAATATAATCTTTAAATAAATCAAATAACTCTTCAAATTTTCTCTCTTCTTGTATTGTTTCTATATTTTTTTGACTATTTTCTAGATTTTTTCTTGCTTTATCTGAAATAATTTTAAAAATACCATCTTTTCTAACTATTTTATCTTCTTCTTCACTTGGTCGAAAGCCCTCTATAAAATCCTCATAAGAGTAGCTTTGATGAAAGGTCACAAACTCAACTCTGCCATCTTTTTTTATGCTCTCAAAAGCATTATTTTTTAAATCTACATGTTGATTTTTTGAAACGACATCAAAAATCTCATTTTGGCTTTTGCCATCCTCTATCATGGAAATTATATTTTTATAGTTATGAGTCTTTCCAACTCCAGGAGCACCATAGAGGATTATGTTTTTAATTTTGCAGCTAGAAAGCAACATATTTACCCTATAATTTTCTGTTTTTAAATCTATTTGTCCATTTCTATATTCATTAATCCTATTCAAATATCTATTAAACTCATGTTCACTAATTATATATTTATCTTCCAACGCATATTTTTTTATTAATTCTAAACATTTATTTCTAAAATCCTTTATGTAATAATCTAAATTTTCAAATACATCTTTCTCACTAAAGATATACCAATATCTATTTCCAGCAGCCTTTTGTTCGGCTTTAGGTAAAAAATGTACTAATTCTTCATAAAATTTGATTTCATTATCATCAACGTTGAGAACATTATTGAATACGATTTCTATAAAACTTCTATCATTATTTTGTTCATATACAAATCCTATTGTTTGTGTCTTATTATTACTATCGCCCCTATTAAATAAAGGAATATTGATATAATTTTCATTTCCCAAAAACCAATAACCAGCGTCTAATCTTTCGCCTTTTTTTCTGAGATAAAAAGTAAAATCTTTATGTTCTTCCCTGTATGCAAGTAGCCTGCTTAAAATTTTCTCATGTAATTCTTTCATAATAACCCCTTTATTCTAGTTTTATTTCTTATATAAACCATTTTAACCACGCAAAACAGACTTGATCTCTATCGCTATATCTTTTATAGCCTCTGTTACAGGCATATAAAAGACATGGGTATACAACTCATCAAAAATAGCTTTGCTTGGCTCTAGATTGTTTAAAATAGACTTTTCTACATGTACTACTAAACTATCAGGGTTGATTACAGAACCGCTTGTGCCTATAACAACCAATAGCTTACAGTCATTCATCTCTTTATACAGTTTTGAGTATTCCGGAGCTTCTTCACCAAAGAAAACTATATTCGGTCGTAGCTTAGAATTGCATTTTGGACACATTCCGTTGTTAAAACTTTTTAATTCTTCGTGCATTATATCCGTAATAAAATCACAACTTTTATTTCTACATTTAACCTCTGTTAAAAATCCATGCAAGTGCACTATTTCATCTTTTGATAAACCTGCCTTCTCAAAAAGGTTATCAACATTTTGAGTTATTACCGTTACATCATTTGGAAACTCTTTTTTTAACTCAGCTATTTTTAGATGCGCTTTATTTGGCTTTTTTTGTTCCAGCTCTTTTCGTCTGCTATCATAGAACTCTATCGTTAAATCTTCATTTTTTTCTAAACTATCTACATTGCAAATTTCTTGTACATTATGGTTATTCCATAAACCGTCCGAGTCTCTAAAGGTTTTGATGCCAGATTCTGCGCTAATGCCAGCACCGCTTATAATTATTACTTTACTCAAATAATTCCCCCTATTCTCATTCTCATCTCTTCAACATACTCTTTATAACCACACCCATAAAACCACAAATCCAAGCTCTTTACTTTCATATTTACTTCCTCACCCTTTTCCCCTAAAACCAAATCATAGTCAAAATGCTCCAGATGTTTAGGATACAAAAGCATAGTATCTTTTATACCGTAGTTTTTGCCGTAAACGAACATCTGAAATTTATCGTCTCTTTTTATCTCATTTTTTGCACCAAGCTTTTTATATTTGGTATCAATTATCAAATCTTTTACAATGATATCAGGTTTTAAAATTAAATCTCCGTATGTGTCACAGCTTTGAAGCAGTGTTTCGGGTTCAAGTTCTTTTATCATCTTGCCGACAAATCTCTCAAAAAGCATATTCATGTCAAACAAAAATGCAAAACTCTTTTTATCTTTTGCAAAGAGCGGGATAGATTTGTTTAAAAGCAAAAGCGCAAACTCAAAACTATCTTTAAACCTATTATTGAGTCTATTAAAATGTACATGTAGATTATTTATATCAAAAGTTTTATACTCTGCCTCATCGAGTACCAACTCACACTGTTTTAAAAGCTTTTTATTTTTTATGTATTTTAATAATGTTTTAACAGCGTATAAAAAGAATTGGTTTAGTTGATTATCCATGCTAAACTCATCATATTCACAGTAAATCTTGTTTTTTATATGATTGAACTTTAGATTTTCATTTATGAGATATTTTCCTCTTAGAGTCGTCAAGTTATCTTGTTCTGTGATGTACTCTCTATAAACACCCCGTTTAAACTCTTTAAATAAGTTACTTGCAAACATCTGTATAAATACTTCCAAGATGTTATGTTTTTCATTTTTACATGAAGCTATATCTTCATTTTCAAGCTTTATGTCATATGCGTACATTAACATGTAGATAAAAATATCAAGGTTTTTTTCATCGTTATTGTCGGCTATTTTGGGAAGCAGATAAAAATCTTGATTGTCATAGTTTAATATTCCGCAATATTGTTGCGATTTTAAAACACCCCAATTATATTCAAAATATTTGTGCAGCAGAGGTGTATCTATGATGTACTTTTTTAGCTTTTCATCTTTTACTTCACTATATTCATAGATTGTATTTTTCATTTCAATTTTTTACCGCTTCGTAAAGTTTTTGATTCTCTTCCTGCGTAAACTTCTCTATCTTCTCATGCAGCTTCTCTTTTACGCCGTAGCTACGCAGTCTCTCTAGTCCGTTGTAGTTGTCGTTTATAGCACCCAAAGCGTCTTTTGTCTCTGTTAAACTTTTTATCTTCTTCTCATCTTTTGAAGAGCTGTTTTTCTCTACATAGAGCCTCTTTTTGATGTAAATTCTATATTTGTGCAGCTTCTTTTTATCAAACTTCGGAAATTCCATCGCAACCAGATTTTGCTCTGTTTTTTCCTCTGTTTTTTGCTCTGCGCTATTTGGGATTTTTAGATTTTTGAGGTATTTATGAAGCTCGTTTATCTCTTTTTTTCTGCCACCCTCTTTTGCTTTTTCGGATATCTGTTCTAGCACTTTTTTTCTATACTTTTTTGGCAAAGACTCAAGATAGTCATCAAAAAAGACATCGATATCTCTTATCTCATTACTCAAAGAGATGACTTTTTTTACGCTTTTAGCAAATGCGCCCTCTTTGTCAAGCAGAGAAAAAAGCTCTCTGCACTTAATGCGCAAAGTGTGGATATCATCGGCGCTTTGGAGGGATTTTTTTGTGAAACGGTTTATAAACTCTTTAAATTTTTCAAGTTTTTTAGCTAAAAGCGCATTTTCCATAAGCTATTCACCACCCTTTTTAGGATACTCAAACATCACTAACTTTGCATTTTGGGGAGCTATTTCTGCCCATTTCTTACACTTGAACTCTATCTCTACAATGCCGCATGTTGGGATATTCTCATTAAAGCCTGCGAGATTATATGCCAGCTCATTAAGCGATGGATTGTGCCCTACCAAAAAGATGATTTTGTAACTGTCGTCAAGACTTTTAACTATCTTACTCAGTGTCTCGGATGTTGCTTCGTAAATATCATCCAAAAAAAGTATGTTTTTATACCCTATTTGCTTGGCTATTATCTCAGCGGTACTTTTTGCCCTTTTTGCAGGGCTAGAGATGATAATGTCGGGCATTACGCCCTTTTTTTTGAGCCGCTCTCCCATCATCGGAGCATTTGCTTTTCCTCTTTTGTTCAGAGGTCGCTCAAAGTCATCAAGCGTCTCATCGCTCCAGCTCGATTTTGCGTGTCTGATGATGTAGAGCTTTTTCATCTATCAACCCATCGGGTACATGATCTCTTGCTGTACCGCCTTTATCTCGCTCATCGTCTCATCCGATAATGTCATATCCATTGCGGCAAAAGATTCATCAAGCTGCTGAGCATTTCTTGCTCCGATAATAGTAGAGGCCACAAACTCAAACTGTTTTGAATATGCCACCGCTAAAGTCACAGGGGAGATTTCAAGCTTTTTTGCTATCTCCACATAGCGCGCTGTAGCTTTGAGTGTTTTCTCATTTACAAACCTTGCGGCTTGAGAGTTTAGGCGACTGCTTTTGCTATTTACATAGTCCGAATAGCGCGCATTCTCAGGGTAAAAATCGCTGTTATACTTTCCGCTGAGCACTCCGCCAGCCAGAGGAGAGTATGGCAGAAGCGATATCTGCTCTCTTTTGCAGACGGTTGCAAGCTCATCCAAAAAGCGAGGATTGTTGAGTGAAAAGTTGTTCTGAATAGACTCAAATCTTGCAATGCCCAGCCTTTTTGAAGTTTCGTTTGCTTTTGTAAGTCCGTAAGCCGTGTCGTTTGAAGTTCCGATGTATCGCACCTTGCCCTCTTTTACAAGCTCGTCAAAAGCCCTCAGAGACTCCCCTATCGGCACGACAGAGTCAGGCCAGTGCATCTGATACAGGTCTATATAGTCAGTCTGCAGCCGCTTCAAACTCCCTTCTATAGCTCTTTTTATGTGAAACTTGTCTATTGCAGTAAAGCCGTGGCGGATAGGCGGAACAAACCAGCCGTTTGCCGCACCTGCGACCTTTGAAGCCACTATTATGCTCTCTCTTGGCTTGCCTTTGAGCCATTTTCCCACAATAGTCTCGGTTACGCCTGCATATTTTTCATCCGGCGGCACGGGGTAGAGTTCGGCGGTATCAAAAAAATTGATCCCTCGATCGTACGCCTTGTCCATAATCCTAAAAGCCTCTGCTTCATCGCTCCAAGAACCAAAACTCATAGTTCCCAAGCAGATGGGAGTGACCCTAAGCCCTGTTTTTCCTATGTATCTGTATTGCATCTAAAACCTTTTATAGTAAATTTCCATATTTATAGTACGCAGCGCACGCTCCTTCGCTGCTTACCATACAGCTTCCAAGCGGGCTTGAGGGCTTGCAGGCTTTGCCAAATACTTTGCACTCTACGGGGTTTGCCTTGCCCTTTAAAATATCCCCGCAGATGCAGAGTTTATGGTCGTCTATCTTCTCGTTAGGCAGTATCTCTTTGTAGAAAACCTCAGCATCAAGATAGCCGTACTCATCTTTTAACTTCAAAGCGCTCTTAGCTATGTCACCGATACCGCGCCATCTAAAATGCTCCCTTTTCTCAAAGTACATGTTATTTAGTTTTTGCGCCTCTGTATTGCCGTCATGCGTAACGCTTCTGCTGTACTCGACCTCAACTTCACATCTGCCTTCGCTCAGCTGTTTTAAGATCATTAAAACCGACTTCATAACATCGACAGGCTCAAAACCGCTAACTACCACCGGCTTTTTATAATCCCGCGGGAACTCCTCATAAATTTTGCTTCCGCTTATTACACTGACATGTGCAGGTCCAATAAAAGCGTCTATCTTGTTTGTCTCATCGTCAAGCAAAACCCTCATCGGTTCGGGAACGGTTACGTGGTTTATGTGAAAGAGGATGTTATTTATGCGCTTCTCTATGACTTGATTGATAAGTGCCGCTGTCATGGGCGTTGTCGTCTCAAAACCTATGGCAAAAAATATAACTGTTTTATCTGGGTTTTGCTTGGCGATCTTAAGTGTATCCATAGGAGAGTAGACAAATCTGACGTCGCTTCCTTTTGCTCTTGCATCTTGAAGCGTTCCATGGCTTCCTGGAACTTTTATCATATCTCCAAGAGTTATCAGAATGACATCTTTTTGCTCTGCTAATACATAAGCGTGGTCTATCCTCTCCTTTGGCATGATGCAGACAGGACAGCCGGGACCGTGAACAAACTTCACGTTTTTTGGCAGCAACTGGTTTAAGCCGTACTTCATAATCGTATGCGTATGTCCGCCGCATACCTCCATGATGTTTACCTCATTTGGTATTTTTTGGGCTTCTTGCTCTATAAGCTTTGCGTAGGCTTTTATGGCACGAGGGTCTCTAAAGCCGAAATAGAGCTCTTTTAGTCCAAGCTCTCTACTCATCATCCGCCCTTCTGGCTATTTCATCAAATGCTTCGAGGCTAAGCAGGGCATCTTCATTGTCGATCTTGTTCATTATAAAACCTACATGTATAAGAACATAATCCCCAACCGCTACACTTCCCTCCTGCATTAAATCAAGCGAAGCTTCACGGCTCACTCCCATCGTATCGACAGTGGCTACGTTTCTCTCTTTATCTATCTTCGTCACGCGGCTTGGGATCGAGAGGCACATTATCTCATCTCTCTTTTAAATTCTATCCAGTTAAGCACTCTCTGCACTGAGGCGTCATCCTTGGTGCTTACCTCCAAGATGTCAACGTTTGGCTTCAGTTTTCTAGCCTCTTTTTTCTCAGCTTCCACATCAAACTCAATATATGGCAAAAGGTCTGTTTTTGTTATGAGCACCAAGTCGGCTTTTCTAAACATCACGGGGTATTTTGCTATCTTGTCATCTCCCTCTGGAACACTTACAAGGACGATGTTTAGGTGTGTTCCTACATCATAAGAGGCTGGACATACAAGGTTTCCGACATTTTCCACAAAGCAGACATCAACTCTGTCCAGGTCTATATGATGAAGCGCTTTATGAACCATAAAAGCATCCAAATGACACGCACTCCCTGTTTGTATCTGATAGGCGTCTATGCCTTTTGCTATTAGTCTCTCCGCATCCCTTGAAGTCTGCAAATCGCCCTCAATAACCCCAAATCTGAACTTTGCCATATCTGCGAACTTCTCTAAAAGAGCTGTTTTTCCGCTTCCGGGGCTGCTCATAATGTTTATCGCCAAAACATTGTGACTCTCAAAATGTGCTCTGTTATGAGAAGCCTCATGGTCATTTTTATCTAAAATCTTCTCAATAACCTCTATGGTCTTTGCGTCATTTAGCTGAGGGTTTGCATGGACGTTTTGCATCTCATGGGAGTGTTTGTGATGCTGTTCATCTGTATGCTCCGTTATGCTGCATCCGCAATCTTTGCACATTATCTGCTGCCTTTGTAAAACAGGCTGTAAATCAGATAACCGCAGATCAAACTCGCTATAAACATAACAAAATACTCTGCATGCAGGGATGAGAAGAAGTGCAGATGCTCATGCTCTTTGCCGTGTGCGAACAGAGTTGTGATGACAAGCTGAAAAATAACTATATATTTCATAAATGTGCCCCTTTTTTATAAAGATTAGACTATTTTAATAAATTGTTCCTTATAATAGAGAAAGTTTCCTATGAAGGATATTATAAGATGGACGTTAGCGCAGACGACAGATACAGAACACTAGAGAAGAGCATGAAAAAGCTCTCTTATGAGAAGAGTGCGCTCATCGAGGTTCTTCACAGCGCTCAAGAGACATTCGGATATTTGGGCATTGATGCGCTAAAGTACATCGCCAAAAGGTTAAAACTCCCCTACTCAAAAGTCTACGGCGTTGCCACGTTTTACAACTACTTCAGACTAAAACCAAAAGGCAGACATAACATTGTTGTTTGTTTGGGAACAGCCTGTTATATAAAAGGCTCCCAGAAGATCCTTGAGAAGATAGAAAAAAGGTACGGCATAAAAGCGGGTGAAACTACATCGGATGAAGCTTTATCGCTACTTACCGCAAGATGTTTCGGCTCATGCTCTTTGGCTCCCGTCATAGTCTGTGATGAGCAGATAAAAGGTAAAGTATCGCTTGAAAATCCACTGTGCGATATTGAGGAGATGATAAAATGATCACTTCCATACAAGAGCTTCAAGAAGCTGCCCTAAACAGTAAAAAAGATTTTAAGACCCCCTCAGATATCCATCCAAAAGAGAGAAGAGTCGTTCTTGAGAATGTAGGAGTTATTGACCCCCAGAGCATAGAGGATTATATAGCAAGTGGCGGTTATATGTCGCTGTTTCGTGCGCTTGATGAGATGAGCCCAAAAGAGGTTATCGAAGAGGTGAAGATAAGCGCTCTTCGAGGCCGCGGCGGCGGAGGTTATCCGACAGGGCTTAAATGGGAGAGCGTCTCTAAAGTGATAAGCGAACAGAAATACATCATCTGCAACGGTGATGAGGGCGACCCCGGGGCTTTTATGGACAGAGCTGTTATGGAGGGCGATCCTCACAGAGTATTGGAGGGAATGGCGATTGCGGGTTATGCCTGCGGTGCTAACAAGGGTTATATCTATGTCAGAGCTGAGTACCCCATAGCGGTAGAAAAGCTCTCTAGAGCCATAAAACAGGCAACAAAGTTTGGGATATTGGGAGAAAATATCGCTCACAGCGGTTTTAATTTCAGTGTTGAGATAAGACTTGGTGCAGGTGCGTTTGTCTGCGGAGAAGCGACGGCGCTCATAGCTTCCATAGAAGGGAATCGCGGACATCCAAGGCAAAAACCGCCTCATCTGAGTGATTACGGACTTTGGGGCAAGCCTACCGTTTTAAACAATGTCGAAACACTCGCAAACATCGCACCGATCATCAAAAACGGCGGTGCTTGGTTTAGGGCCATTGGAACAGAGAGTTCAAGCGGAACAAAAGTTTTTGCACTCACCGGGCATATAAAAAATACGGGACTTGTAGAAGTTGAGATGGGAACGACTTTAAGAGAGCTTATCTTTGATATCGGCGGCGGTGTTGAAGATGGCAGAAAATTTAAAGCCATACAATCAGGTGGACCCAGCGGAGGATGCATTCCGGAGCATCTTTTAGACCTGCAGGTTGATTACGAATCACTCAAAAGTGCAGGCTCCATCATGGGAAGCGGCGGGCTGATAGTAATTGATGAGGGCTCAAATATGGTTGAGATTGCGCGCTTCTTTATGGACTTTTGCAGGAGCGAGTCATGCGGAAAGTGTACTCCTTGCCGAGTAGGAACAACTGAGCTTACCATGCTTTTGGATAAGTTTATAGCAAAAAAGGCGACAAAGAGCGACTTTGAACTTTTAAAAGAGATGTGCAAAATGGTAAAAAGTACCAGTCTTTGCGGGCTTGGGCAGACTGCACCAAATCCCGTTTTAAGCACGATAAGATACTTTGAAGATGAATATCTGGCAGGAATTTGTGATGATTAGAGAAAAAGTAAGAGTTAAAAGCTTTAAGATAAACGACATCTGCGTAACCGGGCAGTCAAACCAGACCATTTTGGAGGTTGCGCGCGACAACAACATCGAGATCCCTACCATGTGTTACTTAGAGGGGCTTAGCTGTGTGGGCTCATGCAGAATGTGCATAGTGGAGATAAAGGGGAGCCATAAACCTACCCCCGCATGTACCGCCAAGATAAAAGAGGGGATGGAGGTTACAACTAATTCGCCCCAGATAGAAGCCGCAAGGAAGATGATACTCTCCATGATGTTTTCCGAGCGCTCTCACGTATGCTCTACCTGCGTTGCAAACGGAGACTGCGAACTTCAAAGCAAATCGGTAGAACTGCCGCTTGAACACTCCGAAGTACCTTATATCAACCAAAGATTTGAGATAGACGCTTCGCATAAAAATTTCGTCAATGACCCAAATAGATGCATACTCTGTACAAGATGTATCCGTGTCTGCGATGAGATCGAAGGCGCACATGCACTTGATCTCGCAGGCAGAGGGCTGAATATGAGAATAGTTCACGATATGGACGAACCGTGGGCTGATTCGCAGAGCTGCACAAGTTGTGGGAAATGCGTCTATGTCTGCCCGACGGGTGCGCTTTATGAAAAAGACATAAGCGAAGAAGATGTCATTAAAAAGAGAGAGATCATTACGGAGCTTATAAAAAACAGGAGCCAAGGATGAAGAAGATTCGCCTTGCAACTCTTTGGCTTGACGGCTGTTCAGGGTGTCACATGTCGATACTCGATATGGATGAGAAGCTCATAGAGATAGCTCCATTTATTGATGTCGTTTACAGCCCTTATATAGATGCAAAAGAGTTTCCAAAGGATGTTGACCTCTCCATTGTTGAGGGTGCACTCAGCACCGACCATGACATAGCGATGATAAAGAAGATAAGAGAAAACTCAAAGCTCATACTCGCTCTTGGGGATTGCGCTATTACGGGAAATGTCTCTGCTATGAAAAACCTCTTTGGCAGTGATGCGGTTCTAGAGAGGGGTTATTTGGATTTGGCAGACATGAACGAGAGCAAAGAGTACCCCTCTAAGATAGTTCCAAAACTCTTAGATAAAGTTTTGCCTCTGCATGAAGTTGTACAAGTAGACTATTTTCTCCCGGGCTGCCCTACTCCCTCAGATGCGATATATGAGATGCTAAAAGCGCTTATCGAGGGCAGAGAGATAAACGTGCATGAACTTACAAGATTTGGAAAGTAACGATGGATAGCAAAAAAATCATAATCGACCCCGTAACAAGGATCGAGGGGCATGCAAAGATTACAATAGACCTTGATAAAGAGGGCAAAGTAGAAGATGCAAAGATACATGTAACGCAATACCGCGGTTTTGAGAAGTTTTGCGAGGGCAGAATCTACACCGAGATGCCTGCCCTTACTGCCAGAACTTGCGGTATCTGTCCCGTTAGCCATGTTATAGCATCTACAAAAGCAATTGATGAGATTTTAGCAATCACTCCGCCGCAAGCTGGCATAAATATACGAAAGATCATAAACTTAGCGCAGATAGTGCAATCCCACGCGCTAAACTTTTTTCACCTCTCCAGTCCCGATTTTATCTACGGTTTTGACGCGCCTAAAGAGGATAGAAATATATTTAAAATGATGCAGACACACCCGCAAATGGCAAGAGACGGCATAAACCTAAGAGCATTCGGGCAAAAGATCATAGAGGAGTTGGCGGGAAAAAGAATACATCCGACAGGAATAGTACCAGGTGGAGTGGAGCATAAAATAGAGCAAAGCCAAAAAGAGGCAATATTAGCGCAAATCCCAGATATGATGAAAATAGCGCAGAGCGCACTGGAATTTTTTAAAACAAATCTTCATAAGTTTCAAAAAGAGATAGACGCTTTTGCTTCGTTTCCATCTCTTTTTATGGCACTCTCAAACGAAAAGAGAACGCTTGAACACTACGACGGAGAGCTCTGTTTTATGGACAGCGAGGGAAATATCCTAAAAGATAAAATCAATCCGCAAGATTACAGAGAGTTTATCGGCGAAGCAGTGGAGGAGGAGAGCTACCTGAAATCTCCATACTACAAACCGCTTGGCTACGAGAATGGAATGTACAGAGTAGGAGCGCTCGCAAGGCTTAACATAGCACAAAGCTGCGGCACTCCTTTGGCGGACGAGGAGTTTAAAAAGTTCAAAGAGAAAGGAGACGGCAAACCAGTTTTAAACTCATTTTACTACCACTACGCAAGGCTTATCGAGATCATCTACGCCATTGAGAAGATCGAGATGCTTTTAAATGACGATGAGACGATGAGCGGAAATACAAAAGTAACCTCAAAAATAAGCAATCTAAGAAGTGTCGGGTGTTCGGAAGCACCGAGGGGAACGCTCTTTCACGACTACCAAGTCACAAAAGAGGGAATCATAACAGCCGTAAATCTTCTCATAGCGACTGGAAACAACAACCTTGCCATGAACGCGGGGGTAAAACAGACAGCCCTTGCGTTTGTGGACAGCAAAAACATAACAGACGGCGCACTTAACAGAGTTGAAGCGGTAATCAGATGTTTTGACCCATGTCTTAGCTGCTCTACTCATGCGCTGGGAATAGTCTCGTCTAAAATAGAGGTGCGGGATCACAACAAAAAAGTAATCCAAGTGATCGAGAGAAACTGATGAGAGCCGTCATAGGGTATGGCAGCTCTATTAGAGGCGAGGATGCTTTCGGGCTTGATGTCATAAAAGAGCTGCAAAAACTCCCGCTAAAAGAGACAAAACTCCTCTCTGCTCATCAGCTCACGCCCGAGACGGTCTTAGAGCTTCAAGATGCGGATGAGATTATCTTTATAGACACCTGCCATGATGAGAAAAATCCCTACGCTTTGGCTTGTTCTTTGGTTGAAGAGAGCACTCTAAACCTAAGCCACCATATCTCGCCAAAGACAATTATCTACATGTTAAGAAGTCTATACTCTAAAAACCCTCACTTTTATATCTACTCCATGATGAGTAGCAGTTTTGATGGCATAACCGATATAGTGAGCTATAAAAAGAGAGTTTCAATGACGGCAGAGCATATTGTTTGGGTTGGTGGAGAGTAGTATGAAAAAATCGCTTTTTTCACTGCTTTTAGTCTCTCTTTTTGCTCAAAGCATATATGCAAATGATAGAGAAGAGGCTCTTTGCGGCACTTTTTTTGAGCCGTTCGTTTTTTGGATGTGGAGCTCTATGACACCCAAACCTGACAGCAGCATTGTCGCAAACATCCCTTTTATCGAGCCAAGCCAATACGTGACGTCTGATGGCAAAACGCTTAGAGGTTACAGATACTCCTCAAATAACGGCTACGCAAAAACCTCTCCAAAAGGGTATATTTTGGTCGCTATGGGAAATACCATGCTCTCGGACCAGATGGTCGTTATGCTAAAGAGCTTCTCACAAAGAGGTTATGATGTGTATGTTTACGATTACAGAGGCTATGCAAACTCAGAGGGAAGCAGACGCATAAAAGCGATAATAGAGGACTATAAAGAGATTGCCCAAACGCTAAATAAAAGATATAAAAGAAAACTGCTCTACGGCATCTCGCTTGGCGGTGCGGTCATGCTAAACGTCATAGGCTCAGGCTTGGAGTATGATGCGGCAGTTATAGACTCTGCTCCGAGTTCTCTCTCACCCTTTGGATGTCCAAAATCTATAGACCCGCTGGAAAATCTCCCCAAAGATGCAGGTAAAATTTTTGTGATCACTGCACAAAGTGATTCTGTTCTTCCTAGTAGCATGACATCCCCGCTAAGAGAGAGCGCAAAAGAGAGAGGTGCCAAAACACTAGATGGGGAGGAGTATGAACATCCGTTCGCCGACATAAACCTAAAGGTTCACTATCAGCGGATGGCACTTATTTTAGAGTTTTTAGATGGCGAAAAATAACTGCTTATACCACTACGTGCTACTCATCCTCTTTTGCAAACTTTTTGTATAAAAACTCAAGTATAGCTTCGCGGCATCTTATATACTCGGGATCACTTTGGAGAGAGACCCTGTCTCTTGGACGCTCCAGATTCACCTCCAAGATCTCTCCAACCGTAGCACTCGGACCGTTTGTCATCATGATGACCCTGTCGCTCAAAAGCACGGCTTCGTCAATATCGTGAGTAATAATTATCACGGTGTTCTTAACGCTCTCTTGTATTCGCATAAGATGTTCCTGAAGGTTTGCCCGAGTCAAACTGTCAAGCGCCCCGAAAGGCTCATCCATCAAAAGTACCTTTGGCTCTATGGAGAGCGCTCTTGCAATTCCAACACGCTGTTTCATACCGCCGCTTATCTCATCTGGTTTTTTATCTTTTGCAGCATCAAGGTTTACCATCTTTATAAACTTCTCGACCCTTGCTTTTACCTCGCTTTTGCTTAAAGATGGCATTACCTTTTTGACGGCAAGAGCAATGTTGTCATATACGCTAAGCCAAGGAAGAAGCGAGTGGTTTTGAAAAACTACGGCGCGCTCGGGCCCCGGTCCCTCGATATGCTTGTTCTCAAGTAAAATAACCCCGTTGCTCTGCATATCAAGCCCTGAGATCATATTTAACAGTGTACTTTTCCCACATCCGCTGTGTCCTATGATGGAGACTATCTCATTCTCTCGTATATCAAGATTTACATCCGTTACTGCTATGTAGTCATCTTTTGACGGGATCTCAAATCTTTTTTCAATATTTTGTAAACTTAAAAATTTTCTGCTCATTACGCTCTGCCTTTTTTTCTATAATCAAAGAAATCTGCTATTTTACCCATGCCCAAATCGAGTAAAAATCCTATAAGACCTACAACGATAATACCTATGATAATGCTGTAGTAGTTTAGGTTGTTATACTCATCCCAAATCCAAAAACCGATCCCTATACCGCCTGTTAACATCTCCGCAGCAACGATCACAAGCCATGCGATCCCCAAAGAGAGCCTCATCCCGGTAAATATAAAAGGAACGGCAACAGGCAGTATGATTTTAAATATCTTCTCAAAAGGCGAGAAGTTCAAAACCTTTGCGACGTTTAGATAGTCCTGATTTACACTTTTGACTCCCTGTGTCGTATTAATGATAATCGGCCAGATCGACGTTACAAAGATTGTCGAGATCGCTGTCAGATTAATATCTTGAAATATAAAGAGCAGCAGAGGCAGCCAAGCCAGCGGCGAGACCGGCTTAAATATCTGTATAAAAGGGTCAAAAGCGTACTGTGCGCTTGGGCTCATACCTATAAAAAGTCCAAGCGGAACACCGACTGCAATTGCAAGCACAAAGCCGTAAAAGACTCTCTCCAAAGAGGCAAGAACCTGCCAAAAAATTCCCTTGTCGTCTTGGTTGTTTACATAAAAAGGATCGCTTAAAACTCCCTCTATCTCCTCATCAAAACTATTTACACCACCAAATGCCGCTATGTAGGTGTTATATGGAGTCGGAAACCCTTCAACTTTATCAGCTATGTTTCCCCATATCTGAATTATCACTACTAACATCAAGATAGGAAGTATTATCTTTTTTTGAAGCTCTCTGCTCATTTTAATCCCTTCTGTAATAAATTAACAGACTCTAAATTATAGTGCCTATTTTTTGCCGACATACTTTACGTCCGCACACCCTGCAGGTCCGTAAGGACAGACATATGCGGGCTGTTTTGTCTCCACCTGCCAGTCATTTACCTTCAAAAGTTCCTCTTTGCTGACCTTTGGAGCCGTAACTTCAAAACTGTAGATATACTCAACCGCCTTGTTTGGGTCCCACACTTTTTTATCCATAAACATATTGAACTCATCTACACCGTCTTTTTTCCACGCACTCGGAGGAAGCGTATATCCGATCTCTTTTGCCACCTCTTCAAAAAGGTCCGGTCTGTAGACCTTCTCTATCACCTCTTTCATATTTACGGCACTCTCCAGCTGACCCCATCTGTACATCTGGGTTATAAACCACATTCCGTGACTGTAAAACGGGTAAGCCGCATAGTAGTTTGCAAAAACGTTAAACTGCGGATTTGGCTCCGACTCCTGCCCTTTTAGGTACTGAAATGTGCCTGTCATCGATTTTTCCAAAACCCTTAGAGGCGCTTTGACATAGTTAGGTTTGCTTAAAATCTTTGCAGCTTCCTTTCTGTTCTCCCATGAAGTGTCAAGCCAGATCTGAGCCTCTAAAATCGCTTTCATCACGGCTTTTGTAGTCTCTGGGTTTTTCTCTATAAAATCCGCTCTTGCCTGAAGCACTTTTTCAGGGTTGTTGTTCCATATATCATAGTTTGTAACAAGCGTTGAACCTTTGTTCTCCATTACAACGCGCTCATTCCAAGGCTCGCCCACACAGTAACCCTCAATGTTTCCGGCTATGAGGTTTGATGGCATAGTCGGCGGAGGAAACGGTTTTATTGTCGCATCTTCATCAGGTCTTATCCCGCTGCTCGCCATCCAGTAGCGAAGCTCATAGTTATGGGTGGAGACAGGGTGAACCATGCCAAAACTTAGTGGCTGATAGTTTGAGCCCTCCTCTTTATGCTTTGCATCTATATATTTTTTCAAAGATTCGGAACCAAGAGGACGCGTTTTTTCGTCCATTCCGTGCTCTTTCATTTTTTCTATGATGTTATTGCCAAAAGTAATACCGTTACCGTTAAAATCAAGACTGAGAAGAGCTTGAAGATTTGCATCTCCGTTGATTCCAAGCGTTGCCGCAATAGGCATACCCGCCAGAGCGTGAGAAAAATCGTACTCTCCGTTTATCACCTTTTGCTGAATCCCGGGCCATCCTCCGCCCTCTTTTACTACATGCACATTTAAACCATGTTTTTTGAAAAAGCCCTTCTCGTATGCTATTACTATAGGTGCACAATCCGTTAGGGCAATAAAGCCTATTTTCAGATCACTCTTCTGGGGTGCAGCTGAAAGTGCCGAAGCCAAAAGTGAGACTCCGACTCCAAATTTCATTATTCCTTTTGACATGTTGACTCCTTAAAATTTCATTATGCCGAAATTGTATCACGATTGATATCAGCAATAATCAACTTATTGCTTAAATATTAATCAATACTAAGCTTAATTTTTCATTAGCAACCTGTATAATTTTCTCTATAAACTTGGAAAAAGGAGATATTATGATAAAGTCGGTGTGCGGTTATTGTGGTGTCGGCTGCGGACTGGAGTATGATGAACATAAGCTCATAGGCGACATCACATACCCGACAAATCAGGGAAAAGTGTGTGCAAAAGGGGTGTCTGAGCTCTCAACTATTCAAACTTCTTCAAGGCTGCTTAGACCGCTTTTAAGGAAAAGTATAAATGAGCAGTTTCAAACAGCCTCATGGGAGAGTTCTATAGAACTTATAGCAAAGAAGATCTCAGAGACTCCAAAAGAGAGAGTCGGCTTCTACCTCTCAGGACAGCTTCTTACCGAAGATTACTATATAGCGAACAAACTCGCAAAAGGTTTTATAGGTACAAACAACGTTGACACAAACAGCCGTACATGTATGGCAAGCGCGGTTGTCGCATATAAAAAATCGCTCGGTGCAGATTTTGTACCTCTTAGAATGGATGATATATTTAGCTCAAACCTTCTTATACTTGTCGGTGCGAATACCGCCGAAGCACATGTAGTCTTTCATAATAATATAAAAAAAGCTAAAAAAGAGGGGCTAAAAGTCGTCGTTATCGACCCAAGACGCACAATGACGGCAGAGATCGCAGACCTCTACATCCCCATAAAAGCAGGAGGAGACATAGACTTCTTCAACCTGCTCTCAAAAAGACTGATAGACGAAGAGCTTTACGACAAAGAGTTTGTAAAAGAGCATATCAACAACTTCGAGCTCTTAAAGAACAAGCTAAAAAGAGCTGCGACTACCAAGATGTTAAAACGTACGGGAATAAGCAGCGAGCTTTTTGAGGAGTTTTTCTCACTCTACAAAGAGAGCCAAAACATCATAACGGCTTGGACTATGGGAATCAACCAGTCAGTCCAAGGCGTGGACAAAAATCTCTCTCTTATAAACACTCATCTGCTTGGCGGAAAAATATTCAAAAAAGGAAACGGTCCGCTAAGCCTCACAGGTCAGCCAAACGCTATGGGCGGAAGAGAGGTCGGCGGACTATCCACTATGCTGGCTGTTCATCTTGGATTTGATGAAAAATCAATCAAAAAAGTCTCAGAGTTCTGGAAAACTGACAACATCAGCTCTACACCCGGGCTTACTGCCACCCAGATGATATGCCCGCAAATAGATGTTTTGATCATCTGCCACACGGACCCCGTATATCACCTTCCAAACAGACATAAAACAGAAGATGCGATATCAAAAATCCCCTTTGTAGTGGAGATAAACGCCTACGAAGAGAGCGAGAGCTCAAAATATGCACATGTAAGACTGCCTGCGGCTCCTTGGGGTGAAAAAGAGGGTGTGCAGACAAATCTTGACAGAACTATGACAAAACAGGAGAAACTCACCAGAACATCTATCGACTGCAAGGCGGATTGGCAGATTTTTCAGCTTATCGCACAAAAGCTCGGCTTTGAGAGCGGTTTTGATTTTAAAAATACAAAAGAGATATTTGAAGAGTTCCAGCAGATGAGCACTCTTAACGACTATATGGACATCCATAAAGCTTCATATGATGAGCTAAACGTTAAGCCTTTTGTCTGGGGCGAAGATATAAAAGAGTTTCTCACACCGGACAAAAAAGGAAATCTTTTTTTTGTGCAAAACAAGCTTCTTAGCGAGAAGCCATCTCTGGAGTTTCCTTTTATTCTGCTCACGGGAAGAACAAGAGACCAGTGGCACAGCGGCACAAAAACAAGACTCTCACCCACACTTTTAAAACACAAAGAGCTAAATTTCTGCGAGATAAACACGGAGGATGCTGCCCAGTACGGGATAAAAGACAAAGACGAGATTCTGGTCTGCTCAGCGCGCGGAAGCATAACTACAAAAGCGGTGGTTACTGATGCCATAAGAGCAAAAACGCTCTTTATACCTGTAACAAACAGAGAGGTCAACTATCTGACAAGCGACCTGCTTGACAGAGAGTCTCTGCAACCTGACTACAACCACAGTGCTGTAACTATAAAAAGGATATAAAATGGAAAAATTACTAGAAGCTAAAGAGGCAAGAAGCAAAAAAATAAACAAGTTCGAGGAGATCAAAAAGATAAAGACTCCGCTGAGCGTTTATGAAAAAATGTATGAGCTCTGTGCAATGGGAGTTGAAAATTTGAGTGATGAAGATAAGAGTTTCTTCTTAAAATGTTTCGGACTCTACTTTAAAGATGACGGCAAGTTTATGATCCGCCTGCGCATACCTGCCGGACAACTAACAACCGCACAGGCAAGAACTATCGGCGAAGTCTCAAAACTTTACGGAGACGACTATATAGACATAACCACAAGACAGCAGCTTGAACTCAGATATATAAAACTAGAAGATGTAAGCGTTGTTCTTAGGAGGCTTGAAGATGCGGGTATAACGACGTTTCAGACAGGAATAGACAACTTCAGAAACATAATCACAAGCTCTTTTGACGGTCTTGGAGACAAACACATCATAGAATGCAAGCCTATAATAGACGAGCTCCAATCGCTCTTTTTAAAAAAAGAGGAGTATCTCGGAGTGCTTCCAAGAAAGTTCAACACGGCGATTCTTGGCACTAACGTAAACGACTGCAACATCTACGGACACGACTGCTCTTTTATCGTCGCAAAAAAAGATGATGAGATAGGTTTCAACCTATATCTCGGCGGAAAAGTTGGTGTTCAGGCACAAAACAGCGGTTTGTTTGTAAAAAAAGAGGATGTTGTGCCAACATTTAAAGCGGTAATTGAGCTCTTTAAAGAGTACGGCTTCAGAGACAACCGCAACAAAAACAGACTCTGCTTTTTGCTCGAAGCAGTGGGGATGGATGAGTTTGCAAAAGCGATCTCAAAAACTACATCTATAAATTATAAGCCAAGCGGAGAGATTTTAGCAAGTGAAGAGTATGTGCTTGATGAGGGCGGCGTGTTTGATCTTGGCAGTGAAGTTAGCGCGTGCCACTTCAGTATTCCAAGCGGAATATTCAGCGGAAGCGATCTTATAAACGTCTCAGAACTTGCAAAAAGCGTTGAGGGTTCTATCAGGCTATCGGTCGAGCAGAGCCTCTACATCATAGTTGACAAACTGCATGTAGAAACTGTTTTAAACTCTGATGTTTACAACTTATACGCACAGTATCAAAACATCTATTTTAACCATCAGATAGCTTGCGCAGGTACGGCAACATGCAATTTCGGCGTTATTCCAAACAAAGCCGATGCCATAAGTATGGCTCAGTTTTTAAACAAAGAGGTGCCTATAAAAAACGGCAAGGTCAGAATGTACTGGTCAGGCTGTGTAAAAGGGTGCGGTATCCACGGCGTGGCGGACATAGGTTTTGAGGGGTGCAAAGCAAGGGATGAAAACGGAGAGCTCTGTTTTGGCGTACATATTCTGCTCGGCGGCTACGCTACAAAAAAGGCCTCAGAAGCAAGAGTTGTATTTAAGTCGGTTCCGCTTACCGAGGCAAAACACATAGTCAAAAAAATAATGCTCATATATAAAAACGAGCGCAGCGGCAACGAGAGTTTTGAGTCATTCTACTCAAACAATCTCGACTATATGAGCACGGATGAGCTTGTTAAAAAAATTAGCCTCAATCTGTAATTGTAATCTCAAACTAAGATCGTTCTTAAGAGCTCTTTTAGTGCCTTTGGCAACTACTGTCGCCGGTTGAATATTTTTGCGTCTCTGGTTGTATGATAAAGTGCTTGATCCCGATTTTTGCCAAATCCGTTCTGATCTCTTCTAAAAGGGCTTCTATTGCCTCAAGTGAGAGGTTTTCGCATAAAACTATATGCGCGCTGCCATATACTTCTTTTGAATTTGGCGTATATATATGCAGGTCATGCACTGAACATATCATCTGTTTTTGTAAAATAGTATCTTCAATCTTCTTTACATCAATGCTGCCGCTTGAATCCATAAGCGCAAAAAATGAGTTCTTTAAAATAGGGAATGTCTCTTTTATGATGTAAATACTAAAGATAATTGACAAAACAGTGTCAATAGAGACGATATTAAAGAAGTAGATCACTACCCCGCCGATTGCAACGCTTAGTGAGATTACGGCATCTCCGAGCATATGCAGATAGGCTGAAGTGATGTTAAGGTCTTTGTGTCCGTGGTCGTGATGATGCTCTTCGCCTTCATGGTGGTGCTCTATATTTGCTCTGCTTAGCAGGTAGGTGCTATACCCATTTACAAGCAGTGCGATAAGTGCGGCAACTATAACGATGGGTGCATCTATGGCGTGCGGTTCAAAAAACCTGTTTATTGATTCAAAAAGAATAAAGAGCATTGTAATAATTAAAAAAAGAGAGTTTACAAATGCAGCCATCATCTCAGCTTTGATATAGCCAAAAGTCATTGTGCCTGTTGCCTCTTTTGCTCCGTAAATAATGGCAACAAGAGAGATGAACAGTGCCAAAACATCGCCTAGGTTATGAAAAGCATCTGCAACAAGTGCCATGGAACCGCTAAATATTCCGGCAGTTATCTCAGCTATAACCAAAATGATGTTTAACGATATTACTATTTGCAGTGTCTCTTTTTTCTTTTTATCTTGCAATTTTATCTCCTGCTATTAACTCTTTATAAACGCTAGAACTTCATCTACGCTCAGCACTTTGCCGCTGCTCTTGACTACACCGTCGATTACAAGTGCTGGTGTGCTCATAACCTGATACTCCATGATCTTTGCAATATCTTCAACTTTCTCTACCTGCGCAAATTTTCCGCTCTTTGCTACCGCCTCTTTTGCGACCGCTTCAAGTGTTTTGCACTTTGCACAACCTGTTCCTAAAATCTCGATTTTCATAATTCATACTCCTACAATATTAAGTTAAATAGATACCCTATAGCAATTATTCCACCTCCGACAATGGAAAAAAAGATTCCGATAAGTTTAAGCGAAATAATTTTTTTCAGTATCAAAGCTTCCGGAAGACTCAGCGCGGTAACAGCCATCATAAAGCTAAGAGCAGTCCCTAGAAGCATTCCTTTGGATGTTAAAACCTCTATAAGCGGCATAACACCGGCGGCATTTGAGTACATCGGTATCCCCATTAGTACAGCGATGATGACGGCAAATGGATTCCCTTCCCCTGTGTAGGAAGCTATAAAATCCGTCGGTATATATCCGTGTATCCATGCACCTGCCCCTACGCCAATCATAACATAGATATATATTTTTTTGAAAATATCAAGAGTATATTCCCAAGCTTCTTTTGATCTCTGTTTTAATGTCAGTTTTACCAAAGAAGCTTCAAGCTCCCCCTCGATCGGTTTTACGTTCATTAAAATCTCTTTTTCCAATCCAAGCTTTCCTATCAGCCACCCGCCGACAATAGCCACACTCAGACCAAAAGCGATGTATATTGAAGTCACTTTCCATCCAAATATGCCAAATAGCATAGCTATGGCTATCTCATTGTTCATTGGAGCGGATATGAGATAACTAAATGTCACTCCAAGAGGAATTCTTGCTTGAATAAAACCTAAAAAAAGAGGAATGGCCGAACAAGAGCAAAACGGCGTAATAATTCCAAATAGGGACGCTCCCACATGAGAGTAAAATGATGATTTTCCTTGAAGATGCGCTCTTACATACTCACTATTAACCCATGTTCTTAAAAAAGAGACTACAAAGATGATTGTTAAGAGTAAAAACCAGATCTTTATAGTGTCATAGATAAAAAAGTGCGTGGCATCAGCCAATTTCCCATCAAGCCCAATGGTGCTATAAACAAACTCTTGTGAGAGTTCATACCACATTTAGCAAAGTTCCTCTTTGACAACAGGAAGAAGTCCTTTTTCGATTAAATTCAATGTTTTTTCATACTCTTCTACTGCTTTGCCGGACGGATCGTCAAAACCTACATGTATTGTCTTAACCGCCTTTGGAAACATAGGACAAGTCTCTTTTGCGTGGTCGCATACAGTCACGATCAAATCAAAAGGCGTGTCTAAAACGGTCTCAATAACTTTTGAGTGATACTCATCCCTCCAGTAACCTTTTTTTTCCAAAAGAGCCTTTGCATTCGGATTTACGGCTCCGCTTGCTTTCACGCCTGAGCTTTGAGCTTCGATGCAGTCACCTAATTTTGCATTAATAAGCGCTTCTGCCATAATTGAGCGGCAACTGTTTCCGGTACATAAAATGAGTACATTTTTTTTCATATTTTACACTCTCCTGTTTGTGATGATTTTTTTAAAGGCGGGAGTTCAATGTCTAAAGTGCGAATCTCCTCCAGTGCTTCAGAGCGAAAACGGTCTAACGGGCAACGAACAGAGTAGTATGCCCAAGTGCCGCGTCTCTCAACACGCAGAAATCCAGCCTCTTTTAATATTTTAAGATGGCGCGAGAGACGTGACTGGATCATGTCCAGCGAGTTTTGAAGATCGCAGACACAAGTACGTCCGTGCTCATCCAAAAAGCGCAGTATGAGAACTCTTGTTTCGTCGTTTAGTGCCGCGACACTTTTTAAAAAGATATCCATACCGACCTCCTCTGTGTTGAATTGCAAAATTGTAGCGAAATAATATCATTAAATCAACATATGTTGATATTTAGATTTAATTCTGCTATAGTTTTGTCTTTTAAAATAATAGGAGTCATAGATGACATTGGCGATGTTAGTTTTTTTGATCACATTAGTGTTCGTTATTTGGCAGCCGCGTGGTCTGCAGATCGGCACCACTGCAGTTGTCGGGGCAATTGTAGCACTGATGGCGGGAGTTGTCGGCTTTAGTGATGTATTTACGGTTATTGACATCGTTTGGGATGCTACATTGGCATTTATAGGGATCATAATTTTGTCTATGGTTCTTGATGAGATAGGTTTTTTCGAGTGGGCAGCCATCAAGATGGCAAAGCTCAGCGGCGGGAGTGGGCACAAGATGTTCGTATACATTCTACTTTTAGGCGCAATAGTCGCTGCGTTTTTTGCAAATGACGGTGCGGCACTTATTTTGACCCCTATTTTACTTGCTAAGATGAAGTATCTTAAAATGAAGCCTTTGGCTATATTCGCCTTTTTGATGGCTGGCGGTTTTATCGGGGACAGCGCATCAAACCCGCTTGTCATCTCAAACCTGACCAATATTGTCACGGTAGGATATTTTGACATAGGCTTTGTCGAGTATGCGAAAAATATGTTCTTGCCTAATCTACTCGCGATATTCGCCTCTATCGTCGTTCTTTGGATCTACTTTCGCAAAGATATCCCTTTTACTATTGATGTCTCAGCACTGCCGGAGGCTTCATCGGTTATAAAAAACCGGACTATGATTAAGTTCTCATGGTTCTTTTTAGCTCTTTTGATGATCGGCTATTTTATAGGTGATTATTATCATCTGCCAGTTTCTGTCTTTGCACTTGGAGGAGCATTGATATTTTTACTCATTGCAAACCACTACAAAGCGGTAAAACCTATTATGACCATAAAAGCGGCACCTTGGCAGGTCGTGTGGTTCAGTATCGGACTGTATGTCGTAGTTTACGGTCTTAAAAACGCAGGTCTTACAGAGATAATAGCTTCATGGATTACGGAGTTAAACTCTCACGGAACTACAATCGCCGTTATCGGAACCGGCTTTTTATCTGCCGTAATTAGTTCTATTATGAACAATATGCCGACTATTATGATTATGGATATAGCTATTGACCATGTTGGATATGTTGGGAACGAAGCATTGGTCTATGCAAATATCTTAGGCTCAAACCTTGGTCCGAAAATGACACCTATCGGTTCACTTGCAACACTGCTTTGGCTGCATGTACTTGCTCAAAAAGGGGTCAAAATCACTTGGGGCGAATATATGAAAGTCGGACTCGTCATTACACCGCCCGTGCTCTTTGTTGCACTTTTGGGTCTAATATAAAATATAAATCTGGGGTCTAAACTGTTTATTTAGATCCCAAATATCAGAAGCAGCACTGGAAGCAGCAGCAAGTCTGCCACAATTGCCATAAACATGGCGATCATGGTAAGAAGCCCGAAATAGATGGTTGGCAGGA
>NZ_JAVEUF010000003.1:0-103228 GCF_034005705.1 Sulfurimonas sp. | reverse complement strand
CCAGAATACAAAACCCTATCATGATGATGGTCGAGGTGTAGAACATCGCCGTTCCGATACTTTTATGCGCCCTGAACATAGAGCCTTTTGCGTCATTTGAGCGGTTGTAAAGCAGAGAGTACCTATAGATGTAGTGGATGGTGTCATCAACCGCTATGCCTATACTGATGGCTGCGATAGTTATGGTCATCATATCAAGCGGTATATCCATCCACCCCATAAACCCAAAAATAGTCCCGACCGGAATAACGTTTGCGATGATCGCTATGATAGCAATTTTGAGGCTTCTAAAGAGTGCCAGAAACATTAAAAAGAGTATGAGGACAACCACTCCGATGGTCTTTATCTGCGAATCGAAGAGTGATTGGAGCATATTGTTGTACATGATCAAAAGATTTGCCATTTTGTGCTCTTCATACTCGGGATTAAGCATCTCTTTTAGATCACTGTTTATCTTTTTTATCAGCATATCTCTTTGAAGATTCGGCATAGAGTCGATAATTCTCGTGCTTATTCTTACCTGATTGTTTTGTATATCAACGTAAGGTGTCAGTATGATCTTTCTATACTCATCCGGCAGCTCTTTGTACATAAGAGCAAGCATGAGACCGTCCGCCTCTTTGCCGTCGTTTAAGACCTTCAGTATCTCTCCCGTTGTTGCAAGCGAGAGCACTTTTCCTACGGCCTCAAGAGAATCAAGGTACTCATGAACCTCTTTTATCCTGTTCATCTTGGTTTGCGTAAACCAGTACTTCTCTCTGTCCTCCACGCTCTCCTCGAACTCATCTGCGAACGAGTCAAGCTCCTCATCTGCTCCGGCCACCTCAACGGAAGCCACCTCGTCACTGCTCTCTTTGAATGTCAGGATTACATCAAGAGGCGTAGTCCCGCCGAGCTTTTGGTCGATGAGAGCCATCCCTTTGTATATCTCGGTATCTTGTTTAAAGTAGTCTATGAAGCTATTTTCAACTCTGAGCTTTGTAGCGCCTGAAATGGAAAAAATAACAGCCAAGAGGGCTGATACAAGTATGGTCTTTCTGTAATGGTATGCAACATGCGCAACTTTGGCGGTAAATGGTGCGCCGCCTTTACCAAACTCGAGAGACTCTTTTTTCTCAAAGAGAAGCAAAATTATCGGAAAGAGAATATATGTCAAAAGAAGCGATACGACTATTCCCACGCTCATCATCCAGCCGAAGTTTATAACAGGCAATATGGAGCTGAAAACCAGAGAGCTAAATCCTGCAATAGTAGTGATTACTACGAAGAAAGATGGCTTTGCCATAGAGAGCACGCTGTTTAGTGTAAGGCCCATTTGTGTATCGTGCGGATTTTCGGCATAAAGCTCTTTGTATCTCACAATGAGATGCACGACCAGAGACATGTTCATAATAAGCTGCAGCGAGATAAAGTTTGAAGAGACAACGGTTATCTCCCATCCAAAAAGCCCCAAAAGACCGCTTGTTACAATAAGCGAGGTCGTACAGATGAAAAGCGCTATGATAACCCACTGCACTTTTTTAAGAAGAACATATAAGACGGCGATAAGAAGTCCGACTATCAAAAATCCGAAGGTTTTGAGGTCATACTTTACAAACTCCACCATATCATCGGCGATCATCTCTACTCCGCCTAAATGGAGCTTGACTTTGCTGTGTTCCTGCTCAAAATTTTTAAGGATATCTCTTAGTTTTACTATTATCTGGTGGGTCTCTTCTCTTAAGATATCTCTATACTCTTTAAACTCACTCTCTGCTTTTTTGTAGTTTGATCTCTCCTCTTTGCTAAGTTCCCTCTGCTTTTTTAGCTTTACAAATTTGTCTCTGTTGTCTATAAGGGAAAAGTACTTCTCGTCTCTTTTAAGGTTTACCATCAAAGCGGTGGTAGTAAAGTCATCGCTTACAAGGTTCTCCTTATATACCGCACTTGTCAAGAACTCCTGTCTTACAAGCTTTTTGTCAATATTTGTAGACTCCAGTGTGGGTATATCTTTTAATAGCTCTTTGAGCGGAATGGGCGGAGACTGCAAAAGGGGAACATTTACTATGGAGTTGATGCTCTCTACTATCTCCAATGTCTCTATCTGAGAGCTCAGCTTCTTAATATTTGCAATATTCTCATCGCTAAGCAGATCCTCTTGTGTAGTATATGTGACCACCAGAAAGTTGGGTGCTTCAAAGCGTTTGAGTACATCCCTTGTGTACTCAAGATCTTTGTCATCCTCAAGCAAAAGCGTCTCTGCACTCGCATCGATCTCAAGTTTGAAGGCAAAAAGAGCCATTATGAGTATAAAAGCGCTCATAAAAGCTAAAACTATTTTTGGGTATTTTAAAATGTAGTTTTGGTATAGGGTGTTTAACATATAGTTATGACTGCTTTGCCAAAGCGTCCATCAGCTCGCCTATGCTTTTGGTTTGTAAAAACTCTTTGAACTGTGCCCTGTCAGTCTTTAAAATGCTTACCCCTAGTATCTCCACATCGTAAACGAGCCAATCCTCTTTACCTTCCATGCTTTGATTTGGCTTGTGGAACTTGTAGACTATCTCAAGCTTCTCCTCTTTTCCTACAAGGTCTGTAAAGAATGCCATTCTGTTGGATTTTGGCTGCTCTATCTTCTTTATCTCTACCTTCTCGCCCTCATAAGCGTCTATCTTCGCGGAGTATGACTGCTTCATGCGCTCCACATAAAGATCTACGAACCTTTTTGCATCACTTGCAGAGAGCTCCTTCCAACTGTTGCCAAGGCTTAGTTTAGCCATTAGCTCAAAATCGAACATTGGCGATATAGATTTGACTATATCCGCGTTTCTCTGCTCTTTAGTAATACTCTTGTTCTCTACTATGACTATTATCTCATCTATCTTGTTTAAAAAGCGGCTCTTTAGCTCAGACTGCTCATCTGCTTGAAGGTTATAAGATAAAATGAACGGTGCAAAGACCGCCAAAATTTTTTTAAAGATACTCTTCACTACTACTCCTTGATCTGTTTGTCTCTATACTGCTCATACATATCTCTCAAATATGGATAGAGGTCTACCGCATCTCTTTTGATGTCGTCATACCAATCTATGTTCAATGATACATAGTTCACTTTTTCAAGCGTTTTTGCACCAATATACTCTGCAGGCGTATCTGTCAAAGTATCGTAGCTTCTCTGGGTATAATCAAGAGGGCTTAGGTAGGAATCAGGATACATTCCAATAAGGTCTCTTACGTTTGATGGTCCTAAAAGAGGCAGAACTATATGAGGACCGCTGCCCACTCCGTAAAATCCCAATGTCTGTCCAAAATCCTCGTCATGAGGTTCAAGCTCACAGTATTTTTTTGCAGGATCGAAAAGTCCAAGCACTCCTGCCGTTGAGTTCACTACAAATCTAACGCTCTCTTCGGCAGCATTGCGCATCTTTCCCTGAAGCACATTGTTTACAAAACGCATCGGGAAGTAGATGTTTTTGAAAAAATTATCCACGCTCTCCCTGATATCTTCGTGCAAAAACCACTTGTAGCCTTTGGCAACTGGTTTAATAGCAAACTCATAAGCCTTGTCATTAAAAGTTGTCATGGCTCTATTGTAGCCGCTAAAAGGGTCGTAGACCTCTTCTACCTCAAACTCATCTGCAAAACCTTCAAGTTCGCCGTTAATGTCATCTCTCTCTTGCTCAATAGCAACCTCGTTCGGCTTTTCCACCGACTTTGAGCTACACCCCGTCAATGTCAGTACTAAAGTAATAACAAATGCAAAATAAACAGATCTCAAATCATACCTTTACTCTATCCGTCAAAGCCCTCGTCAGAGACAAAATATCAATATTTTCCAAACTTACTCCGGTCGGAACGCCCTGAGCAATTTTTGAGTAGTTTATATTAAAATTACTTAATTTATCTTCAATATATAACATAACCGCATCATTTGCAATAGATGGCGTTAACGCAAAGACTATCTCTTTGACTCCGCTTGAGACCAATCGCTCGAGCTTTGAGAAATCAAACTCCGCCAAAGACTCCAAGACGAAGTATCTTCCGCCAAAAAGTGCGTTCTCCTCCAGAAGCAAAATATCCTTTGCGTTCTCGACTATACACAAAAGCGTCTCGTCCCTGCTGTCGTCACAGCAGATGAAACAGAGCTCATCTTCGCTCATCCCGCCACATGAAGAGCACTGCTTAAGGGTTCCAAGAGCATCTTCAATCGCATGGGATATCTTCATACCCGCAAAGCTATCTTTCATCACCATATGGTAAGCAAGCCTTGTTGCCGATTTCTTCCCGATGGTAGGGAGTTCCTGCAGCGCATCTACAAGCTTGTTGAACTTTTCTAGTGAACCTCTCATCAAGAGTTCCCTTTTGGCAGAAGTATCCAGAGCTTAAGAGGCGCTTTTAGCCTGCCTGCAACCTCTTTAGCTTCCTCTCCGTAACCCATAAACATATCTGCCCGCACGCTTCCTTTTATTGCTCCGCCCGTATCTTGCGCCATAACTACGCGGTTAAACTCTATATTTTCGTCCTCTGCACTTAAATAGAGCATACTTCCAAGCGGAATATACTTTCTGTCCACTGCAATTGAACGCTTAGGCGTAAGCACGACTCCGAGCGAACCGCTTGCCGCATGCTCTTTTTGCCTAAAAAAGACCATAGACTTGTTATAGTTAAGCACTTCATCTATCCTTGATGGGTTCTGCTCCAGCCACGCTTTAATGCTTTGAAGCGAAATATCCTCCATCGGTATCTCGCCATTGTCTACAAGATATTTTCCTATCGAAGCGTACTTGTGCCCGTTTTGGTTATCGTAGCCCACAAAGATGGTACTTCCGTCATCAAGAGTCACCCTTCCCGATCCTTGAACTTCCAAAAAGAATAGATCGATCTTTGAGTCCGTGTAGCAGATTATCTCCGCATCCAGTTCATTTTCGGTGGCATCTTCCCTATCGTGATAAGGAACAAGCCTGTTTCCGACGAGCTTGCCTCTTAATCTATAACTTTTAAGCTCCGGATACTGCTCGCCCAGATCTACGATTACCAGATCTTTTGGAGTTTTGTACAGAGGGTAGATATAGGGCTCTTTTTTAGTCAGTGAACCTCTTATTTCAGGTTCATAGTAGCCCGTTAAAAGCCCGTCATGAGAACTCTGTGGCAAAGCGATCTCATAAGGAGTGAAATATGCAGTTAAAAACTCTTTTGCATCTGAGGCTTCTGCTGCTCTGATACACAGATCAGCGTAGATCTCTCTTGTTTTAGCCGTTTTACAACTTTGCACAAATGACTCCAGAGCGTTTTTATAATCCTCCCCGTGCCAGTTGGGAAGCTTACTAAAATCGCTCTTGTAAAGATCGGTATCGGGCATATGAGAGAAGCTTATTTTTGGCTCTTTGGAACAGCCGCTAAAGAGTAATAATGCGCTTAAATAGAGTATAAAATGTTTCATAAATGGATTATACATAGATTAAATTTAAAACGATATAATTGCGAAAATTTTTAGATGTTAGGATATTAAAATAATATGCAAGATTTAAGCTATTACGAAATATTAGAGGTCTCCAGAGATGCGGACCAAACTACGATCAAAAAAGCTTACAGAAAAATGGCAAAAATTTATCATCCCGACAAAAATCCGGGTGACAGCGAGGCCGAACACAAATTTAAATTGTGCAACGAAGCTTATCAATGTCTAAGCGATGAAAAGCAGAGAAGCATTTACGACAGATACGGTAAAGAGGGACTTCAAGGCATGGGCGGCGGCAGAGGCCGCTCATCAGCAGGTTTTGATGATCTGGGCTCCATATTTGAAGAGATGTTCAGCGGTTTTGGAGGCTCTTCACGCCGTCGCCAAAACCCTGCGGACATGGAGAAGTACCCGCTTGATATGAACGTCGATATGACGATCAGTTTCAACGAAGCCGTCTTTGGCTGCGAAAAAGATGTGGAGTTCAAGTATAAGAACTCTTGTAACAGCTGTAAGGGCACCGGTGCTAAAGACGGCAAGCTCTCAACCTGCCACCAATGTAGAGGGCAGGGTCAGGTCTTTATGAAACAGGGCTTTATGACATTCTCTCAAACCTGTCCCGTTTGTCACGGAAGCGGTTCTGCACCTTCAGCGCCTTGCGGCAGCTGTGACGGCAGAGGATACCATGAAGAGAGGGGCAACGTAACTATCAAGGTTCCAAAAGGGATCGACAGCGGTAACCGCCTTAGAGTCTCAGGTAAAGGAAATATAGGCAAACGCGGAGACAGAGGCGATCTATACGTCACTTTTAACGTAAGACCCGATAAGCACTTTCAAAGAGACGGAAACGACGTCTACATCATAATTCCGGTATTTTTCACTCAGGCAGTCTCTGGAGAGAGCCTCACTATCCCTTCACTTACGGGAGAGCTGGAACTTAAACTTGATGTCGGCACAAAAGACAAGCAGCAGTTCCTCTTTAGAGGCGAAGGGATAGAGGATGTTCACGGTCACGGCAAAGGTGATCTCATTGCGCAGGTCAATATCACCTACCCTAAAAAACTCACAGATGAGCAGCGTGAGCTTCTTAGCAAACTTCAAGAGTCTTTCGGCATAGAGTCAAAACCGCATGAGAGCGTTTTGGACTCAGCCATAGAGAAGATGAAGAACTGGTTTAAGTAATTATCCTGTAACACTCCCGCAATAATTGCGGGAAAACCAGAGCTTTTGACACTACAAAACGTTTCATTTTATTATTACGATATTTTTTTATACAAGCCCCGTCCATCCCCAAAGCATCTACATCCCTCTTTATTTTTTAAAGATCAGCCATAAATCTAAATGGCACGTCTAAATTTAAGATTAACAACTGTAAAATCATTCAAAAAAACACAAACGCCAGAGCGTAAGCACAATCACAAGGAGAGACAGTGAAAAAAATGTCTATTAAAATACAGGTAATACTGCTTGTTGTAGTATCTTTACTCTTTTTGAGCCTGATATCTACCTATATATCAAGCTCAAAAAGCAAAGAGGCACTCTTAGAAGCAAATGATTCTAAATTAACTCTTACAAGAGATATAAAAAAGAACCAGATAGAGAGCTTTTTTCAAGAGAGAATTGGAGACATAAATGTTCTTGCACGCTCTGAGAATATAGAAGATATCATAAAAGACTTGGCTCTCTTGGGTGATCAACTCGGAGTTAGACCGACCGACAACTACCCGGTTGCAAATCCGCTTGTCAAAGAAAAGACACAACCGCATGAGAGTTTTTTTCAGGGTTATGTAAAAGATTACGGCTACTATGATATTTTTGTTATCTCTGCAAAATATGGGCGTGTTATCTACTCGGCTGCAAAAGAGAGCGACTATGGCGCGAACCTCAAAACAGGTTCTCTAAAAGAGAGCGGCTTAGGTCAGGCATTTAAACAGGCTCTTGAAAAAAACCGTCCTCTATATGTAGACATGGCTCCATACGCTCCAAGTAAGGGAGAACCTGCAATGTTCTTGGCAGCTCCCGTTGAGATAGACGGTAAAGTAGAAGCCGTGATCGCTTTTCAGATATCGGACGCTTCTATATCAAAGATCATGAACTACCGCGAAGGGTACGGCAAAACACAGGAAGATTATCTTGTCGGACAAGACAACCTAATGAGAAGCGACAGTTTTTTAAGAAAAGAGACTCACTCTCTTAGAGCATCTTTTGCGAACCCCTCTGTTGGTAAAGTCGATCATGAAGCTTCAAGAGGCGGACTTAACTCTCAAAGCGGAAATATAACGACCAAAGGTTTTACAGGAGAGAGTGTTATATTTGCATACTCCTATATAAGTGTTGGCGAAGATTTTAAATGGGCGATCATATCAAGAATATCAGAAGATGAAGTTTTAGAGTCCGTCAATGAGATTAGAAACACTTTAGTCATAGATGCGCTTGTTCTTCTGAGTGTTATTATCGCCCTTGCGATATTTTTAATAAACAGAAGTTTGGTAACACCGATGGAGAAGTTCAAAGAGACGCTTTTAAGTATTGCAAACAACAAAAACCTGACTCTGAGCGTGAACGAAAACGCCCCTCTTGAACTCTCACAGATGGCAAGAAGTTTTAACGATTTGATGAGGGAGCTAAAAGACCTCATAGATACCTCAAAAGTAAGTTCAAGCGAAAATGCTTCCATCTCTCATGAACTCTCGACCACTGCAATGGGTGTCGGGGAGAACGTTGAGAAGAGTGTTGTCGTCATAGATGAAGCAACGCAAAAAGCAAACAGCATCAAAGAAGAGATAGCTCAGGCGATCATTGATGCTCAGGAGAGTAAAAAAGAGATCATTAAAGCAAATGAGAATCTTAACTTAGCACGCGGTGAGATAGTTGCTCTTACAAACAAAGTTCAAAGTTCGGCAGAGCTTGAAGTGGAGCTCTCACAAAGGATGCAGACGCTCTCAAGTGAAGCAAATGAGGTTAAGAACATATTAGAGATCATCTCCGATATCGCAGAACAGACGAATCTTCTAGCACTTAACGCTGCCATAGAAGCTGCCCGTGCGGGAGAGCATGGACGCGGATTTGCAGTTGTTGCAGACGAAGTGAGAAAACTTGCAGAACGTACTCAAAGAAGTCTTACAGAGATAAATGCGACCATTAATGTTATCGTTCAATCGATCATGGACGTAAGTACGCAGATGAATGCTAACTCTGAAGATATTCAAAAGCTCTCGGAGAATGCGACCGATGTCGAAGCTAAGATAAATGATAGCGTATCCATCGTTCAAGATGCGGTAAGTGCGAGCGATAAAACAGTAAGCGATTTTGAAAAAGCAGGAAGAGATGTTGAGTTCATTGTTTCTCAAGTTTCAGAGATAAACGAGATATCTTCCAAAAACGCAAGAAACGTAGAGGAGATAGCAGCTGCGGCTGAGCATCTAAACTCTATGACCGATGAGCTGCATGCAAAACTAGAGGTGTTTAGAACGTAAGCACCTGTTTACTGCCTACGACCAAATCTGATAGAACCTGCATTGTTGAGGAGATTTTCTCATCAAAGTATGGTTCGTTTTTAAAGATTAAAAATTATAAGCTACCTGAGCGACAAAACCCAAAGCGTTATCATCCGTAATATAGCTGTTCTTGGTTGCTGCCTCTTCTATGTAGCTCCCACTCATAAAATAACCTACACCGAGAAGAAGCTTGATATCTTTTGAGTAGTTATATGTTGCAAAAATATCGATCTCATCCCCGTAGTGGTCATTTTGCATAGATGCTATCGTATAACTCATCCACTTGTTACTCTGCTGATGGGCATAAAATTTATGATACTCAAGCTTAATACTTGTTTGTGTATTTGGCGTCAAGATGGCAAAGAGTTCATAATCTTTGAGATTGTTCCATTGCACAAGATTAAGTCTTCCGTAGTACTTGTCGCTTGCTCCAAATACGGCATCAAAGGTCTCCCTCTCTTTCGTATCTGGATCATCGCCGCTTGCGTATGAGTAACCCAGACCGACTTTAGTATTTAAAGATTTAAAATTGTAACCTCCGTCTAGATGATAGCCAACAGCATCGATCGAGACCGTCTCATCTGTCACTTTTGTATAGTCGCCGAAAGATTTTATATAGGTCATATCATAAAAAAATCTATTTATATCCCTGTCGTAAACTCTTGCTCCTGCATAAAAATTCTCTAATGAGTTGTAGAGCTCATTTTTCCTCTCGTTTGTTTTATATGCAAAGATCGGCTCGATCGCAGCACTGTTCTTGTAAGCATAATGTCCGTACACTCCGCCGCCGTAATATCCGTGACGATGGTTTAGACTAAAGTCGTCAGGATCGTGAAGCATGGTCGCGCCGTAGAAAAAGTCTAAAAAATTATCCCCCTCTTTTAGCGAAACTTTCACTGCATCCCATATCCATTTTCCTGAGTTCTTCCACTCCCCTGGGCCAAAAACTCTTGAATCACCGTACGAGATGCTCTGTCTTCCTGCAGTAACGGTCATCTTCTTGTTTTTATACTCAAGATATGTTTTAGCGAGTTCAAAACTGTCCGTCTGTGAGCTGTTAACCTGTCCAAACTCTCTATTGTACCAATCATCGCTCTTAAAGCCCCAATCTATCACCCTTGAGTCCTGCATAGAGAGTTTCGCACTCCAGTTGTCGTTAAACTTATATCCGATCCCAAGTCGAACTCTTGTCATAAGGTAGCTGTCATGAGCCTCTCCGACTTTTGGGTTTGTTCCGTAATACTTCTCGTTCATATTATCAAAGCTCTCAAAGCGCAGCCTTACCTGCCCATAATAATCAAACTCTGCATATAGCGACGAAGCTATCAGCAACAATAGAGAGAGTTTTGCGGTTCTGTTTTTCATAATTTTACTTTAGAATTAATATAGATGTTTTAAAAGCGGTTTTATACTATATATTTCCTTTTTAGATGCTTGAATTGAGTTTAAAGGTTCTTATTGTGTTGTTTTAAAATAGGGTTTGTGATAAACTTCTATATCTAATAAAAGAGCAGTTTTAAATGAACAAAGAACATCTAAAAAAGAAACTCTCGGCACTCGCCCTCTCAATGTTTAGAAAAGATTTTTTCGGCATCTATCACGGTTCCATCTCAGCAAAAACCGAATCAAACCGTTTTCTTATAAATACAAAAGAGGCTATATTCGACGCGCTAGACAACAGCTCTCTAATAGAGCTTTATTATAAAAAAGATTACAGATGGAACCAGGCGAGCATAGACTCAAACATCCATCACAGCATATACTCTCAAATATCGGATGCAAAGTTCATCTGTTTCAGTATGCCCCCTTTTACTACGGCATATTCGCTGGACCACAATATTATCACCCCAAAAGATTATTTCGGATATAAAGAGCTAGGTTCCATTGATATTGTAGACCCGAGAAGTTTTGATGATTGGTACGAAAGAGCAAGCAGCGAGATCGCCTACTATTTTCAGAGTAAAAAAACGGATATCATGGTCATAAGAGGCTATGGGGTATATACTTTTAATAGAGATATTCATGAGATGGCAAAGAAGATCGCCATCTTAGAGAAGAGCTGCAGACTCCTTCTGTTGGATAACACAAAAAACGATACCGCGTTTGACTAAATAAGACTCTTTATAGCCTCATAAGCTGTATCCATCATCTTGTCGCACTCCTCTTTTGTGATGATATATGGCGGCATAAAGTAGACTATATGACCGAGCGGACGCAGTAAAACGCCGTTGTCAAGCCCATATTGATAGACTCTAAGCCCTACTCTCTCTTCGGGCTTGTACCCTTTTAGCTCTACCGCACAGATCATGCCCGTCTGCCTTATAGAAGCGACATTTTCAAGCTCTTTAAACTTTGAGAGCTTTTGGGACATATACTCGGCTGTCTCTCTGTTCTTTTCTATAACATCATCTCTTTCAAATATATCAAGAGTTGCATTTGCGGCAGCACAGGCAAGAGCATTTCCTGTATAACTGTGTGAGTGCAGAAACGCTTTGTGCTCATTATAGTCGCAATAGAACTTTGCATATATCTCATCTGTCGTTAGCACCACAGAGAGCGGCAGGTAGCCGCCTGTAAGCCCTTTTGAGAGCACTATGAAATCAGGCGTTATGTTAGCGCTTTGGCATGCGAACATCTCACCGGTTCTTCCAAAGCCTACCATGACCTCGTCTGCTATCATATGGATATTGTAGCTGTTGCAAATCTCACGCACCAAGACCAGGAACTCCTTATGATACATATGCATATATCCCGCACCCTGAACAAGCGGCTCAAGTATAATAGCGCTTATCTCATCCGCTCTCTCTTCGCACAACTCTCCAAAAAGCAGAGCCGCTTCTCTTGCCGATTCTATGCTCATATCTTTTGGAACGGGCGTCTGGATGCTTCGCACCAGAAGCGGCTCGTAAGTATCTTTGTAAAGTTTTACATCGCCTACACTAAGCGCGCCTATTGTCTCGCCGTGATAAGAGTTTGTAAGTGAGACAAAGACCTTTTTGTCCGCCCCGCTGTTCTTGTGTGCATGAAAGCTCATCTTCAGGGCGACTTCAACGGCACTTGAGCCGTTGTCGGCATAGAAACATTTACTAAGTCCTCTTGGCGTTAGTTTTACTAACCTCTCAGAGAGTCTAACCACCTGTTCATGGGTAAATCCTGCCAAAATAACATGCTCTAACGTATCTAACTGCTCTTTTATTTTTTCATTTATATAACTGTTAGTGTGCCCGAAAAGATTTACCCACCAGCTGCTTACGGCATCCATATAAGAGTTGCCATCAAAATCTTCCAGATAGATTCCATGCGCCTTTTTTATGGGGATCAGAGGGAGCGTTTCATGGTCTTTCATCTGCGTACATGGATGCCACAAAACCTCCAAATCTCTATTTTTTAACTCTAAATTGTTCATATACTATTTTTTCAACTCCACGGCTTCATACTCAGGAGTAAACTCAAGGTTTGTACATGCCAAGAGTCCGTGAAGCTCCATCTCCGCTCCGCTTACGTCAAAGAGCTCTTCGCCCTCTTTTCCTAGAAAAATAAACTTTTCGTATTTGTGGTTGTCTCTGTCAACGTATTTTGAGTATACAACGTAGAAAGCATTTTTAAATTCCGGTATTTTTGAACAGGTTTTAATATACTTCTCACACTCTTTATCTATACTCTTTATCTCTAATACGTCTGATTGAATCGTATTTAGCAATACTTCTGGCAATTTTGGCAACTCTTCTTTAATGTTTGAATACTTATCTATATTGCTCATATAAAATCCTTTCTAAACTCTTTGTAGGTAAATGTTACCACCTTTTCATTAATATTCTTATTAGTAATTATTATCCCAAGCTCTCTTTATCAAGGTTTAATACGAATTTACATAAAATTACGAAAATATCATAAATAAGGCTTGAAATCGATGATCACATGGATGCAGAGACATAAAAAATATCTCATAATAACTATTTGGATTTCCACGATCGCTTTTGTCGGCGCCGGCTTCGTCGGATGGGGTCAATACAGCTACGGAGATAAAGCCGGAGCAGTTGCCAAAGTTGGCAGTGTCGAGATAACAATGGGCGAACTTCAAAAAAGCTACTCAAATCTTTACAATCAATACTCACAGATGTTTCAAGGAGAGTTTGATGAGGAGAAAGCAAAAAGTTTCGGTCTAAAATCACAAGCTCTTCAGTTTTTAACACAGCAGGCACTCGTGCTCAATCTGGCTAAATCTTATGATCTGCAGATAAGCGACGCAGAGCTGCTAGATGAGATCAAAAAGCAGGATTTTTTCCAAAAAGAGGGTGTTTTTGACAAAGAGATATACAAGCAGGTTCTATCAAGAAACAACCTAAGCATCAAAGAGTATGAAGCTGACGTGAGAAAAGAGCTTCTAATCAAAAAAACACTTAGCCTTCTACCTGCCGTAGCACAGGAGAGCGAGCATGAGATCTTAAACACGGCTATGAATATAGCAGATAAAATAGAGTATAAACTTCTAGATGCTAACCAGATAAATATAGACACTTCAGATGCGGTAATAAAGCCTTTTTGGGAGAATATGAAGAGCAGTTTTATGAGCGAAGTAAGCTATGACGTAAAATTCATCAAACAGCCAAAGCTCTCACTTGAATTTGACGATGCAACGATCGCTCAGCACTACGATGAGAACAAGCTGAACTTTAAAGACAGCGAAGGCAAAATAGTCTCACTCGAAGATGCAAAAAGCATGGTTGTCAGCGAGCTAAATGCAAAAGAGACCAAAAAAGAGGCTCTAAGAGGATATATTGCATATAAAAAGGGAGAGATTGACGCTGCAGAGATAAAAGATGCAACTATCTCGATCTCAAACAACCCTTTTAGCAAAGATGCTATTGATGTAGTGTCGGGTCTAACTCCGCTATCTCCTTTCTCTAAGCCGGTAATGGTAGGAGAGGACTACTTTACGTTCGAGCTTGTAAAAGTCAACCCCTCACAGCCAAAAAGCTATGAAGATGCTAAGAGCGAAGCGATAGCTATGTATGTTGAGCAAGAGAGAAAAAGAAGAGTTTCAGAACTTGCGAAAAACTCATTTGCTACATTTAAAGGCAAAACGACCGATTTTATAACGGTTAATGATTATAACAAGCTAACAGATCTAAGCGAGAGTGACGCTAACGAGTTCTTAAATACTCTTATTACTAAAAACACGAAGAGAGGCTATATTACTTTGGATAGCGGAAACATCGTTATGTATAACATCTTGGAACAAAAACTGCTTAAGAACGATAACAGCAGTCAAGGTGATGTTATCGCTAGATTGAAAAGTGCTATGTTTAACGAAGGGTTGATCAAAAACCTGCAAAACAAGTACAAAACCGAGATTTTTATCGAAGGACTCTAAGTTGAGCAGAACTGTTTTAGCCATAGATATTGGTTCGACAAAGATATGTGCAATTATCGCAGAGATAGCTGACGATAACTCCATAGCTATAACAGGAGCGGGAACTTGCAAGGCGCAAGGCCTCAAAAAGGGAAGTATAACAAATATAGAGCTTGCTTCAAGATCTATAAAAACAGCGCTAAATGACGCAAAAAGAGTCTCAGGCAGCGAAGTAAACACTGCAATAGTCTCTATTTCAGGCGCTTACACAAAGAGCCTAAACTCCAGCGGTATCGTAAATATTCAAAACAAAGAGGTCAGTTTTAAAGAGATAGAGCGTGTAATGCAGACATCTCTTTACAATGCCAATATTCCAAACGAGTATGAAGTACTTCATGCGCTTCCATATAACTTCAAAGCAGATGACCAGGACTACATAGAGGACCCGCTTGGGATGAATGCTTCAAGGCTTGAGGTCGAGACACACATCATCACAACTCAAAAATCAAACCTTAACAACCTGAGAAAAGCCGTCCGCGGTGCAGGCGTAGAGGTAGAGAATATTGTATTAACCGGTTATGCATCCTCAATAGCGACACTCAATGACGATGAAAAAGAGCTTGGTGTTGCAGTTATTGACATGGGCGGAAATACCAGTAATATAACCATCCACTCAGGCAACTCCATAAGATACAACGACTTTTTGGGCGTAGGTTCAAACCACGTGACAAGCGATCTCTCGATGGCACTTCACACTCCTCTTAATATTGCAGAGAGCGTAAAACTGAACTACGGTTCACTTCTAAACCCTAGCAGCGACCTTATAGAGCTACCTATTATCGGTGATGAGAACACGACGCACGAGGTCTCTTTGGAAGTCGTACACAACGTTATCTATGCAAGAGTTGAAGAGACTTTGATGATACTGGCTCAGTTTATAGAAAACAGCGGATTAAAAGATAAAATAGGTGCGGGAATAGTTCTCACAGGCGGATTTTCACAGATGGAGGGGATGAGAGAACTTGCAGTTGCAACGTTTGGTTCTGTACCTGTACGCCTTGCAAAACCAAAAGAGATGGACGGTCTTTTTGACAACCTTCGCTCACCTGAATACTCAAGCGCCGTAGGTCTTGTTATGTACGCGGCATCCGCATACACTCAGTATGAGATAGATGTAAATAAAAGAGTTAGACACTCAAATGAGGTTCATACGGGTCATGTAAGTATAAACCTGACACAAGAGCCTGATGTCTCGACGCCGCACCTGCAAGAGCAAGGGAGTGAGAAAAAAGAGGGGATGGTCTCTATATCCATGAAGAAGAGCAAAAAAGAGGATGAGGCCGGAGCCTTCAATAAATTTTGGAACTGGGCAACACAGTTATTTTAAGGAGAGAGAGTATGGAACCATTTTTAGTTGAAGAAGCAAGTAATCTAAACGGTGCAAGAATTGTAGCTGTCGGCGTCGGCGGCGGCGGCGGAAATATGATCGGTCATATGATCAAAGAGGGTGTTACGGGTATCGAGATGATCATGATAAACACCGATGCTCAAGCACTTAAAGAGACTGTCGGTGCATCTACGATCCAGATCGGCGTAAAGCTCACAAAAGGTCTTGGTGCAGGAATGAAGCCCGAGATCGGCAAAGAGTCCGCACTAGAGAACTACGATGAGATAAAAAAGGCGCTTGAGGGAGCAGACATTGTGTTTATCTCTGCAGGTCTAGGCGGCGGAACAGGAACCGGAGCGGCGCCAGTAATCGCAAAGATCGCCAAAGAGGTCGATGCTCTGACAGTCTCGATAGTCACAAAACCTTTTATGTTCGAAGCACCGAAAAGACTAAAACTTGCAAAAGCAGGTCTTGAAGAGCTTAAAAAAGAGAGTGACTCTATAGTAGTTATTCCAAACGACAAGCTACTCTCTATCATTGATAGAAAACTTGGCATAAAAGATAGCTTCAAGATAGTTGACAGCGTTTTAGCACAAGCGGTAAGCGGAACGGCAGGCGTAATTCTCTCTACGGGTGAAAACGATATCAACCTTGACTTTGCCGACTTAAAAACCGTTATGAGCCACAAGGGTATGGCGCTTATGGGTGTCGGTGAGCATGAAGGCGAAAATGCTGCTTACGAGGCTATCAAAGCGGCCATCGAGTCTCCTCTTCTTGACAATGTCTCTATAAACGGAGCAATGGGTGTCCTGGTTCACTTCCATATGCACCCGAACTTCCCTATGATAGAGACATCAGAGGCTATGATCGTAGTTCAAGAGAGCGCGCATGAAGATGCAGACGTTATTTTCGGTACATCTACGGACGAGACTCTTCCTGAGAACTATGTAAAGATAACCATTATCGCAACAGGTTTTGAGAAAGACCTAAACTCCGGTTCAAACAATGAGAACTTTGTAAACGAGACTCCTTCTCCTGTTACAAAAATACGCCCAAGACTCGTAGTAGGCGGTGATCTGGATGGAAGCCACTTAGACATTCCATCATATATGAGACAACAGCAAGACTAAAAAACCTCTCTCTGCCAAATACTCTCTTTGCCGCCGAGCAGGGGAGTATTTGTTAACACTGCATTAACAAAAAATTAACATCTAATTCATACTAAGCACATATACTTATAACAATAAATTTCTTTAAAAAAGAGATTTAGTATCAAGGCCCATTGTAGGGTTAAATTCAAAGGATGTGTAAAATGAGAAAGATTCTATTGGCGTGTTTATTGACTTTGTCGGTATGGGCTGCAGAGAGCAATGTATATAAAGTGAGCTACAATGCTCCGGTTGACAAAGTTCTAGACAATATGCTTGCAAAGTTCAAGCAAGAGATGCTTGTAGTTGTATGGCAGCTGGATATTCTAGAGGAGTTTAAACATAAAGGTTTAGACAAAAAGTTTGGTGAGAACTTCAACAAAGCAGGACTTACTGCGGTTAAAACACTTGTTGCATGTAACGGTAAGTTCGGTAACGATATCATCAATCAAGATTCAGATATGATGGCTTACTGCCCTATTCGTATAACATTAACTGAAAAAGACGGTGTAACAACTGTTCTATATGTTCGTCCATCATCTGCTCCTAGAGACTCTAAAGCGTACCAATCTCTTGTAAAACTAGAGAAAAAAGTGACAAAAGCTATTGAAGAATCAATGGAGATGGAATAATCCAAATCTCTTTCCAAGCTCTCGCAAGTGCGAGAGCTTGATATCTCCTACAAACTATTATAACCTCTAAAATATCCTCTCAATCATAAGCAATTAAAAAACAAACCATACATCTTAATACCACCTGCACATCAAAGAACAGCTCAAAGCGTACACAAGTATGCATAAATTGCTAGAGCTAAGTATATTGCACTATTTTTATATATCAGATAGCTGTAAGAGAGAAGATTGAACTATAAATAAAGAAACGATACTGAAAATATAGGCTCTTGAGAAGAGAGCCTATAAAAAATTAAAACAGGAGAGTTTATTGCCGGGCTAGCCCGACAATTTTGTAGGAGAAATTAAGAGTTAAAACGAGTATGACGCGATTGCACGGTAGTGATTCTGACGTCTTTCATTGTCTGCAAATGCACCAATACCGTTAAACTCACTTACACGTCTTGCGTTAAATACTCTGAACATCCACTCATTACTTGGTTTATACACTAAAATAGTATCAACTTCGTATGCATCATCTATAGCTGAATTACCACCTACTTTAGTAGTTGACTTGCCATAGTTAGCATAATTAACCATTAGTTTAAGTCCTTTCATTATTACATAATGAGCACCTACTTTATATGCGTCTACATCTTCACGGTATGCGTTACGAGAGAATATAGAGCTTGTATATGCAGGGTCTGCTCCCCAAGCATTGAAATATTGCCCCTCTGTACCGTTATCTTTACTTCCAGATGAGTTAAATGCCGCAAACACTCCCCACTTCTTTGTTCCTAATTCAACTTTCGCACCCATCATATTGAAGTCTCTCTCGCCAGCCAAACTATCGCCTGTATCTTTTTGCATAAGGTACTGAGCGTTTAAGTTTACTGCCATACCTTCAGAAACAGGGATCTTGTAACCTACCTCTGCATATATGTCATTTGCTATATCATCAGAGTGATAGACCCAAAGATCAGCTTTAAGATCTTTTACACCAGTATATGTTGCTCCAAGCACAGTACGGCCTGCAGTGCTATCTACGTTTGCAATTGTTCCAATATTGTAGAACTTTGCCTGTTGTATAGGACCATTAAATTGCTCAAGCAAAGTATTGCTAAATCCAACACCAGCTGTTCCAGTTCCTTCACCGATAATACCAGCATCAGCTGCCGCACGAGAACCAAGAGACATCTTTGTAATATGACCTGCTGTTATACGAAGACCGTCAATTGCGTTTGTGCCTAGCATATATGCCTCATAGAAGTTTGGCATAAGAGATGTGCTTATCTTTGTAAGTGGAGTGTCAAGTGTTTGACGACCGAATTTTGCATCGAAATACTCATGTTTGTATGAGAGATAAAGTTCACCAAGCAGACCTTTTGAGTCACCATCTTTGTCAACTACCATACCATATGCACCTTTATCCCATTCCGGTGCTGTCTTTATATCCCAGTTCGTCAAGCCAGCGTCACCATTTACATATACACCGACACCGTACTTTAGACCATCAAGCAGAGTATCCGGAGACTCATATTTTAACTTTACAAGATAACCGCTACCGTTGCTTGGAGCATATCCGTTCTTAATGTCGTCTATAACAGTCATACCCTTAAACATAACATCTAGAGTACCGCCTCTGTAACCGTTTATATCAACGCTTGCTGCCTGAAGCATTGCTCCGCCTGCCAAAGCTGCCGCTAACGACAATTTTATAGCTTTTTTCATCCATAACCCTTTTTTAGAATTTAATCTGTAGCTTAAACAACGCAAACAGTAGCTGTTTTTGCGTTCAAACTGCATAATTGTAGTATAAGAAAGCTATATAAATCGGATGTTAACTTTTTGTTAACGAATTGTTAACAAAGATAAGAATTTTAAATAATAGCGGTATCAGAGAGTTACTGTAAAATAGTTGATACCGTCTTTGTAGCTGTATGAAAGGATATACTCATGTTTGTCAAGTATGTAGTTTACTATATAAAGACCTAGCCCGAAACTCTCACTTACGTTTGCATCGCACTTTGTAAATGGCTGGGTGTAGTACTCAAGAGGGTACTGCAGCTTTTCGCCTCTGCTGCAAAAAGAGAGTTCATTGCCATTTAACTCCAGGTATACCTCCGAGTCCGTAGAGTACTTTATGCCGTTGTCGATCAGATTTTTAAAGACTATGCTCATCAGATCGAAATCAACCTCTACAACCCTGTTATCCAGATTGTTTTTTATACTATCAGGTTCCAAGAAAAGAAGATCGGCAGCATTGTCCAAAATGTCAGTCAGATGGTAGCTCTTTTTGTCTATATTGCAGTCACACGCGGTTATATTCTCGATCTGAACGATCTCTCTTGTAAGCAGATTTAGACGCAAAAAAACGTTTGTCAGAATGTCTTTTGTACGAGACTCCTCCAAGAACTCCAAAGAGATCCTCCCTTTTGTTATTGGCGTTTTTAGTTCATGCGTTATATTTCGTATAAATATAACTCTTGAGTTTATCATAGCTTTTATCTTTTTAACCGCTTTGTCAAACTCGTTTGAGACCTCTGCGATCTCATCTTTACCCTTGGATGCAAGGTCGATCTCCATATCTCCCTCTCCAAAACGTCTTATCTGCATCTGAAGGTGCTTTAGAGGGTACATGCTAATAGCAATGGAGAGGAAGAGAGCAAAAAACACGAACACAAAAGCGCCGTAAAGCCACCACATGTAGTAGACGTTTATCGGCTTGGTATTCATATCTTTTAAAATAAGTCCTCCAGTTACATCCGGCGTTACAAGATACCTGTACCCATCCTTTTCGTAAAGATCAAAGTAGAGCATTCCGCACGATATTGAGTCGCTCTTTGGCATCTCACTCAACTTTTTTTTGTCGTCTCCTACTATTTTTATATGCTTTTTTTCCAGGTTTTTCAAGAACTCCTCGTCGGAGTCTATACCAATGTGATGCTGCATAACGTATCTTGCTACTTTGTGATAGTGACCCTTTAGCTTCTCTTTGACCGACAAGAACTCATAGTCATACATAAATTTAAAAAGAATTGTGATTATGACAAATGCTATAGAGAAAAAGACACCTATCTTAAATAATATAGAGTGCCTGTTCAACTCTTCATCCTGTAACCGACACCGCGGATTGACTCTATGTATGTAGGAGACCTCGGATTATCAAATAATTTTGAGCGAAGGCGGCTGATGATGACATCTATGCTTCTCTCATCGCTCTCCCAGCTTAGACCCTCAACCGCATCTAAAATGGTTCCCCTGCTAAGCACTATACCTCTTTGGTTTATGAAAAAGGACAAAACTCCATACTCTGCTACTGTCAGATCAAGCACGCTCTCCTTGTGATATATGACCATCTTTGACTTGTCGATCTTAAAGTCCCCGAATATCTCCTCTTTAATAGATGACGAAGCGGAGGAGGAACTTTTTTTACGTCTTAACATTGCGTTAATTCTGGCGACAAGCTCTCTTGGGTCGTAAGGTTTGGGAAGATAATCATCAGCACCCTTTTCAAGCCCCAATACTTTGTCGCTAACCTCATCTCTTGCAGATGAGATGATGATAGGCACGTCAAAAGCGGCGGAGATCTTTTCACAAAGAAACAGACCGTCCATCTTTGGAAGTGTGAGATCAAGTATGATAAGGTCAAAGACTGTTTTATTAAGATGCTCCATAACGGTTGTGGGATCAGACTTTACCTCGACCGTAATCCCGCAATTTTGAAGATAATCAGATATAAGCTCTGCTAGTATCTCATCATCTTCTACCATTAATACGCGAATATCTTCCTGTGCCATCTATACTACCCGTAATACATATTTATTTAGGGCGTATTTTACACAAATATAAGAAATTCTTACTTAAGAGCAGCTCTAAAAACTAAAAGTCTCACTTTTTAAAATTCTAAATTTCGTGAACTCTTTGTCAAGTTCGAGCCCAAGCTTTTTTGCACCCTCTTTGGAAATTCTTTGAACTCCAAGAGTCAAGGTAAGCTTATCGCCGCTACGAAGAGTCTCACTGAATGAAACCTCTCTTTTTGCATAGATAAGTGTATCTTTTATAGCTTCGTTCGCTTCCCACGGCATAACCTCAACGCCGTTGCGAGCCAATACTCTCTCAAATACGAATGGCTCAAGTGCTATTGTCTTGTTGCCCCTTTTTATCTCGGCTTTCAAGATTCCCTGTCTAAATGCCTGCCCGAAAAGAGCATGATTTGACTTGTTTATGACATTAACACTAAAGCCATCACTCTTTTTTGAGAGCTTAAAGTCAATATACTCCCCCATATTGGAAGTTTTATGGTAAATTCCTGCTATACCATGGTATGCGTGGGTCTTTGTCTCTTTTAACGTAACTTTTGAGCCAGGAACTTGCGGCATATGGCAGGTAACACAGCTGTTTTTGTCATCCTCGCTTATAAGAGCATCAAGCATAGTTATATCAAAGCCGTGGTCGTTGTTCGTGTGAGAGTGGCATCCCATACAGACGTTTCCGTTATAGTAGTTTTCATTGTCGTAGTCTATTTTATGGAAAGGGGAGCTTTTTGGCTCCTTTTTCAGTCCAAACCATGATGACTTCATCTCATACTCTACTTTACCTTTTTTGCCATCTTGAGCAGTGTAATATTCACGTTTTTTATCGACTAAAATATTGCTGTTTGAGCTATCACCTTCTTGGACATCTTTTATGCTGTGACAGTACATACATGAGATCGGCTCCTCTGTCTGTGTCTCATTTCTTGTAACTACTCCCTCTTCTAGAGCCTTTAGGTCACTTGGAGAGTGGCACTTTGCACAAGTGTAGCCTTTCTCATCTTTTGGGTGTTTTTCCCACATAGCGTTGTGTATAGGGTTGTTATATATAGATGCGTTGCGGTGAGAAGATTCGTAATACTCTTCATAGATTATAGGGTGGCATGCCTGACACACTTTACTCTCGTTCGCCTCTAATTGAGCCGTAAATAAAAATGCACCTAGCAATAAAAAAAGATAACGCATACTTCTCTCCGTAGTTAAAATGTGGGTATTTTAACTAAGCGAAGAGATCTTGTTGTTGATATAGGTCAGTTATGCCTATATTTCTAAAAAAACTCTCTTAGAGCCTCTTTGTCTACGAATTTGGTCTTGATATTGATTATCTCTCTGTCTTTAAAAAACTTTAGGATTCTAGATAGTGTCTCCGGAGATACGCCTAATATCTCGGCAATCTCTATATTTTTGGTCTCAAAGAAGTCTTCAGAGTGGTTGTAGATATACTTTGCGACTCTCTCTTTTGAGTCTAAAACCAAGTTTGTAGAGATGATGTTCTCAAGATTTTTGATCTTTCTTATCAATGAAGTCTGAATGTTAAATGCCAAATTCGGATTTGCAAAAATGACCTCTTTTAGTTTCTCAAAATCTATCTTCAAAAACTCCACGTCACTGTAGGCTTTTGCGGTCGCAGGATAAGGCATCCCCTCAAAGTTTGCAACCTCGCCTATGAGCTCATTGTCGTGAAAGTATTTAAGTACCACCTCTTTATGGTTGGATGAAGTCTTATAGAGCTTTATAACGCCCTTGACCAAAAGATATAGATATTTAGGCTCGTCACCCTCATAAAAGACAATGTTGTCTTTGGATACTTTGTGCTCGGTCGTAAAACTCTCTATCTTACTGATTGTCTCTTCATCAACGTTTTGAAAAAGGACTATATTCTCTAAGTGTACTCTCATGATACTATTTTACCTCTATGATTTATAAAAAAACGCCGTTCTTAATGTAATAAACGACCACATACATCGACAATAATATAACATAAAGAGAGTTAAATAGAAGTGATTTTTCATAACTCCCCTCTCTCTCTTTTGCAAAACTAACAGATATGCCGTAAAATGTCCCCAAAAAAAGAAGAGTATATATCAGATATCCTACATAGTAGTACTCACCCTGCAAAAAGCAGAACGGGCAGTGATGTGAGGGAAGCTCATAGATATAAGTACCGAAAAAAAGTATCAGCGTTATAAGAGAGATAGGTATAAAAAGAAAATTCACTACAGAGAAAAAATATCTGTTCTTTATAAAATAGAAAAGAACCATCAAGAGATAAGTGCCGTAAAACAGAGTGATCAAGAGAGAAGTGTCCAGTAGAAAAAGAGAAGATATCGCAGATGTGGAACTGCTTGAGTAGATAGTTCCGCAGCAGCTTACCATCTTATCTATCTCTATGGAGCCAAACATAACAGTCTCTAAGATGATCTCTGCTGTAAGAAGAAAGAATAGAGGTATAAAAAGAGAGAACTTCAACTTTGTATATGGCTGCAGCTTATCGCTCATATCTTGTGAGTGAAGTTTTAGCCACAGAGCAAAAAGGTAGATATTTAATATCTTCAAGACGATCAAAGAGGCTCCAGTCTGTGTTGCGTCAACAACACCTGCCGCACACATAGCTCCGGTTATGACATTTGATATCTTATCGAGCGTAAATATAAAAAACAAAAAAAGCGCACTCTTGGTTATCAGGATATACTTTATGATCACAGCGCCTAAAAAGCTCTGCTTCTCAAGCTCATACTGAGAAGCCGAAGAGGAGTTCATATTCCAATTTAGGTATATTTTTACACTGATAAAAAATGCTACAAATGCAAAGAGTGCAAAAATAGCGTTTAAAACAAGTATGGCTATAACTTCGGGGGTTAAAAACATCTAAACTATGCTTCCGTGATGCAGCTCTATCTCTCTGTCTGCAAAACTTAGCCCGAAAAAGAGCGGGTCATGAGTTGCTACTATGATGGTCTTCCCCTCGGCTTTAAGCTCTTGGAGCATCTCTATAAAATGAAGCGAGAGCTTCTCATCCAGATTTGCCGTTGGCTCATCTGCCAAAATGATCTTTGGGTTGTTTATGTTTGCTCTGGCGATCGCCACCCTCTGTTGCTCTCCGCCCGAGAGATTTTTAACGAGCTGCTCAGCTTTATGCTCAATATGAAACATCTTTAAAACTCTTCCCAGCTTCTCGTCTATCTCTTTTTGAGCAAGGTTCATAGGAACAAGCGGCAAAACAATATTCTCTTTTACGCTAAGGTTTGGAATAAGATTGTACTTTTGAAAAACAAACCCTATGTTGTGGCGTCTATACTCGGAGGCAAAATTATCGGCAAGCTTAGATATCTTGTCTCCGTCTACTTCTACCTCTCCGCTTGTAGGCTTGCTAAGTGCGGCGATAAGCGAGAGAACAGTGCTCTTTCCGCTTCCGCTTGCACCTCTAAGGACTACGAGCTCACCCTCTTTTATATCCAGGTTGATATCTTTTAAAGCAGTTATAGTCTCTGCGTTATTTACCTTGTACTCTTTTATCACATCTTTTAGCTTTATCACTATCTTATAACCTCATCTGCTTCGAGTGTAGCGCTTCTGTATGCCGGAACGATCGTAGCCGCAATATAGACAGGCACACTTAGAAAAAATATAAGCGCCATACTCTGTAGATCAAGAACAAACGGGAGATTAAAAGATGTCTTTAACTGCGAGTAGCCTATAAAGATATTTTGCATAATAGGAGCATTTAGAACATAAACAAAGAAAAGAGCCAAAATTATGCCCGTCATATAGGAGAAAAAGGAGACGATGAAACCCTCGTAAAACTTCTCTTTTAAAACATCGTCGATCCTCCATCCGAGAGCCTTGAGTATCCCTATCTCTCTTTTTTCCTCACTGCTGAGCCCGCTTGCTTTGTCGTAGACGATCATAAAAAAGGTAAATAGCGAAACGATAAAGAGGGCTAAAAAGACCCCGCTCTTATAGTCAAAGATATTTTGATAACTGATCTTTAAATCATCTTTTGTGACAACCCTTGCATCAGGGTATAGAAGTTTTATCTTTGAAGCTATCGTTGCTATCTCATTTGGATTTGCAACCTTTACTATTATATCGGTTGCTTTTGTCTCATCAATACCGAAAATCTCTCTGATATTTTTTTTGCTCATTACTATGACGTCGTTTGACTCAAGCTCGGTTTCGCCCTCAAATGTAGAGCCTATGTAGACTCTCTTCATTTTTCCATCAGGCTTTATGAAGTTGAAGTACTCTTTGTAATAACTCCTATCCATAACTCTCTTGACACCCTCTCCTATAATCATGGAAGAGCTCTCAAAATCAAGCTGCCCGGCAACGCTCTTTAGCGACTCTTTGTACTGCTCTTCATACTCATCAATTCCCACAAGTGTAAAGTTCACACCCGCATTTTCAAAGTAGTAATATCCCCATACCCTTGCAACCGCGCTTTGCACACCGCTTATCTGCAATATCTCATCTACTGCCTCAACTCCTATCTCATCTTGACGTCCCGCTTTTATCTTCTGGATAGTTATCTCAGGAAGAGAATCAACCGTTGAATAGAGCTCATGTTTAATAGAGTTTGTTATAAAAAAGAGCGAACTTAGCAAAAAGATAAGAGCACTTAAGACAATGTAGATAAAAAGTGTCTTATATCTTTGGCGAAGCAGAGAGTTGATGGCATACTCGGTTATATAGAGGTTGAATCTGCTTCCCACTACTTATCTCCCAGATGAGAAGCACTTGTGTAGGTATATGTCGATACAAAATACTCTCTTAAAGTCCCGTCATCTCTATAAGCCGAGAAAAAATCGCTCAGGCTTCTGTGTCTAATGTATGAAGCCTCCGTTGAGATGCTAAGATCGGGAAGCTGCACGGTTTTTACGAACTCTCTTTTGCTTTCAAGCGCCTCTTCATCCATGCTTTTTGCCCAGAAAAGATAACCGATCTCAACGGACAAAACAGCACTTAGCGCAAAAAAAGCGTAGATAAAGAGCCTACTTTTTCTATTCATCTAGCTTCTTTATAACAGCCTCTGTTATCTCGTCAAATCTTAGTATTTTAGAGCCTTTGTGATCCATATAAAAAGTTTTTGCCTCGCTCTCTTTTGCAAAAGGTATAAGCTCATCTCCCATCGGACCGTAAACATCACTGCCAACCACATAGTAAGCCTCTTTGGCACTTATAGCTTTTTGGGAGTAGTAGTCGCTTACAAGCATCTTGGAGATGCCATCTTTGTGCAAAAAGTAGTACTTCATCATATCTTTTACGCCGTCAAAAGAGAAGTGCTTATCTCCGTAAAATATCTGAGCAGCCCATTTTGGGTATTTATAGACGAACATACCGCAGATCGGGCACTTCTCATCTTTATCTACCTCTATAACATCGACTCCTTTTTTATCGCCGAATCTCTTTACTTCCCAAAGATAAAGCGACAAAGGCTGCAATTCGCTCTTTTTTAGATCAGAACAAAAACTATTCTCCTTAAGTGCAGCCTTTAGCTCGTTTATCTCTAAATATGCATTGATATCTATCTCTTTTTTGCATCTTTTCTCAAAAATCTTTTTGCCCATTGAGTAGACCTGCTTCTCTTTTTTATTTTGAACCATCGCTACATCTGATTGCAGTGAGTCTTGAGCCATCTTGAGCGCTGATTTAAAATCTACTACCTCTCCGCCGTTCTCAATGCTGAACTCTTCTGCTGTCTCTTTATCCGCAAAGGCAAGTTTGCTAACTTTCGCCATTGTCCCTCTGACGTCTGAGCCGACGACGTAGTAAGCGCTTGAAGCATCTATTAGTTTTTCATTTGAAGCATCTACAACTTTTACATCTGCAGTATCTATCTCATACTCCTGCATATCCACCGCAAGGCATCTTATAGAGCAGTACTGTCTGTTTTTATTATCATGAATTTTCGCAGTGTGTGAAGTTTTGTAGTAGTCCTCTATGCTCATGCCGCATACGGGACACCACTCTTTTTGAGGACCCTCTTGGACTAACACCGGTTTTGTTGTTGCAGATTTTGTAAAGCCGACGGCATTTAAAGCTGTCACAGAGAAGATTAAACTTAAAAAGAGAACTACTTTTATAAACATTTGGATTTCCTTGAATAATTTTTATTATTCTATCCTAAAGTGATAAAAAGATTGTTTAGATGAATTTTATGATGAAGAGACCGCCTAAGTAAAAAACTCAGGCAATCATATTTAAAATTTGTATTTTAATCCGAAAAGAAGACTCTCGCCTCTAGAACTCGTGACATTTGCACCCTCTGCCTCGAACACAAGTTCCATATTGTCAGCCACTCCATACTCAAACCCCAGTGCGTAAGTAACGCCGTCAAGAGTCTCTTTTATATGAAGTTTGTCCATCTTTTCATACTCCCATGCATAACCCAGTTTTGCCAAAATAGCAAAATGACCGAAAAGAATTCTTGTATATACTGCATTAAAACCGTATGTCGTATACTCTGCAGTATCTTTTACGTGATCATCTTCTACTACATCTGCTTCCGCATGTGTAGCAGAGAGCTCCAACGCATAGTTTGGTGTAAAAGAGTAGCCCAGATCTATACCTGCGCCCACTCCGGCATCTCCGTTAAGTTCATGTCCATGATGTGTAATCGTATCCCCCAACACGACCACAGCTTTTGGAACGATATAAAATCCGCTGCCTTCCCCTGAAGAGCTTGCAGAAGCAGTCTGAGAAACTGCCAATAATGTCAACCCGCCAACTATAAATTTCCTTAATATACCTTTCACACTAGCCTCCCCTAAAAGTAGTATTAGCCAAAATGATATTAAATTTGTCGCTCAATCATCTTGATTGAAATCAAGCATTAAAAGAAAAAGTTATATTAAGCAGGAGGGTAAAAAGAGAGTGTAAGTTTTTTAAAAGTGCCTCTATTGCACTCTTAGAAGCATTAATCTTCTTATAAAAAGTATCAAAAGAGCCACGGCCAAGATTTTAAAATCCAACTCACTTGCCAAATGGATGTTTCTAAAAGTGTCACTTCTTGTAGCTTCTTCGCCTAATAGCTGCATAGCCAGTATCTTTGGAGAGTATACTGCACTGAACATAAGAGAGGAGAAGATAACCGTAACCGCACTTCCGAAGATTATTGCATCTCTTTGCCCTCTTTTATACATTACAATCTCATATGCAGAGACAAAAAAGGCTAAAAAATAGACCCAGTAGCTAAAGCGGCGAAAAATTTCACCCATAATAATTCCCGCATTATAGTTATCAAGTAAAACTGAATATAAGATTTTGTCTGTATGAAAGACTATCGGGGCGACGATGGTGCCTAAGACTAAAACAGCTCCAAATGTAGCTGCCAAGAGCGTGAAGTATGTAAAATCTATAAAAATATTTCTTTTCAATTAGTCTAACCTTAGTGTAAAACCTCTGTCAAAACCGCTGTAATCTCTGTAGAAGTCCAATTTTGCAAAGTTCTTATCTTTTAAATATGCTGATATTTTATCTTTTTGGTCATAACCCATCTCACATGTAAAAAAGTTAATGTTTCTGCTTAAGACTTCATCAAGAAGTTCTTTGATTATCTCATCGCCTATCTCTCCGCCAAAAAGAGCGTTTTGAGGCTCATAAGAGAGGTTTGATTCAAGCTGGACATCTTGGGCTATATATGGAGGATTTGAGACCAGATAATCAATGTCTTCATCTACAGGCTCTAGCAGTGAACCGAGCCTGAGTTCAACTCTATCTTTGACGCCAAAAAGCTCTATATTTCTCTTGGCAATTCCAAGTGCGGCTTCTGAGATGTCCACCGCTATGATTCTTGCATTGGGAAGAAATTTTGCCAGCATGATCGAAATGATCCCGCTTCCCACACCTACCTCTGCAACGGTAAGAGGAGCATTTTTATCCTCTATGTTTTTAAGCATCTCATCTATAAGAAGCTCCGTCTCGGGACGCGGGATAAGCGCACCCTCTGCTATAAAAAACTCTTCGCTGTAAAAACTAACCCTATTGGTAATATACTCAAGCGGCTCGTTTTTGGCTCTTCTGTTTGAGAGCTCCAAGAGTCTATGCGCATCTTTAACCTCTATTTCCTGATTTGTCAAAAGCCAAAGCTCGTCAACGCCCAGGTGGTACATTAAAAGAAGCTGCGCCTCCCTTGAAGCTCTTGGGATATGCGGATTTAAAAGAGAGGTAATGTGCTTTAAGAGGTCTTTGACTAGATATCGGCTTGACATGCTTCTCCCAAAGCTCTCTTATCGATCTCCTCTATATCTACGCCTAGCGCTTTTAGCCTCTCCAAGACAGGCGGGTGCGTATAGTGAAAAAAGATGTATATAGGATGAGAGAGAGGAAAGCTCTTGTTCTCGTTTACAAGTTTTGTAAGAGCATTTGCAAGCTCTATCTCTCCGCCCGCACCGCCAAGCTCGCTTCCGGTTTTATCCGCCTCATACTCGTTGTGTCTGCTTACAACCCCCATTATCGGCATCATTAAAAATCCTAAAACGGGCATAAAAAGCATTAAGAGGATCATAACCGCATAAGGTTCTTGCGATATGTTAAGCTCTGTGTAAAGAGAGAGCGGCAGATTACCGAATATTGCAAACATTCCAAGCAGCATTACGCCTACAAGGGCGATATTTTTATATATGTCTCCGTGAGCGAAGTGTCCAAGCTCGTGACCTAAAACCGCCAGAAGCTCTCTGGTTGTCAGCTTCTCTATAAGCGTGTCAAAAAGAACTACCCTTTTTGATTTTCCAAGCCCTCCGAAGTATGCATTGAGTCTTGCATCCCTCTTGCTGGCATCGCTCACAAAAACACCCGAACTTACAAAGCCGGTTTTATCCATCAACTCTTTTATCTTAGCGTCAAGCTCCTCGTTTTGCAGCGGAGTAAGTTTGTCAAAGAAGAGCGCTCTAAAGGTCGGATAGAGCATATTTATAAGAACTACGACCGCAAAGATAAAGAGAAAGCTCCAAAGCCACCAAAGTGCGAAACTTGAGATTATCATATAGATTCCCCAGACAACCAAAGCGCCAAAAAGAATGGTCATAACAAAGGAGATAAGAGTATCTTTTATCCACTGTGCAAGTGTTGATTTGTTAAACCCGAACTTCTCGTCAAGGACAAATTTTTCGTAGTATGAAAACGGCAGGGAGATAAGAGAGTTTATGACAACAAAGCTCATAACAACGGCGATATTTAAGAGTGCTTCGTTTTCATAAGATACATTCTGCTCTAAAAACTTTATCCCCGCTCCTATCCAAAATATAAACACTATATAGTCCACAAAAGTGCTCGCTATATTCATTCTCTCTTTTGCGATGCTGTAGTTTGCAGCTTTTATAAAATCATTTTCGCTAAGAAGAACCGCTTTGCCCTTTTTTGCGCTATTTACATAACCTATCTGCATAACGCTTGTATATAAAGAGATGAGTACAAAAAGAGTATAGATTCCTACTATTGTCATTAACATTTGTCTGCCTTAAATTTTTCGAAATTCTAACATTATTTTCGATACAATCTTTTAAAGTGAAACACTACAAGGAACATCTATGAAAACTTTTATAAACGGTCTTAGCCTTATTCTCCCTACTGCTCTGGTTCTATATCTGCTTATTTGGATCTTAAAGATGACGGAGCACTTCTTTGGCGATATGATACTCTTGGTACTGCCAAAAGAGTACTACATCACCGGTTTGGGGTTTGTGGCGGGCATTGCCATAGTGTTTTTTGTGGGACTGCTTCTAAAACTCTGGATCGTTCAAAAAATAAGAGACTTTTTTGAAGCTCTTATAGACAAAACGCCTCTTATAAATACTCTCTACGGTGCCGTAAAAGACTTTTTCAACTTCTTCTCAAACCTCAAGAACAAAGAGAACAACATTGTCGTTCTTGTTGATACCCACTGGATGGATTCTAAAATAATGGGGTTTATAACATCTGAAGATCTAAAAAGATTTGACTTCTTAGATATGGAAGAGCCTGTAGTCGTCTATTTTCAACTCAGCTATCAAATAGGCGGCTACTCCCTTTTTATCCCTAAAAAAAATATAACTCCGATAAATATGAAAACAGAAGAGGCTCTTGGATTCATCATGACGGCAGGAATCTCAAGCAGTAAAAAAGGTGAGAGCAAATGAGCAGCCTCAAAGATAAAAAGATAGGTATCGCTCTGGGCGGCGGAGCAGTTTTAGGCGCCGTTCATGTGGGTGTATTAAAAGCGCTCGAAGAGAAAAACGTCAAGATAAACGCCATCTGCGGAACGAGTGCTGGTGCTATCGTCGCGGCACTCTATGCTTTTGGAAAAACTCCTGCTCAGATAGAGAAGATAGTCGTTGAGTTTGAGTGGAAAAAGCTATCCTCACTTACCCTCTCAAAATATGGAATACTATCAAACGAAAAAATAGGCGAGATAATCAAACTAAACATAGGTGACAAAAAATTTAAAGATGCAAACATCCCGCTTGGAATGATAGCTACGGACATTACAACAGGAGAGAAGGTTGTGTTGGACAAAGGAAGCGTTGCGGACGCCGTTGTTGCAAGCACCTGCATCCCCGGCATCTTTATACCCGTTGAGATAGGAGGCAGATTTCTGGTTGACGGAGGTATCGTTGAGAACGTTCCCATTAGCTGCCTAAAAAACAAAGACATTGACTATCTCATCGGTGTAGACCTTGTTCCTGAGCGCTCCTACAAAAAGCCCGAAAACGTCATCGAAGTTCTCTACAACAGTTTTAACTTTTTAGTCAGGATCAACAAAAAAGCGCAGACAAAAGATGCAGACCTTACCATAAAACCAGACCTTACGGAGTATAATGCCGTAGATATGTCTCAGATAAAGGAACTTATCGATCTGGGGTATGAAGAGACAAAGAAGATAATAAAAGAGCTTTAAAAGAGGATTTTTTTTCATGATAATAAATCAAAACGTAAGCAAAGTTTACAAAATGGGAGAGATCGATCTAAGGGTCATAAAAAACTTAAATCTTACCATAGGGTATGGTGAGTTTGTAGCCATCGTAGGACCAAGCGGGAGCGGTAAAAGTACGGTCTTAAATCTTATCGGATGTTTGGATAAGCCAACAGAGGGGAAAATTTTTATAGACGAGACTGACATAACCAAGCTTGATACTACGGCTCTGGCAAACTTTAGAGGCGAAAACATAGGTTTTATATTTCAGAGCTTCAACCTTATCCCGGTGCTTTCAGTATATGAGAATATCGAGTATCCCCTTATCATGATTCAAAATTTGCCAAAAGATGAGCGGCATAAAAGAATCATGAAGCTTCTTGAAGATGTGGATATGCTTGACCAAAAGGAGAAGTTTCCAGACCAGCTCTCAGGCGGACAGCGCCAGCGCGTCGCCATTGCAAGAGCGCTTGTAACAAACCCTAAAATTGTCTTTGCAGACGAGCCTACGGCAAACCTTGACACCAAAACATCAAACCAGATAATCACGCTTATGAGAAATATTCAGCGCGAATTTAACACCACTTTTATCTTTGCAACCCACGATGAGAAGATCGTCAACGAAGTAGACAGGATCATAACTATTGTAGATGGCGAGATCGTAGGCGACAAAAAGGTTGCATTATGAAAAATATCATAAAAATATCATTTAGAAATCTTACAAGAAGCGGCAGAAGAACAGTTCTAACGGCAAGTCTCATCACGATCGGCGTTATCTTCGTTTTGGTCTATGCCGCACTCTCAGGCAGTTTCAAATCTTACATGGTCGCCCAGATAACAGACTCTATGATGGGGCATATCCAGATACATAAAAAAGGGTATGTCGAGTCCATAGACAATCTCCCGCTTGACAAAAACCTAAACCAAAAGCAGTTGGAAGAGATAACAAAACTCTTAGATGAAAACCCATATGTCCAAAACTATACGTTTCGTTTAAAACTAGGTGCCATGTTCTCCAACTACATCTCATCTACAAGCATTCGCCTCAATGCAATCGAGCCAAAAAGAGAGACAAGCACGCTTCCTCTTTTTGCTTCGCGCATCAATGGAGAAGATCCCACACTTCTAAAGGAGGGCTCGCTTATCGTTCCTGATATCTTGGCAAAAGGGATGGATGTCAAAGTCGGTGACACGGTTGTCTTGGTAGCGACCAATGAGAAAGGTTCGGTCAACGGGCTTAACTTTAAAGTCTCAGCGACACTTGAGTCTATCAGCGGTCCAGGCGGGCGTGACGGCTACATTCATATAAATGACGCAAAAAAGCTGCTCAGACTCTCAGAGATGCAGATAAGCGAGATTGTTATCCGCCTAAAGGATGTAGATGAGCTGCAAAAGGCGCTTAAGTTTCTAGAGCCGCTAAAACTGATAAAGAACAAGCAGGATAAACCAGTTTTTGAAGTTCACAGCTGGGAGAAGCTAAGCCCATTTTATAACATAGTAAAGATGCTTGATATTATGGATATATCCATCAAGATCATTCTTATCTCAATCGTTCTTATCTCCATTTTAAACGTAATGGTTATGAGTGTTTACGAACGCATAAAAGAGATAGGCACCATCGCGGCGATGGGAACGACTCCTTCAACTATTATCAAACTTTTCTTAACCGAGGGGTTGATGCTTGGGGTCTTTGGAACGGCTGTCGGGACCCTGTTCTCATATATAATTGTCTTTATTATAAACAGAATCGGCATAACCTTCTCGTTCGGAAGGGAGGAGGGACTTATCCTTTCTCCTGTTTTAAACGGCAGCGAAGTTGTATTTGTTGTTTTAATAGTGATTATAATTTCGCTTATTGCATCCATCTCACCCGCAAGAAAAGCTGCAAAGCTAAACCCGGTAGATGCTCTAAGACAAAACTAGGAAGATAAAATGAAAATAACCGCTATTTTACTCACACTCTCTCTCATGTTAAGTGCAGAGAATATCCTTGAAGAAATTGACAGAAAACTAACCCCAGTTTCGGCGCAGATGTACAAAAAGCTTATAAATATAGAGCCTGACGGTTCAAAAAAGGAGTTCTTGCTCTTTCAGGCAAAAAAGGACAAGGACAAGATGATCTCGCTCTTTTTGGAACCCGAGAGCGACAAAGGACGCGCCACGCTTCGTCTGGGAGATAATATGTGGCTCTACATCCCAAATGTCGGCAAGCCTCTTCGCATAACATCTATGCAATCAGTTGTGGGCGGAGTATTTAACAATGCCGACATTATGAGGCTGGATTTTAGCACGGAGTATGACGTTGCTTCTTCAAAAGATATGAAAGAGTATCTCGAACTTGAGCTAAAAGCAAAAAACGATACTGTCTCTTACGACAAGCTCATTATGCAAGTAGATAAAAAACACCTGACACCTATCCAGATCGAGTGTTACACCTCAACGGGTATGCTTATCAAAACACTCTATTATAAAGAGCCAAAAGATTTTGGAGACAACATTGTCCGCCCTGCCGTTGTAGAGACAGAATCGCCGATGTATAAAGGTTACAAATCGATTATGATCTATGGAAAGATCTCGCCAAAAGAGTTTGCAGATGAAGCATTCACGCTTGATAATCTCTCAAAAGCATCAGACCTTAGACGATAAAGCAGTATGTTTAAAACGCTTCTACTCATCTCTCTTTCCGCGACAATGGCAATGGCGGATGAGTACAGTTTTGAGATGGAGAACATTGAACCAAAGTCGTATGAGTATGGCGGTTATTTAAGAGCGGATAACAAAACACAAAGATTAAGAGACCAAGAAGACAGCTACCAAAACCAGCTCCGAGTAGAGGGATTACTTGACTTTAGCTACTTCTACGACATCTTTACCTTTAAAGCAAGCGGAGTCGCTACTTACGAATATATTCACAACAAGATTGCCCAAACAGAGTCTCACTTTAACGAGCTCTATATCGATTCAAAACTAAATGTCAATCACTCTTTTTTAGTTGGCAAAAAATCTCTGATGTGGGGTAAAGGGTACTTTTTTAATCCGGTAGCTTTTTTTGATAGAAAAAAAGACCCGACAGACCCGACGGTTGCGAGAGAGGGATTTATCGTTACAAAATATGGCTATAACAAAAGCTTTAGCGGCTCTTTAAAGAACCTTACACTTGATCTTGTCTACTTAAGAGCCGATGAAAATATCAACAGAGATTACTACCTTCTAAACACAGATAAAAAAGCATCGGACAACTTTGCAGCAAAGTTGTATCTGCTTTGGTATGACACCGATATTGACCTCATCTACAGCTACTCTGATAAAACCAATGAGAAGATCGGAGTAGATTTTTCCAAAAATATAGATATCAATTTCGAGGTTCACGGCGAGTATGCAAAGGTATTAAACAACGGTTACTCCTATCTCTTGGGAGTTAGATACCTGACTGATTTTGAACTCACCATCATCAGTGAATACCTCTACCAATCAGAGGGATTGACAAAAGCCGAGATAGAGACTTCAAACAATATAGCTCCATTTATAGCAAAAGATTACGCCATCACCTCTTTTACACAAAAAGAGCCATTTGATCTGCTCTACTTCTCGATTTACTATAAAAATATGACAAACCTTCAAGACTACTCACAACAGAACAGAGTCGGTGCTCTTTATGCTTTTAAAAACAACACCGAAATAGATATATCCTACAATATCAACAGCGGAGGGAGTCTAAGTGAGTTTGGAAAAAAGCAAGCAGAGGATTTTATCTGGCTGAGATTTACACTTAACTATTAATGTGCTACAATATTTACAATACCAAATTTAAGGAGTACGCTATGAAAATGTTTTCTAAGCATATTAGATTGTCTCTTGTTGCATTGAGTCTGTTGTTGGTGGCACCAGTTGGGGCTTTGGCACAAAACGGTGGGCGCAATATGCCTACTTTTGAGAGTTTTGATTTAAATGGTGACGGAACTCTTACCGAGAGTGAGCTAGATGAGGCCAGAGAGAAAAGAGTCCAGGAGAGAAGAGATGACGGCAGAATGACGCGTAATGCAAAAAACCACTATGAATTCTCGAGAATGGATTCAGATGAAGATGGTCTGGTAAACAAAAAAGAGTTTGAAGATCATCAAACCAGAAGAAGAAGATAGATAGACTCGGCGTGTTATATCTTTAACACGCCGACACTCCTCTGCTATAAAATACAATCAACAACATCTCCGTCATATACTGTTAAGAAAATGTCAAGAAACCGCACATAAATATTTGACACTATCCTTTTATACTTTCATCATAAACAAATTAAAAGGAGAAAAAATGAAGATCATACTTACACTCATCGCACTTTTTGGCATCTCTTCTGCGGCTGTCGTAGATGAGTATCTAGAGACTCTTGCGAAAGAGGCAAAAGTCCAAGATCCTGCCTTTAAAGGTTTCAGTGTAAAAAGAGGCGAAGATATCTTTACCTCAAAACATATAGGCAAAAAAGGCAAAGAGATATCATGCGTATCTTGTCACGGAGATGACTTAAGCAAAGCCGGTAAAAACTTTTTTACCGCAAAAGAGATTGAGCCGCTCTCTCCAAAAGCAAATCCGCAGAGATTCAGCGAGATAAAGACGATAGAGAAATGGTTGAAGAGGAACTTCATAGACGTATATAACCGTGAAGGAACAATTGAAGAAAAAGGCGATGTAGTGACATACATCATCAACAGATAAGGAGAAGAAGATGAGATCATTAATTTTATTTGCAGCACTAAGCACCATTCTGCTAGCAGGTTCTTACGAGAAAAAAGGTGTTGCTGTGGTTACGGACGAGTTATACAAAAAAGAGTGCGGTTCATGCCACTTTGCATATCAGCCGGGTCTTTTACCCTCAAACGCATGGGAGAAGATGATGTCAAATCTGCAAGATCACTTTGATACCGATGCGACTTTGGCAGAAGAGGATCATGAAAGTATCTTGGAGTATCTGCGCAAAAACAGTGCCGAAAAAGCTATGGAGTATAAAAGAAGCAACAAGATCGTAAAAAGCATAAAGCGCGGGGATATTCCGGAGTCGATATCCAAAACCCCGTATATGATAAAAAAGCATAGAGAGATAAGAGAGGACCTTATAACACAGGATGAAGTAAAAGGGCTCTTTAACTGTACGGCATGCCACACTACTGCCCAGAAAGGGATATACAGTGAAAGAGATATCTTGATCCCAAATTACGGAAGATGGGAAGACTAGAGAGGTGATATGATGAAATCCTATATCTGGTCGCTTCCGACGAGGGTTTTTCACTGGCTCTTCGCGCTGCTGATACTGCTTGCTTTTTTAAGTGAAGATGATGACCTGCTTAACTATCATGCCGTCATAGGTTACGCTCTTTTGATCCTTTTGGCCTTTAGATTTTTCTGGGGCTATCTGGGTCCGAAATACTCAAAGTTCAAAGACTTTCCCATGAGCATGGGAGAGGTCAAAGAGTTTATTGCAAATATTTTTGAGCGTGAACAGAGATACGTAGGACACAACCCTTTGGCTTCTTATGTGATGATCGGCATACTGGTTGTTGTTTTTCTTACTATTATCACAGGAGTTTTGACTCTCGGGATTCAGGAGGGAAAGGGAGTACTCTCCTCTTTGAACAGCACTTTTTTTAAAGAGATGGAGCTTTTTGAGGAGATACACGAGTTTCTCTCAGGTCTGCTTATAGCTCTTATAGTCATGCATCTTTTGGGTGTTTTAAGCGATAGGCTTCTTCACTCAAAACATAAGACGCTTGAGTCAATTTTTAACGGTTACAAAGTGACAAAAGAGCAAGAAGGCATAAAACTGAATATTTTTCAAAAACTGCTTTCGGCACTCTTTTTGGCCCTGTTTGTTTTGTTTTTGTTCTTTAGCATGACGACTTCCAGCAATCCTCTGATCGCTTCAAAGTATGTTCCGCTGGACTACAGAGCGCAAAACGAGCTTTTCGTTGATGAGTGTGCATCATGTCACACTCTCTACCCGCCGCATACTCTTGGTGAAAAATCGTGGAGAATTTTAATGGCTGACCTGCAAAACCATTTTGGAGACGATGCCTCTATTGATGAAGCTGACAATAGAAATATTTTAGACTTTTTAGTGAAAAACAGCGCGGAAAACTCGACTCAAGAGGTTAGTGTGAAGATTTTGAATTCGCTAAAAAATAAAGATATAATAGCAATAACCCAGACAGATTTTTGGAAAGCAAGACACGCAGAGATACCAAAAAAAGTTTTTGCCCATGAGAACGTAAAGAGCAGAGCAAACTGCAAAGCTTGTCACAGCGATATTGAAAAAGGATTGATCGAAGATGAGAATATTAAAAATATTAACGCTTATATGTAGTCTGCTTCTCTCTTTTTCCCTTATTGCAGATGATGATTATGAACATGAACACAAAAAAGGTCATATATATAAAAATCTAGACTATTTAAACCTAAGCAGACATCAGCACAAAGAGATAAAAGAGATAGTTATAGAGTATAGAAAAGATTATGAAAAATTTTACAAAAAAAGAGAAAAACTTCAAATGAGACTTCAAGAGCTGCTAAGAGAAGATGAGTTCGACAAAGAGCGCTACGAGCAGATATCAAAAGAGATATATGAAGATGCGATAAAATTGGAAACAAAGACATTGGATGAGATACACTCTGTTTTGTCGCCTTCTCAAAGAGAGCGGTTTTCATACTATCTGCGGGAGTGGCAAGTTGAGTAGGAAAGTTTTGCTTATTGAAGACGACCTGCAGATGCAGGGCTTTATAACAGACTACCTAAAGGAGTATGACTTTACATGCTCCGCTTTTTCGCATCCAAAAGATGCGCTGGAGGAGCTTGAGAAGAACAACTCCTACTCAATCGTTATTTTGGATCTGATGCTTCCCGATATTGACGGCTTTGATGTTTTAAAGAGAATAAAAGGCATCTCGGATATTCCCGTCATCATCTCTTCGGCAAGAGGAGATATAGGCAATAAGATACACGGTTTTGACTTGGGAGCTGACGACTATCTTGCAAAACCTTACGAGCCGCGCGAACTCGTCCTGAGAATAGAACATATTTTAAAAAAATCCCTAAGCGGCAAAACTACTCTCGGAGAGTTTACGATAGACAAAGCAAACAGAGAAGTTTGGCTGGGCGATTACTCGATAGATCTTACAAAAATAGAGTTTGAGATCTTTATGTTCCTCGTAGAGAACAGAAACAAGATCTCCTCAAGAGAACAGATACTAAATGCCACATCTCTTGATGAGAACACAAAGAACAGAACCATTGACACACACATCTCAAACATCAGAAACAAGATAGGCGACGACCCAAAAGAACCCAAATACATCAAGTCCATCTGGGGCATCGGCTATAAGTTCGTAGGCTAGATATGTCCATTATCAAAAAAATATCCATACTCTTTTTAATAAGCTTTGTTCTTATGAATATTATTGGATTTTGGATCGACAGCATTAACTCAAAAAGAGTCGATGACCTTATAAAAGAGAAGTACCTAAAGATCTCAAACGAGATATTTCAAAACATAGACAACAGAGACAAAGTAGATGAGATAATCTCAAAATACTCTCTAAAAAGAGTTGATGCTCTGGATAAAAAAGAGCTAGATGTTCTCTACTATGAAAAGCACACTTTCGGTTTTATATCCATACAAAAGGCGTCGTTTGAAGATGAGTTTGTCATTGAGATAAACTTTCTTGATGAGACCTACACACTAAAAACCCCCGACGAGGAGAATATTAACGACAAACTAAAGCTAAATATTCTCATATTTTTGGATGTTTTTGTCCTTTTTCTTATATTTTTATATCTGCTAAAACTGCTCTCGCCTCTTAAAAAGATAACAAAAGAGATCCAAAATTTCTCTAACGGAAATATGCAGAGCAGAATAGAGGTAACCTCAAATGATGAGATAGGGACACTCTCACGTGCCTTTAATACTATGGCTGCTTCGATAGAGGAGCTTATAAAGACCAGAGAGGAGCTGCTAAGAGATATAGGGCATGAGCTTAGAACACCGATAGCAAAAGGAAAGTTTGCAACACTTCAGATTGAAGATATTTCTCAAAAAGAGCTGCTGCAGAAAATATTTTCGGATCTGGAGATACTGACAAATGAGCTCATAGAGCTGGAGAAGCTAAACTCCACAAAGCTAAACATCTCTGCTTTTAGCGCAGAGACGCTTATAACCGAATCTCTTAGCAAGCTCTACATAGAAGATGAATCAAGCATCGCTCTTATAGTAGAGGATGATTTTAAAATAGAGGGCGACCTGCACTATCTATCCGTTGCTCTTAAAAATCTTATCGACAATGCGCTCAAATACGCTACCGAGCCTCCTGTGACCCTGAAGGCTTCAAAGCAGAAAATATATGTCATAAACAGAGGTAAAAAGCTCTCAAAAGAGCTGGATTACTACCTAAAACCCTTTACGCAGGAGCTCTCCCAAAGAGACGGTTTCGGGCTCGGGCTCAGTATTGTAAAGAAAATCAGCGACAAGCATAACTTTTCTCTAAGCTACAGTTATGAAGATGGGCAAAATATCTTCTGCCTAGATTTCGTAGTCAACGACTTTTGACTCCAGAGTAACCGACTTTATAAGCTCCACCACTTTCAGATGCTCAGGATGGATCGCGTAAGAAGCCAGATCCTCTTTTGTATCAAACGTAGAGTACAAAGAGAGATCAAACGCCCGCTCGGAGTCTGTAAAATTGACACCGACCTCCATAGACTTCAACTCAGAGATAAGCTCAACTAACGCGTTAAGTCGCTTAACTACCTCTTTGATATTTGATTCTTTACTCTCATTGCGAAATTTGAACATAACTATATGAACTATCATACAAAACCCCTGCTTTTTTTGTGGAATTCTAACAAAAAAGTGCGTAAACAACTTTATAATTCTCGAAAAACTTTGTTTTTCGTAGCTTTAGGGGGTTGTAGGGACATCTGTCCCTGCCAATAAAACGGACGTGTTCGTTTTGTTGTATAACATCAGTAAAAAGGGTAAAATAGCCTTATGAAAAGAATTTTAAGAGAGCTCTACGGATCGGCAATACTGTTTTTCTACTTCTTTAAGTGGCCCTACTTTCTCTTATTCCCATATCTTTACAATAACGGGCTTGATAGCAACTACATCTTAAATATTTTGTGGTTTTTCACGGCGGGGCTTATTTTAAAAGATTTTTACACGATGTACAAGAACAGAGGCTCTTAAAGAAATCCCTTCCAGAAAAACTCCGCGATCATTGCTATCAAAAATATCCCTATAAAGTTAAAGACCACACCGTATCTTGCCATATCCTTTACACTTACGGCTCCGCTGCTCATGGCTACCGCATTTGGAGGAGTGGCGATCGGCAGCATAAAGGCGTAGCTCGCACACACCGTTGCTACCATCATAAACAAAACTGCATCAATTCCGCTCTGCTGTGAGACGGCATATATAACCGGAAGCATAACCGATATTAACGCCGTGTTTGATGTTATCTCCGTCGTAAATGTTATAAGCATCGCCACACTTAAGATGATTAAAACAGGATGCAGCTGTGTTATTGCGATTAGGTAAGAGGCAACCTCATCGGCAAGACCGGTAGCGCTAAATGCGGCTGCAATCGAAAAACCTGCACCAAACAAAAACATGATCCTAAAAGGTATTTTTGCTTTATCCTCCATCCAATCAAGAGTGCCAAAAGGAGGAGCAAAGAGCATAAGCCCAGCACTAAGAAGTATAATGTTTTCATTGAGCCCCAGACCGCTCCAGTAAGGTTTAAGCGGAGCATTTAGCAAAAGAAGCAGAATAACTCCCCCAATTAGCCAAAGAACTTTTTTCTGCTCGGTATTTAGTGCTTTGTTTTCGTTCTTTATTGATATATCTATATCCTTTACTCCAATGCTAAGCAGAGATGCGACCACAAAAAACATCATAAAAACAAGCGGAGCCACCATAACCATCCACTGTAAAAATGAGATGGCCTCCATGCCGCTCTTTTGCATAAAGCCAAGCAAAATAAGGTTTGGAGGCGTTCCTATGGGTGTTAGAATCCCTCCAACGCTAGCACCGTAAGCAATGGCAAGCGCGAACCTCATCTTGAGCCTTATATCTTGTGTTATAAAAAGAGCTATTGAGATCAGAAGAAGCGTTGTCGTGGTATTTGAGAGAAGCGAGCTAAGCAATCCTGATGTTATGGTTAGCGAAAATATTATCCCTTTTGGAGTCGATGGAAAGATAGCGAACATCTTCTCGGTCACCCACCTGTGAAGCTCTGTTTTCTCAACGGCAATTGCGAGCAAAAAACCGCCAAAAAAGAGAAATATGATAGGGTTTGCATAGTTCACCGTCGTATTGCTTGTTGAGAGAATCGAAAAAGAGGGAAAGAGCACGATAGGCAAAAGAGAGACGACTCCAAGAGGCAGACCCTCGTTTGTCCAAAGAGTGACCATAAGAGCGATAAGTCCCAGAAGCGAAGCCTGAGTAGCATTAAAAACACTCAGCGAGAGCGCAAAAAAAGATAAACCGATGACAATAGCTAGCGCTATTTTTTTTGTTGCACTTCTAGTTTGCAAGGAAATTACTCAGACTGACATGCGGGTCTAAGCCCTCTAGCATATTGTAGACCTCTCTTGCTATGGGAAGATAGAGATCTTTCTCTTTGGCTATCTTATACAGCGCATATGTAGTTCCAATACCCTCGGCGACCTCTCCGAGCTCCTCTACTATCTGCTCTTTGGATTTGCCCTCTGCGATCCCTAGTCCAACACGAAAGTTTCTGCTCATAGTCGAAGACGCTGTTAAAAAAAGATCCCCTGCACCGCTAAGACCTACAAAGCTCTCCTCTTTTGCTCCGTACTCTTTGCCAAATCTCTGCATCTCCACAAGACCTCTAGATATTAGCGAAGCGGCAGCATTTTTGCCAAGATGAAGGCCTTCGCATATTCCCGCAGCAATTGCTATTACGTTCTTGTATGCACCCGCAACCTCGGCACCCGCAACATCAGTGGAAGTGTATGTTTTTATAAATGAAGGAAAGAACGAGGCAAATTGTTTGCTAAGCTCCTCATTTTTAGAGTTTACGACAAGTGCGGTAGGGAGCGATTTCATAACCTCTGTTGCAAATGATGGACCAGATAGAAAAGCGATATTGTCCTCTGGAACATACTCTTCGTATATCTCGTTTAAAAATCTTCCCGTACTCGCTTCTATGCCTTTTGCCGCTACCAATATCTTTTGGTTGTTGTATTTGAAGTTATCTCTCAGCCACGATGAGACCTGTTGTGCAGGAATTGCAATAACTATGTACTCAAGCTTCAATATCTCATCCAAAGAGACAAAATTTTTCATATCGCGCGGGGTTCTTGAGGTTATATAGACTTCACACTTCTCGCTCAACGCAAAAGCCAAAGCGCTTCCCCATTTTCCCGCTCCTATAACTCCTACTTTAGTCATATCTGCTCCCCATAATTCTCTCAAATTCTCCCAAATCGCTCTCATATCCGACAACCACAAAAACATCACCCTCTTTTATTTGATGATGCCTTGCCTTAGCAGAGTATATAAATTCGGTCTCCATATCTTCTCTTAGAACCGATAGGACAAATACATTGTACTGTGATCCCCAATCTATGTCGTATGGGTAGACACCTTCAAATTTTTGGACATTATCCACCCTTATCTGAGCTATCTTCAAGTCGCTCTTTTCATACAAAATATTGTGGAGCACTTGCGTAATTATAGGCTTTTCAAGCATCTCTACTATCATATTTGCCGTTGTCTGGATAGTCGGTATAACCCTTGAAGCCCCGGTAAGAGAGAGTTTGTCCGCACTCTCTTTATCCTCCGCAAGTGCTACTATGGTCAGATTTTCAAAAGCCTCTCTAAGCGAGATAGTCAAAAATATATTCTCTGCCGTATCCTCAAGGAGACAAAAAGCTGTACACTCGTCTATATTAACACTGACCTTTAGCTCATCCCAGTCATCGCTTAGATCAAATCTTGATATTTCATACTTGCTGTTTTGTATGTTTTTATCACTGCTCTCATCCAGTCTGAATATCTTTATATTTTCGTAGTGCAAAGAGATGTTCTTTACGATCTCAAGCGTATAGTCGTTATACCCAAAAAGCAGTGCGGTGCTCTTTCTCATCTGCCATCCTTTTTGTATAAAAAGCTGTTAAACTCTTTTATAAACTGCACGTTTCCTATTAGCAGCAGATAGTCTCCAACATCAACGACTGTCTCATCCTTTGGGTTGAACAAGAACTCTTTTGAAGCGCTTTTGTAAAGACCCAAAAGAAGTATCCTGAACTTTTTGCTTTGAAGCTCGCCTATGGTTTTGTAGTTAAGCGCTATTCTCTCATTTACAACTATCTCTTGCATATCTACACCGTTATAGCTTGAACGAAGAGCGTGAATTGCTTCAAATGCGATCTTTTGTCCTGCAAAGCCCTTTGCTATCATCCCTACAAGCTCTTTTTCGTAAAAGACCTCATTAACACCCGCAAACATCAGCTTGTTCTTATTCATCTTGTTTTTTAAGATAGAGAGTATGTAAACATCTTTGTTAAAAGAGCGCACGGTCAAAGCAGTGTAGACATTCTCAACATCACTGTGCCCAAGACAGAGTATCGCCTTTACCTGATCTTGTATATTTATGCGAAGTTTTCTGTAACTCTCTATACTTCCAGGGTCATAATTAAGAGTAAAAAAGCCATCTCTTTTTGCCTGTTTGGCTTTTTTTTCATTCTCCTCCAAAACGATAATATCGCTGTTGTGAGATAATTTTTTTGCAATCTCTTTTGATATCGGCTCATAACCGCATATCAGGTAAAACCTTTTCATCTTCGCTATGTCGTCTATAAGCTTGTTGTCTTTTATCTCATCAAGCTTCTCCGTAAATGCGGTCACTATCAAAGATGTTGTAAAAGAAAAGACCGCAATTCCGGCTACGATAACAAACATAGCCACGATCCTGCCCTCTTCTGTAACAGGGGTAATGTCTCCATAGCCGACCGTTGAGATCGTCACAACCGCCCAGTATATCGCCTCAAAAAGAGTGTTTACAGGCGAAGCCGGATTGTTCGCCTCCATGACGTATATAAGAACGGATGAGACAAAGATGACAATAGAGGCAAAGATAAAGAGCGTTAAAAACTCAAACTTCTTTGTTGCAATGACCGAGCCGAACGTCTGGATGCTATTTGCGTATCTAAAGAGTTTAAATACCCTTAAGAGCACAAAAAGCCTTAGGAGTCTTAACTCATGGAAGAACGGAAGTATTGCAAAGAGATCTATAATTGCCTTAATAGAAAAAACATACTGCATCTTTGTAGCGATTATCTCTCTAAAAGCTTTTAAAAGACTAAATTCTCTTTCCAACATCACGTCATATTCGCTGTGTTTGATGATTATCTCGCTTACACTGCTTGTAACCCAAAACCTAAGCAGATACTCTATAAGAAAGATGATCGAGATGACGTAGTTGTTGAAAAAAAGAAGAGAGTCGTCTACATGAGACTTTACCTCTCTTATGAGTATGGCAACGCTTGAGAAGATAAGCGCTATCATAAAGAGGTCAAATATCTTTTTGTATTTGTTGGCGTCGTTTTCTAAAAAATTGTAAAAAAAATGCTTTATCTTAGCGTAACGTTTTGATGTGTTAATCGCGTAGGCGCTGTCTACTATCAAACGCTTTAACAAAATGCTATCCCAACTTTGCTTTTAGTATCTCGTTGACGGTTGCAGGGTTCGCGCTCCCTTTGGACTCTTTCATTACCTGCCCTACGAAGAAGCCAAAAAGCTTATCTTTTCCGCTTTTGTACTCTGCTACTTTGTCTTGATTCGCATTTATGATCGCATCACAGATAGCTTCTATCGCACCCGTATCGCTTACCTGTTTGAGTCCAAGCGTATCAATGGCGTCATCCACTTCTCCGCCTTTTTCTAAAAGATAGTCTAACACCTCTTTTGCAGCTTTTCCGCTTATCGTACCGTCCTCTATTCTTTTTACCAAAAATCCAAGTTTTTTGGCATCAATAGGAGAGTTTGAGATATTGACCTCCCCTTTGAATCTGCCCTGAAGCTCGACTGTAAGCCACGTGAGAGCATTTTTAGCGCTTATGCCCTCTTCCATCATTCTCTCAAAGAAGTGCGCCATCTCCAGCGAAGATGTAACAACCATGGCGTTATACTCGCTCATGCCGTAATCTTTTACAAAACGCTCCATCTTCTCGTCAGGAAGCTCAGGGATCTTGCTAAACTCCTCCATCATCTCATCACTCACTACTGCTTTTAGCAGATCGGGTTCAGGGAAGTAGCGGTAATCTGCCGCCTCCTCTTTACCGCGCATTGAACGAGTCTCCAGCTTTACCTGATCAAAAAGCCTTGTCTCCTGGACTATCTCATCATCATAAACACCGTCTTCCCAAGCTTCACTTTGACGTTGAACTTCTACCTCGATCGCTTTTTGAATAAACTTAAAACTGTTGATGTTCTTTATCTCCACGCGTGTGTAGAGCTTCTCATCGCCTTTAGGGCGGATGGAGACGTTTACGTCAACACGGAAGCTTCCCTCTTGCATATTTGCATCGCCGATATCAAGGTAGCGGATAATGGAGTGGAGCTTTTTAAGATAGAGGGTAACCTCTTCAGCGCTTCTTAGATCAGGCTCGCTTACTATCTCCAAAAGCGGCGTTCCCGCACGATTCAAATCAACCTTTGATATAGGACCGTCATGAATATTCTTCCCTGCGTCCGCTTCAATATGCGCGCGGTTTATGCGTATGATCTTATGCGTGCCGTCTTCGAAATCTATGCGGAGTTTTCCGTGTTCGACTATCGGAGTGTAGAGCTGTGTGATCTGGTAAGCAGATGGGCTGTCGGGGTAAAAGTAGCTTTTTCTGTCAAAATATGATGTCTGATTTATTGTCGCCTCTATCGCCGTGCCAAACATAACCGACTTGTGAAGCACCTCTTTGTTAAGAACCGGAAGCGCTCCCGGAAGTGCAAGGCACGTCGGACATGTGTTTGTGTTTTGCCTGTGATTAAAGCTCGTAGGACATGAGCAAAAAAGTTTAGTTTTTGTATTTAGCTGGACGTGGACTTCTAGACCGATAACTACTTCGAACATAGTTTTCCTTGATAAAAAATTATAATATTGTCTTGGATTTTACCCAATTAATGCTTTGAAGTTTTATAAACTGCGGTGACTCCTAAAAATTGTCCTACTACTTCTCTAAAACAATGATCTTAATATCAAACTTATCAGCAACTCTCTGAACTCTTTTGAGGTACTTCTCATCACCCTCTCCGACAATAAGCCCGATAGCGGGTTTTTTGCCTGTAACATCGGCGTAGTAGAGCGACTGCCCTACTCCCTCTGCCCATTTTTTGGCAAAATCTACCTCTATTGCATACTCGCCGCTCAGGCAGTCTACCCTTGTCCTGTCAAACAAAACGTACTCAGTTTCGCCGCCGAACTCGCTGCACATTTTACTCTGGTAATATTTTTCGTCTTTTTTAACACTTTGCGGCTCCTGATCGATGGTCAGATCACTCTCAAAAAAGAGGTACAGAAGTACTAAAACCAGTGTAAATATAAGAGAGAGCTGCTTGTTCATAGAAGCTATTTTGTATGTTTAGAGTAGAGTTTTTCTAAAAGCTTAGTCTGTTTTTTTGCCTCTTCAAGCCTGTCTCTGTTCACGACAAAAGCATCTAATGTCAAGATGAGGAAAAATGAGATAACTATAAAGGTTATAGTGATAAAAAGAGCGAGTGAAAAGCCTAAAAAAGAGAAGAGTTGAAAAGTTATAAGAGCACCGAAGATGACAACCGCCCACGATGCTCCAAGCAAAAAGCTAATAATTCTGTCGAATTTCTCTTTTTGCATGGTTGTTTAGCCGTTAGTGATCGTCAACAGCTATCGCTCCGCCTAGGTAAACGTACGTAAGCATCATGAAGATGAATGCTTGAAGGAACGCCATAAATGTAAGAAGAGCAAAAGGGATCAATGGAAGAACCCATGGAGCAAGCATAAGGATTACCATCAAGAACATATCGTCACCCTTAACGTTACCAAAAAGACGGAAGCTAAGAGATACCAGACGAGAGAAGTGAGAAACGATCTCGATCGGGAACATCAACCAGTATAACCACCAAACAGGACCAAGGAAGTGCTTGAAGTACTTGATAACACCTTGACGGCGAATACCCTCATAGTTATAGTAGATAAATACCGAAAGAGCAAGTGTAAATGCAAACTCCAAAAATGCCGTAGGAGCTTCAAAACCAGGTATAACACCTATTAAGTTTGCGATACCTACGAACAGACCGATAGTCGCAACAAGAGGAAGATAACGGCGTGCATTCTCTTGACCCATTACGTCCGTTCCCATTTTAAGAACGCCTGAGATATACGCTTCCATTACGTTTTGAGTTCCAGTCGGAACCATTTTTAAGTTTGACATAGCCATCTTGACAAGCACTAAAGCGATACCTGCCGAAAGCAGCATGTGCGTCATATAGATAAAAGTCTTATCGTGAGAAATTAGACCGAAAAATGTGAACAATTCACCCATAGGTGTACTCCCTGTCTCGTAAAAATTGTGTGATTATAGTAAAGATTTAATTAAACTTTTATAATATTAAAAAAAATCTCTACCTTTTTTTGCTCTTTTTGTCTCTTTTTACATCTTTAGCACTATAGTTTTTCCCTGCGATGCTCTCTAGAAAAACTGTTGCGTAAGAGCCTTTTGGCATCGTAAAAGATATATTTAGCATTGTCTCTTTTTTAACGTATTTGCAGTCGATATCACTTGGATAAACAAGGGCTTCGCGCCTTTGACCCTTCTCCTGCAAAAACTCATCGTCATATTTTTTTTCTATCTCTGCCGCATCATATTTAGCGCGGAATGTGTCTCTGCCGCAAAGAAGTCCGGTTGGGACGATCTTCTTTGCCGCAAACTCCTTTGAAGGGATCAGCTTTGGAGTTGAGAGCTTGCCATCTTTTGATACGAATACGTCACCGCTTAGAAGCACGAACTCTGAAGAACCGCTCTCTTTGCTAAGAATCACCCTCTCTCTTAACCACTCGTTGAAGTAGTAGCTCTGATAAACAGAGATCAAAAAGCTCTTAAGCTTTGCATCCTCTATAAAGAGCTCGCCTTTTATCATCTCTCTGGCCTGCTCTATGCTTCCTGCATCGCGCCCGAACCTTTGGTAGCCAAAATAGTTCGGAAGTCCGCTTTTAGCTATTTTTCTGGCAACTTTTTCTATCTTGCCCGCATCGATCGCATCAAGCTCGTAAAGATTTATGCTAAATCTGTTTCCTGCAAGATCTCCCATTCTTATGGAGTGAGAGTGCCTTGTGGTGCTTAGTATCTTTATCTGATTGTGATGAAACTTCTTAAGCAGAGCCTCATATTTTGTCTCAACCGAGAGATACTGCGTCGTCGTCGCATGTTTGTCCTTAAGTCCTGCGTAACCTATCTTTTGAGCGGGAATGGCCAAATACTCCGCGAAGATTGCTATCATATCCCAAGTTGTAAGTTCAACTTTTTGCACCTTTAGTATGAGGTAGTTTCCTCTGCCTAAAAACTCGCCCATAGGGATCTCATCGACTACGAAATCCTTCTCGTTTTGGTAAAATTTAAAGTCGATATCCTGCGTGGAGTAGAGATACTCTCTGTCCAGTTCTTTTATAATTGTAGAAATTTTAGCTCCTTTGAAGCGATCGCTATATCTTTTTTTATAGCTTTTCTTAACTCGTCTAGCGAGTCGAATTTTTTGTTCTCTCTGATAAAGTTAACAAAACTGATGCGTGCGCGCTCTTTGCATGAGACTTCGCCGTCAAGTATGTGGCTCTCTACGGCAAAACTTCCGTCCGTTGTCACTCTGTGCCCTACAAACGAGACAGATGGATGAAAATGCTCCTCATCGTCTATGCGTGTGAGTGTTGCGTAAACGCCCTCTTTTGGCATCAAAAACTCTTTTGCCTCTATGTTTATAGTAGCAACGAGCTCTTTTTTGCCTATACCCTGACCTGAAACCACTCTGCCTTTGATAGTGTAATTATGCCCTAAAAAAGCGTTGGCTCCCTCAATATCTCCGATCTGAAGTTTTGCTCTTATCTTATGCGAATGAACGGAATCTCCGTGCAGAGTCACCTCATCGATAACTACTACCTCTCCGTCGAATAAAGTTTTTAGGTCATTGAAGGAGTATTTTCTATTTTTTCCAAAGTGAAAGTCATACCCGACGACTATCTTTTGTAGTTTTGGGAACTTCTCTTTTAAAAAGAGTATAAACTCCTCCCCGCTCAAGTGACGGATATCGTCAAGTTCAAGGTAGATGATAGGATGATGCGAAAAGTGCTCGCGCTCCTTTTTTGGAGTAAGGTTTGCATAACCAGTCTCAATAACGACAATAGTGCTATTCTCATCCAACGCTCCAAAAAGCTGCTGATGTCCGATGTGCATCCCGTCAAAACCGCCTATGGCTATGGATGTGCTGTTTTTCATATCTTTTTCTTTTCCACCAAGATAGTTTTTTTACCTTTTTTCTTTTCTTTTAAAATTGGATGCTTTAAAGCATTTTGAAAATATTTAAGCTCTTTTTTTAGTTCTTTTTTAGTTTCGCCGTATGGAGCCACTGGATTTTCAGTCCAGCCTTTTATTTTCCCTTTTTTTGAGTAATAAACTTCATGTATCTGATATAATTTTGCTTTTAATCTCTTATCTTCTTTTAAGATAATTCTATAATTCCAGTAACTCATTACACAAATTTCACTTTTATTTTAAATATGCGGTATTCTATCAAAATGCCATATATTTTATCATTAAAGAAAAGTACTCAACTCTTGTTCCATCTTTCTAGTAATATATACTTAGTTATCGCTTTGCTGTCTTTTGCTTCTATACCACTTACGAAGCCCGTAAAGACTTATCAAAACCCAAACAATCTCTATGATAAAAGAGGCAAGATTCCAGTTATACAAGAGTGAATAGACAATAAGCAGCGCGCCTAAAAAGTTAAGAAACGAGTACAAAAAGCCTTTGGCGTCTATTTTTTCACTCTGCAGTAAAAAATATGTTGCCAAAACCATTGCCACACCTACGATACCGACGACATCTACTGCAAAACTGTTCATTTTTTCTCTCCGTGGTTAGCTTCTGTCTTTCCAGTAGTTTGGTTTTCTATGAAGCTGCATAACAGCTAAAATAATAACTTCATTATCTCTTTTATAGTAGATTATCCCAAACGGAAATCTATTTGTTAAACATCTTCTTATCTCTCCATCTAGCTTTTGCCAAGCAGTTGGAAATTCTAAAATTCTTTGGATTGTTTTTTGAACTTCATACGCAAATTCTGCTCCGAGTCCATCTTTGCACTCTTGATAATAATCAACCGAAGCATTTAATTCAAGTTCAGCATCCGGGTGGAAAGAGTAGGTCATTTATTAGTGGAGTCTTTTAGATATTTTTTTGAAAACTTCATCTCCATCAACTAATGTAACGGAATCTGATTCAATTTCTTCTTTTCTTTTGTTGGCTTCTTTAACCCATAGCTTATCTACTTCACTATTTAACGGTGTAATACTAGCCAATATTTTATCTACGATTTCAGTCTTTAAATCTATTGGTAAAATATCTATCTCTTCAAAAAGTTGTTCCTGTTTTAAAGCCAACATAATAAACTCCAATATTTAAAATATACACCATTCTAGCAAAATGATGTATATTTTATGATTAAATAAAACTATTCAATAATTTCCTTAATAGTCCTTAATTTAAATTTACCGATTAACTTTCATAAATAGGCATATTCAAATTTCCAAAAATGTGGTTTCTTGGATATAACGCCCGCGTTGAGCGGCAGGTCAGAGCGGTGTGCCACTCACTGCGGGTGTTATGCCATTTTTCTACTCGATGGCTGACCTTGTATGCCCATTCTAAACTGGAAAACCCATTCAATAAATTTTGAAACAATTTCACTGTCTTCATTGATTTTGTGCTTGGGTCCCTTTTTAACAAGGATAGAAAACTCATCTGGAATTAATGGTGCATTATCACCAAAATACCAAAATGACTCACAAACTAATACGTTTTTGCCTTTCAAATCCCTATCTATTTCGTCCTCACCATGAAATGGGTTTCTTCTTTGCTCCCATCCACCTTCCTCAGTAATGAAATAGATATTATCTCCCTTACGCCCATTAGAAGTTTCACTGTTAGGGATCTTTATTTCATACCTATAATCTGAGCCATACGACTCAATAGTAGTAACCTCACTAATTAAACCTGCATAGATGAGTCTATTATTTCCTACCCCAACTAATGACCCTGTACCAATTATCCAATCGCCAACAGAAGCACTTTTTCTTATATCCGGTTTGCACGTTGCCAGAGTTAAAACCCCACCAAATGGATTGGGTGCAAAACCATAATCATGGGTTATTACGTAGCTAAATAATTTCATCCGATCCCTCAAAGTCATAACTATTCATTTAACGAACATTATATATAGATTAACTTGTTATTTGCTAAATAAACGAACACGAAAAATGTTCATTTCAATGAGGAGATTAGTTGATGTTTTTATAGGTTAGCGCTAACGGTATATCTCCATCCGTGTTTCATGACAGTTACGCTAAAACCGTAACTTTCAAGCTCCTCTTTGAGTACGGCAGGCTCATAGAAGTTGGCAGGTTCTCCGAAGACTCTCTCCATAAAACAGACGCATTTGCCCAATAAGGTGCCTCTGTCAAAATCATATATAAAAAGCTTTCCGCCCTCTTTTAGCACCCGTACAATTTCACCAAGTGCGGCATCTATATCGTCAAAGTGATGCAGCGACTCTCCCATAAAGACGGCATCAAAACTGCCATCTTCAAACGGCATAGCCTCTGCTGCTCCTATGTGGGTCTCCAGATACGGCGGAGCGTATTTGAGCATCCCCTCTGCTGGGTCTACGGCTACAAACTTCAATCTGTCGTTACATCTGTAGGCGAACTCGCTCATCACTCCTGTACCCGCACCTATGTCCAAAACACTCTCTTTATCGGTAAATTCCTGCAAAAACAGACACAGATCTTCTAAAATGGGTTTGGAATATATAATGGAGCCGAAATGTTTAAAGACAAATCCAAGATTGTTAAAGGGCATCATGCTCTGTTTTCTTTCTCAAAAAAGTAGCAGTACTCCAGATTGCCCTCTTTGCCCGTGAGTTTTGAAGGCGATTTCAGAACAAGCTTCCACCCTTTTAGTCTGCAGGCATCCTCAAACTTTATCATGGCGTTAAGTATCGCTTTTTCATCGGTAACGACACCGTTTCTGTCTCTCTTTGCCTCACGCCCTACCTCGAACTGCGGTTTGAAAAGCAGGATGATCTTATCTTTTGCGAGTCTATCGACTGCATCCAAAATGTAAAGCAGAGAGATAAAAGCGACATCACTTACCACTATGTCAAACTCTTTCTCACTCTCAAACTCTCTTATGTCGCAACCCTCGTATGAGTGGACTCTCTCATCGTTTTTCAGGCTTGCATGCAGCTGATCTCGTCCGACATCCACAGCCGTTACTTCTGCAGCTCCGCCCTCTAACAACACCTGAGTGAAACCGCCTGTTGAAGAGCCGATATCAAGTGCGCTCATCCCATTTACGTCAAGAGAGAGCTCCTCCAAAAAAGCGCTCAGTTTAAAAGCCGCGCGTGAGACATACTCTTTATGCTCTTTTACGCTCACTTTGTCACTCTCTTTTAGTTTATGCGATGCCTTAATGATCTGTTCGCCGTTTACGCTTACAAGCCCCTCTTTTATGAGTGTCTGCGCTTTGTTTCTGCTCTCGCACAGAGAGTTTTCTACCAGATAGTTATCAAGCCTGCTCAATTTTTTCTCTCATCTCTTGCTCGCTAAGAACCGCGACACCCAAATCCACAGCTTTGTCATATTTGCTTCCCGCATCTTCGCCGTAGATGACAAAGTCCGTCTTTTTAGATACCGAACTCACCACCTTTGCGCCCAGAGCTTGCAGCATCTCTTTTATGGCGTCTCTTGACTCGCTCATGCTTCCGGTAAGAACTACACTTTTGCCTTTAAACGGGTTCTCTTTTGCTTCTTCTCTCTGCTTTGGTTCAAGAGGACGCAAAATCTCTTGAAGCTCTAAGATAGTCTCTCTGTTTACTCGAACAAACTCCAAAACGGACTCCGCCATCTCCTCACCAAAACCCTCTAACGCTACCAGTTCATCTTTTGAGGCATCTATAAAAGAGCTTCCAAAACGGGCACTTAGAGTTTTAGACGCCACCTCTCCGATATGCTCGATACCCAAAGAGTTTACAAACCGCCAGTAGTCACACCCTTTTGCGGCTTCAAGTGAGGCAAGCAGATTTTGCGCTTTTTTCTCTTTGAAACCCTCTAACGTTAAGAGCTTCTCTAGAGTCAGATCAAACAGATCGATTACGCTCTTCACCAAACCCGATTCAAAGAGAGCCTCTACTATTTTATTGCCCAAACCGTCGATATTTAAGCACGGTTTTGAGGCAAAATAGATGATAGAGTTGGTAACTCTGGCTTCACATGTAAGGTTTTGACACTTCAGAAGCACGCCCTCATCCAAAAGTTCGCTGCCGCAAACGGGGCAATTTGTAGGTCTTTGAACCTCAACTTCGCTACCGTCTCTCTCGTGAGTTAAAACCTTAATGATCTTTGGTATAACGTCTCCGCTTCTAAGGATGATGACCTTGTCGTTTATGCGGATATCTTTTCTATCTATCTCGTCAAAATTGTGCAGAGTTGCGCGCTCGACTATAACACCATCAATATTTGTCGGCTCGACAATGGCCACAGGAGTAACCACGCCCGTACGTCCTACCTGAAGGATTATCTCTTTTAGCGTAGTTATCTTCTCGACTGCGGGAAACTTGTAAGCAACAGAAAAACGCGGGTTTTTAACAGTGTAACCCATATCTATCTGAGCGGCAATTTCATTGACTTTTATAACCATACCATCAAGCATCATCGCGTAGCTCTCACGGTTTTGGTTCATCTCTTCATATACGGCTTCTATCTCGTCAAAATCTTTACATGTAGCCCGAAGCGGCGGTTTTTTAAAGCCAAGAGAGTAGATGTACTCCATCTTTTCGCTGAGCAGTTTATGCTCCAGAGTGTTCTCTCCGACACCGTAAGGCAAAAAGACCAAATTTCTTGAAGCGGTTATACTTGAATCAAGCTGTCTTAGGCTACCTGCCGCGGCATTTCTAGGGTTTGCAAAAACTGCCTCGCCCTTTGCGGCTCTCTCGTGATTTATGCGCTCAAACTCATCTTTGTAAAGCACAACCTCACCGCGAATCTCGATGCGCTCTTTATGCTCTATGGTTAGCGGGATTGAGCGGATAGTTTTTACGTTTTGGGTTATAAGCTCACCCACACTTCCATCTCCGCGTGTGATGCCTTGAGAGAGCTTGCCATCTTCATAGATAAGATTTAGGCTTGCACCGTCATACTTCGGCTCGCAGTAAAATGAGATGTTGCTGTCTAGTTTGTATGTTTTAGTGAGCCACTTTTGCAGTCCATCAGAGTCAAAAACATCCTCAAGACTCCACATTCGGCTAAGATGGGGAGCTTTTGAAAATCCTTCCGAGATGACATCGCCCACTCTTTGCGTGGGAGAGTTTGCCAGAATATCCTCACAGTGGCGCTCTTCATACTCCAAAACCTCATGGTAAAGCTTGTCGTAAACCTCATCGGTAGTCATCGGGTCATCAAGTACGTAGTAGTGGTATGAGTAGAGGTTAAGAAGCTCTACTGCTTTTATATATTGCTCTTTGTTCATGGGCAAAATTTTATCGAAATCTTCTTAAAATAATTACTTTGATAATAATTATCAATATTTATATTAGATTAAGGCAACTTCCTATACACTTTCGTATTGAGAATGAATATCATTATAAAACAAGGAAACAAAAATGAAAAAATTGTTTATAGGATCACTTTTACTAGCCCCAATACTTATAAGTGCGGATGTAATACCTGCCATTAACTCAAAAGGCGGCGCTTTAGTTCTGCCTGAGGGGAAGTTAAAGATGACGATGACGCATATAAATTTTGATAGAAACAGTATGTTTGATGGGACAAGCGAGGTTCAAAACAGAGAGAATCTTGATGCGACTGCAAATATAACCACTGTGGCTTTAAGCTACGGGCTATCTAACAAAACGACCATAAGCGCGATCATTCCTTACAAAAATATCGAAGCTACTGCTAGACTCGGTGTAAATGACGTAGCCATAGAGAACAAAGGTCTAGGCGATATAGTTTTGGCCGCAAGACACGTTTTAGTACCTATGAGCGATGCTGCGTATCAGCTCTCTTTTGATGCAGGTGTAAAACTCCCAACAGGTTCTACAAACGGCTCATTTAAAACAGCACCTGCTATTGCAAACGACGTAAACACTCCTATGCCTACACAGATGGGAACGGGAGAGTTTGAGTATATGCTCGGGCTTGGAGCTACAAAGATGCTGGATGAGAGCTGGGAAGTGGATGCGCACGCTATGTACACGCACAGACCAAAAGCGCACAACAACTACGATTTCGGCGATGAGATCGCTCTGAACCTCTCAACGACAAAAGCTGTTACAAGCAAACTAAATATTGGTGTTGAGTATAATATTAAGTACAATACAAAGACGGACATGGGGGATGACACAAATGCACCGCTTCGCTCAATGCTCCCTTTTAAGGCGTTTAGCGGAACGGCAGCTTACATTACGCCGCAGATTGAATTTTTGCCATTTGGTAAACCGAAGATTCACGTAGGCGTAGGTCTCTCATTTTTGGCGCATTATGATCTAAAAGAGTATCAGCCTCTTGAAAAAGAGAGATTTATGGTCAGACTTGGTTATATGTTTTGACTTGATTATAGTCAATGATAATTAATATTATAGTTAGTAATATACAAAATAATTTTACGAGGATTTTTTATTATGAAAAGTTTTATCTCTACAGTTTTTACACTGCTGCTACTTGGCTCGAACTCACTTATTGCGGGCGAGAAACTGGACAAGATCGTGGTCTCCGGTCCTTTTGCTTCCGTTTCACACCCGATCTTGCATATGATAGAGACAAACGCGCTAAGCGATGTTGCAGACAAGGTAGAGTTCAAACTTTGGAAAAATCCAGACGAACTTCGTGCAATGACCATTAAAGGGGATGTTGACTTCGTAGCCATCCCTACGAACACCGCGGCAATACTGAACAATAAAGGCGTTGACATAAGGCTTCTTAACGTCTCCGTTTGGGGTATTTTAGGAATGATAAGCCGTGATGATTCGCTAAAAAGCCTTAAAGAGTTTAAAGGCAAAAAAATAGCGGTTCCTTTTCGCGCCGATATGCCCGACATCGTCTTTAAACAGCTTCTAAAAAAAGAGGGGCTGAACCCTAAAGAGGATTTTGAGCTTCTATATGTGGCAAGTCCAGTGGATGCTATGCAGATGCTTATCATGAGAAGAGTAGACCATGCACTTTTGGCTGAACCTGCCATCTCCATAGCTCTACGCAAAACAAAATCGTTTCCCGTAAGTCTGGTCGCGCCTGACTTGTTCAGAAGCGTCGATCTGCAAGATGAATGGGGCAGACTCTTTGGTACTTCCGGCGATGTTCCTGAAGCGGGTATTGCAGTTATGGGGCACGTTAAAGATGAGCATCTCATCAAAAGATTTAAAGAGGAGTATGCAAAATCACTTGAGTGGTACAAGGCTAACCCAAAAGAGGCTGGAGAACTTGTCGTAAAAACTCTTGATATGTTAAACGCCGAAGGAGTAAGCGACTCCATCTCCCATGTAAGGCTTAAAAACGTAAGCGCAGCGGAAGCAAAAAAAGATTTGGAATTTTTCTTTAACGTCTTAAAAGAGGAAGAGCCTAAGAGTATCGGCGACAAACTGCCCCAAAACAGTTTTTACTACGGCTTGTAACAGATGAAATTTGCTCTAAAAATTCTCAAAGACTTTCCCGCGTTTCTTTGGAGCGGATGGGGAGCGCTCGCCTCAATACTCCTATTTATCGCACTTTGGGATGTGGGAAATCAACTCTACGGCGATCTGGTTCTGCCGTCTCCGCTTGAGACCTTTAAAACTCTGGATTTGATGCTTCAAGACGAGGCTGTCATAGCAGAGATAAAAACGACGCTTTACCGTTCGAGCATTGGCTTTGGCATCTCACTTCTTTTAGGAACCGCTCTTGGACTTATTGCAGGTTTTTTCGCAACGGCTTCCATGATGAGCCGCCCGATAGTAACTATACTTGTTGGCATGCCTCCTATTGCCTGGATAGTTTTGGCGATGATCTGGTTCGGTATGGGTGATGAGACCGTTATTTTTACGGTTATCGTCGCCTCTTTTCCTATCATCTTTGTCGGGGCTCTTCAGGGAACCCGCACGCTTGACGGTGATTTAAAAGAGATGGCGCAGAGCTTTCATTTTCCGTGGCATATGAGATTTTTTGACGTCTATTTTCCGCATATCTTCTCATACGTCTTTCCCGCATGGGTAAGCGGTCTTGGGATGGCTTGGAAGATAGTCATCATGGCGGAGCTTTTAGCTACTAGTGATGGCATCGGCGCATCTTTGGCAGTGGCGAGAAGCCAGCTTGACACCCCTACGGCTCTCTCAATCGTCGTAATTATGATAGCTTCGCTTATGTTCATCGAGTACATAATATTAGAGCCGATAAAAAGAGAGGTTGAACTGTGGAGAGACTAGAGGTAAAAAAACTAAACCACCACTTTGGTTTTAGTGAGATCTTAAGAGATATAAACTTTACACTCGAAAAAGGCGAAGTCCTCTCGATAGTAGGCCCCAGCGGGGGCGGAAAGACAACGCTTCTGCATTTATGCGCCGATCTTCTGGATGTTCAAAAGGGAAGTGTGACAAACACCTTCTCAAGCAGTGCGTTCGCTTTTCAGGAAGCTAGGCTTCTTCCGTGGAAAAACGTCATAGACAATATCGCTCTGGCACTCATCGCCAAAGGCGAGAAAAAAGAGATCGCTGTTAAAAGATCGCAAGAAATTGCGCTTCGCTTCGGACTTGAAGAGGATGATTTTGAGAAGTTTCCAAAAGACCTCAGCGGCGGTATGAAGCAGAGAGTCTCTTTTGCAAGAGCGCTTGTCGTCAAACCCTCCCTGCTCTTTTTGGACGAGCCATTTTCAGCTCTTGATATAGGTCTTAAAAAAGAGCTTCAAAGCGTGCTTATTGAGATGATAAGCAAAAAAGAGATAAGTATACTATTTATAACCCACGATCTTATGGAGGCGATTCGCTTAAGCGATGAGATGCTTCTTCTTAAAGCCGATCCTGGACATATAGTGAAAAAATTCAGGTTTGACCTTATCCAAAATCAAAGAGACGACAAGTATGTATATGGAAAGAGTGCCGAGATACTCCAAGATGAAGAGATAATAAGCACGTTTGAGCTGGAGCTGAAATAATGAACCAAGAAGAAAAACCGCAGATACTGCACGCGACGAACCACTATCTATACTACCCTGACGAGAAGGATGTGCCTGCGTACTTGGCATATGGTTTCAGACCGGTATTTCTGCTTCTTGCTCCATATATGATAATCTCCATGCTTCTTTGGGGGCTTGTCTGGAGCGGAGCCATAAACATACCCTTTATGGACAATGTTTTAGTCTGGCACGTTTACGAGATGCTCTTTGGAATACTTACCATAGGGGCATTAGCGTTTTTAAGCACAGGACTTCCAGAGCTTTTTCCGGGGCTAGTTCCGCTTATAGGCAAAAGGTTGAAGTATGTGGTACTGTTATGGGTGGCAGGCCGCATAAGCTTCTGGCTCATCGACGTCACGGGAGTTTATTTGACCGCTATCTTGAACCTATCCATGCTTGGCTGGCTTATCTGGTTTGGCAGAAGAGCGGTTCTGGACAAGCTTCAAAGACACGCCTCTCTGGGATATACGTTATTGGCTCTTTTGATCATAGAGGCTTGGTTCTTCGCTTCTATGGCAGGTCACGCTTCCACTCCACCGATGGATATACTCAAAATAGCTCTTGGGGGACACGTTGTGCTGATACTTCTGGCACTTAGACGTGTCAATATGGAGGCAGTAAATGAGCTGATGGAGGATAAGGGAATAGATGACGTGTATGTTTCACGTCCTCCGCTGACAAACCTCGCCGTCTTTAGTGTCATCCTCTTTAGCGTCGCAGAGTTTTTATACCCTGCAAACTCCGCTCTGGGGTGGATCGGGCTTGCCGTGGGAGCTGCTGTTTTGGCGGTAACAAACGACTATATCTTAAAAGATAAATTTATACTTGGTCAGCCGTACGTTATCTATCTGGCTCTGATTTTCATCTTGATCGCAGCTGGTTACGCTTTAATGGGGTGGGCTATTTTAGCCGAAGAGACGCATAATCTAAGCCACTTCAGACACTTTATAACAAGCGGTGGCATCGGTCTCTCATACGTTATGGTCATGATGATCATTAGCTGGATACATACGGGACGCCATCTGACGTCAAACATCTATACGCACTCTATGGTCGCAGCAGTGGTTGTTGCAACTCTTATGAGAGGATCTATACCGTTTCTTGAGAGCTATTCAGGTGAGCTCTATCTTTACTCATCGCTTATATGGACGCTTCCGTTTATCATCTATATAAAGCTATTTTTCAAATTTTTAACAGCTCCTCGGGCTGACGGGGTAAAGGGGTGACGATAGAACAGAGGTCGGTCGGACGTCCAAAATAGTATCCCTGAAACTCATCTACGCCGTACTCTTTGAGGAGTTCAAATATCTCTTCATTTTCAACAAACTCCGCGACGGTAGTTATATTTAACTCCCGTGCAAAGCGGATTATGCTCTTTACCAAGATTTGAGAATCACTCTCTGTCAATATATTTTGTATCAAAGAACCGTCGATCTTTAGATAATCGGGCTTGATCTCCAAAATATGCGCATAGTTTGCATAGCCGCTTCCAAAATCATCTATGGCAATCTGCACACCCATCTCACGAAGCTTTTCAACTACTCTTCTAAGCATCTTGAAGTTCTCTACACCCTCTTGTTCGGTTATCTCTACAACCACTCTGCTTGGAGAGTCAAACTGTTTTATCTGCTCCATCAAAGTATCCATCATAGAAGTATTAAAAAAGTCGTTAGGCAGGAAGTTTATTGATATCTTCTCGCCTCTTTTTGCAAAAAACGAGAGGCTCTGAACCAGCATCTCTTTTGCTATCTGTATATATAGGCCGCTGTTCATAGATATGTCCAAAAAGTCGCACGGTGGCAGTATCTTTTTCTCGCCGCCGTCAAACTCCACTATTCTAACCAGAGCTTCGTACTTTATAACTACTCCGTCCCTGTTTGTTATGGGCTGAAAAAAGGGAATGACGTTTTTGTGCTCCAGCGCATATTTTACGCACCGCTTAACCCTCATAACGTTTTGTGAATACTCTTTTGTATCGACTTTCTGTGAATACATCAGATAAGGCAGAGACTGTTTTTTAGCCTTTTTAATAGCCATCTGAGCATCTTCAAGCGGGTGCTTGTCGTTAAACGCTATACCCGAATATATCTCAATGGTAATAGCCTCATCCACCCCTACTACAAATATTTTTAGAGAGTTTAGCTTGTTGTGAAGCTCCTCGATGATCTTACAGTACTCATCCCCCTCAAAACTATCCTCTTTTTTAAGCAGAACGAACTCATCCGAAGATATCCTGTATGCATCAAAGCCATACTTCTTCGCAAAATCGTCAAACGCTTCCGCAACTCTGACAAGTATCTCGTTACCAACATCAACGCCGTATATTTCGTTAATAAGGCTGAACTCTTTTATATTGCTGAGGATAAGCACCTTGTTTTCTAAAGAGAGCAGATTGTCGTTGAGCGCATGCCTGTTCAAAAGAGTTGTCAAATGGTCTGTGTAGACCTGTTTGGAGAAGTATTCAAGCATCTTGTTAAAACCGATATGGTGAATTGCCCCCAAAATTAGCATGATCACGACAATCATAAAGAAGAGATGCTGCATAAACTCTCTATCTTTTTTTGCAACTGCCGACATATCGAACCCAACAACTAGATATCCCAATGTTTTGGATAGATGGTTGTTTAGAGGAATGCTCATATCTATTTTGTAGAGCTCTACGTCCTCGTTATGCTCATGCTTTAGGTGTCTTTTTAAATTTTCGCTTCCGCCTATATAGATGTAGTTCTCGCCTATTGCCACTCCGCCTTTGTTTATAAAAACATCCATCAAAGATCTGTTTACGGCGACACCTATATCGGCTTCAAATATGGAGTTTAGATTTTTCAAAAAATTCTCGGGAGATATTCCAAGCTCTACGTTTCCTACATAAACATCATTGTAAAAGATAGGCTTTGTTATGCGGTATGTCATCTCAAGATTGCCGACTTCAAAACCGCTGAATGAGCGCTGCATAGTGTTCGTATCTGTTATAAGGGTTCTTTTTTCGTTGAGCTTATCGCCGAAATACTCAGGTTTATGCGCACGAAATAGAGTTGTACCGTCATTTGTGCGAAACGTAAGTATGTTTACGGAGTTTTGAATGAGTTTTAACTCATTGTAAAGTGGGGAGACTATCGAAGCTATGCTTTCATGATCTTTGCTTGATACTGCTTTTGAGAGGCCTTTTGAAGCTATAAGTTCATCAAGCCTCAGTTCAAGCTCTATTTTGTCATGTTCAAGATTTACTTCAAAAAGATTTTTGGCAGACGCCGCAACCCGTTGAAACTGCTTCTCTACAGAACTGCTTATTTGATAGTTTAAAAAAAGATAAACGACGACCCACGCCGCTGCAAGTACGATCGAAGTCAATATTAACGTATTTCGTCTTGTCTGGTTAGGGATACCCATGCAGTTCTCACTCTACTCTATGATAGTTTAGTCTCAATTGTACCCTTTTCATTCTAAAGTTTTGATTTATTTTACTTATATATCACTAACACTTTTATATAATACTTTCAGTACCAAAAACCAAAGGATTAAAAATGAAAAAGATATTATTGGCAGTCGCAGTTCTTGCAACACTCTCCATTGCAGATGAGACACTTCAGGCTCATGAGCAGAAGATGCAGCAGATGCAAAAAGAGACCGGTTCGGGCGAGATGAACCAGGAGAGAAACAGAAACAAAGAGAAGCAGGAGAACAAAAACAAATACCGTTATGAAAATCAGTACAAAAACGGCGAGCAGGACGGCTCTAACATGAAAAATGGAGGTTCTATGAACAACGGTTCAATGGGCGGCAGAGGCGGCGGAGGCAGAAGATAACCCTTCTGCCATCTACACCTTGGTGTAGAGCCAGCTCCTCTTTTGATAAATATAGACATATATCAACCCTTTTATAAGCGTCTCAATATTCATTATCACAAATATGGCAATGATCCCGTACCCCATTTTGTAGGCTATATATGAGGGTATCACTCTAAATATCCAAAGCGATAGCACGTTGACCTTTAGCGTAGTTTTTGTAGCTCCAGCCCCACGTAGAGCACCGGAATAGACGAACATAATGGCTAGCGGTATCTGAGTAAGCCCCACCAGTATAAGGTAGTATGAAGCCACTGCAATTGTCGCACTATCTTTTGTGAAAAAACTAACAAGAAACTCAGGAAAAAGTATGAGAAAAACACCCACACTTCCCATAAATATATAGGCTATGCGTCCGCTTATCACGCCCATATTGTAGGCTCTATCTACATTTTTTGCACCAATGCTCTGCCCGACAAGCGCCATAGCCGCTATAGCAAAGCCAAAACCTGGCATAAAGGCTATCCCCTCTATACGAAGAGCAACCTGATACCCTGCCAGCTCCTCTGTTCCGTAAGCGGCGATTATGGCTACAAAAACAAGAAACGACATGCTTGAGACTCCACGATCAAGCGCCGCACTCCATCCTACATGCCAAACTCTGATAAGATCTTTTACCCTTATAATGGGAATGATATTGAGCTTTGAGTGCGGCTTTTTAATAAGGATGTAGTAGGCAACGACGTTAAAACAGTAAGATATTACGGTCGCGTATGCTGCTCCTTCTATTCCCATCGCCTCAAAACCGTAATGACCGAAGATAAGGACATAGTTTAAAAAAGCGTTTATTGCGGTAGAGACAAGCTTGATGTAGAGAGAGTTTTTCGTATCTCCCGCCGCCGAGAGGGCATTGTAGAGAAGCGTGTCTATAAATATAACGACTATTCCAAGAGAGATTATCTTAAAGTATAGCGCGCCCTGCTCCACGACATCCTCTTGCGCACCCATTAATCTGTATATGCTCTCACTCCCTGCGTAACCGCCGATAGTTACAAAAACAGAGAGCACCGCGGCAAAGATAGCAAGCGAGTAAAGCAGTGCCGAGGCGCGTCTTTTTCTCCCCTCTCCTATAAAACGAGATATCAGAGCATTTCCGCCTACGACATAGAGCGTCATCAGTACGTTGATGATCATCATGAACTGCATGCTCATACCCACAGCGGCAAGTGCCGAGACGCTTACCATCCCGATCATAAGCATATCTACAAGGATCTGAAGAATATCTACAAGATGCTTTAATGCCGCAGGAATTGCGATTGAGAACACCTTGTGCGTATCACGCGAAATCAGTTTTGAAAAAATTGTGACACCTCTTGCATGGCCGACATCAGCTCATCTTTTGTCTTAAACTCTAAAATCGTTCTATTTTTTTTCTCTTCGTTTGCGGGAGTAAAGTCAAAAACAAGAACATAGGAGTTTAGCTTTACCTTATCACCGTAAAGCTCTGCCCACTCCAGACTCATCTCTGCGACCTCGCCGTTCAAATCGACTACTACGGCAGGATATAGCCTTGTTATTTTACTTAGATCGAGATCTCCGGCACTTGATTTATAGATCATATTTTTCATAAACTAAACTTTTTGCAATATATTTCTGTTATAGTAACCTATGAAGGTTGATAATTCGCTTTTTAATGAACGCTAGAATGGTATTTCACATTGATTTCACATGCCTAATTTATAATAGTTATTACAATTTAAAATATTTTAAGAAAGAAGTATCTTTAATTATGAAAAAAATTCTGTTTCTCTCTTTTTATCTTTTTCTCTCTGCCTTAAGTGCGGCAGAGCTTACACTTGATGCGTGTATTGAAAAAGCCTTAAAAAACCATCCCGATATTAAAAGGCTCTCTTTGAGTGTTGTAAAAAGCAAAAGTTTTGTAGATATCGCAAAAGCGGACTATCTGCCGCAGATAAACCTAAGTGCGGAGTATAACCCCATCAACACCTTTGTAATGCCGCAAAACTCTCAGTTTAATACCATAGAAGATGAGAGTTGGAAAGTCAGTGCGCAACTGAATCAAAAAATATATGATTTTGACAAAACGGCATCAACCGTAAAAGCGTACGAAAAAGAGCAAAACAGAGCAGACATGACACTGCAAGATGCAAAAGCTCTTCTTGTATACAACGTGAAAAACTACTACAACTTGGCACTTCTTCAGAGCAAAGCTCTAAAAGCAAGACAAAAAGATATTCAGACAAAAGAGGAGCTCTACAAACAATCCCTCGCACTTGTAAAAGAGGGATTGAAAACGGAGGCGGACGCATCAAGCATACAAAGCGCTCTCTATATTGCCCAAGATGACCTTGCCATAACATACTCAGAGCTAAAAAAAGCGCTCTCTTCACTCTCTCTTTACACAGGAGAAGAGATAGATGAGAAGAGTGTTTTAAAAGAGAGCACTCCGCCAAAAGAGCAAAACGGAAGAACACTTACCCAAAACATTTTAGAAAAGAACTTTTCGCTTAAAGGTTCAAAAGAGGAGATACAAAGAGATGCTCTGCTATATGAGGCATCAAAAGCCCAGAACTACGGCTCGATAGATGCCGTTGCATCTTATACGCATCAGGATACTCTTAACGAATACGACACTTCGCTTGTCGGTGTAATGCTAAACATCCCTATTTACAGCGGCGGAAGGATCAGCGCACAATCACAGCAGGCTAAGATCTCAAAAGAGATGGCAAAAGAGTCCTACAATGCGCAAAAACTTCTTTTAGAGGAGGAAGTATCCGCTCTGCTTATCGATCTGGAGAGATACAGACACACTATTAAAGCAAAAGAGGCACTTATAGCCTCAGCAATGGCTACCAAGAGTATAGTCGAGGGAAGATACAAAGAGGGGCTATCCACCTACATAGAACTCCTCGATGCCGCATCTGTGCATCTCTACGCCGAGCTTGGACTTCTTGAAGCCAAATTTGCCATCAACAACACAATAAACAGACTTGAGTATCTACAAGGAGAACTTCAATGAACAGATATATTAAATATGCTCTTATCACTATTTTAGTAGCCATTGGAGCGGCTATTTTTTACAACAAAGTATATGTTGTAAAATCAACTTTTGCGACGATAAAACCGACTCTTGGAGACCTCCATGTAACCATTCGCGGCATCGGAAACGTGGATGCCAAAAACATATATACCATCACGGCGCAAAGCGGCGGGAAGATAGAAAATATCTACTTTGATGAGGGGATGTGGGTAAAAAAAGGCTCTCTTCTCTTAAGCATCGATCCCGTTGAGCTTCCTATGCTTCTTGATGAAGCAAAACTCTCCGAGCAAAAAGCAAGACATGAAGTAGATGCCGCTAAAAGTACCCTGAAAAGTCTTGAAGCGCAAAAAGTGCTTCTACAAACAACGTATGAGCGCTACAAAAAGCTTATGGAGCAAAACTTTGCCACGCAAGCGGAGTATGACAAAGCAAAGAGCGACTTAGAAAATATCAATGCACAGATCAACGCTTCAAAAGCACAGATTGCTTCTGCAACGTCCGAAAGGTCACGCATAAAAAAGAGCATAGAGGCTCTTGAAGAGAAGATAGCGCGGCTTAATGTATACTCGCCTGTGGACGGTTACATAATCACCAAAGAGGCGGAAGCGGCGCAATATATACTCCCATCAACGCCTGTATTTAAAATAGTTGACCCAAAAACACTCTGGGTAAAAACAAATATAGACGAAAGAGTTGCCGGCAAAATAGAGCTTGGGCAAAAAGCCTCTATAAAACTCCGCTCAAAGCCGAATAGTGAGCTATTAGGAACCGTAGAAAGAATCGTTGCCGTGAGTGATCTTGTGACCCTTGAGAGAGAGATCGCAATAGGTTTTGAGACGCTCCCAACTCCATTTTATATAAATGAGCAGGCTGAAGTAGAGATTGAAGTGGCAAAGTATGAAAACGCCCTCAAGATCCCTCTTGGTCTGGTAGTTACAAAAGATGGAAAAAAAGGGGTCTGGGTGGCAAATAGCGACAATGCCCGTTTCAAAGAGATATCTATCTTGGTTCAAAACGACGAAGAGGCTGCCGTATCTTCCGGCCTAGACAAAGAGAGCCAATTGCTGCTCTATAACGGCGGCAATAAACCCCTAAGTGAAGGGATGAAGATATATAGATGATAAATTTAGCCGCTAGAGATATAAAACACACTCTTGGCAAGTTCATAGTCACAGCCATGGGAGTGGGAATGCTGCTTGGTATCGTTCTTATCATGATCGGAGTTTACCGCGGCATGATGGTCGAAGCCGAGATACTGCTTGATGACATAAGCGCGGATCTGTGGATAGTTCAGGAAAATACCATGGGACCCTTTGCAGAGTCTTCAAGAGTACATGAAGACCTAAAAAACATCATCTATGTTATGCAAGGGATCGATAAAAGCGAAGCGATGACCTTTCAAAATATCCAGCTTCCTCACCGCGAAAAACCCGTTCGAGTCGTAGCTGTGGGGTATGACATCTACGGAGACATAAACCCCATAAACCCAAAAAGATTGTTAAAGGGGCGGGAGTTAAAGAGCGACCACTATGAGATAGTCGTGACTGACAAAACAGGCTTTGAGCTTGGCGAAAAAATAGAGCTCGGGCGCAACTTTTACACCGTTGTGGGTATTACGCACAACACAGTCTCAAACAGCGGCGATCCACTTGTCTACATAAGTCTTAAAGATGCGCAGGAGCTGCAGTTCTTATACTCGAACAAAGAGATACAGAACAATATCGCCAGAGGAGTTCAAAACTCCGAATCTTTTCTGGTAAATACAATTGTTGCGACGGTAAAGAGCGGTTATAATATAAATGAAGTTGCCCGTGATATACGAAAATGGCAGCATAAAAGCGTCTACACAGCCGCACAGCAAAAAGAGATACTCACCAAAAACCTTATTGAGAAATCCTCAAAACAGATAGGACTCTTTACCGTCATTCTCGTTGTGGTCTCGACCATAATCATAGCACTTATCATCTACACTATGACACTGGAGAAGATGAAGGAGATAGCCATTATGAAGCTTATGGGATTGCCAAACTCACTCATTATCTCCATGATCGTAAAAGAGACTATTTTGCTTGGAGTATTTGCATTTGTCTTTGGAAATATTTTCTCACACCTCGTTTATGATAAGTTTCCCAAACTTGTAGTGCTTCAGATACCTGATGCCTGGACGCTATTTGGAGTTGTCATCATTGCTTCTATCCTTGCCTCTTTCGTGGGTGTCAAAAAAGTTATAAGCGCCGACCCTGCAGCGGCGATCGGAGGATGATATGAGCGAACAGAGCGCAATAAAAGTTAAAAACCTAATCAAGAATTTCGGCAAAGAGGAAAACCTTGTCAAAGTCATAGAGAATGCATCCTTTGAGATACAAAAAGGCGAAGTAGTAGCCCTCATAGCTCCAAGCGGTGCGGGGAAAACTACACTTCTAATGATGATAGGGTGCGTGTTAGAGCCCACAAGCGGAGAGATATGGCTTGGCGAAGAGATGGTATATAAAGAGAGGTGGATGGCAAAAGATACCCGCCGCATACGAAGAGAGAAGATCGGTTTTATCTTTCAAGCCCACTACCTCATACCTTTTTTAAATGTCATAGAGAACATTACGCTTCTTCCGCAAGCCAACAAAGTAAGCGAAGCGGATGCGAAAAAAAAGGCGATGGAGCTCTTGGAGTATCTTGAGATCGCGGACAAGGCATACAATATGTCATCTCAGCTCTCAGGCGGACAGAATCAAAGAGTCGCCATCGCAAGGGCGTTAGCAAACAACCCTGAGATCATTCTGGCAGATGAGCCGACAGCCGCACTTGATGGAGAGAGGTCTGTGAGCGTTATTAAGATGCTCAAAAAAATCGCAAGAGAGCAGAACGTGGCGATCATTACCGTCACTCACGATGAGAGGATCCTTCCATACTGCGACAGGATCATGAAGATAGAAAACAGAGGCATCGTTTTTCACGACGTAGGCGAAGATGAAATTTTGTAGATTTGGATATAATTTTTTATGAAAATTTTATACTTGGAAGATGATCTCAATCTATCGCAAACCGTTGAAGAGTTTCTCAAAGATGAGGGATTTGACGTGGTTTGCGTCTATGACGGAGATGAGGCTCTCGAAACTGTCTATGCCCAAAAGTTCGACCTCTTCTTGCTAGATGTCAATGTTCCGCAAATCGACGGATTTCAGCTCTTAAAAGAGCTCAGAGGCGCAGACATCTCTACCCCCACGATCTTCATAACATCACTAAAGGGCATAAACGATCTATCTTTGGGCTATGAGAGCGGCGCGGACGACTATATAAAAAAGCCGTTTGCGCTAAAAGAGCTTCTTCTTAGGATAAACGCTCTGCTAAAGCGGGAGTATAAAACACATCAACAGCTTATCAAAATAAACGACTCCGTAAATTTCAACCTCTACGCAAACGAGCTTATAAAAGAGGGAGAAAAGATACCCCTCGGTCACAAAGAGTTTTTGTTGCTAAAACTGCTTTTAAAACATAAAAACGAGTGCGTCAGCTTTGAGGAAATATATGAAAACGTCTGGCAGTTCAACGAGAGCCACAGCTATATGAGTCTTAGAACCTATATAAAAAACCTGCGTAAAAATATAGGCAAAGAGCATATACTAAGCATCAAAAATTTCGGATACAAACTTGTATAGCGGAGAGAGAAAAAGCATCGCCTATGTCTTGGGGCTCTACCTTAGCTCCACGCTGCTCTTAATCATCACTCTGTTTGCAGGGTACTATTTTTATGAGCAAGACCAGCTGATGCATGACGAAAAGGAGATTTTAAAAAGTTATGCCGCAAAAGTAGAAGAGAAGCTCTCTCTCCTACATGAAGAAAACGGCGAAAAACTGCAATATCCCAGATTTGAGAATTTCAAAAGCGCCATTTACGACATAGATAACAATCTTCTCTTCAGCACTCTTGATGAAGATATAAAGAACTTAGGCGATAATTTTTTTACAAAGAATTCAAAATCATACCTCATCTCGCCTCTCTCACCCTACTACATGGGTGCTGCATATATTGTAGTGCAAAAGGAGACGAAAGATATAGATATACTTAGCGATCTGATCTATATTGCGGTTATCGTTGTATTTATTACAATTATTACCTCGTTTTTTCTCGTAAATCTTGTTTTAAAACCAATTAGAGAGAATATAAAACTTCTTGATAACTTCATAAAAGATACCACTCATGAGCTAAACACCCCGATAACGGCTATACTTACGAACATAGAGACCATAGACTCCTCGAACTGTGACGAAAAGACATTAAGAAAGTTGGAGCGCATAAAGATCGCTTCAATGAGCATCTCAAATCTCTACGAAGATTTGGTATATCTGCTTTTAAATCACAAAACATCGCTTCAAAACATAGATCTAGATCTCTCCCAGATAGTTCTTCAGAGAGTGGAATACTTTGTAAATATGGCAAATATGAAAAAAATAGAGTTCATCTTGGATATAAAAGAGGATGTACATTTTACAGCAGACAGACAAAAGATGGAGCGTCTTATAGACAATATACTCTCAAATGCAATTAAATATACAAATAAGTCAACCAAAATAAGAATCACTCTGGATGAGGCGCACCTAAGCATAGAGGATGAGGGCAGAGGAATGAGCAAAGAGGAGTTAGAGAAAATTTTTACACGATATATCAGGTTTGACAAATCCCAAGGAGGATTTGGGATCGGTTACAGCATTGTAAAGTCGATAACACAGGAGTATCAAATGAAGATAGATATAGACTCAAAACCGAACATAGGGACAAAGGTGACTCTCTCATGGTAAAAAAAGCTGCTATTTTCATCCTCTTTTGTGCTTTTTTGAATGCTTCAGAGTTTGATAAAAACTGTCTAAACTGTCATGGAGAAGATTTTAAATTTCACATAATTATGAAGAAATATACTCTCAGATACAGCAGTGAAAGAAGAATCAAAGAGGCTATTTACGAGTATCTAAAAGAGCCTGCTCCCGAGAGGTCCATCCTCCCACCAGAATACATAAATAGATTTGGGGTCAAAGAGAAAAGCACTCTTGACGATAAGACGCTAAAGAGGATGATAGATATATACTACAAAGAGTTTAACCTGCCCTCTAAGCTTTACTGAACATCTTTTTGATGATATTTACGACAGGCAGGACTACTGCTCCTATGACTAAACCTATAAGTAGATCATTAACAAGAGCCGGTAGTGCCTCTATGTAGAAGTTGTGAAAGAACTCTATTTTATGAGAGAGTATTCCCCCGCCCACCAAGATCATCGCAAAAGTTCCGACAAATGCCAGAGTTTTTATAAGTTTGGGCATGGCGCCAATTAGAAAATTGCCGCTTTTTGCCTGTTTTTTCTCTATAAGCCAGAAGCCTACATTATCCATTCTTACTATCAATGCAACAAGCCCGTAAACTCCAAAAGTGGCTATTAATGCTACAAAAACGGTCGAGGAGACCTGAACCATAAACGGTTTGTCTGCTACTGCGGCAAGAGCAATAACCACTATCTCTATGGAGAGTATAAAATCGGTAAGTACGGCTGACTTTATCTTCTCCTTTTCTATCTCCAAGATGTTCTCTTTTGTTGAGTTTAAAAGCTCCTCATCTTTAACTTCCTCTTTTTTATGAAAAAGGTACTCCTCTATCTTCTCTACACCCTCATAAAGAAGAAAAAGCGCACCAAAAACAAGGATTATCGTAATCAGCAAAGGGGCAAAGGCAGTTAGAAGAAAAGCTACCGGCAATATGATAACCTTGTTTTTCAAAGAGCCTTTTGTAATCGCCCAGATAACTTTGAGCTCTCTTGACTGGTCAAACCCCGTAGCTTTTTGCGCGTTTACCGCCAGATCATCCCCAAGAATAGCCGCCGTCTTTTGCGTTGCCATCTTGCTTGCGACCGCCACATCATCCGCAAGCATTGCAATATCGTCTAAAAGTAAAAAAATTCCTGATGCCATCTTCTCTATCCTACCTCTTTAATATTTTGGGTTCTTAAAACCCATCTAAAGTAAACTGCGCCTACAATAAACCCAAAGCCTATAAGAAATGTTATAAACTCCAAAGAGAAGCCTTTTGTTGCCAAAAAACCTATCATAAAAGATGTAATTGTAGCCGATGTAAGAAACAGCATATCGTTATATGCAACGATACGACCGTAATATTTTTTCTCTATGTTCTTTTGCAAAAGCGTATATGTATAGGACCATAGAGTCGTAGTAAAGAGCCCCACGATCACACTTGCAAATAGAGACATATAAAAATCCTCCATCAAATATGCCCATAGCCAGATGGCAAATGCCTGAAAGATAAAAACATTTACCAATCTTTTGTTGTTTATCCAGTTCCCAAGAATAACAGGCCCAATAACAAGACCTACCGCTCTTGAAGCGTGCAGAAGCCCAAGTGCAAGTGATGTTGCGATAATGGAAGCATAATATTTATCTACCATAAGTGCAACAAGCGCATCAAAAGCGGTAAGTCCCACAAATGAGTGCATAAGCATAAGATGTACGGCGTGCGGGTTTCTCTTAAAGTATCTGAAACTATCACGCATCATCTCTTTTAGACTCTCTTTGCTCTTTATAAACTCCACTTCGATCTCAACTCTGTAAAGCAGAAAAAAAGCAACGACAAACATCATAGCATCAAGGATAAAGGCTATCTTTACTCCAAGCAAAAAAACAACAAAACCGCTAATAGCCATGCCCAAAGTGTAAGAGAGCGACCAGATGATGGAGTGAAGCTCGTTTGCCTTTTGAAGTTTCTCTCCTCCTAAGAGTTTCGGCAAAAGTGACATCTCTGTTGTGAAGTAAAAACTAGCTGCCGCCATCTTAATAAACACAAGCGTATAAAGAAGCCACAGATCAGATAGTTCATTGACAAAAACCAAAAAAAGCGTAGCGAATATCTCAACTGCGATTAATATCAGCATAAGCTTTTTTGGTCTCATATTATCTATTATAGAGCCTGAAAATGGTGCTTGTACTATTCCTGAGAGGAAATGAAGCATTGCCGTAAATGCTACGACCTCGGCAGAGACTTTCATCTGCAAAAGAAGAGTATAGATCGCCACGTTGCTAAACCATGCCCCAAAATATGCGATTAGCTGTATAAAAGAGAGCCTTCTAAGAACAGTTTGGGACTTTAGTAGTTGTATATATTGATTCATAAATGGAATATTATCATAATTTAAAAACAAAAAAATCTTTTTTTTTACCTATTTTTCTAAAGTTATTTTTTTTTGTGTCGATTTGGTTTCTAATAATATTCTTTACTTAGAAAAAGGAGTAAGTCATGGATGGCATAGCAAATGTTGCAAGACAGCAGCAGTCACAAATGGGTCAGCAAGAAGCTCAAGGCGTTAAAGAGACGCAAGTCAGAGCAGTAGAACAGCCGAAACAGGCAAATGTTGTCAAAGAGATACAGAGAGAAAATGTAGAAAGTTCTCAGAGAATTGACTCTAAGGAGCAGGTACAGGATCTGGTCGATCAACTAAATAAAGCACTTGCACCGATGTCAACAAATATAAAATTTGGCGTTGACCAACAAGATGTTTTTTACGTATCTGTTATTGAGTCTGAGACAAGTAAGATGATAAGAAGATTCCCTGCTGAAGAAGCAGTAGGCTTTCTTCCAAAAATGAAAGAAGTTTCCGGAATTCTTTTTGACTCAAAAGGGTGATTCGCGCCCTTTTGACTCTCTCTCCTCTTTATTAACCTTGCAGTAACTCACAGTTACCCAAACAGATAATTCTACTAACCATTCTTTAATACTTTTTGTTGTAAAATCGCGGTAATTATTTTGCTTGCAAGGGTTTTTAAATGAAAAAAGAAGTTAAAAAAGTTGTTCTAGCGTATTCAGGCGGATTGGATACAAGTGTTATTTTAAAGTGGCTGCAAGAGGAGTATAACGCAGAAGTAATCACTTTTACTGCCGATCTGGGCCAGGGCGAAGAGGTCGAGCCTGCACGCCAAAAGGCACTTGATAACGGGATCAAGCCTGAAAATATTTTTATCCTTGACGTTAGAGAAGAGTTTGTAAAAGATTATGTATTCCCTATGTTCAGAGCAAATACGATATACGAAGGCGAGTATCTGCTTGGCACTTCCATAGCAAGACCGCTCATAGCGAAAAAACAGATTGAGATAGCAAACAAGATGGGCGCAGATGCGGTCTCTCACGGAGCAACCGGCAAAGGAAACGATCAGGTCAGATTTGAGCTTGGATACTTAGGTTTGAAGCCTGACGTTACTGTGATCGCACCTTGGAGAGAGTGGGACTTGAACTCCAGAGAAAAACTGCTCTCTTATGCGAGAAAACATGGAATAAAAATCGATGCCAAACATCTGGACAAAGACGGCAATCCTACTGTAAGCCCATACTCAATGGACGCGAACCTGCTTCATATATCGTATGAGGGGCTTCATCTTGAAAATCCTATGAACGAGCCCGAAGAGTCTATGTGGCTATGGACCACTTCTCCGGAAAAAGCTCCTGACGAAAAAGAGTATATTACTATCGGTTACAAAAACGGCGACCCAATCTCCATCAACGGAGAAGAGATGTCACCTGCTACACTTCTTAAAAAACTAAATGAGTATGGCAACAAGCACGGTATAGGAAGAGTTGATATAGTTGAAAACAGATTTGTCGGAATGAAAGCACGCGGGTGCTATGAAACTCCGGGCGGAACTATCATGCTAAAAGCTCACCGTGCTATCGAGTCCATCACGCTTGACCGTGAAGAAGCACATCTAAAAGATGAGTTGATGCCTCGCTATGCAAAACTTATCTATAACGGTTTCTGGTTCACGCCGGAGCGCGAAATGCTTCAAGCTGCTATTGATGCAACTCAAAAGTACGTGCAGGGAACTGTGAAATTAAAACTTTACAAAGGTAACGTAGAGGTGGTCGGCAGAGAGTCTGACATGTCTTTATACTCGGAGGCGCACTCAACATTTGAAGAGGACGAAGTCTATAATCAAAAAGATGCTGAGGGCTTCATCCGCTTAAATGCGCTAAGAAGAATTATCGCCGGTAAAGCAAGAAATAAATAACAATACTAAAGGAACATAATGAGCATTGTCAAGATAGATATAAATTCACCTGAGTTTCAAGCTGAACTTGAAAAAACTGTTGCCTTTACGGATAAAGTAAATAAGCAGTTCGGCTGGGTCTACAATCCGCAGGCGGAAGTAAACGAAGGCGTACAAATGGGTCTTGCAAGAAACAAGATGATGTACGGCAAGCGTTTCTGCCCATGCTTTATGGTCGAAGTAGTAGATGACAAGCCAAGAAGCGTAGAGGACAGAATATGCCCTTGTAAGCCTGCTATCGAAAAAGAGATCCCGGAGGATGGCCTATGTCACTGCGGAATCTACTGTACACCTGAATATGCTGCAAAAAAAGCGGCAGAGATGGGTATGGAAGAGGCAGTTCACACTCACTCCCGCGGTCTGACAAAAGCAGAAGCGCAAGCTCTCTTAGAACAAAGAGAGCTTGACGGAGATGAAGTTACTTCTCTTCTTGAAGCAAGAGAGCTTGGGATGGTAGATTTTAAACTCGTTGACGTTCGCGAACATATGGAGTGGCAGATGGGCCACATCAAAGGTGCGGACAAGCTTGTTCCTACAAGCAGTTTCTTTGCAGCTCTTGAGGATGCAAAACTTAACAAAGATGAGAACATTATTCTATACTGCCACGTCGGAAGCAGAAGTGCACACTGTGCAAGAATACTGGGCGATATGGGATATACAAAAATAGGAAATCTGACTTATGGGATCGTCTCTTACGGCGGCGAAATAGAGAGATAGGGAAAAATATGAAAGTTCTACTGATAAAAGAGGTAAAAAGCTTAGGCAAAGCAGGCGAAGTAAAAGAGGTAAAAGACGGCTACGGTCAAAACTTTTTAATCAAAAAAGGGTTCGCCAAACATGCCACGCCGGAGATATTGGCTCAACATGCCGAAGATGAGAGAATTGCTGCGGAAAATCTTGCAAAAGAGATCGCAGAGTTAAAAGAGCTTGCAAAAAAACTTGACAAGCTTGAGATCATCATAATAAAGAAGCTTGGACAAAACGGTCACCTCTTTGGTTCAATCACAAAAGATGATGTAGCCCAAGCGCTTCAAGAACAGCATAATATAGAGATAGACAAAAAGCATATTACAGATAAAGTTGCCATCAAAACAGTAGGTGAGCACGACCTAGACCTTAAGCTTGGTCACGCGATCCATGCAACGCTGCATGTGGATGTTCAGGGCGAATAATGTTTGATGCCACTACCATACTTGCGTACAAGGGCAAGAACAAGGCGGTGATCGGCGGTGACGGTCAGGTCACTTTCGGTAACAGCGTCCTAAAAGGAAATGCAACAAAGATACGCACGCTTCACAACGGAAAGATCTTAGCAGGTTTTGCGGGAAGTACTGCTGACGCTTTTAACCTCTTTGATATGTTTGAAGATTTTTTAGAAGCCAAAAAAGGCGATATCCTAAAATCGGTCATAGAGTTTTCAAAAGCGTGGAGAAAAGATAAGGTTCTTCGCCGTCTTGAAGCGATGATGATAGTTCTAAACAATGAGCATATTTTCATCCTAACAGGCAACGGTGATGTAGTTGAGCCTGAAGACGGAGAGATAGCATCCATTGGCAGCGGCGGAAACTTTGCAATATCAGCGGCACGTGCGCTGAAAAAACATGCGGATATGGACGAAGAAGCACTTGTACGTGAGAGTCTGAGCATTGCTGCAGATCTGTGCATCTACACTAACCACAACATAAAAACTCTTACACTAGATGGAGAAACTAAGTGAACCTAACGCCAAAAGAGATAGTCGAATATCTGGACAAATATGTCATCTCTCAGCACAACGCAAAGAAAACAATTGCATTGGCACTTAGAACCAGATATAGAAGAATGCAGCTCTCTCCCGAACTTCAAAAAGACATTATGCCCAAAAACATCCTTATGATCGGCTCTACGGGTGTAGGTAAAACCGAGATCTCAAGACGCTTGGCAACTATGATGAAAGTCCCTTTTATAAAGGTTGAAGCAAGCAAATATACAGAGGTAGGTTTTGTAGGACGTGACGTTGAATCTATGATAAGAGACCTTGTCGTAGCATCTATCTCGATCGTCAAAGCCGAAAAAGAGGAAGAGAACAGAGAGAAGATAGAGAACTATGTTGTAAACAAGATAGTTGAAAAACTGATCCCCCCTCTTCCTGCGAGTGCAAGCGAGAGCAAAAAAGATGACTACCACAGGCTGCTTGAAGCTACCGAAAAAAGAGTCCTCTCAGGAGAGATGGATGATAAAACCATAGAGATAGAGCTTGAGAAGATCCATATAGAGTTTAACGACACAAATCTTCCACCCGAGATGGCAAAAGTCCAAGAGTCCTTCTCAAAAGTATTCTCACAAATGAACAGAGAAGACAATAAAAAAGAGGTAAGCGTTAAAGAGGCCAAATCAATACTTAGAAGCGAAGCAAGCGCAAAGCTTATCGATTCTGCAAGTATCAACGCCGAAGCACTCAGACGTGCCCAAGACGGCGGGATCATCTTTCTTGACGAGATCGACAAGATAGCTATCAGTGAAAAGTCTCAGGGAAGAAACGACCCGAGCAAAGAGGGGGTGCAAAGAGACCTTCTTCCTATAGTAGAGGGAAGCAGTGTGAGCACAAAGTACGGTGTTATCAATACAGACCATATCCTCTTTATCGCAGCAGGCGCGTTTCACCTCTGCAAACCAAGCGATCTTATACCCGAGCTTCAGGGAAGATTCCCTCTGAGAGTCGAACTAGAATCTTTAACTGAAGAGACGCTTTACCAGATACTGACGCAGACAAAAAATTCGCTTCTAAGACAGTATGAGGCGCTTCTTAGTACGGAAGGCATGAGACTTGTTTTTGAAGATGAGGCCGTAAGAGCAATAGCAAAACTGGCTCACCGTGCAAACGAAATAACTGAAGATATCGGTGCAAGAAGACTTCATACAGTTCTTGAGAGAGTCTTAGAAGACATAAGTTTTAATGCCGACGAGTACAGAGATAAAGAGTTTATTGTTACTAAAGAGCTAGTGCATGAAAAATTAGATGTCGTCGTTGAAAACGATGACCTCTCCAGATATATCTTATAGGAAAAAATATGACTAAAGCGGGATTCGTCTCATTGATCGGCCGTCCAAATGCAGGAAAAAGCACACTTATGAACTCCCTACTGGGCGAAAATATTGCAATGGTCAGCCAAAAGGCAAATGCGACCAGAAAAAGATCAAACGCTATTGTCATGCATGAAGATACACAAATTATTTTTGTCGATACTCCGGGGCTTCATGAGAGAGAGAAGATATTAAACCAGTTTATGCTTGATGAAGCTCTAAAAGCGATGGGAGATTGCGACCTAATAGTCTACCTTGCTCCCGTTACCGACAACATTGAAAACTATGAGAAATTTTTAAAACTAAACAACTCCAAAGTAAAACATATTATAGCTCTTAGCAAGATTGACCAGGTATCTCAAGAAAAACTCTTTAAAAAGATAAGCCAGTACAGTCAGTTCTCAGACCATTTTGAAGCACTTATTCCTGTAGCGATACCAAAAAAAACTGGCCACAAAGACCTGCTAGAGACCATATCAAAACTTCTCCCGGAGTCTCCATATCTGTATGATCCCGAAGATCTGACCAGTGAGCTTGTACGCGACATCTATGCAGGATTTATAAGAGAGGGCGTGTTTCAAAACGTAAGTGATGAGATCCCGTACGAATCCGATGTAACAATCGAGAAGATATACGAAGAGAAGAACATAGATAAGATCATCGCAACAATAATAGTAGAAAAAGAGTCGCAAAAAGGGATAATCATCGGCAGAGGCGGAGAGTCTATCAAGAGGATCGGCAAATACGCCAGAGAAAAAATAGAATCCCTTAGCGGCAAAAAAGCCTTTTTAGACTTACAGGTCGTCGTAAAAAAAGGCTGGAGCAAAGATAAATCATATTTAAAAGAGGTTGGTTATAGTTCATGAAATTACTGTTGATTATATTTTTAAGTCTAAATATCTACGCAGGCGATATATTGACAAGTTATAGGTTGAATGGCATCGCCCAAATCGAAAAAGAGATGGACCTTGAGCTAAGCAAAAAAGAGTATTGGGACAAAATAGTAGAGAACAAAGATACGACATTCGGCTATATAGAGTCATATAATAACATCCTTGCATGCGACAAATCTGTCTCTACCTTAGAGCTATACTCGCTTGATGAGAACCAAAGTTTCAACTATAGAAAAACTTATGACGCATTTACAGGCAAACTAAAGGGTGACAAAGTTAGAGAGGGAGACCTGAAAACACCGATAGGAATATACCAGATAACTCAAAAACTCTCAAAAGAGACCAAGCTGGACCCGTTTTACGGACCCTTGGCATTTGTGACCTCATACCCGAATATTTATGACTCATACAGAGGCAAAAACGGCTCCGGAATATGGATACACGGTCTTCCTTCGGAGGATAGAGACGAGTTTACAAGGGGTTGCATAGCAATAAACAACTCCAGCATTGAGTGTTTAGACAGAAATATAGACATTGATAAGACCGTCTTAATAATAGATGACGCAAAGGTAAAACAAAACATATCAAAAGATACTCTCTCGTCAATATTAGCGCAGCTATACTCATGGAGATACAGCTGGATATATGACGATATTGAGGGGTATTTGAGCTTCTACTCTCCTGAGTTTGTCAGAAGCGACGGAATGAACATAGAAGAGTTTAGAAAATATAAGACCAGAGTTTTCAAAAAAGTTGAAAAAAAGACAATTATATTTAATGACATAAATGTGCTGCCGTATCCAAATACGTCAAATATATACCAAATAAACTTTAAAGAGTTTTACAAATCCGACACATTTAAATTTACCGGAGACAAGACACTTGTTATAGAGCTTGGCGAAGATAATAAGATCAAAATCTTAACAGAAAAATAGAAGAGCATATAGATGAAATATCTTTTAATAAAATCTATCTTTCTCTTCCTACTGTACCCGCATTTTTTAAACGCGGATGTTCAACTTATCAAAAAAGAGAACAGTGATTCTGATACCACGCTTCTTGTTATAGCAGGCATTCACGGCGATGAACCGGGCGGATACTTCTCTGCGTCGATCTTGGCTACCCACTATAAAATAAACTCAAAAAATCTGTGGATAGTACCAAATTTAAATCAAAAAAGCATTCAAAAAAACTCCAGAGGCATCAACGGAGACATGAATAGAAAGTTCGCCATAATAAAAAACGGTGACAAAGACAAGAAGATAGTTGAAGAGATCAAAAAGATCATCACACAAAAAAATGTCTCCTTGGTTCTTAATCTGCATGATGGCAACGGATTTTACAGAAAAACAGATAAAGGAAATATATTTAACCCGAATGCATGGGGTCAGACGTGCGTAATTGATCAGTGCGACTTAAACCAGACGCAACCTTTTGGCAATTTGAACACGATAGCCCTTGATATAAAAGATAGAATAAACAGAAGACTCATTGAAGATCATCATACATTTGATGTAAAAAACACAAATACGAAATTCGATGATGAAGCGATGCAGCTCTCCCTTACCTACTATGCAGTTACTCACAATAAGCCGGCTTTTGCAATTGAGAGCAGTAAAAATCTTCCATCCTTATCACAAAAAGTCTTTTATCACCTTCTTGCGATAGAGGAGTTTATGAATATTATGGAGATCGGCTTTGAAAGAGAGTTTGAGCTAGATGAAGAAAACATAGCCAAACTTCTTCAAGAATACGGTGATTTAAGCATTAACGACAACATTTCTATTAATTTAACTAATACAAAAAAATCTTTAAGCTTTATTCCGATAAAATCAGAGAGTAATGTATTTAGGTTCTCTAACCCGCTGGGAAGTATCACGAGAGAGGGTCGTAACTTCGTTGCTTATGTAGGCAACAAAAGGATCGTGACCTTAAGTCCGCAATATTTCAAAATTGGTGAGTCATGTACAGATACCTTTGACGTTCTTGTTGACGGAGTTAAAGTAACTTTAAACAAAACTTCAGATATTATTGTAAATGACGATTTTAACGTTATTGAACAAAGTGGTTACCGTGTAAACGTAATTGGTTTCACATCGGAGGGTTTAGTTGACGAAAGCGGTGTAAGCATAAAGCTTAAGGATTTCGACAAAAGGTTCTCCATAGATGTAGACAACAGAGTTTACAGGGTTGAGTTTTATAAAAACAATGAATTTTGCCATATGTCCAAAGTTCATTTCATACAGGATCATGAAAATGAGTAAAAAAGAACAACACTCTTTCTCCAGCGTGCTTTCTATCAATCCTTACAAAGGTACATATGTAAGTGCCGTTTCAAACTTTTTAAATGAAACCACTACCGCTGTGTACTCCAAGGAGCAATATGTTATCTCATATCTAAACACAAAAAGTTTTATAAACAGCCATATTGCAGTTAGTAAGAATATTCCGGAAGAAGATCTATATGACGCTATCTACAATAAAGCGTATGACGAACTAGGGCTTGATCAAGCCGTTATGTATCAGATACAGTATATTGAGACTTTTAATGCCCTAGATGAGGACAACAGAAACTTCCATGTCTTTATAATAGACCCGATGGTCGTTGATGATGTATTTAAAAATGCAGTAGAGAAAGTAAAATATATTGACTATATTCTGCCATCTCCTCTTCTTTTAAAGTCGCTATACTCTAAAGATCTTATTGAGAGCGGCGGGGTTCACTGTTTTGTATACTTTCAAGAAAATGATACTTTTATTACAATATATAATGAGAAGAACTTCATATATACAAAGTCTATAAACTACTCATTTATACAGATGCATGAGAGATTCTGCGAGATTTACGGAGAGCTGGTAGAGTATGAAGATTTTATAAACTTCCTATCAAACGAGGACCTTAAGACTACTGAGAGCGTTTACAAAACTCATGTTATCAAACTATACAAAGAGATTTTTTCAAATATCAATGATATTTTGACCTATGTAAAAAGGGCTCTAGATATAGATAAAATTGAGTGTATATATATAGATACACAGCTTAAGTCTATAACTAAGCTTGATGAGATGGCTGAAGTTGAGCTCAGCATTAAAAGCAGCAGTTTTAATTTTGACTACGGGCTTGAGATGGGCGAGGCACATATAGACCACCTGCACTCGCTTATGTATATCTATACCACGCTCTCTGAGAAAGACAAATATGAGTGTAACTTCACGACTTACCACCGCCCTCCGAAGTTCACAAAGAGGGAGAGCGGCCGCGCGATTATGCTCTCAGCTGCTTCACTTGTACTTGCTTTCTTGTACCCGGCTTCATACTGGACGCTTACCTATGCACAATCACTGCAGTATAAACTTCTAGAAGATGAATACAGAAGTGTTCACAATATCAAGATCACAAGAGAAGCTACAATTAAAAACAGAGAAGCCGATAAAGCAAAGGTCTCAATGCTTCTTGCTGCAGAACAGCAGGAGTATATTGATAAGAAAAATACGCTTATTAAAATTCATGACGTTAAAGTAAACTACCCGATGAAAGCCGAGTTGCTTCATAAACTGACAAAAGATCTAAACAGATACAACGTAAGACTTGAGTCAGCACTCTATTCTGAAGCCCAGGAGAGTAAAAAAAGCAGTAGCCAGATCAAAGAGCTTAAGCTTGGGCTTGTATCTAGCAATGATAAGAAGATCACAGATCTTATCAAGTATCTTACAAGAGTTTACGAAGGAAAGTTCCACTTTGAGATAGATGAAATATCTTTTGAAAAGGAAACCAAATTATATTTTGGTGAATTAAAGGTGAATTTATTATGAATTTTAAATTAATGATAGAAGAGACCTTACAGAGAATTGATAATTTCTTTAAGGAAAAATCTCAAAAAGATGTCTATGTAGTATACGCTATGATAGTTATTGTTTTTTTCTCTTTAGCTTACCCATTTTATGATTTATCCATGAATGAGTTTGAGAGCGCAAAGAAAAAAGTTCAAGACATAACTGCAAAAATAGAATCAGACAAACTTTACCTAAAGGTGAACACTGAGGCAAAAGTTGCAATGCTGGTCCAAGAGATCAAAGGTCTTGAAGTTGAACTTGAAGCACAAAAAGAGAGAAATGCCTATATAAAAGAGAAGATAGAAGCTATATCTTCACTAATTTATGATGAAAGAGCTTGGGGAGAGTACCTAAACTCTATTTCTATAAATGCAAAAAAGCACAATATCAAGATAATCAACTTTGCTAACAGCTACTCAGAAAACAACGAGTCCGCTTTTGGTCATGTTCTGGATATTGCTCTTGATGTCAAAGGCAACTACTTAGACACTGTAAAGTTTATGAACTCTCTTGAGCAGAGCGAGCTTGTTGTAGATGTGCATGACTTTAGTATAAAAGCTCAAGATGCGTTAAATACAACTCTTGATATCTCAGTATGGGGGATTACTTACTAATGAAAACAATATTAACTATACTGCTCGCGGTGCTTCTTAGTAACTCTCTGTACGCTAACGAGCTTGAGTGGGTAGATGAACAGATAGAAGCGATCAAACCTCCAAGAAAAGGTGTGAACATATCTGCACTCGGAAGTCCGTTTGTCTTTTTAGAGAAAAACAAGCCTGAGGCAGAAGGTGTAAAAAAAGGTTCCAGAACAGCTGCAACTCCTACAAGAAGAGCATCTTCTACAAAGAGCACTGCTTCCACACAAGCAAGCGCTACTGCTGATACCACTCCAAAAAAGAGCGGTTTTGTCTTAAGCGCGATAATAAACTCGTCAGCTATGATTGATGGGAACTGGTATAAAGTAAGCGATAAGATCGGCAGCTATACGGTTGCGGACATAACCAAAACGTCTGTAACTCTAAAGCAAGGCGGCAAAGAGCTTCTTTTATCAACCGTTATCACAAATCCAAATTTAAAATTCAAAAATAAGTAGGGCAGATTCATGAAACTTATAAAAACAACAATGTACTCAACTCTTCTAACGCTTCTATTGTCGGCTAACGCTTTAGCTGATTGTTCATATGAACTCTTTAGCATTAGTTCGACAAAAAACACTAAGATAATCGATTTTATAGAGCAGCTTAGTGATGAATGTGAATTCAGTATCATAGTAACGGATCCAAATGCACAGAAGTTCTTAGATACGAACCTAAATAAGACAAATCTAAACAACTTGACAATAAATGAAGTTTTAGATCTTGTGCTAAGAGAGAATAATCTTACTTATACTCTTGAAAACAACATTTTAAAGGTTTCATATTTAGAAACAAAAATGTTTAACATAGACTATATCTTGTCACAAAGAAAAAGTGAATCTAAAACCAACATCACTCTATCTTCTGAGGGCGCAGGCGTCGCTTCTCAAACGGGAGGAACCTCTACGACATCTCAAAATGAGGAAATAGGTGGAGGAAGCGCAGGTAAATCAGGCATGAAAATAGACAGTACAGATGAAGTACAGTTCTGGCATCAGCTTGATCTAGAGCTTCAAGAGGTTCTTAACAGACCTCAGGATGTATATCTTGCACAACCTCCGATCATCAATAAAAATGCGGGGATTATTACGGTTACTGCTACAGTTAAACAGATGGATAGACTTGAAAAATATCTTCAAAAACTACAAGAGAAAGTACAGCTTCAGGTACTTATAGATGTTCAGCTTCTTTCTGTAACGCTAAGTGACGGCAAAACAACCGGTGTTGACTGGTCTCAGCTATATAAGCTTCAAGATATAGATCTTAGCATAGACAAGCTGTTTCACAAGAACATCTCTGAATTTGAGGATGACAAGATTACTACCGCAATTGCTGGCGGTGGAGCAAGCGAGAACTCTCACCTTATAAAAATAAGCGCGAGCGGAAACCTGAACGAGGTCATAAAGTTTCTTAAGACTCAGGGTGACGTAACCTCTATTTCAAACCCTAAAGTATTAACGCTTAATAACCAAGCAGCACTTATTACTGCCGGTACCGAGTATTTTTACAAGATCATAAGCACTGAGACACTTTCAGGAACTACGAGCGGGACTCAAAGCACAAGTGAAGATCTTCAGTCTGTATTTGCAGGTGTCTTACTTGATATTACTCCTGAGATCTCTGATGATGATATGATCACTTTAAAAATAAACCCTTCTGTCTCTGAAACAGCGACCGACATATCTGCAATTGAGGGACAAGACAGAACTATGCCGCCGGATCTTCGCCGTCGTCAACTCTCGTCTGTAGTTACTGTAAAAGATGGCAATCGTATCATTCTTGGCGGTCTTATTAATACAAGCAATATGATCGACATCAATAAAGTTCCGATACTAGGTGACATTCCGGTACTTAACTATCTATTTAGGTATGAGAACAAACAGAAGATAACTCAAGAGCTTGTTATCGTTATCGAGCCTCATATCATTCGCAAAGGCGAGGATAGCCTATCACTATCTGATCTGGGCTATGAAGGGTTATCTGAGAGCATTATGATAAATGCAAAAGAGGCGATAAAAGTAACTACAAGCGAAACAAGAGAGGAAGATTGAAACCAAGTATCTATGAAAACTCAAGGGATGTTTTTTTAGATACGGTCAATGTAAAAGATTACATCCAGCTTGAGAAGATCTCTATTATCTACCAGTCCCTTAGAGACTCTATAGAGAAGCCTCTGAAGATGGTTCTTCTATATGGAAAACCGGGAACCGGAAAGAGCATGTTTTTATCAAAGCTGCATGAAGATATTGCTCCTGCACAAAAAGCTTATCTCTACAAGACTCCCATTTTAGATGAGAGCGAGTTTTTTAAAACACTTGCTCAGGACCTCTACGGTATCAGATATGACGGCGAGTTAAACTTTACACAATTTATGAAAGTCGTAGAGAACAGAGAACTAATAGAGGCTGTAGTGCCTGTAATTATGCTCGATGAAGCTCAGCTCTACACAACCGCTATGATGGAGAAGATCAGGCTTTTATCGGATACCAGAAAAGTAAAATTCGTAATTGCTCTTCATAAAACAGAAAAAGAGGACATTATAGCAAAAGAGCATTTTCAAACAAGGATTTGGGAGAGCATAAAACTTGAAAATGCATCTCCTATGGAACTTAAGATATATATTCAAAAAAAGCTTATGAAAGTAAATTGTGTGGATACTGCAAGTATGTTTATGCCAAAATCAATCAATCTTATTCACAAGTTAACAGATGGGAACTATAGAGATACAAATAAGTTGGTATATACTCTTTTTGACATATATCACTATTACGCGCAAAACAGTCCAAAAAAGATAAAAGGAAATGAGATTTCAAAAAATATCATTGAGATGGCTGCGATTCATACAGGATTAATTAATGCTTAATGTTGACGAACTAGAAAGAAAACATAAAAAATATAAGCTAAAGTCATATACTCCCTACTTGGCAATTTCATTGGGTGTCAGTGCGGCTATTTTATCAATATCTTTTTTCATTATGTATGACTTTGGTTCAAAACAAGAGACAATAAGAGAGCCTATTGCACCAATAACTCAAAATATAAATGAAGAGAAAGAGAGTTCTGTAGTTGATAAAAGCAGAGCTGATTCGAAAAACGAAGAAGTTTATAAAGTTGTTGCAAATGATGATGAAAAACAAAAAGAAGAGCCTGAGGTTCAAGACGCAGAGACAAAAGAGAGGGTTCAGCTCTCTCCGTCTCTAAACTTCATAAAAAAGCTTGAGGCTGAAGCACCTATATACAAAAAAGAAGCCGGTGCCAAACCTGCTCCAGTCATTGAGAAAAAAGTTGAAAAACCTACTAAAAATGATAGTGTAATCGTAAAAGAAGAGGTAGCTCTTCCCGTTGTTGAGGAAGTAAAAGAGTCCATTGCCATAGTAGAAAAACCTGTGATTGAAAGATCTGCTTCAGAAACAACAAGCACTATTGATATAAAAAGAAGAGACGACGAAGAGGACATTAAACATGTAATCAAAAGATTTAATGTCAATCATAGTCCTGCACTTAGCCTTTTTGTTGCAAAAAAATATTATCAGCTGGGTGATTACGAACAAGCATATAACTACTCGCTTATAACAAACGATATCAACAACAATATCGAAGCGAGCTGGCTTATCTTTTCAAAATCACTTGTAAAACTCGGTAAAAAAGACAAAGCTGTTGAGACGCTAAAAAAATACATAAAACATTCGGATTCATCACAGGCAAGACAGCTTTTGGATGAGATCATGTCAGGAAAATTTAAATGAGACTACTACTATTAACGGCACTCTTCTCAATTGCTCTATTCGCAGATGTAAAGCGTGAAATGCTTGAACTGTTTCAAAACAAAGAGTATAAAGAAGCGTGTACCATAGGTTTTAAAAACTTTTCACAATACTCAAAAGATGAAGAGTTTGTATCTCTTTATGGATTCGCTTGTCTTAATGTTGATTATGTGGACAGATTGTCCGTTCCAATCACAATACTGAAATTAACACCTGAATCACGAGCAAATGCTGCATATTTTTCTATTATACTTATGCAAAAAAAGCTTCTTTACCACGCTTTGCTTGATAATTATGACATCTCATCACTAAATATGCCCACAACGGACTATATACTTTCAAAAGTCTTTGATCACTACACAAAACAAGGCGAACATGAACCAAAAGAGTTCTATATATTTGAAGATGAAGAAGATAAGAATCTAAAATACAAGCTTTATATTTTAAAAGATGGTAAAATAGACAAAATGGTAATCGAAGAATTTTATAACTCAATAAGTACAAAAAAACATATCTACTGGTAGGAGGCATTATGGATAGAATAACATCTGATTTACTGGCTAATGGCTCCATAATGAAGAGTCAGGTTGACAGGCTTATAGCTAAAGGACTTGACAGTAACCTAATACTTAGAGATATTACTATTTCTGGTTTTATGACCATGGATAGACTGGTCAGATTTATTGTCGATAAGATACAGAGCGGTGAGTACGATCTATCTATTATTGACAACTACGACTATATCCAAGAAAAAGATGTTCTTCTTAAACTTGCCCAAAAACAGAACCTTCTTTTTCTTGATCTAGACTCAATAGATATGGATTACAGGCTTACTGAGAAAGTATCTCTTGCACAGCTAAAAAAGTACAATGCTCTTCCTGTATCGGAAGATGATCTAAGTATAACTGTCGCTTTTTGTGATCCTCTTGACATTGAAGCCCATGAAGCGGTACAGAGGCTCTTTCCAACGAAACCTATAAAAATTGCAGTTGCTACAAAAAAACAGATCGAGTCATATCTTTTTAAAGTTGAAATTAAAGATAGCGTAAAAGGGCTTGTCAAAAAAATAAGAGATGAACTTAACTCTATAAACTCAATAGATGAACAGCAAGAAGCATCTTCAATACTGCTTCTGATCGACGTTATATTAAACTCTTGTATTAAAAGCCGTGCCAGTGACGTGCATATTGAGCCTACAGAAAAAAACTGTGTTGTCCGTACAAGAATAGACGGAAAACTGATAGAGGTATTTATTTTTGAAAAGGATATCTATCCTCCTCTTGCCTCAAGACTAAAATTATTGTCAAATCTTGATATTGCGGAAAAAAGAAAACCTCAAGACGGACGTTTCTCAACGTTAGTAGGCTCTAGAGAGTACGATTTCCGTATATCCACGCTTCCTATTCTCTACGGCGAGTCTATCGTTATGAGGGTTCTTGACAAACAAAAGGCACTAGTAAAACTTGAAGAAGCAGGTATGGATACAGAGAGCTACAACAAGTTCATAAAGGCTCTAAAAACACCTTACGGTATCATTCTTGTAACGGGTCCTACAGGAAGTGGTAAGACGACAACTCTCTACGGAGCGCTTAACGAGCTTAGAAATGTTGAGGACAAAGTAATCACCGTTGAAGACCCTGTTGAGTACAGGATGAACCTTATTCAGCAGGTTCAGGTAAATCCTAAAGTGGGATTAACATTTGCAGCGGCTCTTAGGTCTATCTTAAGACAGGATCCTGATAAGATCATGATCGGTGAGATTCGTGACTCAGAGACTCTGGAGATAGCTATTAAAGCTGCTCTTACAGGTCACTTGGTAATATCGACGCTCCACACAAACGACTCCATAAGCGCTATTACACGTATGGTGGATATGGGCGTGCCCTCTTATCTTATCAGTGGTTCTTTGGTTGCGATACAGGCTCAAAGACTTGTAAGAAAGATATGTAAAAACTGTAAAACGGAGGAGAGGATCTCAGCGGCAACCATAGAGGAGATAAGCCATCTGGTACCTGAAAATGCCAAATTTTATACGGGAGCCGGCTGTAAAGAGTGTAACGGAACAGGATACATGGGAAGAGAGATGATCTGTGAAGTTTTGGTTGTTAACGAAAAAATAACATCTCTAATTGCAAAAGGTGCATCACTTGAGGCTTTACATGCTCAAGCAGTTGAGGACGGATTTGTCGGATTGTTTGAAAACGGTGTGAATAAGGCTTTAGAAGGTGTTACAAGTTTAGAAGAAATTTTAAGGGTGGCAAAATAATGAAATACTATGTAGCAACTATCCTTTCAAAGGGTAAAAAAGAGCAGATTGGACTGTATGCCGAAAATAGAAAGCATGCTAACGAGCTTACAAAACTCAAGCATTCCGGAATTATCATTAAGATTGCAGAAGAGACTGAGCCGCTCGAAGCTCAATTTAAAAGATTCAAAGCTAATCTACTTAGCAATGTTAAAAAAAGAAAGATAAAGCCCGACTCTCTGATAGCTGCTATTAGGCAGTTAGCGGTTATGACAAATGCCGGGATCTCGATCTATGACTCACTAAGCGAGATAGCAAAATCTACACAAGAAGAGAATCTAAAACTAGTATTCGGAAAACTTGCAGAAGACATAAATTCAGGACACTCTCTCTCAAAATCGATGGAGAACTTCCGTTTTGAGCTTGGAAATCTTGCAATCGCCATGGTCCAGCTTGGAGAGAAAACCGGTAATCTGGATGATGCCCTCTACTCTTTGGCCGACATGCTAGAAGAGATACGTGCAAACATTGTTAAGTTTAAAAAAGCGATGGCATATCCAAGAAACGTTATGATCGCAATGGCTATCGCTTTTACAATTCTTATATCTTATGTTGTTCCTAATTTTAAAACTATGTTTGAAAAATTTAATGCCGAGCTTCCTCTTCCTACACTAATACTGTTAAAATTAGAATATCTCTTTAATAATTACGGTCTCTACCTTTTAGCTTCTCTGATCATAATCTTTGCAATATTTAAATATCTCATAAATAACTATAAGGACATAAGGTTTGGCTGGCATCAGTTTCTTCTTAAAACCTATCTAATAAAAGATATTGTCATGTATGCGACACTAAGCCGTTTTACGCTTGTTTTCTCAGAGCTTATCCGTGCAGGTATTCCTATTGCCGAAGCACTTGACACCTCTATATCAATGATCGACAATCTGCCTCTTAAGGCAAAGCTTTCCTCGGTAAGAGCGTCTGTTGAAAAAGGTGCAGCTTTAAATGAGGGTTTAGAAGACACAAAACTCTTTGAGAACATGATCATCCAGATGATCAGTGCCGGCGAGGATAGCGGTACGCTTGATACCATGATAAAAAAGGTGGCAGAGTACTATAAAATGAGATTTGATGCGATAATAGACGGGCTAAATGAGGCGATTGAACCTATTATGCTCTTTATCATTGCTGCAATGGTTCTTCTTCTTGCTCTTGGTATATTCTTGCCAATGTGGGATATGGGTAATGCGGTGATGGGAAAATAGACAAGAAGATATAGGAGAACTCCTATATCTTAACACCTCTATGCCAAATTCGTAAATACTTTTTGGACATCCTCGTCATCTTCTAGTCTATCTAATATTTTATCTATATCTGCTTGCTGTGCTTCTGTTATCGTGATAGGTGCGTTCGCCATTCTCTCCAGATTTGCTTTTGTGATCTCTATGCCCATATCTTCTAATGCGCTGTTTAATGCGCCAAAGCTTGTATAATCACCCGTGAGTATCACAACTCCGTCCTCTTCTTCTATATCTTCGAGGCCTGCATCTATCAACTCCAGCTCAAGCTCCTCTAAATCCATACCATCCTTTAAAGGAAATTCAAAAAGAGCTTTTCTGTCGAACATAAACTCCAAAGAGCCCTTTGTAAGCATCTCGCCGCCATGCTTTGTAAGTATATTTTTTACATTAGCTACTGTTCTTGTATTATTGTCGGTCATACACTCTATAAAAAGCTGTACGCCATGTGGAGCTTTTCCTTCAAAACTAACTTCCATCATGCTTGCCGTATCTTTTGCGGTCGCTCTTTTTATAGCCGCTTCAATATTGTCTTTTGGCATATTTTCAGCTTTCGCGTTCAAGATAGCCGTACGCAGTCTTGGATTCATATCAGGATCAGTTCCGCCCTCTTTTGCGGCCATAGTAATAATTTTTCCAAGTTTAGGAAACAGTTTTGACATTGCCCCCCATCTTTTTAGCTTTGATGCTTTTCTGTACTCAAAGGCTCTTCCCATAGATATATCCTCATTTTAGTATTCTCTGTTTATTATGCTTATGCAAAATTAAAATCGTATTATACCAAATCTGCGCTCTTAAATAGAGTTTTGCGTAGCCATTAATAACTCTATTTGGTATAATATCGCATTAGATTATTCAAGGTATTTAAATGCAGCTTGCCTCTAAGATCAAACACTATCTATTCAATGCTTTTCGCGAACTCTTCGTATACAATCACAGCTCTCTTGAGTTTCGTGCCAAACTCTTTGCTCTAATTCTAAGTGCAAATGAAAATATAAAAGCAGACGACTTCTTAATTATTAAAAAGATCGGCATGAATATATATAAAAATGATGATGAAAGAGCAAATCTTCTTATGCTAAATACCAAAGAGCTTGTAAAAAAAGTAAAAGAAAACAATGGGCTTGATATTGATACGCTCGTCTCAAATATTCAAAAAGAGCTAAAACTCATGCCAAGATATGCAAAAAAAATAGATATTGACTCGCTCAAGGAGCTTCTTTTGCTCTCGCACGACAGAGATACAATCTCATATCAAGAGAATATGATAGAGTTCTTGCAAAAAACAAAAGAGGAGACTCTTCATGAGAGAAGATCACAAATCGAAAAAGATGAAGAGAAGATAGAGTCTAAATATTAAACCTCTCTTTATCAAAAAAGGTCTCTACTGAGATATTTTTAAATGCAGCGTTCAAGCTTGTAAAGAGTGATGGAAACTCCTTCTCCATTTTAGAGAGCATCTCTTTTGTGTTTGCTCTTGCATAAGGCATCTTGACATCAAATCTCATTGCCGGACAAGCTTCATCACCAATGGTAGGAATACCATTATCAAGAGCAAAAGCCGCAAGCTGGCGCTCTCTCATCTGGATCAATGGACGTATGACAATCAATCCGTTATCCGCTCTGTATTTCGGTGCAAGAGAGCGAAGTTGCCCGTTATAGATAAAGTTCATAAAGAAGCTCTCCGCTGCGTCATCCATATGATGGCCCAATGCAACTTTATTACAGCCGTGCTGCTGTGCTGCGCTGTAGAGCGAGCCCCTTCTCATACGTGAAAAAAAACTGCAAAACGACGAGTTTTTTCTTATTTTTTCCTCTGCCAACTCATATATCTGCGTATCATGAATAGCATGCGGTATCTCATGCTCTCTGCAGTGTGCGATCAATTTATTAAAATTTTCACCCATCCCGTATGAGACAGTCACCGCAATAAACTCAAACTTAAAAGGTGCTCGGCGTTGCTGCTCTTTTAGCGCATGGACCAATGTAAGCGAATCTTTTCCGCCGCTAAGACCTACTAAGATCTTGTCACCCTCTTCTATCAAACCGAACTCGGCATTTGTCTTTCCGAGCTTAGACATGATTTTTTTAGATATTTTTATCGACAACTTTGTCCACCATTTTCATAACAAACTCAGCGCTCTCTTTAGCACTAGTCTCTAAAAATTCGTCAAAACTAAAGCTAGCATCCATATCAGCCGCATCACTGATCGCACGAAGTATAAAGAACGGCACGTTTAATGCACTGCAAACCACAGCAACACTCCCGCCCTCCATCTCAAGCGCATCCGCGCCAAACGTAGAGCCTATCCAGTTCTTTCTCTCTTCGTTTGCCACAAACTGATCTCCTGTCGCAATAATTCCCTCTTGTACTTTCTTGCCCATGCTTGCAGCAACATCTTTACTCATCTCAATCATATCTTTATCGGCCTCCACAAAGACCGCTCCTTCGGGAACATAGCCAAAAGGGTGACCAAATGCGGTAATATCCAGATCGTGCTGGGAGAGCTTTGTAGCAACTATCAGATCACCTACCTTTAATGTAGAGGATATTGCTCCCGCAACCCCTGAAAACAGAAGTTTGGTTGCTCCAAAATGCTCGATCATAGTCGTAGCGGTAAGAGTAGAGAATACCTTGCCTATCTTCGAGTAGGCAATTACCAGTTCAACTCCTCTATAGTTTGCCTCGTAATATCTGTTTTGGGCATACTCTACCGTTTTATACGAGCCGACTTTTTCGAGTATCGGAGCAACCTCTTCTGGCATTGCCCCCATTATTGCTATTTTCATAAACTCCCCTATATTTTAAATGTTTTTACTTCTTTTTTGTAACGCGGCAACTTGTGTAATATTTCTGCATTTTCATCAACTATACAGCTTCCGCCCCAAAAACCAAGCCCATCCTCAAAACCAACCCTGTTTACAAAGATAAGTTTAGCTCTGCACTCCGCGGCAACTGTTCTGATTATCTCGTACCACTTATCTTCTATATCCAGTCCCCTGTCACTAAAACCTCTTGCAGGAGATGCGACAAGTGCCACTATATAATCCGGGTTCTCTGCCATCAGCTTTTCATGAACATCCTTATGCCAAAGATCTTCACACACAACCATTGAGACTTTTCCAAACTGTGTTGAAAAACTCTCAAAAAGAGTTCCCGCTTTAAAATATCTAGCCTCTTCAAACATCCCGTAGTTTGGAAGATGCACTTTATAGTGTTTAGAGAGAAGCCTCCCATTTGAAAAATAGAGTGCCGTATTTCTAAAGCTCTCTTTGTCTCTTATAGCAGCACCTATAACTATATCCGTCTTAAGGCTCAGCTCTTTTAAGAGATCAAGCTCATCAATCTCCCACGCATCTTCATAGAGCTTATCTTGAAGTAGATAGCCGTTTAAAGACAACTCACCAAATACAATTAAATCACTATCATCTTTATGGGCATCAATGATGGATGCAACTTCCTCTAAGTTTGAGCGATTAAGTCTTGGCGATGTCTGAGCTAATGTTATTCTCATCTTAGTTGCAAATTTTCTCAATGACTTCTTGTAGTGATTTCATATCTGAGACATTGTAAGTCTCTAGATTTGGAGCGATTCTTTTGTTCAAACCTTTTAAAGTTGCTCCGTTTCCAAACTCGATCGCAATATCTACCTTGTCTGCTATTGCCAATATAGACTGTTTGTATTTAACAGGTTTTATAAGCTGTTCTGTTAAAAGCTCTACTGCTTCATTTTTAGTCGCATATCCCCCAGTAGTCACATTTGAGATAACAGGTGCTTCAAAACTATCCTCGATCATCCCCTCCATCAAACTCTTAAGCGGGATCTGAGCAGGTGAAAGCAGCTCACAGTGGCTCGCTACAGACATATTTAAAAGAAGTGCTCTTTTTGCACCCGCATCTTTAAAAGTCTGTTCCAAAGATTCCAGATCACTCTTCATTCCTGCAACAACAAGCTGCCCATCCTGATTATAGTTTGCCGGCCAAACTTTTTTCCCCTGACTTTGTGCATCTGCACATATCTTCTCAACGCTCTCATCATCAAGACCCATAACCACCATCATGCCTGCCTCAATATCGGTACAAGCATCCTGCATAAGCTGTCCGCGTCTGTGAACAAGTTCTACCGCGTCGGTATAATCTATCGCACCGCTGGCACACAGAGCTGAAAACTCACCCAATGAGTGCCCCAAGAAAAGTTCAGCTTTTATATTTGGACACTTCTCCTTAAAAAGACGATATGCTACCATTTGAACCAAAAGAATTGCAGGCTGTGTATATGCAGTCTGATTCAACAAGTCGTGTTCAGCGAAAATCAACTCTTCAAATTTAAGCCCTGCTCTTTTTCCTGCCTCTTCAAACATCTCACGTGCGACTTCCGAATTATCGTAAAAATCCTTTCCCATCCCTGTAGCCTGAGAACCCTGTCCTGCAAAAATCATCGCTATTTTTTTCATTTTATCCCTTTTTCTAAGTAGTTTATATTGTCAGCCATCTTTTTTCTAAGAGTATTTCTGTTTAATCCAAGTTTGTCTGCAAGCTGGAGCTGAGATCTGAATCTCTTAAGTCCCGCCCTGATAATTGGAACCTCATAAAGATGTAAAAACTTTTTATAGTCATTATTGGAACCTAGACGTTCAACTAAATAGTTTTGAACTATCTCCATTATCTCATCTTCTTGAATATCCTGCAGAAGATAATTTATCATAACCTGTCTTCTTAGAGAGTTTGAGTTTTGGCTCAAATCAGGCTTGAAAGATTTTACTTTAAACTCATCTTTTGAACAAAAGAGCAGAGACGCTTCTTTGATGAATTTTTCTATTAACGCATCAACATCTTCTGGTCTCTCTCTAAGCGGAGGTATCTCGAACTTAACACTGAAAAATTTATCTGCATCTTTATTATAATATGAACTTTTGGCAGTTGCCACCACTCTTATGTTCTTAGCGCTTAAAGCGTCTAGTACTTTTTTTATATTAGGTGAGTTTTCTATATTCGTGATAATCACGCTCTTTATGCTCTCAAGAGCAGCTAAAAGCTCATCATAATTCGATGCATCAAAAATAGGAGCATCAGGAAGTATGTAGTGAGCCAAACTTCTCTTGCCCACCCCGACCTCTCCTGTTATGAGAGCGTTTACGTTTAGTGATTTTAAGAGAGTGGCTGTTTTAAATGCTTGTGCCGAAGATGGACATGCAGTTATATAACTAGCATCCACAACCAGTGCCGCCACCTGTGCCACAGCAGTCGTCGTGCTGGTTCTCTACAGGAATACCACTCATGATCTCATCAGCAGAAGCTTCTCTGATATTGTTTATAGATACTACGAAAGCCAAATCTTTGCCAGCCAATGGATGGTTAAAGTCAATAATAACACTCTCATCGCCTATCTCTTTAACAGTGACCTGAACAGTGCCGCCATCTTCGCCTTGACCATAAAGAGTCATTCCCTCTTCTAGATCAATGCCCGAGAATTGATCTTTAGGAACCTCTTGAATAGCCTCAGAGTTATACTCGCCGTATGCATCTTTTGCCTTTACGGTTACTTCAGCCTTTTGACCTATGCTCATATCTGCTATAGCATTCTCAAGCCCTGGAATGATCTGACCTTTTCCAAACATAAATACAAGCGGCTCGCCGCCGATGTTGCTATCTACGACTTTTTCTCCGTCATTGACTTCATACTCTATCGATACGATTTGATTTGTCTCTATTGCCATTTTATATGCCTTTTATTTTTTGTGATTTTATCATAATTACAGTAATTACTAAATCTATTACTGTTGGATCTTGCTTAGTCTGCTTTTAGCCGTTTTTGCAGAGTCGCTGTTTGGAAATTGTGAAATTACGGCATCATAAAAAGTTGCCGCATTTTTTTTATCACCTGTCTCATCCATTGAGATTGCAGTATGCAACATCAAAAGAGGCATATAATCAGCCTTTGAGTAGAGTGATGCGCTTTTTTTAAAGTATGCTATTGCCTCAGCATAATTTTTTCTGTAATATTCTATCTCTCCAACCATATAGTGGGAACGAGCAGGTTTATAGTTTTTGTCAATTAAATACTTATAATATTTGATCGATTCGCTATAGCTCTTTTTGTCATAAAGGTCTTTTGCCTTTGTCTCAACTTCTCCATTGCTCATTCCCTCGTAAGTGGACTGTTTTGGAGCTTGTTTCTCTTTTGCTTTTAGCTCTTTTGCTACCAGATCTTTAAAGTTGTTGACATCGTTTACGAGTGAGTTAAACTCACTTTTTGTAACGTATGACTCGTTGATAGAGTCGACGATCTTAGAAATCTCGATGATCAATTGATTAATCTTCTCTATCTCTTTAGTATTTACAACTATAGAGTTCGTATTATCCTCTATAGCTTTAGATACTCTTTTCTCATACTCAACACCGCTTTGATCTTTAGCCATACTCTCATCAACTAAAGATTTGATCTTTAGTCTGTTTTCATGCGACGATGTGCTAATGCTCTCGATGATGCTCTGCAGCCCGTCGACTCTCTGTCTGAGAGACTCTACTTCATTTGCCTGATTATTGCTTTTTACGACAACTTTATTGAGATTTTTTTTAGTCTCAAGTAAAACAGCCTCTGTCGAGGTTAAGCCGTATGGATTGGGATTATTTAGATCTCCTGCGCCAAACGCTGAAGGTTCGGCACTCAAGAGATAACAAGGGAGGGTAACTGCCAGAAAGGCAATTGATTTAACCATGTTCATATAGTGTTATGGTAGAAGTTTAAAGTCAACTCTACGATTTTTAGCCCAGCACTCTTTAGTCTTATCGTTACAAACCGGATTGCTCTCGCCAAAACTTACCATTGTTATACGGCTTTCATCAACACCCTCTGCAACAAGAGCTTTTTTAACTGTGTTAGATCTTTTTAATCCAAGAGCAAAGTTATACTCATCACTTCCCCACTCATCACAATTGCCCTCTAGTTTAATAGAAAAATCTTTTGCCTGATTCTTTGCAATAGTTGCGTCTGTCGAAAGATTGCCTTGCATATCGTTTCTTATGTTAAACTTGTCAAAATCAAAATAGATAGTCAACAACTCTTTCTCTATTCTCATCATTGCCTGACCGTCTGTCTCTTGTGAAGTGCCGTCACTCATAACCGATGCTTCGCTAGAAGATACAGTCTCTGTTTGAACAGGAGCAACTTCTTGAGCTGAAGGGTCTTGTACAACTTCTTGAGCACTACTGTCAACCGCTGACTCATCAATCTTTGGATCCTTGTCACCACATCCGCTTAACATTAAAAGTGCCGCTATAGCACTAGAGATTAAAATGCTTTTCATCTTTTTCTACCTTCAATTTTAGTTGTTGTGATTGTACCAAAATAAAATTAATATATTTTTATAATCACAATTTTACCAATCCATAGATTGGACTTTTCCGTACTTTAGAGGAAAGAGATAATTTTTGTTATGGTTTAGTCTAATTATACCTATAGAGCTTTGAGCCTTATAGTTTTTAATAAAGATTATCGCATCACCGTCCACGGAAAACCTAGGAAACTCATTCACACCGACTGCTGTCAATCTTCTTATAAAATCAGTCTCCATGGAGATCAGATGAAGATTAAAGGTGTTATCGCCGAAAGATTCGGAACTCTCTCTTGCCTTATAGACTATATACTGACCAAAGACACTACAGGCAGCATTGCTTTTGCCGTAGTAGACCATCTGCTCAACACTTCCTGTATTCAAGTTCTTTGAAAAGATATTCGGATATCCTAAACGGTCCGAGACAAACACTATGCTATCGTTGCCAAGAAACTGAGCGCCTACGTCAATACCGCCAAAAGTGGTCAGTTTTTTCATGCCTTTGGTTCTTACATCATATAGAAATATATCCGGCTGGCCCTGCGGCGCCATTGTCAAAAGAAGCTTGCTGCCGTCATCACTGACATCCGAACATATCATCATTCCATCAGAAGATTTTATGACCCTGCTCTGACCTGTTTTAATATCAACATACTTCAGCGTAGGCACCTTCTCATCTAAAGAGCTGTAATAAAATGCACTCTGCTCTTTATTCGCCCACTTTGGAAATATATTAAAGCCGCCTTTAACAACAACATGCTGATATGTAAGGGTATAATCTGCGATCACCAGCTCGCTTTTTTGAGCATCTACCATTCTTGAGAAGATAACTTTTCTCTTCATCCACTCCACAGGCGCTTCACCCATAAACTTGTTTATATCATACGCGATGGTGTGAGATACAAACATATATACGTTAGTGTTGCCGACTTTATAGTTTTTGTTAAATATCACTTTGTCTTGACTTATCAACTTAAGCTCTAGATTAAGTGCGCGGCTGTCATCTTCGCTCAGTTTGTATCTAAGCACGTAGTTCATATCTTTATTCTCTACCAACACAGTGCTTTCGTCATAACTTACTTTACGATGATATCTGTCTACATTGAATATAGAGAGAACGTTTAAATCGGCTACCAAAGATTTAAAAAATCTGTTTCTAAAAGTCTCATCATAACTAACAGATGAATCCTCAATTGCCAGGGATGGAAGTGAATCAACCTTTTTTATGACCTCTATAGTGGCATCACTTGCAAACATAAAAGTGAGTGTAATAAAAAATGAAATCAAAAATCTCAAACATTACTCCTTGGAAATTAGTGTTATTTTATATCTTCCCGAACTATTGTCAGGGTTTTTTGGAAAAAGTATACCGCTGAGCCTATCTTTTATCTTATCGCACTCTCTGTTTAGAGCTTCATTGTCCGAATAGGCAAGAATTCTAAAATCTATTACCTTACCCATTGCACTAAGCTCTATAACAGCAGTTACTGCGTTGCCTTGTGAGTTTTTCGGAGGATAAAACTGCTCATATACCAAAGCTTGAATTTTAGCCAAATATTCATTAACCTCTGTTGCCGTCGAGCTCTTTGAACTCTCATCATCTGTTTTTGGCGTATCCAAGCTCTGGATTTTCTGAGAGATGGATTCGGCTCTGTTTGCATCTGCTTTTTGGATCTTTCTTTGGATCTCGTCTAAAACCCTCTTGTCGGTTTGCGGTTTTTTGACCTCTTGTGTTTTTTTGATATCCTGTGTCCAAACATCACTAAATAGTTCTTCAACACTTCTTACTTTTTTTTGAACCTCTGTTGTACTATTCGGTTTTGATTCTTCTTTTACGACAGGCTCTATCTCCTGCTCTTTTTTTACAGGAGCCTCTTTAGTTTTTTTGGCACTGGATTCTATCTTGGGAACATCCATAGATATGGATATATAGTTCTCTTTTTTCATAGCAAAGCTCTTTATCTCTTTTGATGAAGTTATAAATAGCAAAAAGAGGATAGAGAAAAATAGAAAGAGAGAGAGCGATATAGCACCGCTAACATAGAAGTAGGAGTTTTTATTATCCATTAGTAGCTAATGATACCTCTGTAAAACCGGCTTGTTTGACAGCAGCCAGAACAGACATAACAACACCGTAGTCCAAACTTTTATCAGCACTGATAAGCACAGTTGCCTTTAAGTCAAGCTTCTTTGAGTATAGAAAAAAATTATCCAAAAACGCATTTAGCTGGTAGTTGTCTTTATTGACCTTAAGATTCAAATCTTTATCTATCGTAATATGAACAGGTGGTATTTTAGAGAGTGATTTTGTTTTTGAGCTCTGAGGAAGATTAATCTTCTCCTCATAGATCATATTTGGCGCTATAACCATCATAATAGCCAATAGAACCAACATTACATCCACTAACGGCGTAATATTTAGTTCAGGTTTTTCATCCCAGTTATAAGCCATTTTTACACTTTTCTAGCTATTATTGCATCGCTTTGCATCTCTATAAAGCTAATTAGCTCAAATGATTTTCTCTTTAGTATCTGATGGTACGTATAAGCAAATATTGCAACGAAAATACCCGCTGCTGTTGCAACCAGTGCATCAGAGACTCCGCTTGCAATAACGGACATTCCCCCGCTGCTCTGCCCTATATGAGTAAACGTATCCAATATTGAGACAACGGTACCGAATAGTCCAATAAAAGGAGTTGTAGAAGCAAATACCGATAATACAGAAAGGCCCTTTGTTGCATCTTTTGTTGCTGCTGATGCGGCAAGTGTTAAAATATCTCTTGAACTGTTTGAGCTTGTTTTTAAAAAATTGCTTAAAAAAGATTGTGTATCTACAGTTGTTGCACCCATAAGAAGAGACTCTAAGGAGCGACTCTCAATTTCATGCCAACTGTTTAGAGAAAAATATCGGTAGAAGAACACCCAGTTGAGCACTATAAAGTATAGTGCCAAGATCGCCAAGACAGCGAGTGTTACAGGGTGGCTTTTTATATAAAAATCAATTATTTCGTTAATCATAATCTAGAGTAAATTTTGCGCTGCAGACTCAAGCCTTGCAGTAACGGTAGCAATTGCAGGATTGTTATCCTTAATAGATTCAATAAGTTCCTTAGCATCTTCAAGCGCTTTAGAAACAGCACTCTCTGTCTCTCCGCGAATTGCTACGGCACCCTCGACCAAAACAATAACTTTTTCCTCATCAACTTGAACTACGCCCCAATTAATAAGAATTGATTCGACTGATTTATCCTCTTTCTCTATATCGATCACACCCGCTTCAAGCAGTGTGGTCAAACAAGAGTGTTGTGCTAGAACTCCAAACTCGCCCTCTTCACCGGGAAGAGTCACGCTAACAGCTTCATCGTTGTAGATAACGCCGTTAGGAGTCAGGATTTCAAGTTTAAACTTATCCATGTCAGTCCTTTATGAATTACTTCATTTTTTCAGCTTTTTCAATCGCCTCATCTATACCACCAACCATGTAGAAAGAACCTTCCGGCATGTGGTCACATTCACCATTAAGAATCATTTTAAATCCTTTAATAGTGTCATCTAAAGAAACATATTTACCCGGAGAACCTGTAAATACTTCAGCAACGAAGAACGGTTGTGACAAGAACTTCTCTATCTTACGAGCACGTTCAACAACATTTTTATCATCTTCGCTAAGTTCATCCATACCAAGAATCGCAATAATATCTTGCAAATCTTTATATTTCTGAAGTGTCTGCTGTACACCGCGAGCTACACTGTAGTGCTCTTCACCTAAGATTTGCGGATCAAGTAATCTTGAAGATGAATCCAGTGGATCAACAGCAGGGTAGATACCTTTTTCAGCAATTTTACGGTTAAGAACCGTTGTCGCATCCAAGTGAGCAAAAACGGAAGCCGGAGCCGGGTCGGTCAAGTCATCCGCAGGAACGTAAACAGCTTGAACAGATGTGATCGAACCGTTCTTAGTAGATGTAATACGATCTTGAAGGGCACCCATCTCACGAGCCAATGTCGGTTGGTAACCAACAGCTGATGGAATACGACCAAGAAGAGCAGACATCTCTGAACCAGACTGTGCGAAACGGAAGATGTTGTCGATGAACATCAATACGTCAAGACCTTTTTCATCTCTGAAGTACTCAGCCATTGTAAGACCTGTTAAAGCGATACGGTTACGTGCTCCCGGAGGCTCACTCATCTGACCATAGCACAGTGCAACTTTGTCAAGTACGTTCGAGTCCTTCATCTCGTGGTAAAGGTCATTACCTTCACGTGTTCTCTCACCGACACCTGCGAATACAGATAGACCGTCATGACCCATTGCAACGTTGTGGATAAGCTCCATGATGATAACTGTTTTACCAACACCGGCACCACCGAACAATCCAACTTTACCACCCTTAGAGTAAGGCGCTAAAAGGTCAACAACTTTAATACCTGTCTCAAACATCTCTGTTGTAGTCGACTGCTCAACCAGTGCAGGCGGCTGACGGTGAATTGACCACATAGGAGCGTCAGTTACCTGCTCACCTTCATCTATAGTCTCACCGATAACGTTGAAGATACGTCCAAGTACTTTTTCAC
>NZ_JAVEUF010000021.1:0-25956 GCF_034005705.1 Sulfurimonas sp. | reverse complement strand
GAATAGGGAACTCTGCATAATTCGGAGAAATCTTGTTTTGAGATTTCAAGCTCTTTCAACCTTAGAATAAATTGCTCTTTTGTCATAAAACACCTTTTTATACTATATTTGGATAATTTTACCATATAAAATACTAATATAGCAATTTAGTTCTTGACATAATCTGCATATTAGTATATAATTTACTTAATAAATACTAATATAGGATAAAAGGAGCAACGGATGAGAAAAGCAAAACACTTAACAAAAGAGTACAGATATACAATCTTTGTACTCACAATAGAGCTTTTGGTGAGTATTACTCAAGTACTGCCGCTTTTAAGCAGCGCTGCATAATGAAAGGAGTTTTACTATGGCACAAAAATCATATGACAAAGCGCTATTTAGACTTATCTCCATACTCTCTATGCTGTTTAAAGACGAAAGACCAACTATCTCATCTTTGGCAGAGGAGTTTAATGTTTCTAAGAGAACAATACAGACCGATATTTATCAAAGGCTCTGTGGCTGGGATATTACCAAAGATAAATTTGGGAGGCTTGTTTTTAGGGATGGGGTTGATATTTTTGGGGTTACTAAAAATTTAAAAAACAAGAGAAGCTGTTGATTTTTTGTCAACTCCTCCACATGACATTAGTAAACCTATACTAAAATTTATATCATTCATTGTTATCTTCCTTTTATCAGTTTTTTTATAGATATTCATGTTTTTAAACCTAAAAATAAAAAAGATAAGTGAGAGAAGTCCTTGTAAGTTCTATTCTATTGGATTAAGGGAAGAGAGTTCTTTTAAGATAAATAAGTATTGTTTCGGTTAAGTTGCTAAAGTGCCAAAGTGCCAAACTTCTATTTTAAGGGATTTGTACTTGCTAAACTGATTACATACCCAAAAAATAGATATTCAATATTTAAGATATATTTTTATACCCAAAAAAAGGATATTTTAGACTTTAAATTCGCTCCAAATTCGCTCCAAAAATTTCTTAAATTTTCTTATTATTAGAGAAATAGAAAACTAAAACACTTTGTTTTCTTGGTAGTATTTCGGAAATTTACAGAAAGTAAGAGTTTTCGTAATAAACTCGTATTTTCACCTTCAAACCCCTATATAAAACTGCCAGATTTGTTGAATTATACGCTACTTTGACTTTTATGACTTTTAGCTCTATTATAAAAAATATTCTAAATTTAAAGAAACTGCTTCAACCTATGATTAAGTTAATAGCTGCTTAATATTTTGAGGAGTATACTGAAGAAAGTAAAAACAAAGGATTTTAGATGAAGCAGTTTACATTCAGTGGTTCTGGTGCCTATGCTTGTAAGTGCGATGACAATTACAGAGGCAGTGCAAAAAGCGGTTGAGACTCATCCGCAGATCGAGATGAAAAAAGAGGATAAAAATACTCAAAGCAAACTCTTAACAAGAGCCAAAGCCGGGTATCTGCCATCTGTTGATCTCTCCTATTCAGTAGGTCCTGAAGCTACAAAGACCGTTAATAATGACGGCATAAGAGAACATCTGACTCGTCAGGATGCCTCTGCAGTTTTAACACAGAGTCTTTTTGCAGGCTTTGAGACCGAGCTTGGCGTAAAACAGCAAAAAGCTCTTATACTCTCCGCAAGTGACGGTGTCAAAGAGAGCGCTAACGAACTTGCTTTATCGACCGTCACTTATTACCTTGAGCTACTAAAGAATTATGAGCTCTACCAGATCTCAAAAGAGAACGTAGATGTTCATAAGAAGTATCTATCACAGATCGAAGAGAAGGTAAATGCAGGCGTTGGACGCAGTTCTGATTATAAGCAGACGCTTGCACGTTATGAGAACGCTCTTAGCATACAGTATCTGGCGGAACAGAACTATATAAACTCGATCTCAAGTTTTCAACGCATCCTGCCGGGTGCAGTAACGGCAGCCGATCTTGAAAAACCTTCGGTCGGCGAGATTCCTGCCAACGACATAGAGTCGCTTGTCGATATCGCAATGCAGAACAATCCGACTATCCATGTTTCACAGGCTGACATCCAAGCTGCAAATGCGGCACTAAAACGCTCAAATGCGCCTTACTATCCAAAAGCGGATATCAAGCTTGAAGCTTACTGGAACAAGAACGTTCACGGTATAGCAACTGATGCCCCTACTCCAAGCACGGTAGAAGAGGATTCAGGCTACAACGCCCTTTTAGTTCTTAGCTACAACATCTTTAACGGCTTTGCCGACAAAGCAAATATAGAAGCCAACAGACACAGACTTCTAAACAAGAACAGCACACTGGCAGATGCAAAACGCTACATAAAAGCTCACACGGAGATAGCATACAAAACGTTCGAGCTGACAAAAAAGCAGCTTATTCATCTTGACAACACCGTTGAAGCAAGTGCTCAGACGGTCGCGGATTATCAAAAAGAGAATGAGCTTGGAAGAAGAAGCATCATAGACCTTTTGAATATCGAGCTTGAGTTTAACAATGCAAGAAACAGAAAAACGACTGCCGAGTATGAGCGTCTTTTGGCTTATTACCAGATCCTTGCATACACAGGAAAAATATTAGACGAGATGAGCGTAGTTGTTGAGTAGCAAGTTAGAAAACCCTCTTCTTGAGAGTTTGGTGATATTCACCAAGCTCTACAATCGTCCATACAGCGCCGATGCACTTATAGCAGACCTTCCCATCCCTCCGGGAAGAACTACTCCTAGACTCTTCTCTCTCGATGCAAAAGGTTCAAAATCGGCATTTCACCGTGCAGCCGCGCGTGCCGGATTTAGCTCTAAATTAGTAGACTACTCATTTAAAGATATATCCCCACTGCTGCTGCCTGTCATACTTATCTTAAAAGGCGATGAGAACGGTGAGAGAGCCTGCATCTTGACCGAGATAAGTCCCGATAGAAAATATGCGAAGATCATTCTGCCTGAAGCGGGAGAGGGAGAGAACTGGGTAGAGAGTGAATTTTTGGAAGCTGAATATATAAACTTTGCATTTCTTCTTAAACACAACCACCAATATAAAGATTCACACAACCGGCTCCTAAAACATGACAGCCGCCACTGGTTCTGGGGAACCATGAGGTACTTTTCAGGTATATACGCTGACGTTATCATAGCCTCTTTTCTTATAAATCTTTTTGTTATGGCAACTCCTATTTTTACACTAAACGTATATGACAGAGTCGTGCCAAACAATGCTATGGACACCCTTTGGGTATTTTCAACCGGCATAATCGTCATCTACATCTTTGACATAATTTTAAAGTTCCTACGCTCATACTTCCTTGAGAATGCCGCAAAAAAAAGCGACGTAATTATGTCATCTATAATCTACGAACATGTGCTGAACCTAAAAATAGCATCAAAACCGCGCTCGGTCGGTTCATTTGCAAACAACCTAAAGGATTTTGACTCCATAAGAGGCTTTTTTACTGCATCTTCTATTGCAACCATAATAGATCTGCCATTTACTATCATTTTTCTCTTTATAATCTATATTATCGGCGGATGGATGGTTGCTATTCCAATCGTGAGCGCTCTTGTGATTATCATTTACAGTATTTTCGTGGAAAAACCGATGAGAAGAAGCGTGCAAAGCACCTATGAGGCTTCTGCACATAAAAACTCCGTGCTTATAGAGTCGCTTACGGCGTTAGAGACCATAAAAGCGCTTGGGATCGGCGGACAGTATCAGTGGAAGTGGGAAGAGGCTACCGGCGATGTCGCTCAAAAAGGGCTTAAATCCAAAATACTCTCAAACTCCATCTCTACTTTTGTAAACTTTATAGTCCAGCTAAATACGATAGCGCTCATTATCGGCGGCGTATATGCCATAGGAGACAATGCTCTTACCATGGGAGGGCTCATCGCGGTCGTAATGCTAGGTTCCAGAATGCTTGCTCCTTTGGGTCAGGTAGCTGCCCTTATTGCAAATTTTCAGCAGACCAAAACCGCTTATGATGTTATAAACTCCATAATGAAGCTCTCAGTCGAGCGTGAAGAGTCAAAAAACTTTGTGCAGCGTCCGCTATTTAAAGGAAAGATAGAGTTTAAAAACGTAACTTTTATCTATCCCGACACTGACAATAAAGTCCTTGATAATGTAAGCTTTGTGATAAACCCAGGGGAGTCAGTTGGCATCATAGGCACGAACGGTTCGGGAAAAACTACAATCGAGAAGCTTATACTAGGCCTTTACGAACCTACCGAAGGCTCGATACTGATGGACGGCATAGATATAAAGCAGATAGATCCGGCTGATTTGAGACGCAACATATCTTATGTCCCTCAAGAGGTTATTCTGTTTCAAGGAACTCTAAAAGAGAACATTGTACTGCGCTCTCCGGGTGCAAGTGATGAGGAGATACTAGAAGTTGCAAGACTCAGCGGTGTAAGCTACTTTGCAGACTCACACCCGATGGGGTACGATATGCCGATCGGAGAGAGGGGCGATGGACTCTCCGGCGGACAAAAGCAGTCCATATCCATAGCGCGCGCTTTTATACACCCTGCTCCGATAATACTTCTTGACGAGCCTACCAATTCGATGGACAGCACGCATGAAAACCACTTCATAAGAGCTATGAGCAGCTATCAAAGCGGCCGCACTATGATACTGATCTCTCACAAAAACATACTGCTCTCATTGACCAAAAGATTGATTTTGCTAGACAGAGGCAAAGTTATTCTCGATGGCGCGCATGATGATGTCATACGACAATTAAGATCCCCTAAAAAGAGTGAAAAATGAGTCTAGAAGATAAATTTGTAGAGTACTCTTACAAAAAGAAGGATATTAAAAACCTTCGCATAAAGGATGAGAAGGACTTAGAGTATATGAACTCGGTAAGTGCGGCTCTTCTTATGAATCACTCATACGGCACTAAATTTATGCTCTGGATAAGTGCATTCGCCATCACTTGGCTTATCTTTTGGGCATACAATGCGGATATAGACGCCCTAACACGCGGTCAAGGAAAAGTCATCCCCTCCTCTCAGGTTCAAGTTATACAGAACCTTGAAGGCGGTATTGTAAGCGAGATACTCGTGGAAGTCGGAGAAGTTGTAAAAAAAGGCGATATTCTAATAAAGATAGACGATACCAGTTTTGTGAGCAGTTTTATAGAGAGCCAGCTTCGTTACAACGAGCTTCAGGCAAAAAGTGTACGCCTCTTGGCCGAATCCACAGGCAAACCTTTTAAAGCAAGCGACTTAATAAGAAAAAACTCCCCGGAACTCATCAAACACGAAGAGTCTCTTTATAAAAGCAATAAAGAGCAGCTTGAAAACAACATCAAGATCTATCAGCGCCGTCTTGAGCAGAAAAAAGATGAGCTAAAAGAGGCTGAGGCCAGATTGCAAAACCTGACCATAAACTATGAGCTCATCACCAAAGAGCTCTCTCTAAACAAACCGCTTGTTGATAAAGGGATAGTATCTGAGGTTGAGTATCTAAAACTTCAAAGAGAAGCCAGCACTATCGAGGGACAGATGAAGTCAACAAAACTCTCTATACCGCGTCTTGCTTCTGTCATAGAGGAGCAAAAGAACAACATCAAAGAGGTAGAGCTTAAATTTAAAAATGCCGCAAAAGAGCAATACAACGAAGTTAGAGCCGAGATGTCAAGGATAGAGCAGGCAAATATAGCCAGAGAGGACAAGGTTAAACGTACGTTTGTGCGCTCTCCGGTTGATGGAACCATAAAACAGCTTCTTGTAAACACGGTCGGAGGCGTTGTTAGGCCCGGAATGGATATTATCGAGGTGGTGCCGACCCAAGACAACTTGGTCGTAGAGGCAAAGATAAGACCATCGGATATCGCTTTTTTATTTCCGGGACAGCGCGCTATAGTAAAGTTCTCCGCTTATGATTTTGCCATCTACGGTTCACTAAAAGGTACGCTTACACACATAAGTGCCGATACGATCTATGATGAAGTAAGCAGACAGAACTACTATCTTGTAAGGATAAAAACGGATAAGAACTACTTAGGCAATGAGGATAAAAAACTAAATATCATAGTCGGTATGACGGCAGATGTTGACATTATAACCGGTAAAAAAACGGTACTTGATTATATACTAAAACCAATTTTAAGAGCGCGTGACAATGTGCTGAGTGAGAGGTAACTATGAAAAAAGTGATTCTATTTACAAACATGTCATCGATCAAAAAGCATTGGCAAAACGCTTTAGTCGGCTCTTATGAAACGGTGTCGGTAGAGAGCTTTGAGGAGCTGCTTGAGTATCTTGAAAAATACGACGAGAGAGTAGCTTTGATGCTTGATGAGATGAGTGTCCATAATATTGAAGAAGCCCTGCTTAAGTTAAAAAAATGTCCGCATGCAATTATTATGATCTTCAATGCGCTCCCTGAAGTGTATCACGCCTCAACCCTGCTTGGAAGCGGCATAAAAGGTTATGAGAACTCATATATTAACAAAGAGAACCTGCTAAAGATGCTCTCAAGCGTTGAAGAGGGAAACAACTGGCTCTTTGCAGACCTTACATACTTCATAATAAACAAATATATGCAAAATAAAAAGAGAGGTGAACCTGAGTTTATCTCGCTGCTGACTGAAAAGGAGAAAGACATCGCACTGATGATAGCCGATGGTCTGAGCAATAAAGAGATCGCACAGAGAGAAAAAATTGCCCTCTCAACTGTAAAAGGTCACATCCACCATATATTTGAAAAAGCGAATGTGACCGACAGAATATCTCTTGCACTTAAATTTAAGTAGAGATATTCATCTAGATTCTTAAACGACCTCTATTTGGTCACCTAACTCTATAAGAAGTGTCGCTCCTCCGCCTGTGTACTCAGCATAGTTGATACCGTCAATCATTACGCTATCTACTTGAAGCTCAAGAGAAGTTGTATCAACATTGACTTCATTTAAATTACTGCCGTCAGCTGACTGTATAATAAGAGTGCCGCTCTCTGTGGCACTTAAGACATCATCTGCATTTATTCCCAGATCGGCACTGCTGCCAACAACACTTGTTCCTGAATTTAATTCGATTACTTCTATGTTTGATACATTTGAGAGGTCTATAACTTCCGCACTTCCTATTACGGTATCAAGCCCATCTCCGCCGTCAATCTGCGTATCAAATGTATCATATTCATTATATTCGATAGCATCACTGCCACTTCCACCTTCTATACTTACCACTCCATCTTGATTTACAGTTATAGTTGCTTCATCGCTGCCATCAGTTGATGTTACTGTAGCAGTAATATTGCTTAAACTCTCATCATCTAACTGTTCTTGCGTCGTAAAACTATATGTACCGTCTTCATTCTCTATTAAATCTGTTCCATCAGGAATACCGTTTAATTCAATTTCGCTTAAATCTTCATCTTCGTCTATCAACTCAGCACTTGGAGATAGTGTATAGCTATATACATCTTTAGTATAGGGTTCAGTTTCAGTAGGTACAAAATACTCAAAAGAGTAACTTTTTAAATGAATAGCCGATGATTGTGAGTCAACAATAAAAACAACTTTGTCAAATTGCCCTCCATCAGGGTCGTAAGTATTAAGACCACCTTGGAGAATCTGTGTATCAATTAGCTCATCCTCGTTAAAAAACTGAATCGTTGCAGATGACTGACCTGTAAATCCAATATTTAACTCAATATAATCAGCTAATTGCGTTGTTTGTTCTAATGTAATAAAATGACCTTGGTTAAGTGGATTGTTCATATTATATTCATCTTTTATAACGACTGCTTCGTCTTTATAATATTTCCCGTCCTCTCCTAAATAAATACCTGCTTCCGCATTTGCTTCATTGTCGATTTTAGAAGTAACAGCTTCTTCTATGCTTATACTTAAATTAGGAACATCAGCCGTAGGAATTACTGTTACATTTACCGTAGCAACACTATCCTCTGCATTTGTATATGTAAAGCTATCTTCTCCGCTAAAGTTTGCATTTGGAGTATATGTAAGTGTGCCATCTTCGTTGATTGCAACCATTCCGTTTACAGGATTTGAAACTGAAACAACTGGGGATTTTGGACTATCTTGATCCACATCATTCGCCAATACATCTATAGTTACAGACGTATCTTCTTCAGTTGCTACACTGTCATCATTTACTACCGTTTCATTATCAATCGGTGGTGGCGGTGGCGGTGGTGGCGGTGGTGGTGGAGTATCATCTACAGCAGCCACATTGATCGTCAATGAACCAACATCCGTAAGCTCTCCATCGGTAACAGTATAATTAACTCTATCGACACCATTGAAGTTAGCTGCAGGTGTATATGTGTAAGTACCATCAGATGCTAGAACCAACTGTCCACCATTTTCGGTTGTAAATGTACCCGCTACAACACTTAATGCGTCCCCGTCAATATCATAATCGTTAGCATCCAAATCAATTGCCGAGTTAAATATTGTATCCTCAACTGTATTAATTGCATCATCAACTGCTACAGGTACATCATTCGCAGGAGCTACATTAATAATAAGTGTACCTACATCGCTAAACTCCCCATCCGTAACCGTGTACTCTACACTATCAACTCCATTATAATTAGCCGGCGGCATGTATGTGTAACTACCATTTTCAGCAATTATAATCTCTCCGCCTGCAGCTGTTGCAAATGTTCCCGCTGTAACACTTAAATTATCACCATCAATATCATAATCATTTTCATCTAAATCAATTGTAGAACTAAGTATCGTATCTTCAACGGCATTAATTGTATCATTATATGCAGTCACAGGCTCGTTAATATTATTAATAGAAACAGAAAGAAGCTGTGTCGTATAATTTCCATATGCGTCAGTAACCGTTACATAAGTATTGTATTCATTATCCCCGCTCATGTCCTTAGGATTTTCAAAATCAGGAGACTCATTAAATGTTAAAACACCAGTTGATTGATTAATTGTAAACTTATCACTATCCAATCCAAAAATACTATAAGTAACAGCACTCTCAGCAGTCGCAGTAACTTGAATAACAGGTTCAATACCATTTTCATTATAAATAACCACATTTGGAGATGTAATAGCAGGCGGTGATACCTCTCCTAAATCATAGTTTGGCACACTACCAAAATCAGTTATACCAAATCCGAGCTCACCGTTTGCGCCTCTGTTAAATCCAAGAACGCTTGATTCGGCAACGATGTTTGTAGGGGTAAATGAAGAGCTGCCCTCAGCTCCTTCTTCACCTGCCGCAGTTTCAAGATCGCCGATATCATCACCTGCAGCCGTCTCTAAAATGTTTGAGAGATCCTCATCGCTTGCTATGCTGTCCATCGCATCTCTGCCGTGAATTACAGAGTCGTCCGCCAAGATTCTAAATACGCCGTCATACGCAGAAGCCTCCGGAAGTGCCAAAAACTTGATCTGAAACAGAGCAGCAGGGTCATTACTGACAACTTGTTCGTTCTCGTACAAATAACCCTCATAGTTAGGCTCACGAACAACACCGTCAACTCCGACTATCTTAATAGTGCCTTTTGTTACTTCTATTTTACCTATCACTTTTCCCGCTGCCATATCACACCTCCGTTTTATTATTCTACAATGTTAACATGTAGATTTTTGCAAGTAAATAGTACTTTAGTATTAATATAGTAAAATTCAAGGATGATTGATGATTTGATTTTGAACTATGTACTACTGTTTATTTTACTGGAGTTCTTTGAAGTCACTTGGCAGAAGGCTCCCACCATTATGGGCATGATAATCAAGATGCACAGATACTACTCAAAGAGCATATTGCTGTTTTTGATAATGCATCCTACATTCTATTTCAGCATCGGCTTTGCGATGCTTACCGATCTAAATATCTACGCCTTGATACTGCTCTTTTTGAAGACTCTGGATATTGCTACCAAGATACTTCTAATAGAGCAGATATATACAAAAAGAGAGCTCTCGCAAGAGTTAAGCCTTATTCTTCTTGCACCTATAAACAGCTTTTTGCCCTATGTCGGGCTCTTTTTGTATCCGCTACTTATTCTCTTTGCTCTCTGACATGGTATAGCCGCTTTTTAGCTGAGCCTGCTTGGAGAGAAATTTGACACTTTGGGAGATATCTTCATTAGCCAAAGAGTAGTCTTTGTGCAGCTTCTCCAAAGAGCTCTCTATTTTAGCGCCCAGTTCATTGCCAAGTGACTCCATCTGCTCTTTTGCGCTTTTTATCTCGCTCTCTTTTATATCTTTGAACTCTTTTATCATCATACTAAGCTGTGACTGCGATTTTACATACTCCGACTTAATGACCTCTATATCTTTCATAAGATCTCTCATCGTAGAGTAGATGTCATGCAGGGAGCTGTTTTGATCTTTAAGTTCGCTCATCTTGTTTGAAGAGAGTATCATCTGCTTCATGATTATCTCGCTCTGCTCTTTTATGCCGCCAAGAGTGTTTTCGCTCTCATAAAGCGATGTGTTTACACCCTCCGTATGCGATCTTAGAGTTAGTATCTCTTTTTCAAAAGATTTTGAGACGCTTGAGAGCTCACCTATTGTCTCTTTTACGATCGCTTTTGCGATACTCTTTGAGATGTTGCTCATCTGATGCAGACTCTCTTTTAACTCTTCTATCTCGTCTATTATCTCGTTTCTGCTCTCAATAGCTTTTGAAAGAGTCGCCTTTACTTTGTTAAAATGATCCTGTTCGGCGACCCTTAGTATATCTATATGTTTATGTACGATGGTATCAAGCGAAGGTATCTGAACATCCGTGAAATTTTCAAAAGAGCCTTTGACATCTTCATGCCAGCCGCGCATCTCTTCGAACTTTTCTAAAAATCTGTTCTGGTTTATCAGTATGGAATCAAGCGCCTTTATATCATGCTTAAATCGCTCTCTGTTCTCCTCTTGCATCTGTTTGTCTTGATTTTGATTCAGTATCATCTTTTTTTCAAACTCGCCAGTGAACTCTTTTAGCTCATCGAGCTGTTCGATCAGCGCTTTTGTAAACTCGTGACGGGTCTTCTCCTGCTCTCTTTGCTGGGTTTGATGAAAAATATTCATTATAATGAACAAAATAAGGGAGACCAAAATAGGAAAGAAGCTCTCTTTAAGAGCCATAAACATATCTATATTATCAGGATGTAAAATAAAGTGGATAACGGCGCTTATTGCACCGATGCCGAGCATAAGAGGGGCATAGTTTATCTTGTTTGGCTGTTTTATGATCGAAATCTGTCTAAGAAAAAGCAGTGCCATCAACCCAAATGCAATTAGTAAGTCACTATCAAACACTTTTGCGTCCTTAAAATAGTTTAAAACTATTCTAGCATAAACTTTTATAAAACTATATCTAACACCTCGGCAGGTTTTTTTACAATAAGTTTAGCGTCGCTTTTGGGACTAAAGCCCCATGTGGCGAATATAGACTCTATGCCTGCGCTCTTTGCACTTAAAATATCTTTTGTATTGTCTCCGACCATCCACGCCTTATGATTTTTTGCATCGTACGCATAGTGGTTCAAGATATGGTGAAGCATCTCAGGGCTAGGCTTTGAAGCAGATACCCTGTCTGCGCCTATGATGACATCAAAGAGAGGTTTCACTTTTAGATGCTCGAGCATCCTTAGTGCGAACTGTGTGGGAGCATTTGTGGCAACAGAAATTTTTATCTCTGACTCTACCAGTTTTTGAAGAAGCTCCTCTACCCCATCATAAAGGTAGACGTTCTTTATGCACTCCTGCTCGTAGTGAGCCTCAAAAAGCTCTCTGTCCTTAGGATGATAGACCTCTGTCTCATAAAAAAGCATGGAGAGATTTCGCACCTCCATATTTATAGCCTCGACTATAAACTCCTCGCTAAGCGGAGGCAGATTGTGATGCATCTCTCTTACATAGTTGACCGATACCGTAATATCTTTTTTAGAATCAAGCAGCGTGCCGTCCATATCAAAGATAACGATCTTCATCTCTTTTTTTCTATCTCATCTTCTCATATAGTTCAACTAGCGCATCGACAAAAAAATCACTCTCATTTGGACACTCGCAGACTCTGTAGTCCTTAAAACCAAGCTCTTCTGCTACCTCTCTGTACTCGATATCGAGCTCAAAATCGGTCTCCGAGTTATCAATGGTAAAGGCTATGGGGAAAATAAGAACTCCGTTGCTCTTTATCTCCTTTAGCTTATCTTCAAGCGACGGTTTTAGCCACTCCATCGGTCCCACTTTTGACTGGTACGCCAGATGAACTGCATTAAAGTTCATCCCCGCCTCTTTAAGCATATTTGTCAAAATAGCGACATGCTTGTTTACATGACGCTCATATACATCGCCTCTCTCGATCACTTTTACTGGAAGCCCGTGAGCGGAGAAGATAATATCAAAATTCGGACACTCATCTGCACTTATGCGCTCTGTGATTCTTTGAAGTATGGCTCTGTTGTAGTTTTGGTTTTGAAAGAAGTGCTTTATCTCAACCAAGATGGCATCGCCGCCCATCAGGTGGTACTGCTCCTCAAAATCCTCCAAAGATGACTTTGTGGTCGTCGTAGAGTACTGCGGATAGAGCGGGATCAGGTAAATCTTCTCGATATCCTCTTTGTTTAGTCTCTCTATGACCTCTGATGCGAAAGGCGGAGTGTATCGCATGGCAAAATCAACCACGACATCTTCGCCGAAGCGTGATTGAAGCTTTTGAACCAACTTTTTCGTATGTCCTACGATGGGCGATTTTGAACCTATCTGTCTGTATATCTCTTGAGATTTTTCAGTTCTAGTAAAAGTTATCATCTTTGCTATAAAGGCTCTTAGAAGAGAACTCTTTACGGTAATGATGTTTTTATCGTTAAACATATTTGTTAAAAAAACTTCAACCTCTTCAAGGTTATTTGGTCCGCCCATATTTAGCAGAATGATCGCCTCTTTTTTCATAACCTAATCCTCTTTGGCTCTTAAGCTTATCTCATAAACTATTTTTTGTAATGGTAGCATATCTTCATATATTTTATAGAGCGTATCTATGAGCTTCTCGCCATCCTCTATAAGGCTTGGCTCAAGGATCTTATAGACCGCCATCCCTTTGTAAAGGCTCAAATGGGCACTTGGCATATCAGTGCTAAAGCCGCGCGGATACTTCTTATACCCTTTTTCTATCGTCTTATACCCCTTTGTCTCAAGAGCATCTAAAAGATTATCGAGCTCGACTCTTCGTCTCTCATCTTTTATGTACCCTCTGTAAGCTTCCAGCATCGGCTTTTCAAACCATCTCACACCAGCGGAAACAAAAAGTTCATCCGGAGAAAAATGAAGATAAAAGGAGGATCTCTGCAGCCTGCTTCCGCTGCCTTGCGTAAAAATGATGCCGATCCTTGATTTCAGAGGTGCTTTGTTAGCACCCATTCTTCGCGTGTCTCTGTAGATTCTAAAGAGAGATTTGTTTATCTTTGGCTCAAAATCTATTGCAGGTTCCAAAGCCATCAGATGCTCGCCCATCTCCTGAACAAAAGAGCGGGAGGGGTTTAGTATATACTCCTCATACTCGCTTCTGTGCGCTTCGAACCACTCTTTATTGTTGTTTTTGCGGATAGCTTCCAAAAAGGGAAGCGTTTTTTTGCTAAAGCCTGAAAACTCCACTGTTAAGCCTTTTACGCCAGCTTTCTGTTTCTAAACGCAATTGCAATAACGATAAAGAGGATCGTATATGTCACAGGAACAAAATCAGGGATAGGAACAGGATCACCTTTTGCATAGGAGTGCATTCCCGCAAGATAGTAGTTCACCCCGAAGTATGTCATGATGACCGATGTATAAGACAATAACGAAATAACGCTAAAGTTAAACTCGCTGTATATAGACTTGATAAATCTAAGGTGAACAACGACCGCATAGACCAAGATGGTCACAAGCGCCCATGTCTCTTTTGGGTCCCAGCCCCAGTAACGTCCCCAGCTCTCATTTGCCCAGACACCGCCTATAAAGTTTCCAACTGTTAACAACACAAGACCTATCATAAGACCCATCTCGTTAATGGAGTTTAGCTCTTTTATGGAGAGCGAGATATGCTTCTCATTGTTTTTAGTCTTAAATACGAACAGAAGGATCACTATAAAGCCCAAAAGTGCGCCAAGTCCCAAGAAACCGTAACTTGCAGTAATAACCGCAACATGTATGCTAAGCCAGTATGAGTTAAGAACAGGAACCAGGTTCGTAACCTGCGGATTCATCCAGTTCAGATGTGCCACAAAGAGGATAAGTCCTGTCAGTACGGCAGTGGAAGCCATCGTCATAGATGAACGTTTAGAGAAGAAAAGACCTGCTAAAATAGTCGCCCAACTGATATATATCATAGATTCATATCCGTCAGACCACGGTGCATGTCCTGCAACATACCATCTAAGCCCAAGCCCGAACGTATGTGCGACAAAAAGAGCACTCAAGAGCCACAATGAACCCTTCTCCAACACTCTTATGTTTAGCGCAGGTTTTAGAATCTTTATAAAACTTGCTATCAAAAGAATAAAACCGATCACAAAGTAGAGAGGATATAGCCTCTCGAAGATATTTGCATAGTTGTACAACATCTCAGCTTTGATCCTGTTCTCTGAAGGCATAACGGAGACTCCGTAAAAATTCTGATACTTGGATATTTTCTCTATTGCGCTGTTCGCATCGCTCCAGTCACCTGTACTCACACCTTTGTCAAGCGAGACAAAATACTCAAACGCTATCTCTCTTATCTTTAAGGCGTGGTCCTGCGGGAAAGTCTGAAGAGCCTCTATACTTGGAAACCATTTATTGTTAAGATCATTCGGTTTTGGCCATATTTTTATAAGGTCACCAGTATATACGGAAAATGAGATGTTTACTCTCTCATCCACCTCTAAAACAGCCTTGTCAAAGAGGTCTCTAGCTTTTGGCTCTTTTCTCGCTGCCGCATCGACATACTCGACCAACTTATAGGTGCTCAGATTTTGCGGGTCCGCAAAAAACTGCGTAAACGATGCATGCGTAGCATCCAGTTTTGCCCCTATTATCCTGTTTATCTCTTCATTTTTTGTTCTGATTATTTTAAGCTCTTTATAGGCATCGGGCTTTGACATCATTCCCAAAATAACCTGATTCGCATTTAGAGTCTTCTCTCCAACCTTTAGAGACGAGCCTCTGTATATCTTTGCCAATATCTCATGCGAGAGAGTATCAAGAGGCTTCATTCTTCCTGCGCTGTCCTGCACGATAAGCTCACCGAACCTCTTGGCATGCTCTTTGTCAAACGAGAGTATAGTTTTTATGAGAGGATCCACCTCCTCTGCGTATGTCGGTGCAACGCTAAATAGCATACCGATCGAGAGAAGTATCCCAAGAGCTTTTTGCTGGCTTGCTTTTCTGGCCCTTTCTGAGAGCTGCGCAAATCTGTTATGTCTTGAAAATAGAGACCAGAACATACCAACGCCCAAAAGAAAGTACCCTATGTATGATGGAAGTGTTCCCGGATCATTATTAACCGAGAGGACGGTCCCCTGCTCATCCTGATCGTATGATGATTGGAAAAATCTGTATCCGCGGTGCTCTAAAATATTGTTCATGTATATCCTATAAGGCATATGTATGTTTTGCTCTTCATCTATCAGTTCCACTTCACTCGCATAAGACGCAGGAGACATAGAACCCGGATATCTGTCCAGCTGAAAATCCAAAAGCTTTATGCCAAACGGAAGTTCAATGATTTTTGAGCCGTATCCTATATGCACATCAACGCCATTGATTACGTTATGGCTCTCTTTTGCCTTTCTTCCAGCCTGACCGAAGATCGTAACAGACTCTGATACACCCGCTACGTTTACATCGAATATAAGTGCATCCATTCCAGGCGACATAGGAGACGCATTTGGATTTGAGACAAGTCTGGTCTTTGTGTGTTTATAAAAATTTCTAACTACAAAGTTGCTCCCAGCGGCGCCAAAAAGCGTTCTAAATGCAAGGGCGCTCTTATCACTAGAGGCCATCTCTCCCTCTTCGCCGCCGTCCATCTTCATATACTTGAGCGCGAAATCGTGCTTCATAAAGAGTTCGCCGCCTTCGGTGTAGAGAGAGATAGTAGGTCTTAAAAAGATCTTGCCTGAATCAAAATCTATGGCAATACTCTCATTTTCGTAGTACTCGCCTCTGCGAAGTTTAATAGGCTCGCTCCCCTGCTCGCCCGTGACCATCATGTCGATCATCTCAAAGCCGCCATCTTTGCCTTCGATATAACTCTCAACAACGTCGGGAATATACTCTAAAAGCTTTACATTTACCTCTTTACCCTCTATGTTTAGAGATGTTGAGAGAGAGTTGCTATTTTTTTTAGAGAGATATACGCTCTTTTGGCTCTCGATCTTTTTATCGTCTACTTTTGCACTTACTATAAAATATGTATCCATACTAAGCATCGTGTTTGCCGTCTCGCCTTCACGAATGTGCATAGTGCCCTCAAAGCCTATAAAACGGGTTATTGCCGCGCCAAGAAGTATGATAAGAAATGATAGGTGGAAGATAAAGATAGGAGCTTTTTTAACACTGAACATCTTGTATTTGAATATATTGATTGTTAGATTTAGAGCTAAAAGCGCCATCAGGACTTCGAACCACAAAGCGTTGTAGATATCGGCTTTTGCCGTTATCGTTCCGTAGTCGTTCTCTATAAATGTAGCATAACCGATGGCTGCTGCAAATATTAGCATCAGAACAGCCATCGTTTTCATAGAACTAACCAGCGATAAAAGTTGTTTCATATATTAAATCCTTAAATTAAAAGGATATTCTAGTTAAATTTAGATAACGAAGTTTAACTATGTCAGCCTATTCTTCCAATTTGAAAGTTATTCTAAAATCGCCGCTCTCAAGCTGCGCAGCTTCGTGTGATATTGTTAGCGGGATTCTGTCGTAAAGCGGAAAAGGTTCGTGAAAAAATATCCCGACCAGTCTGTCGTTCTTGCTTTTTAAAAGAGAGAGCCCCACCATTGTATTTACCATAGGTTCAGGCGGCTGACAACCGGTAGCGTCATACTCGTAGTACGTCAATCCATCCTCTTCATACTTGTAAAAATCCAGCGTAGCTCTTGGAACCTCGATCAACTCTTTTTTCACATTTACCCCTTTTTTTCGTTTATTCTAACATCTTATAATTCAAAAAAAATTGTCATAACGCAAGTTTTATCTCAAACCCTTTTCTTTTTCCGCCAAGCAGCTCTACACTTCCCCCGTGAGCCTCGGCGATCTGTCTTGAGAGAACAAGCCCAAGCCCGTTTCCTTTGACCTTTGTACTCTTAAACGCTTCGAAAAGCTCTTTTGTATTTTCTATCATCACGCCGCTGTCATATATGTAAAATTTATGAAATTCGCCATCACGCTCATAAAGTATCTCAACGCTTCCGCACTCATTCTCGTCAAGCTCTATGGCATCGATGGCATTTGTCAAAAAGTTTGAAAAGAGCATCTCAAGAAGGTCTTTGTCTGCATTTAGCATAAAATTCTGCTGCGGAAAAATAAAGGTTATCTCTTTTGTATAGTCATAATATCCCACAGCCATATTAAGAGCGTCCTGAAGCTCGCTCCACATAAAAGGCGCTTTGTTCGCATGAACGCCTTTACTAAACATCAGAGTGGCTTTTATGATCCTCTCTATCCTGCAAACGGACTTCTGTATCTCCTCGACTATTGCCACATTCTCTGGAAGAACTCTCTTTTTCAGGGTCGAGCTTAAAAGCGAGATGGAGCCTATAGGGTTTCTTATCTCGTGAGAGAGATGTGCCGCCATCTGCCCCATTGTTGCAAGGTTCTCTTTTCTCTTCTGTTCGGTTATATCCGTAGCGCTTAAAAGAAGTTTCTCTTTATATGAAGAGCTTTTAATGAGGTAAGATTTTGAGTTGAACTGCACCTCGTAGTCATCATTTTTAAGCTCCAGAAGCTCAAACAACTCTCCAAGAGATTTTGCCTGAGAGTTTTGCAAAAAAACTCCGCCGTCTTTCTCAAGTATCCAGATAGCATTTGGCAAAAACTCCACAACCTCTTCAACGGTATCCTGCAGATGCGCGTAAGAGGCTTTTAGCTCGTTAAACTCCTTCTCAACCTTGTAGGTCTGCTCTATTAAAAGGTTTAGCTCATCTGGTGTTATGCCTGACATCAGTCGTTAAATCCCAAGATGATCTTATAAAGGCTGTATGCGTCATCGCTTCCGCAAAGCTCTCTGATAGAGTGCATCGCAAATGTAGGAAGCCCGACATCCAGAGTCTCTATGCCGAGCCTTGAAGCTGTAATCGGGCCAATAGTAGAGCCGCACCCCATATCGCTTCTTGTTACAAAGTTTTGGATCGGCTCACCGATGGAGGATGCTACGTTCATAAATCTTGATATGGTCTTTGAGTTGGACGCATAACGCTGAGAAGCATTTACCTTTACAACACTTCCCTTATTTATGAGCGGTGCATGATTTGAGTCGTGCTTGCTTGGGAAGTTCGGATGGATTGCATGTGCATTGTCGGCGCTTATAAGCATAGATGAGCGTATCATCTGCGTATACTCCTCAAAATCTCCAAACATACGCTTCAGAGTGCTCTCCAAGAACGAGCCACCTGCCCCTGACGTGCTCTCGCTCCCAACCTCCTCATGATCGCTTGCAATAAAGAGCATCGGCTTATCTTCGCCGATGCTGCAGATAGAGAGCATCCCTACATAACAACTAAGCAGATTATCTATCCTTGCACTTGCTATAAACTCACTATTTAAACCAACAAACGACGCTTTTTGCGTGTCATAAAAACTGAGCTCGTTCGCATAAAGCTCTACTGCGTCATCTACACCGCTTGACTTTAGCTGCTCTTTTAAAAAGAGATCTAAACTAAACTCTTCAGACGCAGACAGGATGGGCGTTATGTCAGTTTGGGCATTTACACTTTTTGAGTTGTTTGCCTCACGGTCCAGATGAATTGCAAGTGATGGGATGATCGCTATAGGTTTTTGGGCATCTATGAGCGCATCTTTTATGATGTTTTTTTCATCAAGATAGCTCACTCTACCAGCCAAAGAGAGGTCTCTGTCAAACCAAGTGTTCAGCAGAACTCCGCCGTAAGGCTCAACTCCGAACTTTACGACTCCATGCTCTTTTATGACAGGATTTGGCTTTAGCTTCAGGTTTGGAGAGTCCGTGTGCGCACCGACCATAACATACTCTTTAGAGCCCGGATATGTAAAAGCTATGATGGATGAGTCGTTGCGGGTGACGTAATATCTCCCGCCTTTTTTCAAAGACCACTTCTCTACCTCGCTAAGCTTTACAAAGCCGGCGTTCTCAAACATCCCAGCCATATTCTGCGTTGCGTGAAACGGAGTCGGCGAAGCGTCTAAAAAGCCAAGTAAACCCTCGTTAAAATCCTCTTTTGTCATCATTTTAGTTCCTAGTTAAATCTATAATTTTTTTCTGATTATACAAAAATATCTTCAATTCTACTCAAACTCTATGCCGCCCGAGAGTTTTTTGGGCGCTTTTATGCGAAGCTGTTTGTGGATGCTCTCACGCCCGTAAACCACCTCTATATCGGATGAACTTACGCCAAACTCTTTTGCCAGAAACGAGACCATATAGTCCGTTGCCTTTCCGTTTTGGGGTTGCGCTTTTACGCTCACCTTTAGCTGATTACCCTTTGGTTTAAGTATGACATCTTTTTTTGCCATTGGTGTGCCTAGTATATTGAGCACCAAAACGTCGCCGTCCCACTCATAAAAACCGTGTTCAAGGTCTTGCGCTCTCATCAAAAGAACAGCCAGAGCAAAAGTGCTATGCCAATGGCAAGATTGAGGTAACTCATGCCATCTTCAAATAGCATCACTAAAAGTTCGTAATATTGTGTAGAGAAAAAGTTCTGAGGTTCCAAGAGCTGATTTTTTGCAAACTCGGTAATATCCGCTCCCCAGATGTAAGCTATAAACTCAGGAACGATAAAAAAGAGAATAACCCCGCCTATACCCCATAAGTTTTTCTCAGGCTTCATCGACTCAAGCGCTTTTTTAGTGTTTGGATTTTTTGCTATTGCTTGTGCTTTTTCTTTGATTTTATGTTTCATTTATTTCAACCCAAGCTCAAAAACATCTTTCTCTATCTCCGCTTTTAATTCTTCCTCACTCGGCAAATAGAGCTGATATTTCGACACAAACATATTTTCATTATCGTTTAAAATGGAGTATTTTACGACCGTATTGTCTTTGTCTGCACAGAGTATTATCCCTATGGTGGGATTATCGTTTTCTGATTTTTCTAACTCATCATACATTCGCACATACATGTCCATCTGCCCTACATCTTGATGCGTTAGTTTTCCTTTTTTCAGGTCAATGATGACAAAACATTTCAACATGTAGTTGTAAAAAACCAAGTCTATATAAAAGTCGCTTGTCTCTGTCTTGATTCTTTTTTGTCTGGCTACAAATGCAAAACCTCGTCCAAGCTCTAGTAAAAAATCTTGTATCTTTTCGATAAGAGCCGATTCTAAGTCGCTTTCATAAAAAGCATTGTTTTGCTTGAGGTCTAAAAATTCTAAAACATAAGGGTCTTTAATGATGTCTTTTAAGGTGAGTTGTAAATCTTTTGTGTTTTCTTTAGCTTCATTTATGACTGGCTGTTTCTCTTTGCTTGAGAGCAATCTTTCATAATAGTGCGTACCGATTTGCCTCTCTAAGGCTCTTACACTCCAGTTCGATTTGGCGGATTCTTGTGTGTACCAAAGTCGTGCTTGTGGATTATCTAACCTCATGATAAGTCGATAATGACTCCAACTCAATTGGTCACACAGCGTGTGACTATTTGGAAAAGCCAAATAAAACTGTCTCATCATTTTTAGGTTTGTTGCTGTAAACCCCTTCCCAAAATCTTTGGTTAATTTAATAGAAATGTCTTTTATAAGATAAGAGCCATATTCGGCTCTATCTTTTCCGTTTTGCTCTTCCTCTACGATTTGCTGACCGATACTCCAATAAGCCTCGACCATTATGAAGTTTACTTGTCTGTATGCGTTATCTCTTGCACTCTGGAGGATATTTTTTATATTCAGATATAAATCATTTTTTTTCACTGGCTTCATTTTTCACTCTTCGCAACCTTTATCTTTTGCAACTCTTTACTAAGCTCTTTTACAAGCTCCTATTAGTTAATTCTCGTAATACTGTAACGAGAACTATTTCTTATAATCAGCTATAGGCCAATTAAATAATCACCAAATTATAACTTCTTAAATTACCCATAAATATTAAATTTAGTGAATATCCGTCATGCACTCAATATATCCACAAACTCATTCCCCTCAAGTGCACTCAAGATCTTGCTGTCAACTCTTATGGCAGAGTCGATTATCACATTTTGGAGTTTTGAGATTATGGTTAGCTTTAGCTCTCTGTTGCCAGGGTTTTGGCGTACGATCTTGTAGAGCTCCTCTAAGATTTTCATATCGTTGTCGAGTCTTATTGCCAGATTTATAGGCTCTTGTGGGAGTTCACGCACCTCTTTTTTCGTTTTTTGCGTCTCTTTTTTCGCCTCTTTTAGACTCATAAGCTTGCTTACGCCGATCCTTGTAAACATGTCGGTGTGGGTAATTTTTGCTTTGATGGCGATAGGCTCGTTAAGGTTCATCCCTTGAAGCTCTTCAAGTTTGTCTGCAAAGAGCATAACCTCTATATTCCCGTGAAAATCCATAAGACTTACTATGCCGAACTGGTTCCCTTTTTTGGATGTCTTTTTGGTTATCTCCTCGACCTTGCCTATGAAGATGGCATAAGAGCCGTCTTTTGCGCTCTCAATCTCAGAGGAGAGGGTGTAGTCAAGCTCATCAATCTTCTCCCTGAACTCATCCAGAGGATGCCCTGAGACGTAAAAGCCCAAAGTCTCTTTCTCAAACTCCAGTATCTCTTTTAGCTCATACTCGCTTGAGTTTGTGAGTTTAAGCTCTACCGTCGTTATCTCAGAGTCATCTCCAAATAGGCTTCCGATTGCATTTTTTCTAGCCTGAGATGCATCTTTTGCAGTATCTACGATATACTCTATCTGGTCTAGCAGAGCCTTTCTTGAAAAGCCGAACCGATCGAACCCGCCAGCTTTTATGATGGACTCTATAACTCTTTTGTTCACCTTTGAAGGCTCTATCCTGTTTACGAAGTCTTGAAGCGAAGTGAAGTCGCCACCCTCTTTTCTGGTCTCCAGTATCGATAAAACTGCAGCTTCTCCGACTCCTTTGATGGCACCAAGTCCAAAAAGGACTATCTCTCTCTCATCTTTTGTGATCGCCGAGAACTCTAGTTGTGAGTCACAAATATCGGGAGGAGAGAGCTCAATGCCCATTCTTTTTGTCTCATCTATGTAGCGCACGACTTTGTCGGTATTGTCTTTGTCCGAGGTTAAAAGCGCCGCCATAAACTCGTTTGGATAGTATGTCTTTAGCCATGCGGTCTGAAATGTTATCATCGCATAAGCCGCAGAGTGCGACTTGTTAAAACCGTACCCCGCAAACTTCTCGATCAGGTCAAAGAGCTTGGAAGCCTCAGCATAGTCAAGACCTTGGCTTTGCGCGCCTCTTGCAAACTCGTCGTTGTAGACTGACATATCCTTCTTCTTACCCATTGCACGGCGGATAATATCTGAGTAGCCAAGAGAGAAGCCGCCGATGGTCTGGACTATCTGCATGACCTGCTCTTGATAGACGATGACCCCGTAAGTGTTCTCTAAAATAGGCTCCATCGCATCGAAAGTGTACTCTATCTTCTCTCTGCCGTGCTTTCTCTCGATAAAACTGTCAAGCATCCCCGACTCCATCGGTCCCGGACGGTAGAGTGCCAAGACCGCGATAAGGTCTTCAAAACTGTCAGGTTTTAGACGCTTGTTCAAGTCCTGCATACCCGAACTCTCTATCTGGAACATCCCCACCGTATTTCCGCCGCGGATAACGTCGTAAACTTTTGGGTCGTTTTCATCTATCTCGTGCCAGACCACATCTTTGTTGTAGCGAAATTTTATAAGCTTTATTGCGTTGTCGATCACATCAAGTGTTTTAAGCCCCAAGAAGTCGAACTTGATTAAGTCAACATCCTCAAGGTAGTTAAGAGAGTATTGCGTTACAAAGACATCTTCGCCTGATGGTTTATAGATAGGGGTTTTTTTCCAAAGCTCCTCGTTTGAGATGACTACACCCGCCGCGTGTATACCGGAGTTGCGCTTAAGCCCTTCTAGCTTCTTCGCAAACTCCCAGACCCTAGCCGCATTTGCATCGTTTTGTATAAGTTCTTGAAGCTTTGGCTCTTTTTGAAAAGCTCCGGCTATAAAATCATCACCTTTTTTCTTTCCGTTTAGCGTGATCCCCAGCTCGTCTGGAACAAGCTTTGCCATTGCATCGGCCTGAGAGAGCGGCATATCAAGAACGCGCGCAACGTCACGGATGACCCCTTTTGCCAGAAGCGAACCAAATGTTATGATCTGCGCGACCTGATTTCGACCATACTTCTCGACAACGTAGTCTATGACCTCTCCACGGCGCGCCTGCATAAAGTCCATATCGATATCGGGCATACTTACACGTTCAGGATTCAAAAATCTCTCAAAAAGAAGATCATACTTCATCGGGTCAATGTCGGTAATGCCAAGCGAATAAGCGACAAGGCTTCCGGCCGCACTACCACGACCCGGTCCTACCGCAATGCCCATCTCCTTGGCTACTTTTACAAAGTCCCAGACTATTAGCATATAGCCGGGAAACTTCATGGAGTTGATAACATCCATCTCAAAGGCTAACCGCTTTTTGTACTCCTCATGTCTCTCCTGCGGAACATGTTTTAGCCTCTCTATAAGTCCGATTTCACAGCGGTATATGAAATACTCGGCGTCATTTTTATCCGCTGCGCTCTTCCATGCCCTCTTCTGCTCTTTTGATGCATCTTCTGCTAGCGGCTCGTCATCTTGGTTGTCTATCTGCAAGCCATCCTCTTTTGCATACTCTCTTGTAAATTTAAAGTTCGGAGGGATAGGATCACCAAGTTTGAGCTCCAAGTTACACTTATCTACGATCTCCTGCGTGTGCGCTATAGCTTCTGGAATGTCGGCGAAGAGGCGTGCCATCTGCTGTGGGGATTTGAGGTAAAACTCATGTACCGAGTGGCGCATACGGTTCGGGTCGTCGTAGAGTTTGTTCATCCCGATACACATAAAAGCCTCGTGATACTGCGCATCATCAGGGAAAGTGTAGTGAGTGTCGTTTGTGGCAACGACCTTGATACCGAGCTCTTTTCCTAGACGCAGCACCTGCTCGTCGATATAGAGCTGATCTCCTATGCCGTGACGCATAAGCTCCAGATAGAAGTCGTCGCCGAAAATATCCTTATACTCCTGTGCGACCGCTTTTGCTCCCTCATATCCGAGTGCGCCGTTCTTTACGTTTCTCTCGTTTGCGGTGTTTAGATGCCAGTTTACCTCTCCCTGCAGACATGCACTCGTACAGATGAGACCCTCTGAGTGTTCACGAAGCTCTTTTTTATTGATGCGCGGAAAGTAGTAAAACCCTTCTATAAAAGCTTTTGAAGAGAGGTACATAAGGTTTTCGTAACCCTTTTGGTTTTTTGCAAAAAGACAGATATGAAATCTCTGCTTAGTGCTCTTGTCATCGAGCATCTCGCCGTTGTGGATGTAGCCCTCCATCCCGATGATCGGCTTTAAGCCGGCATCCCTCATCTGTTTGTAAAAATCGATCGCACCGAACATATTTCCATGATCGGTCATGGCGACAGCTTCCATGCCGAGTTTTTTAACCTGCGATACCAAATTCGTAAGTTTATTTGCACCGTCTAGAAGCGAGTATTCGGTATGAAGATGTAGGTGGGTAAATGGTTGAGCGCTCATATAATATAACCTTGATATTTTTTAAGAACAAAGATTATAATAGAACTCTCTTTATAGAGAGGTTAGAGCGTAAAACTGTTTTTGGGTTTACCTATATAAAAACCTTGCATATAGTCCACACCCATCTCTTTTAGGGTGGCTTCTATCTCTTCGCTTTCAACAAACTCGGCGATAGTTTTTACATTTAGCTCTTTTGCAAGGGTCAATATACTGTTGACAAAAGCCCTGTCTTTCTTGTCACTGTTTATGTTGAGTATAAACTCTCCGTCGATCTTCAGGTAATCGATAGGAAATTTTTTGATATAGTGAAACGACGAGAAGCCTGAACCAAAATCATCTATAGCAAACTTATACCCGGCCATCTTCAGGTTGATAACAAACTTCTCTAAAATAGAGAAATTTGTAACCGTCTCCCTCTCGGTTATTTCAAAGACTATACGCTCTTTTGAAATATTATATTTTGAGATCAGCTTCGTTACCGAGTCTGCATAATTGCCTACTACTAAAGATTTTGGAGAGAGATTTATAAACAGAGTCCCAAGATAGTTCTCTTCTTGTATCTTTTTAAAGGCATTTTCAATAACCATAAGATCCATTCTGTTGATGATGCTCATGCTCTCTGCCGCCTCTATAAACTCATATGCAGATATAATCTTTCCATCTATCTCAATGCGCATAAGAAGTTCATGAATATCACTTTTAGCGTCAATAGAGGATTTTATAGGCTGAAAATATGGGACTATCCTGTTGTTCGTGATAGCATCTAAAAGCAGTGCCGACTTTGCCTTCTGCTCTTTTACAAAAGTAACTATGTCATCTCCCATAGGAGCTTTGACACTGTTCTTGCCCTCCTCTTTTACCTTATACATCATACCGTCAGCTATTAAAAAGAGCTCTTTTGCATTTTTTGCATGGATCGGATAAATTGATATACCGATTGAAACCGTTATGCCTATATAGTTGCCGTCCGTCGTTAGAAGCTTAAACTCCTCTACGGCTTTTACGATCCTTCTAGAAACCTCTAATGCGCCCTCCAGATCACACTCTGGCAATATCAATGTAAACTCATCGCCGCCATAGCGTGAGAGGATATCCTCTCCTCTTTTTGTTCTCTC
>NZ_JAVEUF010000020.1:0-26511 GCF_034005705.1 Sulfurimonas sp. | reverse complement strand
GCTCTTCCGATCTTTGAGTTTTACATAAATCTTCAGATAGCCTCTTTAAGCAGCTTCTTTATAATTGCAGGTTCTGCTTATGCCTACAAAAAAATGGTAAAAGAGCAGATAGCACTTGATAATATAGATGATAAAAGAGATATACTTGATGAGATAGAAGATCCACATGAGCTTTATGAAGATATAGAGATAGATAACAGACCGGCAGATGAGCTCGATATTAAGGCGATCGTCAAAGAAGAGAAGAAAAAGATAAAGATACTAAATATAAAAGATATAAAAAAGGGCTCAAGAGCTGGAGTCTCTCTCTTTAGGTTGGTTCCCTATCTTTTTTTAGTGCTAGGTTTTATAGCCCTTAAGAACAATGAACTTTTAGATATCTCTATATATCTTCCATCACTTTTAGTTGGGATCTTAGCGGGGTATTTTTTCGCAAAAAAGCTATGAGGTGATCATAGGTATATTTATGGTTATCTTTTTTTGAATATCTATATAAAAGTTTGTGTTTGCGGCTAACGCTTTTAGCTCGCCGACTCTCTCTTCGTCAATTTTCTTTGAGCTTACTTCTATTGAAAAAATGCTATATTTGTTCTTCTCGAACTTAATATGCTCTCCGACTCTATAGAATATCTTTGTTGTGATCTTCTCATTTTTTTCATAGCAGGAGTATATTTTATTTAATATTTTTATGAAGTTGTTTGAGTCGAGAATGATCTCCGGAATAGTAGGGTCAAAATCTTTTTCAAACGTTACTTTTGAATTTATAGAGTTGGTAAGCATACAGAGGTCAACAAGAGTATAGATATTTGTGAGTTCACCTACCGGTTTTTGGGCATTGATCTTGAAAGATGGCGCTTGATAAAGCTTTATGCCTATTACATCGTCATTTTCATAGCCTACGGTCAGTGCAAAGAATCTATAACGCCCGAATTCAAGTTCAACGAAAGTCGTTTTAAACCCGAATGAGACATTGGCATAAGTAGTAGCAAGGTTAAAAAGCTCTTCGGTCGTTATAGCACCAAGAAGGAACTGAGCCTCTGCATTTAGTGAGATTATTTTTCCATTTGAGCTAAAGAGTATGAAGGGATTGTAGTCATACTCTATCCACTGCTGCTCAAACGTCATACAATTACTCTTCTATGTAGTTTTTAAGTTTTCGTCCGACTTTAGGGTGCTTAAGTTTTTTAATAGCACTCGACTCGATCTGACGGACTCTCTCACGCGTTACGCTTAACTCTTTTCCTATCTCCTCTAACGTTCTATCAGACTCATCGTCCATAATGCCAAAGCGCAGCTTGATTACCGCTTTCTCTCTCTCGTTAAGCTGCTCCAAAACGTTCTCGATCTGAACTCTAAGGTCATCTTTTAGTATAGAGTCAGAAGGCGAGAGTGATGATTTATCTTCTATGAAGTCTCCAAAACGTCCGTCATCTTCGCTGCCTATCGGTGCTTCAAGGCTTATAGGCTCTTTTGTGATCTTTATGACGTTTTTAACCTTCTCAACAGAGAGACCGACCTCTTGAGCGATGATCTCGACATCCGGTTCTCTTCCATGTTCTTGAAGATGTTTACGCATGATCTTGTTTATACGGTTTATCGTCTCGATCATATGGATAGGGATACGGATCGTTCTTGCCTGATCTGCTATCGCACGCGAAATAGCCTGACGGATCCACCATGTTGCATAAGTTGAGAACTTATACCCTTTTTGGTACTCAAATTTGTCAACAGCCTTCATAAGACCTATGTTGCCCTCTTGGATAAGGTCAAGGAACGGAAGCCCGCGGTTTGTATATCTCTTTGCAATAGAGACGACAAGTCTTAGGTTCGATTTTGCCATCTTTGTTTTTGATATTTCAGAGATGTTTTTACCACGTTTTATCTGCTCTAAAATATCTGCGAGTTTTTCAGGCTCCATGTCAAAACTGTTTTTTGAAGCCTCTTTGGTCTGAACAAGCTTTTTGATCTCCATATAGGTACTTACCATAGTAGCTTCTGGCACCATAGCTGCGATATCCTCTTTGCTGAGATCGCAGATTTTTTCTACAAGAATTTTATGGTTTGCTCTTAGAGTAGAGTTGAAAAGAGGAAGTTTGTACTCTAATCTTTTAAGTTCTTTATCATACCCTTCATCACTCTTAAGAGCCGTCTCCATAGCTTTAACAAGTTCGTTTATAAGCTTAGATGTAGGACCAAGGTCTAAGAGCTTCTCTTTTAGGATGCTTTTTTTGAAAGTAACAGATAAAAAGTAGTGAATAATATCCGGGGTAAGCTCTCCATCAAGGTTCTCAGGCGCTTTTTCAGTCAGTTTTACCCACTCTTTTTTCGCTTTCTCCAAAGCTTTAAAGCTTGTTGTGACTTTTTCTACTCTGCTTTTGTCCTTTACCGTTAACGGCTTTTCAGCATCTTCATCATCGATATCGTCGTTGTCATCATTATCGTTGTCTGAGTCGTCGCTGTCGTCATCTTTTTCATCTTCAAAGCTCTTAAATAGCTCTTTTACTCTTCTTTCACGGTTTATAAGAGGCTCTTTGTAGTCTAAAATAAACTCTATTAGATATGGAACCGAACAGATAGCGTCGATAATGATGCTCTCTCCGCCCTCTATCTTTTTAGAGATCTCTATCTCCTCCTCTTTAGTTAAAAGGGGGATCTGACCCATTTCACGAAGATACATACGCACAGGAGAGTCTGAACGCGACCACTCCAGAAGCTCATGCTCTTTTAAGATGTCGAAACTATCAGTTTCATTGTTCTCTATCATCTTTCTTTGAGCGCTTTTTCTAGCTTCTGCCTCTTTGTCGTTTAGAAGCTTTGCATGCTCCGATGCAGTGTAGATACAAGCTTTGTGCTTTTGTATAAGTTTAAATATGTTTGCGGCTTGTGCAGCTGTCGGCTGCTTGTCAAAAAGTTCTATTAGTGATTCGTAGGTTAGGCACTCTTTTGGTTTTTGATTGGCAAAGAATGATTCGATAGCTTTGTTGAGTTCTTTAGCTGTCATAGAAGATACACCTTGTTGGTCTATAAGATTTTTCAAAGGTGGATTATACCCAAACACTCTTAATATTTTCTTCTCTCAATATTGGAACACGCTTTGCTTCTAACTTGAAAATATTGTTCAAAGGTACTTTATGCAAAGCGGATATTACTCAGCAGCAGCAGGTATGGTTACCCAATTTAACCGTTTAGATACCATAGCAAACAACCTTGCTAACGTAAACACAGTAGGTTACAAAGAGGATAATCTCATTGTCGGTGACTTTATGCGTCTCTACAAAGAAGCCAGAGACGAACTGCCAAACGCAAACCACACCAAAGAGGCGGCACAGTTTTTAAATAGAGCCATGAACAAGGCTCCGCAGATCGTTGACGCATATACCGACCACTCTTTGGGAGATATGCAAAAGAGCAACAACCCTTTAGATATGGCTCTATCAAGAGAGGGGCTTTTCTTTTTGGTAAAAACACCCGATGGTATCAGATTTACCAGAGACGGCACATTCACAAGAGATGATCAGGGAAGACTTATAACAAAAAGCGGTTACGAGGTTCTGCCAAGCGACTATTTTGAATCGAAACAGCCTATTGTCCTAAATCAGGAAGACAGCATAATAGAGATAGATAAAAACGGTCAAATATATACAAATGTGCCAAACACCGCAAATTTTGCACCGAATGCCAAACTCTTTGTGGCACATCCTGACAATATAGCTTTTTTGAAAAAAGAGGGTGATAATCTATACCGTTATGACGGCGAAGGGGAGATTAAAAGCCTTGAAGAGAGCGGAGCAGTTATGCAGGGTTTTGTAGAAAAGAGCAATGTAAATGCCGTGAAGATGATGACACAACTGATAGAGACGAACCGTTTGGTGGGGATGTATCAAAAAGCGATGGATACACAGATGAACGATATGAACCGCGATGCAATTGAAAAAATTGCCAAAAAAGCTTAAGGAGTTTAGAACATGATGCAATCACTTTATACTGCCTCAACGGGAATGTTGGGAATGCAGACACAAATAGATACGACGGCGAACAACATTGCAAACGTAAACACTATTGGTTTTAAAAAGTCACGTGCGGAGTTTGCAGACCTGATGTACAAAGTTATGGAGTATGCAGGAACATCAACAAGTGATGTGACAAAAAGCCCTACGGGCATCGAGGTTGGTCTTGGTGTCAGACCTACGGCAATAAACAAGATATTTTCCGAAGGCAGTCTAAAACAGACAGACAACGAACTCGATATGGCAGTAACCGGAAAAGGCTTCTTCAGACTTGAGCTTCCGGACGGAACTGAAGTCTATTCAAGAAACGGTGCTTTTAAGATAGATGAGAACGGTACTATCGTAAACAGTGACGGTTACAGAATGGTCCCGGAGGTCGTGATACCGCCTGATGCTACAAATGTGAGCGTAGGAACAGACGGTACTGTCAGTGTTATTCAGCCAGGGCAGACGCAGGCAACACAGATAGGACAGATCACGCTTACAAACTTTATAAACCCTGCTGGGCTTCACTCTATGGGAGACAACCTCTATATAGAGACGGACAGTTCTGGACAGCCTGTTGAGGGAACTCCGGGACTTGACGGACTTGGAGTGCTCAGACAGGGTTTTGTCGAGCTGAGCAATGTTGAGCTTGTAGTTGAGCTGACAGACCTTATTACAGGTCAGAGAGCTTACGACTCCAACTCAAAAGTGATCACTACAAGTGATGAAATGCTCCAAACTACAAACAATCTAAAAAGATAATAGACTCCTAAAAGCAGCTTGATACTATTTAGTATTACGCTGCCGTTCTCTCCTTTACTGCCTATTAATAATATATCAAACTACTTTTAGTACAATAGCATCAGCAGTAGAAAAAAATCAGGGATTTTAATGAACTTAAAAAATATAGAAAAAATTGAATTAAACTATTTAGAGACAGATGACTACAAAGAGGTTGCCAAGCTGATGGAGGATGAGTACAGGCACCTAAAGGACTCCACTTGGAGCAAGGAAGAGCTTGCAATACTTATAAATAAATTTCCAAAAGGGCAGGTAAGCATAAAGATAGACGGCGAGTTTGCTGGCTTTGCTCTAAGCCTTATAGTTGATTATGATAAATTTGAAGATAACCACACCTACAAGCAGATAACCGGGAACTATACTTTCAATACATTTAATCCGCTGGGCAATATTCTTTACGGTGTCGATGTGTTCGTAAGCAAAAAATACCGCGGCCTAAGACTTGGAAGAAGGCTTTACGACTACAGAAAAGAGCTGTGCGAGGAGCTTAATCTGAAGGGGATTATCTTTGGAGGCAGGCTCCCAAACTATGCCCTTTACTCAAAAGAGATGACACCAAGAGAGTATATACAAAAGGTCAAAGAGAAAGAGATCGACGACCCTGTCTTAAATTTTCAGCTCTCAAACGATTTTAACGTAAGGCGCGTCATCAAAAATTATCTCGAAGGCGACAAAGAGAGCTGTGAATATGCGGCACTTTTGGGGTGGAGCAATATCTACTATACGCAACCAAAGAAAAATCCGCTTACACAAAAGACTATAATCAGACTAGGTCTTATTCAGTGGCAGGTAAGACCTTATAACAACATTGAAGAGGTTCTTGAACAGGCAGAGTACTTTATAAACGCGGTATCAAACTACAGAAGCGATTTTGCCGTCTTTCCGGAGTTCTTCAATGCGCCTTTGATGTCAAAATATAACCATCTAAACGAAGCAGAAGCGATAAGAGAGCTAGCAGGCTATACGCAGAGATTTCGTGATGAATTTTCAAAGCTGGCGATATCTTACAACATAAATATTATAACGGGAAGCATGCCTGAGCTTGTCGATGGCCATCTCTACAATGTGGGCTTTTTGTGCAGACGCGACGGTACGATCGAGAAGTACTCCAAGATACACGTAACGCCTGACGAGGAGCGCATCTGGGGCTTAAAAGGCTCGAACGAGATCAAGACGTTCAATACGGATTGCGGAAAGATAGGCGTGCTTATCTGTTACGATACTGAATTCCCGGAGCTTGGAAGATTACTTGCAAAAGAGGGGATGGAGATACTATTTGTCCCATTTTTAACGGATACGCAAAACGGCTACTCAAGGGTTAGAGTATGCTCTCAGGCGCGTGCGATAGAGAATGAGTGCTACGTTGCAATCGCAGGGTGTGTAGGAAACCTGCCAAAGGTAAGCAATATGGATATACAGTATGCACAATCGGCGGTATTTACCCCTTGCGACTTTGCCTTTCCTTCAAACGGCATAAAAGCGGAATCTACGCCAAACACGGAGATGATACTTGTCGCAGACGTAGACCTTGACCTTCTAAAAGAGCTCCACACGTTCGGAGGCGTTACAAACCTAAAAGATAGAAGAGAAGATCTCTATGAGGTAAGATTAAAAAAGTAATATTTTTTTGCAAAACTAAAGACTAAGCGAACGGTTCTGCAGCCTAGCGAAGCCTCAGTGAGCGTGTCTTTAGTTTTGCAATAAGTTTAATCAATAGCTCTTTATAGAACTAAAATTTCATTTTGGGTATAATCGCAAAATTAATTTAGTACTTAATTAGGAATTTATATGCAAAAAGCAAATATTAACGGCAAAGTTTGGAGATTTGGAAAAGATATTGACACAGATTTGATAATAGCGGCTCGTTATTTGAATACTTCGGTACCGGAAGAGTTGGCAAAACACGTTATGGAAGATGCAGACCCTGAGTTCGTCAATAAGATGAGCAGAGGAGACGTAATAGTAGCAGATGAGAATTTCGGTTGCGGAAGCTCCCGTGAACACGCTCCTATAGCTCTTAAAGCGGCAGGTGTTGCAGCGGTTATAGCTCCTACGTTCGCAAGAATCTTTTATCGCAACGCTTTTAATATGGGACTTCCTATATTTGAACTAAAAGAGAGCCACGAGATAGCAGAGGGTGATGAGATAAGCGTAGATATGAACAATGGAACGATTACCAATAAAACATCAGGTAAAGTTTACAATTTCAAGCCTATTCCTGCGTTTATGCAAGAGCTTATCGATGCGGGCGGACTTATGAATTTTGCACAAAATGAGATTAAAGGTAAATAATGAAAACATATAAAATCGCACTAATCAAGGGTGACGGGATCGGCCCTGAGATCATAGATGAAGCAGTTAAGGTGTTAGATGCCGTGGCTTCATGCTGTGACATAGAGTTCTCTTATGAAGAGGCTCTTATGGGCGGCTGCGCTTATGATATTACAGGCGATCCGCTTCCGCAGGAGACGATCAACATCTCGCTAAACAGTGATGCTGTACTTTTCGGTGCGATCGGCGGTCAAAAATGGGACAGCCTGCCTAGAGAGAAGAGACCTGAGAGCGGACTTTTAAGATTCCGCAAAGAGCTAGGCGTCTATGCAAATCTTCGTCCTGCTGTTGTGTATGACGAACTTGTCAACGCTTCGTCTCTAAAGCCTGGGATCGTCAAAGGCGTTGACCTTATGGTCGTTCGCGAGCTTATCGGCGGTATCTACTTTGGTGAGCCTAAAGGGCGTGATGATAACAGAGGGTGGAACACTATGGTCTACACTCGTGAAGAGATCGTAAGAATCGCTCACCAGGCATTTAAAATAGCTATGACAAGAAGCAAAAGGGTCTGTTCGGTAGATAAAGCAAATGTTTTGGATGTCTCACAGCTTTGGAGAGATGTAGTAACAGAGGTAGCAGAGGAGTATCCTGAGGTTGAGCTCTCTCATATGTACGTAGATAATGCCGCAATGCAGCTTATCCGAGATCCTAAGCAGTTTGATGTAATGCTTACGGGAAATATTTTCGGCGATATTTTGAGCGATGAGGCGAGTATGCTATCAGGTTCGATCGGACTTCTGCCTTCAGCTTCCGTCGGTGCAAAGATCGGCGTATATGAGCCGATACACGGCTCTGCTCCGGATATTGCAGGACAGGGAATCGCAAACCCGATCGCTACTATCTCGTCTGCTTCAATGATGCTTCGTTACGCTTTGGGTGAAAACGATGCGGCTGATAAGATAGACGCTGCCATTAAAAGAGCTTTAAAAGAGGGTTATAGAACAAAAGACTTAGCTCAGTTTGATGCCAAAGAGGTCTGTTCTACAAGCGAAATGGGCTCTATTATCGCTAATTATGCGGCAAAATGAAAACACTCACTTTAGCAAACATCTATGAACTTCAAGGGCTAAAAGAAGAGGCTCTTGAGATATATAAAGAGATACTTAAAAAAGATCCCTCAAATAGTGATGCTAAGATAGCGATAAGAAGACTCTCGGGTATGAGAAAAAAGTTTTTGAACGTAAATACCCAGATGAAAGAGTATTTTGTAAAGATGGAAGCGGATGTTGAGTTTAACGAATTTGAAAGGTGGTTATTGAAGTTATGGAACTAAAAGATGTAATTCTCTCTACTCTGGCAGAGATGGAGAGTGATAAACCACAAAAAAATATAGTAAATAACCCAAAACCTCTTAGTGAACCCAAAGAAGAGCCAAAAGAAGAGGTTAAAAATGAAGATCAATCCTCTTTTGAAGATGAACATACTCCAAATAGCGAGCTGCAGTTCTTAAAGTCCATGAGAGAGAGGCTTCTTGTACTTTTTGAGGGGTTTCAGGCTCCTAACAACACAAACATAGAGGCTAAAATAGATATGACGCTTAACTTTTTGGAGTATGTGCTCGTTACAATAGATTCAAGAGTAGAAGAGATCGAGAGAGGCAAGCGAAAATGAGCCAGTACAGAGTACTTATAGATGCGAATGATGAAAAAGGTTTGGTGCATAAGATATCGAGCGTCTTTTTTCAAAACGATCTAAACATTCTTTCGAACAACGAGTTTGTTGACAAAGAGAATAATAAATTTTTTATGAGAAGCGTTGTTGACGGCGATATCGTTTTAGACAAGCTATATCAATCATTGTGTGATGTTCTGCCTAAAAATGCGAACATAGATGTGATCGCCCCTAAAAATAAAAATATAGTCATTATGGCGACAAAAGAGATGCACGCTTTGGGTGACATTCTTATAAGACACGAGGCAGGAGAGTTAGAGGCAAATATATTGGCCGTTATATCAAACTACAGCGACCTGGAGTCTCTTGTAAGCAGGTTTAACATCCCGTTTATCTGTATCTCACATGAAGGTTTAAACAGGGAAGAGCATGAAAATGAGATATTGGAGTGTTTGTCCGGGTTTGAAGAGATAGACTATATTGTTTTGGCAAAATATATGAGGATATTAACTCCTAAGTTCGTAGAGGTATACGAGAACAGGATCATAAACATTCATCACTCTTTCTTGCCTGCATTTATTGGTGCAAATCCATACAAACAGGCTTATGAGAGAGGCGTTAAGATCATTGGAGCCACATCTCACTTTGTTAACAACAATCTGGATGAGGGCCCGATTATCGCTCAAGAGGTTATACATGTTGACCACGCTTACGGCTGGAGAGATATGCAGCGCTCAGGCAAGGATGTTGAAAAAGTAGTCCTCTCCAGAGCATTAAAGCTCGCACTCGAAGATAGAATATTCGTCTATGAAAACAAAACCGTTATTTTTCAAGGATAGAGTTTGTTCAACCTTGTCCTTGTAAACCCGCAGATACCAAATAATACCGGAGCAATAGGCCGCCTATGCGTTAATGCAGGAGCCTCTTTACATATAATCAAGCCCATTGCTTTTGATATAGATGAAAAAGCGGTCAGACGTGCAGGACTTGATTACTGGCATAAACTGGATCTCCACGTCTGGGAGAGCATAGATGACTTTTTTCAAAATAATGAAATAACAGACAATGCTTACTTTGCCACCACAAAAACAGACAAGCCATACTTCGAAGCAGCATTTAAAGAGGGCGACTATATATTTTTCGGAAGTGAAACGGCCGGAATACCAGAGTCTATTTTAGATGCTTACAAAGAGCAAAACATAACTATACCTATGACCAAGGATGGAAGAAGCCTAAACCTGGCGATCAGCACGGGAATAGTTCTCTATGATGCAATAAGGCAGAACTATACCGCTTTTAAAGGAAGCCTGTGAGCACATTTATAGATATAGTAATGATGCTTCTTTTCATACTTTTTATGGTCTTTGTATTCGGTGGCTATCATAAGAGCAAATCCGAACAAAGAGAGGCTGAAGAGAAAAAGTTAAAAGATAGTGAGAACACTCTCTAAAAAAACTTCTCTGCCCATCTCTCTAGATTTTCTTCAAATTTATCAAATAAGCTTTGTACATTTTTTACTACAACTGTCATGTTAAATCCTTTTGATTTTTGAAAATATTACACATTTTTTTATCTTTATCTAAAAAATATTGCATTTTGTCATATATTTCTTTGACTAAATTGCAAAATTCAAATATAATGGTTGAATATTTGGCAAAAAGGAGAAAAGATGAAAAATTTTCTTGAGATCGTAGAAGAGATAAAAAGCATTGTCTCTACAGAGTTTAACGGCAGAAAGATATACGACAAAGATGTGGCTGACATACTTGGTATATCGCAAATGAATTTTGCAACTATGAAAAAAAGAAACAAGATCCCATTCGGCGAACTATTAGATTTTTGTGCAACAAAGTCTATATCTATTAACTGGCTGCTTTACGGACAATCACCAGAAAGCCTTGTGGAGGCCACTAACAGGTTCTTTATGGTTAAATACTTTGGCAATGTGAATGCATCCGCAGGCGGCGGAGCAGATGCAGATGAGGAAGAAGCACATGGCATAGAGATCCCTCATGAGTTTGTAATAATGCTTGGCGGAGAGAGAGAGCTCAAATACATTGAGGCTATAAACGTCTCAGGAGACTCTATGGAGCCTACTTTTAGCTACAACGACATAGTTTTTATAAACAGAAGCAAGACCGACCTTCAAAGAGGCGGTATTTTTACTATCAGAACAGAAGCAGGGCTCTTTATAAAGAGAATTCAAAAGAGAATTGACGGGAAAATAGATATAATATCCGACAATCAAGTCTACTCGACACAAACTCTTGACCCATCTGAGATAGAGGTTATAGGAAGAGTTGTGAGCAGATTTGGAAGTGTTGATTAAAAGGGTTCTGTTTTGAGATATATATTTTTTCTTTTATCTATAGTTTTATTTATGGGATGTGCGCCAAAAGAGCTCCCACCAAAGAGCGAGAGCAGAGTAGAGGATGCGGCTGAAGTTGAAGCCGTTGAAGATGTTGTATATCTGCAGGAAGTTCAAAAAGATCTAAAAAAGGGAGAGATCAAAGAAGATCTGGAGATATATGACCTGCTTAATATACCTCAAAATGCAAGCTACTATGCAGACAAAATAGAGGACAATAAAACCATTTACGACATTCAAAAAAAGTATGATAAGAACTATTTTAGTATATGGAACATTGAAAAACCGCAGGAGGATCTAAAATCTGTAATGTGGCCTTTTGCTTCATTTAAAGTCAATAAAAGCTACGGAGAGAACCTGCGTCTTTTAGAGGAGAGTTTCTTTCATACAATGCTTGAAAATGCCAACTTTAAAGCATACGGCACTGTAAATAAAAAAGCCGTAACGCTTAAACACAGCAATATGAGAGCTTTTCCTACCATCAGACCTCTTTTAAAAGACCCAAGCCTTGCCGGAGAGGGTTTTCCGTTTGATTATCTTCAAAACAGCTCAATACATGCAAATGAGCCGCTTTTCATATCTCACTATTCAAAAGACAGAGAGTGGGCATTCGTATTTACCGGATACGCTTCGGGATGGCTAAAGTCTAATGAATTTACAGTTTTAAAAGATGAACATACAGAGAAGTGGCAAAAAGCAAAAAAAGTCTATATTACCGTTGAAGACAGTCCAATATATGATACTCAGGGAAATTTCCTGTTCAGATCAAAAGTCGGTATGGCTTTCCCGCTGATATCCGAAGAAAAAGATACATATACCATACTTGCCGTCTCATCATTTAAAAATTCAAAACCGCTCTTTTTAAAATCTAAAATATACAAAGACATAGCGACAAAAGATATGCTCTTGCTTAATAAGAATAGTCTCACATCTATTGTAAACGAGGTTTCAAAAACAAACTACGGCTGGGGTGGAATGTATGAACAAAGAGATTGCTCATCTATGCTTAGAGATATGTTCACACCTTTTGGTATATGGCTGCCTAGAAACTCATACCAGCAGAGCAAAATAGGCAAGGTAATATCTCTTGAGAACCTCTCGGACGATGAGAAGATAGATATAATTAAAGAGAAGGCCATACCATTTGAGACGCTTCTGTACAAAAGGGGACACGTAGTTCTATATGTAGGAACATATAACGATGAGATAGTGGTCTTTCATAATACATGGGGCATAAAGACCAAGAGTGAAACGGATGAAGGCAGGGTAATAATAGGAAAGCCTATTTTTAGCTCTTTAAGACTCGGACAATATCAAGAAAACTATGATGAAGAGGCTGAGATCCTCAAAAATCTGACAAGTATGAATATATTGACAAAGTAAACTTGTAGTTTTTGTTAGGCTTTTGTATCTAAAAGAGAGCCTAACATCTCATCTTGTGTTCTAATTGCAGCTACATTTGCAGCTGTAACATCTTCAACGACTATCTGATCGGTAAGCTCTTTTGAGAGATCACTCTGGCTGTTTGCTGATCCGTTATCATCAGCTCTGCGTACATTTGGCGTAACGGAGTTCTCACTGCTCTGCATTCTTACATCAGTCGGCACGTACTTCTCGCTATTGACATTTGCTACGTTATTGGCACTGCTGTTCATCATTGTTTGATGAGCCTGCAGGGATGATATGTTGTTAGAAACATTCATGAGAACTCCTTATTCTTTTGTTCATTTTAGTCTTAATAGACTGAAAAAACTATTACTTTAAAAAATTAAATCTTAGTGCAACTCAGCATTTAATTTAATCTCTCTTGTACTTCTTTGGGCTACATACTGGCCGTTTAGAGAGTTTTGTCTAAAATGGACCCCATTCAATCCCGCAAGCTCAGTGCCTTTCATTATGTTTGAAAATTCTGCTCCCGGATTGACCTCTTGAAGCTCTTTTATCTCTTCATCATTTATATGAACTTTAGTTCCGGCAAAAATAGCCAATCCGCCGTCAATAATACAGCCATCCCCTAGTGGAATACCGCAAGTAGAATTTGCTCCTAGAAGTGTGTTTTTACCGATTGTTATAGGGTTGCCGTCTGTTCCGCTAAGAACTCCTAGTATAGAAGCTCCGCCTCCGACATCGCTTCCTGCTCCGACAACAGCAGAGCTTGAGATTCTTCCCTCAACCATTACAGGGCCTGTTGTTCCCGCATTGAAGTTGATGTATGAAGCTCCAGGCATTACAGTTGTACCTGCTGCAAGCTGTGCTCCGAATCTTACTTTTGAAGTATCTAATATGCGCGTATTGTCCGCTGGGATAATATGTTGAAGGAATCTTGGAAATTTATCTATGAAGTCAATATGCGGATATTCGTTTGATAGTTTCAACTCTATCTCAAATTCACGAAGATAATCAAGCTCGATAGGCTGTCCGTTTGACCAAGCAACATTTGGCAGCGCACCAAATGCACCGTTTAGGTTTATGCTTCTTAGTTCAACTTTTGCCTGTGAGAGTGCATATAGCTTTAAGTAAGTAGCTTCAACGCTCTTAAGCGGCTCATCCGCAAAAATGAAAGTCACTTTAAACTCACCCTCTAAAGAGCCGCTGTTCATGATCTGATTATACAGAGCAGAGACAACTTGAATATTTTTGTGAGCATCGCCGTATGCTTCATCGGCATAAGGTGTGAACGCGTTCAAACAACTTTTTAAGAACGAAGCGTTTATGTTACATACAACTTCACTCTCGTTGAAATCTATTTCAACACCCTGTTCTTTCAATGCTTGGATAAAGATAGCCGCACTTCCGAAGTTTTCATTCCAGTTAATAACAGGATAGGTAGCTTGAAGTGTTTTTGTAAGATTTAACTGCCCCATATCTACTCTGCATATACCAAATGCCAAAGGATCTTTGTAGCCCTTCGTTGATGATTTAATATTTTGAATAAGTGCCACAAAAGCATCTGTAGTCTGAATGATTTCCATGAATTCTCGCTTAAATAATTTGTAAAAAGCATTATACTTAAACATTACTAATAGCAATTTAGTATATACTTCTGCTATGAACAAATGGATTGAACTTTTAAAAAATAATGACATCGTAGGCATAAAAAAGTACCTAAAAGATGGTGCGGACGTAAATGAAGCCAACGATACTGGAGAGTCCGTCCTTGCCTCATCATTAAGACACGGATGCGATTTTGAACTTATTATGTTTCTAGTAGATAGCGGTGCAGATATATATGATTTTGACGAAGAGGGTGTGAGTATTTTTGATATGGCTGTCACCTACAACAACATAGAGATGGTTAAGTACTTGATATCAAAAGGTATAGACGTCAACGCCACTACAAGAAGAAGCAGATTTACTCCTTTGATGGCGGCTGCTTGTTACGGCCGTCTAGATATAGCAAAACTACTCTTGGAGCACGGCGCGGATAAAAATGCAGTAGATGCGAAGGGGATAAGTGTTACTGACTTCGCAAGAAAAACAAACAAAAAAAGTATTTTGCTTCTTTTGGATTATGACGAGTCAGCGCCTAAAAATACCAGCTATGCCAGATAGGCGTCATAGAGCAAGCACTATTTTTACGAGACATCAAGCAGTTTGACAAAGTTCTTGTAACTCTTTATGATCTGTTCATTTTTCTGACTCTGCATATAAAACTCTATCGCTTTTTTCCCGAGTCTTGGGATCTCGTTTTTAACGGCCCAGCTGCTCACCGTTCCCTCAGGGATCTCTAAAATATTTGCAAGATCTTTTTGTGTGATCTGAAGCTCGCCGCATATCTGTTTTACAACATTGCTCTTAGGCTTTGGCTTTTTAGAGGCTTTTTGCGTCTTTAGCATTAAGACATTTGCAGGTTCCTCTTTTTTCTCTTTTTGGCTGCTTTTGAGTTCGTTCTTATTGTGTGAGTGCGCCTCTATCCATTTTAGGACATCTGAAGCAGATATTATCCAATCTCTGCCGCTGAACTTTGAAACTATCTCTGTTGTAAAAAGCAGCGTGTTCTCTCTGGCAAACTCTTCGTTGCTTAATTGATAAAGTATTGAAAATGATAGTTGCTGTGCAGCGCTTCCGTTATGACCCCAGTCAAAGCCGTTTTTTGATGAAGAAAAGATGTCGTATCTGAGTGGAAGTTCGAGTTCTCCGTATGTTACATACTTGGCACCCAAAAGTGTTTTATGTCCTTTGAAGACATGGTTATTGCGCATTATAGCCATCACTGCCTCTTATATTTTAAAAGTGTAATGATGCTCCCCTCTTTGAATTCTCTCTTTTTTGTTAAGAAATAACAAGCGATAAGCAACATATATGGACAAACAAAGCAATAACAGTGCCAATAACCAAATTATCATAGCAGGATTCCTTGATTTTTACTTATTGACAATAAATCGACAAAATGAAAGTAATATTAAATTATATTATATGATATTTGTGAATCTTCCAAAAAGTCTTTAAACAATTTAAAGTTCTTATCTACAAGTTCTTTGTCTGAAGCGCACAAAGATATCTCAACAGAAGCACCCTCACTGTTTAGTATTGGCAGAGATGAGAGCTCTATCTCTGGCGGGACTGTTTTCATTATGTTTATAAGCGTATTTTCGCTTGTTTTTGCGAGCAGGGTGGCTCTGTATTTTTGCACTGAGGTGCTAAATAGACGCTCTATCACCGAAGCGATCATTGGGTGCGACATCTGCGGAAATCCGGGAGTAAAAAAGAATCTATCCTGCAGAGAAAAGCCAGACATATTGTTGATGGGGTTTTGCAAAAGCTGTGCATTTTGCGGCAGATCGGCCATATGGACCCTGTGAGGGTATGCTTCATCGCCAAACCTATCTATGATATCCTGCTCAAACTTCTTATGTCTTTGCAGAGGCTTGGAAGTAAACACCTCTGCGGCTATAGCTCTTGTAAGATCATCAGGAGTGGCACCGATGCCGCCAAAAGAGAACATCACGCTTTTATCATCCTCTTTTACAAGCTTATATATTTTTTTGATAAGTTCCCCATCATCTTTAATTATAAAAGAGGCGAAGAGCTCATGCCCGTACTTTTGCAGTTCATTTTTTACAAATTCAAAATGTTTATCAACTCTGCGGCCGTTTAATATTTCACTGCCGATAATGCATGCATAAAAGTTCATTTTTATCTACCGTTATATCTTTTTTATGTATTATACTAAAAAGAATCAAGGAAACCGTATGTCTTACGCACAACAATTAGAAGAGTTAATAACAAAGAGCGTCATACCTGATATAGATGACAGATTGGATGAGATATTTGAGGAGATAGCTGATAGCAAAGAGGCAGGCGAAGAAGCGAAAGATGAGATAGAGGAGCTTCGCGAATTTAAGGCTGACCTACAGGATGTACTAGAAGATATAAAAAGCGGTGATATCGAAGAGGATGAGTGCAAAGAGCTGATCGATGATATATTGGAGGCTCAAAATGAGTCCGGTGAAGAGGACTTTGGGTTTACAGAGGATTGATTCTCTGTGGTTTTGCATGTCTATTTGACATGTAAGACCAGTTTAAAAATCTAATATAATCACTTACTTTCCTCACTACCCACCACAAACCAATTTTTCTCCTTAGTTGTTACTGTCTCTTTTTTACTAGTTGGATCAATCAGCTGTTTAATGACAGTGGCATTTTTAATCATTTTGTTCACCGCTCCAGCCTGTTTTGAAGATTGAGGCTTATCTACAGGTGTTATGGGAATCCAGTTCTCATTTGCAGATGCAGTGCTTGTCAGAGAGAGTAATAGCAAAAGTGGCAGTAACAGTCTCATAAAACCCTTTTTTAGTGAAATGATACAGTAATGATTTTAAACTCGAAGCATCCTCTTTTTTAAAAAGTGAATAAAAATTTTGAGTTTAATAAATTTAGTCTCTAAATACTTCAAATGGTTCTCCTGTATTTGTATCTTAATATTTGGAACTCTTTTATCTTAAGTAACATTTTGCAAGTTATGCAAGATATTTGACAATTAACACACATTATGTGATTTAATTTGAATATACAGTATTAAACGAACACTCAAACTTTAAGAATTTTATAGAATTTTTCTCTTTTTTATTAAAAATATGACAATTTGTCATATTTTTTGCTAATTAATTAACAAACAAAATGTAAGTTATTTATGTGAACAAAGGTTGTTTTGCATATAATGTAGTTGAATAAATAGTTAGATTAGAAATTTAAAAGGTTGAAAATGGACAGGTTTATTAATTTATTATATATATTCTTTTGGACTATTGCTTTTCTTGTGTTTATTATTTTAAGCTACAAAATCTATACGATTAAAGATAATTCATTATATATTAGTGCCTTTGCCATTTTAATTTCAGCATTCTTAGCTTCTTTAAGTATGATTAAATCAATAAGAAACTCACAATTAGTTGAAAAAAATAAAACTGAAAAAGAAAAAGAAACTATTATCTTACATTTTGAGTACCTACTCATTTTATTACTTCATAAAACAAAAAAGTTTAATGAAGAGTTTTCAACTCATATAAAACGTGTTGCAAATATAAATAATCAACAAGAAGTCACTTGTCAAAAAAAATTGAACTTATCGAATGATTTCTTTTTTTTGACACTGATAGAAACTAAAAAGCAATTTAATGATATTAGAAGACAACTTGAAAACCAAGATCTATACAAATATATAAAAAGTGGAAATAGAATGATATTAGTTGAATCATGTCTTAAGATATCGGAACTTGAAATGTTTATAAGTATGCTAATCAATTCAAAGTCAACTTCAGAACTGCTATTGAAAGATTTTGAAAAAATAATAAATACCCTTACTAGCAATATAAATTCACTAATTAAAGTTCAAAAACTTGATATAGAAAAAAACCATCCTTCAGAGTCATTGTATACACTAACTGAATATGGTGATTATAAAGGTACTAAAAAATCTAACAAAAACGAGGAGACCAATAATTTACCCTAGCGGGAAAATTATTGCTCACGACAAACGTTCATCCTCGCCAACGGCGAGGATGAACGGTCAAGCCGAGCGAGTTCTTGTTACCTCCGCCTTACGGCTCCGATAACAAGTCGCTGGAGCGAACACTCTTTCCGCTCTCTCATATCAGTACCGCATACTTCGTATGCTATACTGCTACTCAGAGTGTCGCTCGGCTTGACCGTTATGTTCCAAAGGATTTAATTAAAATGGCAAGATGGATACAATATACTAAAGAACAAAAAATAGCCTCGGATAAGTTTAGTAGCATAAAGTCAAGAGTTAAGAAAAAACCAGGATATAACCTTGAAGATTATTGGTCACGAGATGATTTTATTGATTGGCATACAACTATTGAAAAAAAATGTTGTTATTGCGATAGCACTGATAAAGAAATTGAAATATTTTATAAAAAGACCATTTCAAAACGTAATGGCACTAGAGGGAAAACGCTGGAAATTGAAAGAATAAATGATACTCCATACAGTAGAGAAAATTGTAAACTTTCATGTTATTGGTGTAATAACGCAAAATCAGATGTATTTACATATGAAGAGTTTAAAATTATAGGTAAAGCAATAGGAACTATTATAAAAACATAACAAAGCGAAGGAGCCAATAATTTACCCAAGGGCGCGTAAATTATTGCTCGGCTTGACCGTTGGATACACATAAGGAATTAAATGGACATTATTAGACCAAGATTAACAGACTATCATGGTATTCATAAGAACCAAGCTGATTTAGATTTTGCAATACAATTTTTTGATGAAGATATACCTTTATATATTGATCCTTTTTTATTATGGAAATCTCCTTCCCAACAAGACAATGCACTACACACGACTATTACAAATTCATTTAACCATTTAAATTACCTAATAAAAAAGAAACGAGAAAATGAAGCTTTATCGCTACTAATAAACCTATCAGAATGTCATGAAGTTGGTTTGGGTGTATCAAAAACAAGAAAGGGAACTAAAATAAGCGAGAAACAAGCTCAGGATATTTTGAATTTATTTAAAGATATACCAGAGTACAGTCAGTTTGGATTTACACATTTTGAAATTATTCAATTGTACATTTCAGGTATTTCAAAAGACAGAATAAGCGATATTACTTGCAACTTTTTAAAGTCCTTTTTGATTGACTACACTATAGAGCAATGTGAGTTAAATAAAATACCAATTGAAGGTGTCATATTAGATTCCATATATAACTACAAAACTAATACTTTAGATAGAAATCAAAAGGTATATTTACCTGTCAACCCATTAACAAAAGAACCTTTAATTTTTACACCAAAAAGATGGTTGCGTTTTAATACATGGATTAATTATGAAGATTATTTTCAAAAATATTGTCCTAGAGATGAAATATTTAATCCAGACGAACCTGAAGAGCGTGTCAAGGTTTTAAATTTTAATCGAGAAAATTATGGAACAATTGAAGGCTATATTGAATACAAAACAAAAACTTCTGAAGAATGTAAAAATGACCCTTTATTTAGTCAAATTCCGGTTCTATCAGCAAAGCGAAAACTTAGCCAAATTCTAAAACTAAACACTGGAAAAGAGCATGGGGCAGATATACAATATGAAGAGCTTTCTGCTTCATTGTTAGCTTCACTCTTTTACCCACATCTTGATTTTGCTCAAACACAAAGTCGAACTGAATCAGGTCGACATATTCGAGATCTCATTTTTTATAATAATAGAGATATAGATTTTTTAGATGAAATTTTCGCTGAATACAACAATAGACAATTAGTTATTGAAATGAAAAATGTAAAAGAAATCAGCCGAGATCATATAAATCAATTAAACAGATATATGCAAGATAATATTGGGAACTTTGGTGTATTTCTTACTAGAAACCCTTTATCAAAAGCCATGTATGAAAACACGGTAAACTTATGGTCTTCTCAAAGGAAATGTATTATTGCTATAACAGATGAAGATTTAAAATTAATGGTTGAAGTTTATGAAAGTAAGCAAAGAACACCAATTGAAGTTTTGAAGAAAAAATATATTGAATTTAGAAGAAGTTGCCCATCTTGATAAATAAAGGAAACGTATGAATAAAAATGATATAGATATATTTGAAAAGCTTTCAGGACAATTAATAAGTGTATATGAAGAAATCTCATTGTTGTCTAAAAAAAATCCTAATGATGCAATCAATAAATTTAAATTAAAGTTTTTAAATAAACTTATTAATGATAGCAATGAGTTTCTTTCTGAAAAGTATAAGCCTTTTGATGAATTTAGTATTTTTGAAGAAGATGATATGCCATTTAATAGTGATGTAGTATTCATTTTATCACAATATATCCAGTGTTTTGAAAAACTTCGAGCAGATAATGTTATCCAAATTCATGGGGCTTGGTATTGGGATACCAATGATGAAGATAAAATAAAGACCGTAAGACCGCAAAAACTAAAAGGATAAATATTGAGTAAATTATATTATACAACTAAAGAAAAAGCTGATAATTACGATGTAACAATGCCATTGTTAAAGGCAATGTATGTTGAATTTAAAGCTTTATCATCAAAAAAACCAGACTCTGCAATAAGTAAAAGTAAGATCAAGATTACTAATAGATTACTTGAAAAAGTTAGAGAAGTATTAGAAGATTCAAGTGCAATAGATTTTTTAGATTTACTTGATGAAGATGACATTCCACAAGCAAGTGATGTTATTTTGATATTATCACAATATGTAGCCTCAATGGAAACATTTCACAAAGAACATTATGGGTTTTATAATGGTGACTATCAATGGGTTATCAAATAAAATATCCAACAAAATCTAGCACTGAACAGCAAGCTTTTAGTGAAGTCAAACGTTATACTCAAAAAACAAATATGCTATAATATTGATAAAAAAGGAAGTGCCATGGTAGCAGTCAAACAAGAAGCACAAAAGATGATTCAAAATCTTCCTGATGATTGTACTTACGAGGATATACAGTATCACCTTTATGTTGTGGAAAAAATAAAAAACGGCATTGGTCGTGCGAAAAACGGTGAAGTCTCATCACATAAAGATGCAAAAGTAAGAATGGCTAAATGGCTATTAAATTAGAGTGGTCAGAGGAGGCTCTTGAAGATATAGAGTCTATCGCCACTTATATAGAAAAAGATTCTCCTACTTATGCAAAATCTGTAGTATCAAATTTTTTTGAAAAAGCTGAAATTTTAAAAGAGTTTACAGAATTAGGTCGCAAAGTCCCTGAGATGAATGATATTAATATCAGAGAGATATTTGTTTATAGTTATAGATTAATTTATAAAATTGAATCAAATAGAGTCTTATTTGTAGCAGTAGTACACGGCAAAAGACTTCTTGAAAACCATGATAAAAAGTATAATAAGACATAGTAGCCAATAAATTACCTAGTGACAATTTATTGGACTATATTCATATAGCCTATTTAAGAGCTTTTTCCCTTGCTTTGTCTTTTTTACTTTTACCCTTGCCTTTGATCGGCTGCGGACCTTTTACTTTTATAGGGGCTTCGCCTTTTAGTTCAAACCCCTCTATCTGCTCCATTGCTATATTTACCTTGCATCTCTTTTGGATAATACCAAAATGCGCTTTATCCTCGTGAGATATAAACGAGATAGCCGTTCCTGACCTGCCGGCTCTTGCCGTGCGTCCAATGCGGTGAATATAGTCGGTAGGCGAGCGAGGAAGGTCAAAGTTTATAACACATGAGACATTCTCTATGTCCAGTCCTCTAGCGGCTATATCGGTTGCAAAGAGTATGCGTATCTTTTTGGCTTTAAACTCATCTAGCGTAAGTGTGCGCTCATCTTGAAGCAGATCTCCGTGAAACGACTCCGCCTTATAGCCGTACTTTTTAAACTTAGCCGCTATGTTGTCCGTAGCTCTTTTGTTTGCCATAAACACAAGAACTTGCTCTAATTTTTCATTATCAAGCAGATGTCTTAAAAGCGGGCCGCGATTTTCACGATTTACTTCTATAGCGCGCTGTGCCACACTCTCTACAGTAGGCACATCTTGCTCAATATTTACTCTGATAGGGTTTTGTGTAATCTTTGAGGCAATATCTAAGATTTTTTGAGGGTAGGTCGCGGAGAATAGAAGGTTTTGACGCTTTTGCGGAATTGCCTCAAGGATGGCATCAAGCTCCTGTGAAAAACCAAGGTTTAGCATCTTGTCTGCTTCATCAAGAACGAAAAATTCAAGATGAGATAGGTTTGTCTGCTTTTTTGTAAGCACGTCAAGAAGTCTTCCCGAGGTCGCTACCAAGATATCGCATCCCTGCTGAATGGCATAGATTTGATCACCTATGCTCTCTCCGCCGATAATAGAGACAACCTTTGGTTCTCTTTTGAGATCTGCGCCAAAAGTGTTAAAAGCATCGGCAACTTGAAGTGTGAGTTCACGAGTAGGGGTTACAACAAGTGCTTTTATTTTCGGCTTTCCTTCGCGGACACTCTTAGACCAGAGTTCAAGTATTGGCAGTACAAAAGCGGCACTTTTACCGCTTCCGGTCTGCGCCATCGCCATAATATCATGATTTTTGAGCGCAAGAGGAATAACCTTTTCTTGAATAGGAGTAGGCGTTATAAAGCCGCTTTTTTTAAGCGCGCTTTGGATTTGCAGGGAGAGACCCAGTTTGGAAAATGGCATTTGGCTTCCTATGGTTAATTGGACGTATTTTATGAAAATTACGCTTCAGAGGAGGTTTATTTATAGCTAGTTTTAACTACATTTATATATAATCACACCAACAAAACAGATAGGATAAACATGAAAATAATATTACTTGGAGCTCCTGGTGCAGGAAAAGGGACTCAGGCAGGGTTTTTAACGAAAAGATATAACATTCCTCAAATCTCTACTGGAGATATGCTCCGTGGGGCAATAAAAGCAGGAACAGAGTTGGGTAGAATGGCTAAAGCCGCAATGGACGCAGGCAAGCTTGTAACCGATGAGATCATTATCGGACTGGTAAAAGATAGAATTAAAGAAGATGATTGTAAAAACGGTTTTTTACTCGACGGTTTTCCTCGTACCATTGCTCAAGCAGACGCTCTTAAAAGTGCGGGTGTAGAGATCGATGCCGTTATAGAGATAGACGTTCCGGATGCCGAGATAGTAAAGCGTATGTCGGGTCGCCGCGCGCACTTGGCAAGTGGGCGAACTTACCATGTTGTTTTTAATCCGCCAAAGGTAGAGGGCAAAGATGATATAACAGGTGAGGAGCTCGTTCAAAGAGATGACGATAAAGAGGAGGTAGTACTCGATAGATTAAAAGTTTATCATGAGCAGACAAAACCTCTTATCGGTTACTATAAAGAGCAAGCGGACAAGATAGCTTCTTTGATGTACATTACTGTTGATGGAACTGCTGATATATCTGAAGTTGAAGCGGCTATCGTTTCAAAACTAGGTTAATTGAGCCCCATACAGGGTTCAATTAAATTTTTGATCTTATAAAAGAGTACATCTCTGAGACTATCTCTTCGATGCTTCTCTCTCCGTTAATTGTGTGAAGCAGGTTTTTCTTTATATAAAACTCTTTTATATCGTCTAGTGGCTCCGTATAGACCTTCATACGGTTGTTAAAAACTTCCACTTTGTCATCTTCGCCGCGAGAACGCCCCAAAACTCTATCACGCGCAGTCTCTTGGCTTACTTCAACCTCGATAACACTGCAAAGCTCTAAAGATGAGTCGCTCTGAAGATAGTTGTCTAAAGCCTCTAACTGCTCCATACTTCTAGGATAGCCGTCAATGATGATAATATCCGTCGGAGCGTTTTTAATTGCATTGACAATGGTCTCTATTGCTATTTTTATAGGAACGATAAGACCTTTAGAGATGTAGCTCTCTATCTCAGAGCCAAGTTCAGAGCCGCTTGCGACTTCTGCGCGAAGCATATCGCCTGTTGAGTAGTGTGTTATCTCGCTGTTTTGCTCTGCGATCAGCTCTGCATCCGTGGTCTTACCGGAGCCGGGCGCTCCGATGATTAGAAAAAGCTTTTTCATAATATGACTATTTTACCTGTTCGCGTAGTCTAATATGCAGGTCACGAAGTTGGTTGTTATCAACGGTGCTCGGTGCTTTCGTAAGTATACAAGAAGCTTTTTGCGTTTTAGGGAACGCGATAACATCGCGGATGCTTGATTTTTTAGTAATAAGCATCATAAGTCTGTCAAATCCGATCGCAAAACCGCCGTGCGGAGGAGCGCCGAATTTTAGAGCATCAAGCAGGAAGCCGAATTTTTCCTGAGCCTCTTCTTCATCTATTCCTAAAAGTTTAAATACCTCTTCTTGAACCTCTTGTTTATGAATACGGATACTTCCACCGCCTAACTCAGTACCGTTTAAAACAATGTCATAAGCGATAGATTCTATCTCTTCTACGTCGTCTTTATCGGTATCTTTTGGCTGCGTGAACGGATGGTGAAGCGCTTTTACTCTTCCATCTTCGATCTCGAACATAGGGAAGTCAACAACCCACACGAACTCAAAAGCATCTTTGTCTACAAGGTTCATCTTCTCATGTTCGGCAATAAAGATTCTCAGACGCCCCATATAGTCCCATACAGTTTTCTTATCACCTGCACCGAAGAATACTACATCACCCACTTCCATGCCCAGTCTCTCAATCAAAAGTGCGATATCGTCATCGCTAAAGAACTTGATAAGCGGACCTTTTAAGCCATCCTCTTTCATCTGAAAGTAACCAAGTCCCTGAGCTCCGAACTTACGGACATAATCCTCAAAGCTTTTCATCTCTCTCTTTGAGAAAACGAGGTCTGCACCCGGAACTTTAAGAGCTTTGATACGGTTTGTGTGCGGCTTTTTTGCAATATTTGTAAATATCTCGTTGTCACATCTCTCAAAGATGTCGATAACGTCAACCATTTTAAGGTCATATCTCAGATCAGGCTTATCAGAGCCGTACCACTCCATAGCGTTCATGTGCGAAATGCGGTTAAACGGAGGTTTTACATCTATGCCGCAAGCGCTAAACATTGCCTCAAGAAGATCCTCTGCCACTTTTATAACATCCTCTTGATCGCAGAAGCTCATCTCGACGTCTATCTGAGTAAACTCAGGCTGACGGTCTGCTCTTAGGTCTTCGTCACGGAAACATTTTGCTATCTGAAAATATCTGTCAAATCCGCCTACCATTAGAAGCTGTTTGAAAAGCTGAGGAGATTGTGGAAGCGCATAGAACTCACCGCTGTGAACACGTGACGGAACCAAATAGTCTCTTGCACCCTCTGGAGTTGATTTTGTTAAAATCGGAGTCTCAACCTCTAAAAATCCGTTTGCATCAAGTATGTTTCTTGCAGCGATAGCAGCTTTTGAGCGAAGACGAAACGCTTCATACATTGCAGGATCTCTAAGCTCTAAGTAGCGGTATTTAAGCTTTGTCTCTTCGCCTACGTTCTTATCACCTATCATAAAAGGGATCGGAGCAGACTTGTTCTCAATAATGAGCTCTTTTACTATAACCTCGATAGCACCGGTTTTTAGACGAGGATTTACAAGACCCTCTCCACGATGGCGAACAGTACCTTTTGCTATAAGAACATACTCGTCGCGAACACCGTCTGCAACCTTATGTGCCGCTGCATTGTCTTCAGGATCACAAGTAAGCTGAATAAGTCCGCTCTTGTCTCTTAGATCAATAAAAATAATCCCGCCATGATCGCGGTAACTGTTTGCCCAACCTGTCAGAACAACCTCTTGTCCAACGTTTGCTTCACTTAAATCTGTACAATAATGACTTCTCATAAAAATAGAGTCCTAGTAAATAATTTTCGCGATTGTACCCAAATTTGGCTTATCACATAATTAGAGAGATTTTTTTGTTTTTTATGTATAATTTTAGGAAACAATTCTGTAAAGAGATATTTTGAAAAACAAAGAGATCAAAAAAATAGGCGTAGTCTTAAGACCCTCATCCCCTGAAATAAAAGATGGCTATCTAAAACTGGAGAAGATTTTCAGAAGCCACGGCATCGATGTTCTGCTTGAGAGCAAAAGTGCAAAGATGATAGGCATGAGCGGCGAGAGTTTTAAAAGCATCTGCATGGAGTGCGACTTTATTGTAAGCTTCGGCGGGGACGGAACGCTTATATCCACGGTAAGAAAATCGTTTGATTTTGACATCCCAATACTAGGTGTTCATGCCGGCAATCTCGGTTTTTTGGCGGATCTTTCACTTGATGAGCTTGATACGTTTGTCGAGAAGATAATTCAAAACAGATATAGGGTAGATGAGAGAGCGGTCCTTGAAGCAACGGTTATTAAGAATACCAAAGAGGTGAAATATTACGCTTTTAACGACATTGTACTTACCCGTACACGCGTCTCAAACATGATACATATAGAGACACTTGTTGACTCGCAATCTTTCAATACATACTACGGTGACGGTGTTATCGT
>NZ_JAVEUF010000033.1:0-6476 GCF_034005705.1 Sulfurimonas sp. | reverse complement strand
TTTTAGATACCTCGGAGACAACCACCACTGATGAGCTCTTCTCGATGTTTAGCAAAGAGTATGTAAGAGCCGAGTATGAGCATATCATATCTTTGATGCTTACCTCAAATGTAAAATATGTCTATATACTCTACAGGGACGAAGATGGAAAATTTAGATTTCTTCTTGACGCCTCAAAAACGGACAAAGCAAACTTCAACCAAAAATTTGATGTAGAGACTAAGGAGTATGACGCGGTATATAAAACAAAAAAACCGCAGATCATTCAGCAAAACGACATAGAAAATCTATACCTTACATATCTCTACCCTATAATAAACAACGGAGAGGTTATAGGGGTATTTAACATAGATATCACGACAAATATCCAAAAGATCATCCTGGAGTCCATAAAGCCGCTTGAGACCTTTTTCGTAGTTTTGATAATCTTCGTTCTTCTTCTGATGGCTATGACGGTGATGCAGATATTTCACTACTTTGTTACCAGAAAAAAGATATTTACAGACCCTCTTACAAAAACGTTTAACAGAAACTACCTTGAAGAGACCGTCCCGCTTCTAAATCTATCGCACTACTCTCTGGCAATGCTTGATCTGGACAAATTCAAGATCATAAACGACACCTACGGGCATAAAGCCGGCGACTACGTTCTCTCTCAAGCGAGTAAAGTATTTAAAGACTCCATCAGGGACAGTGACATCTTGGTAAGATACGGCGGAGAGGAGTTTTTGCTTCTAATAAACAACCGAAGCAAAACAAAATCTGATCAGGATATATGTGAACGCCTAAGAAAAAACGTACAAAAAGAGCACTTCTTGTACGATACCCATGAGATCAACGTGAGTGTTTCCATCGGTCTGCATAAATATCCGCATCTTGAGAAGAATCTTCAAGAGGCGATAAAGATAGCCGACAAAATGCTCTATATCGCCAAAAAAAGCGGAAGAAACAGAGTAGTCTGCTATGATGAAAAAGCCAACAGAGAGGATTTCTCATCCTCTGCGGATATCAGTTTTGTAAAAGAGGCTATCGATGAGGATAGAGTGATCTGTCACTATCAGCCTATCTACGACTACAGGCATACAAGAATATTCAAATATGAAGCACTTGTTAGGATAGTCACAAGAGATGGCAAGATAGTTCCGCCTCTTGCCTTTTTGCCACAGATAAAAGAGACCAATATTCACTATAAACTGACACAGAGGATTCTTCTTGTTGTATTTGAGGCCTTTAGACACAACAACAAGCTTGTGAGCATAAATATGAACTTCTCCGACCTCATCAATCCTGATATAGAGGAGACCATTATCAAAAATCTGCGAGATGACCAGCATCTTGCATCGCGTGTTACGTTTGAGATACTTGAGAGCGACGAGATAGACGATATCGAACTTTTTAAACAGAAGATCAACCTGCTCCACTCTCTTAAAGCAAAGGTCTCTATAGATGATTTTGGAAGCGGTTACTCAAACTTTAAGACGATCATAGACGTAGAGGCGAACTTCCTAAAGATCGACGGCTCACTTGTCAAAAATATTGACGTAAACGCAAAAGATTTCAAAGTGGTAAAGAGCATCATTCACTTTGCAAAGCAGAGCAATATGCAGACAATAGCGGAGTTCGTCCACTCAAAAGAGGTCTACGATAAACTTCTCATGCTTGATATAGACTTTATGCAGGGGTACTATATCTCGGAGCCGAAAAACTATCTTGCAGAGAGTGATGAGCTTTTCAAAACTCTTTAAAACAGCTTTTTAAAGAGCTTGTTTATCTCCTTCTCTATCACCTTATTTACCTTCTCCTCTACTTTTTTGCCCGCTTCTGACTTCATAAACTTCTCCAAGTCTATCACTATTTTAGGAGAATCTATATCGCCTACAAGCCTCCCGCTTATCTCATTTTTCTTAGCTCTTAACGTAATGTCGGTATCTATCTTGTTGGTTTTCGTTTTTAGCTTTGTTGCCGCCGTCTTTATTGAAGCCTCTTTTGAGCGGAGATCAACTGAGGCTAAAACACTCTCTTTATCTATCTTGGCACTCACGTCACCGTTAAAATGTTCTCTGTACATATCTACCTTTGTGTACTGCTTTATAAGATCAAAGGTCTGATTTTTTACAAAAACCGCATCTGCGACTTGAGCTTTCATACTCCCCCTGCTTTGCGCCAGATTGTAATCTATCTTTGCATTTAACGAAGCGTCTGCTATCTCGGGATAGAAGAACATATGCAAAACCGCATTTGCACTTACCAAACTTACATCCGCAAGAAGTTCATCGTTATGAAGCTTTGCAGCTACCTTTCCCTTGGCAATATTCGAATTAAAGGTGAGATCAAGATCTTTTGCCTTTGAGATATCGCCATCTGCTGCAAGAGAGCCTCTTATATGACGTTTCGTCACAAAAAAGAGAGCGTCAAGATCAGGTACGCTTAGCTTATAGTCGCTCTTTATGGAGCCATCTTTGAGAGTGAACTTTGCACTTTTTATATCTATATCCGCAATGTTTGAATTAAATTCTGCCTTTGTGTCGGCGATATCTCCCTTTAGAAGGGTCTCTGCTTTGAGGTTAAATGAAGTCTTTGGCATAGGAGATGCAAACTCATACATCTTGCTGATATATTTGGAATCAAGAACTCCTTTTGTTACTCTTGTCTCTACTTTTCCGCTTAGAGAATTAGCTCTTGCGTCATTTATATCTACATCCATGGAGAGGAGCCCATCCGTATAGTGGGGCTGTTTTGCCATGTAGAGAAGTTTTGCGATGTCAAGATCTACTATTTTTGCTTTTATGGATGCCGGAGCGAAATCTTTTAAGATAGCTTCAAAAACACTCTCCGATGATGCCAGATCGCTTATGCCTGCAACTGAGAGTCTCTCCCTCTCCCCTTTTACGCTTCCGCTTAGTTTAAAAGCACCCCTTAAATCAGCCTTTGTTATGGGCTTTAAAACCTCAAGGTCTTCAATGTTTAGCGAGTATTTCAAGTCTGCTTTAAAGGGCTGCGGCAAGATTGTTCCGTATGAGTTTATGTTAAAGAGGTTTGAGAACAGACTGGAGCTGTACTCTATCTCATCGCCTTTTAATTTTGCATTCAGATCCATAGAAAAAGAGGTTTTAGGGATGGTTACGTTAAAGTCGCTTAACATATATTTAGGGTCTATCTTACCATCTTTGCTCTTTAAGATGATCTCTCCGTCCATCTTATGCGGCGTGATGTCTCTGAAGCTTATATCCATATCTATCTCTGCCGTTGCATAAGGATTTTGTGCACTCATATATAGAAGAGAGGCCAACTCTGCCCCCTTAATATTTGCGATGATTGATGTCGGATTTAGCTCGCGAAGCTCTATATGGTAAGCTGTATTGCTCTTTGCCACGCTGCTTTTACCCTCTATCTTCATAAAGCCGATATCTCCGCGAACTCTTCCATCCGTTGCAAAGCCTCCCCTTAGCTCCGTTTTGGTTAATGATCTTAAACTGCCAAGATCTTTAAGCTCTACATCGTAAGAGATATCAAAAGATCTTGCAAAGAGCGAGTACTCTCCTTTTGCTATGAGAACATTGTCCCTGTTTAGCTCCAAAACTATCTCAAAATCGCTAATGCCCAGACGAAACTCAACCAGCTTACTCTCCATTTTCGTCTGCTCTTTGATCTTGTCCTCTATAAAAGGCTTTACAAATCCATTACCAATTTTGGTAAAAGCAACTACATATAAAGTTGCGACCGCCACCGCTAAAAACGCGCCTATCCAAGCTAAAAACTTCATACCCTCTCCAATATAAGCTATTTTATAATGATACAATATAAGCTATTTTTTTAGCAAACAACAAAGTTGATAACACTAGACTCAACTTAATTAACTAAAAAAAATCAATTACTACTTGACATTATTACACTCAATATGTATAATAATGCCATCTTTTCAAAAAAAGGAGTAATTTAACAACTATGTCAAAAGAAAAAAACGAAGAGCTTCAAGAAGAATCTCTTGAAAATGCAGAGCTTAACGAAGTAGCCGAGGAGGCTGCTGCCGAAGCTCAAGCTGTTGAAAATGAACTTGATCTTCTGCAAGAGGAGCTGGCTGCTCTTAAAGATAAGTATGCACGCGTTCACGCCGACTTTGATAACATCAAAAAGAGGCTGGAGAAGGAGAAGTATACTGCCGTAGAGTATTCAAATGAGAAATTTGCCAAAGATATGATACCTGTAATGGATGCTCTTGGGATGGCACTCTCTTCTACGCAGAACATAAATGATCCGCAGGAGCATTTGGAAAAACTAAAAGAGGGGATAGAACTTACATTAAAGCAGCTCACCAACTCTTTACAAAAACACGGCGTAACTATGGTCTCTCATGATGAGCCGTTTGACCCGAATATCCACAACGCTATACAAAGTGTAGATAGCGATACGGTTGAGAGCGGTCAGATCGTTCAGACTTTTCAAACCGGATACAGATATAAAGATAGACCGTTAAGAGAAGCTATGGTGGTAGTCGCCAATTAACAGTGCTACTTAAGTAGCAGAGAAAAAAAGAGTATGGCGATACAATTTCGCCTGATAAAAACTTTTATAAAATCTGACACGAACGTGTCAAGCTTTAGTGCCTTAGCGGCTAGCGAAAGCAAAAGGGACGTGTTCCTTTTGCGACAAATTAAATAAACAAACAAAGGAAACAAAATTATGTCAAAAGTTATAGGTATAGATTTAGGAACAACAAATTCATGTGTAGCGGTTTATGAGGGCGGCGAAGCGAAGATCATCCCGAACAAAGAGGGAAAGAACACAACTCCTTCAGTTGTTGCATTTACAGACAAAGGTGAGGTTTTAGTAGGAGATCCTGCAAAACGTCAGGCGATCACTAACCCGAACAAGACCATCTCTTCTATTAAGAGAATTATGGGTCTTATGATGAGCGAAGAGAACGCAAAAGCGGCTCACGACAAAGTAACATACAATATCGTAGACAAAGACGGTATGGCAGCAGTTGATGTTGCAGGAAAGATCTACACGCCGCAAGAGATATCTGCTAAGATCCTTAGCAAACTAAAAGAGGATGCAGAGGCTTACCTTGGCTCAACTGTAACTGACGCGGTTATCACGGTTCCTGCATACTTCAACGATGCGCAGAGAAAAGCGACAAAAGACGCGGGAACTATCGCAGGACTTAACGTCTTACGTATCATCAACGAGCCGACGGCTTCTGCTCTTGCATACGGACTCGATAGCAAAGGTGATGAGAACGTACTTGTTTACGACCTTGGGGGCGGAACGTTTGACGTTACGGTTCTAGAGATCAGCGACGGCACTTTTGAGGTTCTCTCTACTGACGGTAACGCATTCTTGGGTGGAGACGACTTTGACAACAAGATCGTTGATTACCTAAACAGCGAGTTCAAGAGCTCTCACGGGATAGATCTTAAAAACGACAAAATGGCGCTGCAGCGTCTAAAAGATGCTGCTGAAAATGCTAAAAAAGAGCTATCAAGCTCAACCGAGACCGAGATCAACCTTCCGTTTATCACGATGACTGAAGCGGGACCTCAACACCTTGTGACAAAACTTACTCGCGCAAAATTCGAGAGCATGATCGAGAAGCTTGTTGAAGAGACTATCAGCCACATTAAAACGGCTATGAAAGATGCTGATTTGGACAACGACGCTATCAAAGAGATCATCATGGTCGGCGGTTCAACTCGTGTTCCGTTGGCGCAAAAGATGGTATCTGATTTCTTCGGCGGCAAAAAACTTAACAAAGGGGTAAACCCTGATGAAGTTGTTGCTGCGGGTGCGGCTATCCAAGGCGGTGTTTTAAGAGGAGATGTTAAAGACGTACTTCTTCTAGATGTTACTCCGCTATCTCTTGGGATCGAGACTCTAGGCGGTGTTGCGACTAAGATCATTGAAAAAGGTACTACGATACCTGTTAAAAAATCTCAGATCTTCTCAACTGCAGAAGACAACCAGCCTGCTGTTAGCATCTCGGTTGTTCAGGGTGAGAGAGAGTTTGCAAAAGATAACAAATCTTTAGGTCTTTTTGAACTCGGAGATATTCCTGCAGCTCCAAGAGGTGTGCCTCAGATCGAGGTTACTTTTGACATTGATGCAAACGGTATCTTAACTGTTAGTTCAACAGACAAAGGTACAGGTAAATCTCAATCGATCACTATCAGCGGAAGTTCAGGACTAAGCGAAGAAGAGATCAACAAAATGGTTCAAGACGCAGAGGCGCACAAAGCTGAAGATACAAAAAGAAAAGAGCTTGTTGAGCTTAAAAACCAAGCGGATGCGCTTATAGCACAGACTGAGAAATCTCTTGGCGAGATGGGTGAGAAGATCGAAGCAGAGGAAAAAGCAAAGATCGAGAGCGCTATTGCAGAACTTAAAGATACTCTAAAAGATGAGAGCGCTACAAAAGAGCAGATCGAAGCAAAAGTAAAAACTCTAACTGAAGCGAGCCACAAAATGGCTGAGCAGAT
>NZ_JAVEUF010000032.1:0-6946 GCF_034005705.1 Sulfurimonas sp. | reverse complement strand
GCCAAATCTCTCTATCAAAATATCATCATACTCGTTTGCTTTTTTAAAAAGCCTCTCCATGGCGGTTTTTCCCTCTTTTAATGTTAATGAGGAGTCAATTATAAGGTAAGAGAGATAGATGAAATTCTCATTTATGGAAAAACGGAGGTAGGAGAGATTGTTGTTCTCGTTCAATAAAAAATCATATATCTCGGATATGTTCTTTTGAGGTATGACGCAAAGTTTTGAATCGCCTATTATGATCCCGTTGTCATAGTAGTTTATCTCGATACGCGCAGTACCGTGATCGACCCTCCATGAGGCTTGGGACCTTCTGGCAAGCGTTACGTTGACATCCAAAGACTCCAATATCTCTTCAAGCAGTTTCGTGCTGCCGATTGGGTTGTACCCTTTTCTTCGCAGCTTTGCGATCTCGAGTTTGCTTCCGCACTCAGGGCAGTAGTCGTTTTGTATGTTCCCTTCTTTTATAAGGTTCTTGCAAAATGGGCATTTTATAATATTTTGGGCATTTATGCTTTTGTACTCTTTTAGCGCTTCCTCAACGTAAAAGTAGGGTAGGGCAAAGCCCAGATTGTTAGAGTTTTGTATAATGAACGTATTTACCCCTATAACCTCTCCGTCCGTGTTTAAAAGCGGGCCGCCGCTGTTTCCGGGGTTTATAGCGGCATCTATTTGAACATACTCAAGCTCTCCGTATATCCTTGAAGCTTTTGAGACTATCCCCTCGGTAGCGCTGTAATGAAGTCCGTAAGGGTGTCCGATGGCTACTACTGTATCTCCGTTTTGCACCCTCTTAGTTGAGAGGATAAGTGGATTTTCAGGTTTTTTAAAGTCAAAACTTATAAAAGCGAGATCAAAGTACGCATCGTCGTATACTACTTTAGCTATGCTTCTTTTGATCTTTTTTGCACTGATCACTACCTCTTTTAGCCCTGCAACGACGTGGGAGTTGGTTACGATAAGATCATCTACAATAAAGCCTGTGCCGCTTCCGTATGGGGTCATGATCTGTATAATATTTTCGGCGTAGGTCTCTAGTATTGCTTGAGTGTTCATGGTCATATCTCTTCAAAGTCAAGATTTTTAAGTTGCAGATAAAAGCTGTTGCTAAACTCGTTGAGGGATGTAAAGTTAAGCTTGTCACCAAATGGTTTTAGCATCTTGTAGCGGTTCTGATAAGGCGAGATGATATCATCTATCTTGGAGATAATAGCCTTTTTTGAAAATGTTGCATTTTGCTCATCGTAAAGCGCGTTATATCCGAGGGCTTTGAAAAAAGCCGGATTTTGAATCTCAACAAGTGTGTGAAGAAGAGCTTTCGTGACGGGGTGGAGCCCGTAGTTGTAGAGAAGATAGAGTGCGACATATTTGTACATCGTAGGAATTACCTGATTGTATCTGTTGTTTTTGTACCATCTTATCTTTGCGAGAGATTCGTTTATAAAGATCTCTATCTCTTCATGAGTCGATCTGTCACTTGGGTTAAAAGTGTATTTGGCATCGTAGAAGTTGGTCTTGAACTCTTCAAAATCCATCTCGCCGAGCTCGTTTATATACTCTCTTATCTCCTCGTTCTTAGACTCTACAGTTAAGTTCTCATCGCTGAAATATTCGGTGATCTTTTTGCTTGATTTTTGAAAAATTCCATATTTCGGTACGATGAGATAGTCTATTTTGAAAATAAGGTACAGAAGTATAAATGACTGCATAGCTGCGTTGTCGTTTGATGGTAAGGTTGCGATTTTAGCGTTTACTTCATCGATCCATCTCTGCATAAAGTCGTACTTTAACTTTAGCTCCTCCTCGTCCATGCTACTTAGATGTTCTATATCTTCAAGAGCGATCTCTGGAAATTCGCTTCTTGTGTACTCTTTGTCAAAGTCGGCATTTAGAGCGATCTCACGAAGCGGAAAAAAGACTTTTTGTGGCGTCATGGTTATGTTGTCAAGAAAGAGTTTTAGTTTTATATGCTCATCATCGCTGAAGTAGTAGGCGTACGTCAGCTGGTAGTTTCTCTCCAAGATAAGCCGTTTAATGGCAACGTTTGTAGATGCTTTTTTTATGAGTATCGCTTCTGCATAGAGGTTGTCTTTTGTGATTGTTCCAGTGACTCTCGCAGTTCCTTGAAATAGTTCAAAATTAAGTTTATCATCCTTTTTGGTTATTATGATGTTCTGGTTTGATTTTGAGTCTGAAAAGTTTTCAAGAGATCTAAAAAAGAACTCATAGGCATTAAGTATCTCTTTTGCCTCAAACGCTTCGTTGGATCTGTTGAATAGATCCTCTTCATCTTTGGAGAGGTTCGCATTAATGCCTCTTCCAAATGAGTGTTTACGCTCGATCTTAGGTTCGAAAAAGTTTAGCCAATCCATTGAGCCTCTTTTAGATGTTTGTGAGTCTAATTATAGTAAAAGCTTCTTTATAGCAGATTATAGATATCTATACTTTTTTAAAGAAAGTTGCCTATAATTTGTTTTTTTATTTTATACAGGAGTATAGCATGTCCTATCTGGTCCCTACCGAGTTTGCAGTAAAAATGGTCGATGCAGGCGAGTCAAAAGTCTATATGTCGACAAAAGATACGGTTATTAGGGCTTTTATGGCAGGGGCTATTTTGGCTCTAGCGGCAGCTTTTGCCATTACCGTAAGTATGCAGACAGGTTCGCCGCTTCTTGGGGCAATCCTCTTTCCCGTAGGTTTTATTATGCTTTATCTTATGGGATTTGACCTGCTGACGGGTGTTTTTGTTCTGGTTCCTCTTGCTCTCATCGACAAACGCCCCGGAGTGACCGTAAAACAGGTGCTTCGAAACTGGGGTCTTGTATTTGTAGGCAACTTTGCCGGAGCTCTTGTGGTGGCGTTTATGATATCATTTGTGCTTACATACGGCTATCAGATAGAGCCCGGTGAAGTAGGAAGAAAGATCGGCTCTATCGGTGAAGCCAGAACGCTTGGCTATCAGGAACACGGTGTCTGGGGATGGCTGACGGTGTTTATGCGTGGAATGCTTTGTAACTGGATGGTCTCTATGGGCGTTGTCGGTGCGATGATCTCAACGACGGTAAGCGGAAAAGCGATAGCTATGTGGATGCCCATCATGCTCTTTTTCTATATGGGTTTTGAACACTCGATAGTCAATATGTTCCTCTTCCCGTTCTCTATGATAATGGGCGGTGATTTTACTATAGCCGAGTATCTTTTATGGAATGAGCTTCCCGTAGTACTTGGCAACCTTATAGGCGGACTTGCATTTACAGGACTTACTCTCTATGCGACACATATTAAGACCGGTGCAAAAAGAAAACTGTAGTTGCACTACTCATGAAGCATTTTTATAAATCTGTCTACAATCTTCATGTCCAAGTGAGTGTGCATATGCGTTTTCATTAAAAATATCGCATCGTAAGAGCGCAGAGCTTGTTTATAGGAGCGCTGTGTGGTCAATGCGTCAAATACGTCGCAAATACCGATGATACGCGGAAAAATAGTTATCTCATCTCCGCTAAGTCCGTCAGGGTAGCCCATGCCGTCAAGCTTTTCATGATGGTGGCGGATGCCGTCTAGTATGTTCCTGTCTTTTATGCCGAGGTTTAGCGCTATCTCATAACCAAGAGATGGATGTCTTTTCATCTCGTCAAACTCAAACTCGCTAAGTCTGCCCATCTTGTTGAGTATGCTTAGGTCAATACTGCTTTTTCCGAGATCATGAAGCAGTGCGGCACGCCCAAGAGCATTGAGCTTTTTTTTCTCCAAACCGAGCTCTGAGCCAAGACAAAGCGAGTAGATGCTGACATTGAGCGAGTGGGTATGTGTGTAGTAGTCGTACTCTATGATCTTAATAAATGATTTTATAGCGTTTTCGTCGTAGATGATGCTTTGTAAAATCGGCTCAACTATGTTCTTTGAGCGCTGTACGTTCTCCAAAGCGTTTGGATTTTGGTAAAGAGAGTTTGTCAGTTCAGAAGTAGAGGAGTATATGATATCCACTTTCTCTTCAAGCGATAAAGAGCTGTTTTCTACCACATACTGAAGTTTCTCCTCTATAAGAGATTCATATTTATCTTTGTCGCCTCGCTCAATATATAGCTTCTCAACTTCGTTCAGGCTTCTTTTTATATCATCATCGACTACAGTGTCACTCTGGAGAAAAAGAGACATATGCGTTAAATAGTCGTTTATAAAAATATTAAACTCTATCTTGTCGCCGACATGTATAAGGCGATGGTCTATGGGAACATACGAGTACGGCACACTGGACGGAAGATCAGTATAGTTTGATTTAACAACTCTTTGTAATATCTTTTTGCGTTTTACATCATCCATCAGGCCGACTTTATTTTAGGAGTGACATATTCTATATCAATCATGCTTAAACCATTTATAACAAATTTAAGTGACACAACTCTTTTTTGGCTTAAGACTAGAGTATCTGAAGGGTTACTTCACTCGCCTTTACCACCCATCTAAACTCATCTCCAACTTTGCATTTTAGCCCATGCAGCGCGCCTTTTGTGATGATGGCATTAATGTTGTTCCCTAAAAAATCGAGTGTAATATTTGCTAGAACCTTTCCATTTTCTATATTGGTGATTTTTGAGACAAAAGAGTTTTTCTCGCTAACTACAGAATCCGTTGTCGCAAGAGTGACCTCTGTCTCTTTAAAGAGGAGATGCACGTCCATCCCGACCTCAAGCCGATTTTCATCTGCGTTTTCAAGAAGCAAAGAGTTGAAAAGATTCCCCTCGACATCCATAAACACAAGCATCAGATTATCGCTCTGTTTAATGGAGACGATATTTCCCTTTAAGATATTCATTCGCTGCTTCCTTTAGATCTTTGTTAAAATCGGGTTGAACGCTTTGCTTGAGAGCAGTATCTTATCGCCGATGTTTAGGTTGTGTATGTCGCTCTTTACTGCAGTGACTTTTAGAATCTCATTTTGTGCCAACACCTCTACGATATATAAGATATCGCTCTTTTTGATGCTTAGCACCTCTCCTACGATCTTAAATTTACCGCTTAGATTTTGATTTGCAAAGACTTCGCTTGGAGTTCCGTCATCTGTAATATTTCCTAAAGCTATTTTAAATACGCGGTTTGAGAGGCGAAACACCTCGCTTATATCATGGCTTACCAAAATAGAGGTGATGCCGAATTTTTTATGGATAGTATGCAACTCGTCTTGAAGTTTTAGTCTCATGGCTGTGTCTAACGCCGAGAGCGGCTCATCCAGCAGAAGCATTTTTGGGTTTGTCATTAGTGTTCTGGCAACAGCAACCCGCTGTTTCTGCCCGCCGCTTAGGTGTTCAGGCTTCATTGAACTTAGATTTTCTATCTCCATAATTGCTAAAATCTCATCTACTTTTTTGCTCTTTTTTGTATCACTTAGAGCAAACTCAAGATTTTGTCTAACCGTCATATTGGGAAATAGCGCATAGTCTTGAAATACAAAGCCCACGTTTCTTTTTTGCGGCGGGAGATTTATCTTTTTGGAGCTGTCAAACCAGACTACATCGTCGACGATTATCGTTCCTCTTTGAGGTATCTCAAGCCCTGCAATGATTCTTAAAAGCGTAGTTTTTCCGCTTCCGCTTTTTCCAAAGAGAGTCAAAAAATCGCCGCTTTGTATCTCTTTGTCAACTCTCAAATCTATCGTCCCGTCTGCAGTATGGAGCGGTTTTGTTATGTTTATGCGTATCATCTAAACTCACTTTTAACCATAGATTTATTGATGGCATATACAAAAAGCAAGATGGCAAAAGAGATGATAAAGAGCGTCAATGCATACTGATTTGCAAGGGTGTAGTTAAGCGCTTCTACTTCGTCATATATGGCTATACTTGCCACTTTTGTCTCTCCTGCTATATTTCCGCCTATCATCAAAACAACTCCAAACTCCCCCACTGTGTGGGCAAAAGTTATGACCATCCCTGTAAGAAGAGATGGTTTCATATTTGGCAGAAGAACATGGAAGATGGTTTGAAGCCTGCTTTTGCCCAATATATATGATGCTTCCTCAAGAGACTTGCCAAGGGCTGAAAAGCCGCTTTGAATAGGATGCACCATAAAAGGGAGGCTGAAGATGATAGAAGCAAGCACGAGCCCCTCAAAACTAAATACAAGCCTCAGATCAAAGCTCTCATCCAGCCAAGCGCCAAAAGAGTTTTTTGGACTGAACGCCAAAAGCAGGTAAAATCCAAGCACGGAGGGAGGCAGTACCAAAGGCATTGAGACCACTGCTTCAAGTGCGGGCTTGAATTTTGATTTTGTCTGCGAGAGGTAGTATCCTAATGGAATACCGATGCATAAGAGTATAAGCGTGGTAATTGCCGCAAGCTCAAATGTAAGCTTCATTGTCTGGAAAAAAGATTCATCCATGTTTAGACCTTTTCATACTCTTACAACCTCTAAGTTAATTTATTTTACTTTTGTAAACCCATACTTCTCAAAACTGTTTTGCGCGGTTTCTGAGAGTAAAAAATCACCAAATTTATAAGCCAAAGGCTTCTCTTTTGCATACTTCGTCAAAACAAACGCTTGTTTCATTGGAGAGTATCTGCTCTGATCTATAAGCAGGTACTCGCTCTCTTTTTTCGTAGTTTTTATAAGGGAAAGTGCCACAAGACCGATCTCTGCGGCTCCGCTGTCCACAAACTGAACGCTTTGGGCGATATTATCACCAAGGACAAGCTTCTCTTTTGCCGCATCCTCTAAAGCGTAGTTTTTAAGGATCTCCATTGCAGCAGCTCCGTAAGGGGCGAGCCTTGGGTTTGCGATAGAGAGATATTTTACCTTCTCACTTTTGATAGCATCCATTTTGCTCTTTATGAGATCTTCATCATGGCTAAAGAGTGCGACAGCTCCCATAGCATAGACCAACGGTTCTGTTATCGCGTTGCCGTCGCTTACGATTTTTTGAGGATATTTGCTATCGGCTGCTATAAAA
>NZ_JAVEUF010000019.1:0-30478 GCF_034005705.1 Sulfurimonas sp. | reverse complement strand
GCTCTTCCGATCTTCTTCTGTCGCTGCCCGCTTCCCTTTTCTCTTTCATAACGCTCCTTTAAAGCCCTGATTCACATCATCTGCATAAGTATATATAGTTTACTCTTGCGAAACACTTACGGCCATATTTGGCATTGGTAACCGTTTCGTAACCTTTTTGTAATCAAGATTACATAAAATTCCGAACTTTTTTACGGGAGAGAGCAGTTGAGTAATATAATAGATAAAATCTTTGCAAATGCGACAAAGTTCATAGCCCTTGGCGTACTGCTTATCGTTGCTTGGATATTTACCGTTCTTTTCGAACACTCGCTAGAATCGATCAAAGCATTTGGATTTAGTTTTCTTACAGAGGATAAATGGGCGCCAAATCTAGAGAAATTCGGTGCTCTTCCTGCAATCTACGGCTCTGTCGTCTCTACTTTTTTAGCAATGCTCTTGGCTGTTCCCGTAGCTATAGGTGTCGCTATATTTTTAAGTGAGATAGCGCATGCAAAGATCAAGATGCCCGTAGGCGTCTCGATAGAGCTCTTAGCAGCTATTCCCTCTGTTGTTTACGGTATGTGGGGACTCTTCTATTTTGTGCCTATTATCCGCGATATCTTCGGCGGTATCGGTATCAGCATGCTGACGGCGGGAATCGTTCTCTCCATTATGATCCTTCCGTTTATGGCGGCAGTCACGCGTGATGCGATGAACACTACTCCCGACATCCTAAAAGAGTCGGCTTACGCACTGGGTGCGACCAAATGGGATGTTGTAAAAGATATTATCATCCCTTACGCTAAGGCGGGGATCATCGGTTCGTTCATTCTGGCACTTGGGCGTGCGATCGGCGAGACGATGGCGGTTACGTTCGTTATGGGTAACGTGCATAATATCTCGATCGACCTAACACAACCGGCAACTTCTATTCCGGTAACTTTGGCAAATGAGTTTGCAGAGGCAGACAGTGGTCTTTACTACTCATCTCTGTTTGAGCTCTCGCTTCTGCTTCTGGTTATCAGTTTTACGATCATCTCTATTGCCAAGTTTTACTTCTTGCGCAGAAAAAGGATCGGACAATGACGCACACTCAAAAAAGGATCATCACAAACAATATTGTTATGACACTCTCCACGCTCTCTGCTATTATAGGGATAGGCTTTTTGCTATGGATATTAAGCGTTTTGGTCATTAACGGAATAGATGCGCTGAGTGCGACAATTTTTCTAAACGAAGGGGCACCTCCAGGAAATGATAGCGGAGGATTAAAGCATGCTCTTATCGGACAGCTTCTTCTTGTTACCTATGCATCGCTATTTGGCGTGCCTCTTGGAATATTGGCAGGAACGTACTTAAGCGAATATGGGCAAAAATCCAAGCTCGCAGAAACCATACGCGATATCTCTGACATTATGATGTCCGCACCATCAATCGTTATCGGAGCATTCGTTTACGCTATCGTTGTTGCTCCTACAGGGCAATTCAGCGGATGGGCGGGCTCCATAGCACTTATGATAATCATGCTGCCGATAATTTTAAGAACGACCGATGATATGCTCCACCTTGTACCATCAACCCTTCGCGAAGCGGCTTTTGCACTTGGGGCGCCTAAATATAAAGTGATCGTTCAGGTTGTTTATCGCGGCGCGAAAGCAGGTATATTGACAGGTGTTCTGCTCGGAGTAGCACGTGTTGCGGGAGAGACTGCACCGCTTCTATTTACTTCTTTTAACGACAACTTTTTAAATACGGATATGAGCCAGCCGATGGCTTCACTGACTGTTACGATGTACAACTATGCGACAAGTCCGTATGAGGATTGGCAGAAACTTGGATGGGCAGCCGCGTTTATACTAAGTATGTTTATCTTGACGCTCAATATTCTAGGAAGACTATTTTTACTCAAAAAGAGAGGGAAACACTAATGGCAACAATTGTTGATATAGCCACAGAGAAGGCGCTTGAAGTTAAAAACTTCGAATTTACGTATGCGGGAGCGCATGAACCAAACATTAAAAAACTGACCATGCCTATTGCAAAACACAGCATAACTGCACTTATAGGACCTTCAGGATGCGGCAAGACAACGCTTCTTAGAAGTTTTAACCGTATGCATGACCTCTATCCGGGCAACAGCTACGGCGGAGAGATACTCTTTAAAGATAGAAATATTTTGGATGCGAAAGAGGATCTTATAAAGCTAAGAATCCAGATAGGGATGATCTTTCAAAAACCGACTGCTTTTCCTATGAGTATTTTTGACAATGTTGCTTACGGGCTGAGACTTCAGGGGCTTAAAAACAAGACGGAGCTTCAAGACAGAGTGGAAAAATCGCTCCAAGACGCTGCGATCTGGAACGAGGTTAAAGACAGGCTAAAACATGACGCAAACGGGCTATCAGGCGGTCAGCAGCAGAGACTCTGTATCGCAAGAGCGATCGCCGTCGAGCCTGAAATACTTCTGTTTGATGAGCCTACGTCTGCGCTTGACCCGATCTCAACGGCAGGGATCGAGGAGCTGGTCGTGGGACTTAGAGAGAGAGTATCCATAATCATAGTAACGCACAATATGCAGCAAGCCGCACGTGTAAGCGATTATACGGGCTTTATGTATCTGGGTGAGCTTGTAGAGCTTGGACGCACGGAAGAGCTGTTCGTAACACCAAAAGAGAGACTTACAGAAGAGTACATTACCGGAAAGTTCGGTTGATAATAAAGGATAAATATGTTGAGTAAATATGATGAGAAAATAGGTAATATAAGAGAGAAAATATCTACTCTTTTAAGAGAGATAACGGCGGCTGACGAACTTGCTCTGGAGGCATTTAAACTATCTGATGCACAAAAGTTCAAAGAGGTTCAAAAGAGCCTTGAGAAGATCGGTTTCAAAGGTGATGAGATCGATAATGAGATCATAAAGACGTTCGCACTTTTCGGCCCTGAAGCAAAAGAGCTGAGATTTTTGGTTGCTTATCTGAAGATGACGAACGAGATAGTTCGTACAGGAGAGGGTATTAAAAAATATGCCCGCAGAATGAGCGAGCATACAATTAACGAGTCCAGCATTGAACAGTTTAAACCAAGCATTATACTGCTTCACAAAAGCAGCGTAAATGCCCTGAAATACATCCTGGAGTGCTTTGATAGAAAAGAGGAGTGCAACTATGAGGACAACTACAGAAAAGTCCTAGTTGAAGAGAGCATGAACGATGACCTTTTTGCCGTTTTGGAAAAAGAGATACTAAACAAGATCATAGACGAAAAAGAGCTCTCCATAGACTATGTAAAAATTTTGGGAAGCCTTAGAAAACTCGAACGCTCATGCGACAGAAGCGTAAATATTGCAAACCTGATGATGTATGCCGAGCAGGGCGGAGAGATAAAACTTTTTAAATAATTTCAGATAAAAAGCAAAACTGCTTAAATTTTAATCAGTTTTGCTTTTTCATTGCCAAATTAATAAGGTATACTGTTACTATTAAATTCAGGAGATAGAAATAATGGGAAAATTTGTAAACAGTATAGATGAATTTTTTACTTTTTGCGAAGAGAATGATGTTCAATTTGTAGATTTGAGATTTACGGACATTAAAGGTACTTGGCATCACGTAAGTTACCGCAAAAGTGCGGTTACAAGAGAGATACTAGAAAACGGCTTCCCGTTTGACGGTTCTTCTATCGATGCATGGCAGCCGATCAACAGATCGGACATGATCTTAAAAGCAGACGTTCCTACAGCATTTTTGGATCCTTTTACTGCAGATCCTACCGTTATCCTGTTTTGTGACGTTTACGACATCTACAAAGAGCGTATGTATGAGAGATGTCCTCGCTCGATCGCAAAAGCGGCACTTAAGCATGCTGAGTCTTTAGGAATAGCTGATGCGGCATACTTCGGACCTGAAAACGAGTTCTTTGTTTTTGACAATATTCAGTTCGTTGACAATCCTAATGAAGCGGGCTACAAGATAGATACCGAAGAGGGTGAGTGGAACTCAAACACAAGCTACTCAGATATGTACAACTCTGGTCACAGACCTGGTAACAAAGGAGGTTACTTCCCTGTAGCTCCTACTGACAGTATGGTTGATCTTAGAGCTGAGATGATGATGGTTCTGGAGCAGGTAGGTTTAGAGGTAATTCTTGGTCACCATGAGGTTGCTCAAGGTCAAGGCGAAATCGGGATTGTTTTCTCTGACATTATCGGCGCGGCAGACAATGTACAGAAGCTAAAATATGTTGTCAAAATGGTAGCTCACCTAAACGGTAAAACTGCTACATTTATGCCAAAACCGATATTCGGCGACAACGGAAACGGTATGCACGTTCACCAATCGCTTTGGAAAGATGGCAAAAACCTTTTCTATGAGAAAGGAAACTATGCGAACCTAAGCGAAATGGCGCTTAACTATATCGGCGGTGTTTTCAAGCATGCTCGCGCTATCGCTGCATTTACAAACCCGACTACAAACTCTTACAAGAGATTGATCCCTGGTTTTGAAGCTCCTTCGATTTTGACATACTCTATGCAAAACCGTTCAGCAAGCTGCCGTATCCCTTACGGTTCCGGTGAGAAATCAACTCGTGTAGAGATGAGATTCCCTGACTCTACGGCTTGTCCTTATCTTGCATTTGCCGCTCTTATGATGGCAGGACTTGACGGTATCAAGAACAAAGATATTCCAATCGGTCCGATGGATGAAGATTTGTTTGAACTTACTTTGGATGAGATCCGTGAAAAAGGTATTCCTCAGATGCCTCACACTCTTCGCGGTTCACTAGAGTCTCTTATCCGTGACAACGACTTCTTAAAACCTGTATTTACGCCTGAGTTCATCAACGCGTACAAAGATTACAGATTTAAAAGAGACGTATGGCCGGATGAGGGTCGTCCTACTGCTTACGAGTTTAAAACTACATACCAGTGCTAAAACTTTAAGTCCCGCTTTTTTGCGGGACTTCTTCTCCTTTTCAAACATTCAACTAACCGTAAATTCGCTATAATTCGCATTACAATAATAGTATTTAAGAGTGCATTATTGAAATTTTATGTTCAAAGGTATATTATGAAAAATATTCCCCAGGGAAAATATCGTCCCTATCCAAAGATAGATTTGCCAAATAGAAAATGGCCTTCTAACAGTATAACAAAAGCTCCTAAGTGGTGCAGTGTCGATTTACGTGACGGTAATCAGGCACTTATAAACCCTATGGACATGAACAAAAAACTCTCCCTTTATGCACTCTTACTCAAAATCGGATTTAAAGAGATCGAGGTAGGTTTTCCTTCGGCATCTAAAGTAGAATTTGATTTTTTACGCCGTCTTGTAGATGACAATCTAATCCCAGACGATGTTACGATCCAAGTCTTGGTTCAAGCGAGAGAGCATCTTATTGCAAAGACGTTCGAAGCTTTAAAAGGTGTAAAAAAAGCTACCGTACATCTTTATAACTCGACATCTACAGCGCAAAGAAAGATAGTGTTTCAAAAGTCAAAAGAGGAGATCATCGCTCTTGCATTAGAGGGTGTCGATCTGGTCAAGAAGTATGAGAAAAATCATGACGGAGAGATATTTTTAGAGTACTCGCCTGAGAGTTTTACCGGAACAGAGTTAGAGTTTGCGGCTGAAATATCCAACGCCGTGACTGCAAGATGGGGCATTGGTGAAAACAGAAAAGTTATCATAAACCTTCCTGCAACGGTAGAGATGGCAACTCCAAATGTTTATGCAGACCAGATAGAGTGGATGAGCGAGCATCTTCATAACCGCGAAAATGTAATCATCTCCACACACACTCACAACGACAGAGGGACAAGCGTGGCTGCAACAGAGCTTGCACTTTTAGCAGGTGCGGACAGAGTAGAGGGCACGCTTTTATGTAACGGCGAGAGAACTGGAAATGTCGACATCATAACGCTTGCGCTTAATATGACGACGCAAGGCGTTGAGTCAAATCTTGACTTTAGCGACGTAAACGAAGTGGTAGATATTGTAGAGAGATGTACGGAGATAGAGACTCACGTGCGCCACCCTTATGTAGGCGAGCTTGTATACACTGCATTCTCAGGCTCACACCAAGATGCAATAAACAAAGGTCTGGCATATAGAAAATCTCATAATGAGACATTCTGGGAAGTTCCGTATCTCCCGATTGACCCCGAAGATGTGGGAAGAAGCTATGAGAGCATTATCCGTATCAACTCTCAGTCAGGCAAAGGCGGGGTAGCATACATTTTAGAGAAAAATTTCGGTTATCAGCTTCCAAAAGCGATGCATCCCGAAGTGGGAAAACTTGTCCAAGAGGTTAGTGACAGAAAAGGTCAAGAGCTAACGGCAGAGGAGCTCTTTGAGATATTTAACGAAAACTACTTCAAGGTAAAAGAGCATATCTCACTTGTAGACTTCACGGTCTCTAGCGTAAAAGGCATCTCTAAGTGTACGCTTACATACTTTTACGACGGTATAGAGATAGTGGCGCAGGGAGAGGGCAACGGTCCTGTGGACGCCTGCAAAGATGCTTTGATGAAAGAGTATAAAAACGAGTTTAGCATAAACTCGTACTATGAGCACTCTCTTGGAAACAAGAGCTCGGCAAAAGCTATTGCCTATATAGAGATAGAGACGGAAGATACCCTTTCCTGCTTTGGAGTAGGGAGCGACAACGATATAGCTACCGCTTCTGTAAAAGCACTTTTCTGCGCTCTTAACAGAGCATTTCATTAAATCTAAACGCCAAAGGAGTTCTCTCTTTTGGCCACTACTAACCTCAACTTTTATCTAAAATATCTACAAAAAAACATATCGCTAACACTTTTGTAATATAATTGGGCATGAAAAAAAGAATCCTGCTTTTAGAAGATGACTCCATCTTGGCTCAAACACTCGTAGAACTGCTAGAGGGTGAAGGTTACTCAATCACGCTTGCAAGGGACGGTGATGAAGCGGCAGATGCATCTTATGACTGGGTGTTCGATCTCTATATATTTGACATAAACGTTCCCGACATCAACGGAGTTGAACTTCTTAGATCGCTCAGAGAAGCTGATGATAAGACTCCGACCATATTTATAAGCGCCCTTGTCGATCTTGGCTCCATTTCAAAAGCTTTTGCCGTGGGAGCGCAGGACTACATCAAAAAACCGTTCTTTCCCGAAGAGCTTCTAATCAGGGTAAACGCCAAATTTGCACAGAGAGGTACTACCATCAAGTACAAAGACCTGGAGTATGATCCAAAAACGAAGACTCTTAAAAAAAATGGCCGCACAATAGCGCTTGGAGAGGTTCAAGAGAGGCTCTTTAGCCTCTTTATAAGAAATATCTCTCAGGTCGTCACACAGGAGATGCTGCTTGATTGTCTGGAGAAACCATCCTCATCTGCCCTTAGAGTAGCACTTACAAAACTAAAACAGACAACGGGACTCAATATTAAAAACCTCCGCTCGGTAGGGTACATAGTTGAGTAGAGCGGAGAGAGAATCATTTTTAAAGAGCTTTTTGCTATTTTTTAGCTCTCTTGGTATCCTGATCGCAACGCTCTTTTACATAAACTACACAAAAGAGATCCAAACACTTGACGAACAGCTCTTCTCGGAGATGAGACTCTGCAGTTTTGACCTTAAGTGTGAAAAATTTGAGATAGAGTTCATAGAACCCAAGGAGCAAAAACTCTATGCGCTCTACAAGGATGAGAGCGGGCTGAAGAGCTACTACCCGATTCCCAACTCGCAAAAATATATAATGAAGCTTGCCTTTAGTTCGCAAGATTACGACATTGCGCTAAAAGAGCTCCAAAAAGAGGCTCTTTACAGCTTTTTACCGATCCTTGGAGTAGTTCTTATCCTCTCCATACTCTTCTCCGTCTATGCGCTCTACCCTCTCAGAAGCGCGTTGCTTCTTACACAGGAGTTCATAAAAGATATACTTCACGACTTTAACACTCCGCTCTCATCTCTGAGACTTAACAGTGCGATGCTCAAAAAAGAGCTTGGAGAGAGCGAAAAGCTCGATAGGATAGAGAAGAGCGTAGAGAACATCCTTAGCCTGCAAGAGCATCTGCGCTCCTATCTGCAAAACCATCATCAGGAAAAAGAGAAGTTTGATATAAGGAACATTATTGAAGAAAATATCTATATGCTTGAGAAGAACTACCCAGATATGGAGTTTAAGGTGGAGATGCCTAAAATAGAGCTCTTTACAAACAGAGATGCACTCTTGCGCATAGTCGGAAATATTTTATCAAACGCGGCAAAGTACAACAGGCGCGATGGTCTTGTTATGGTGAGCTACAGCGACAAAATCGAGACTCTGCATATAACCGACACGGGCAGAGGAATAAAGGATGCGAAACGCATTTTCGAGAGATTTTATAAAGAGCAGGAGAGAGGCCTTGGCATAGGGCTTCATATAGTCAAAAAACTCTCCGACGAGCTGGACATCAAAATAGAGGTAAAAAGTGAGCTTGGAGTGGGGAGCGACTTTGCGCTGAACATATCAAAACTAATAGTTCACTAAGCTCTTGCTTATAGAGAACTAACACTAGTATGTAATACTAACACTATCAAAACAGAAGGATTGAGAAATGAAAAAACAGATGTTAAGTGCGGCTTTGCTGCTATCACTAACCATTACATCTCTTTTGGCAGAAGTTGACGTTGACTCACAGATAGAGGCTCTTAAGAGTGCGACCCCTCAAGAGAGGGTAAGACTTATGAACGAGTTCAAAACAACGCTCTCAACTCTAAGCCAAGAGGAGAGAGCAGAGGCGATCGAACAGTTCCGCTCCGGCATGGAAGTTGAAAACCAACAGATACAAGCAAGAGAGAGAGTCAGAGAGAGAGTCCGCGTAAACCAGATGGATGAGACGATGGAGAGACAAGAGAACCAGAGAATGAATCAAAATCAGGTGGGTTCGCAATTTTTACAGCAAAATCCAAGTCTCTCTCCCGATGCGCTCACTACGCCAAACAGATTTATGAAAAAATAAAAATTACTAAACGCAGCGCTGAGTAGCGCTGCAAAAGGATATAGATGTTTAAAAAAGCGCTTATTTTAATAACCGCGGTTTCGCTTAGTCTTTTGGCATACAGCGATTATGATATGGACGGGGTGGACGACGCTGTTGACAAATGCCCCAATACTCCATTTAATGAGCTAGTGGATATAAAGGGGTGCACCGTAAAAAAAGCCTGGAACAAAGAGCACCTCAGCATAATCTACGGTATCAGCTTCTCTGAGGCTGATTACACGATAACTAAAAATTCAGACACACTCTCGCAATCCATTCAAATTGATTACTACTATAATGACTTCTCCCTTCAAGCAAGCAGCTCATACTATCTCTCGGATGATGACAGCGGTCTAAACGATTCGTTTATTGGTGCATTCTACAGACTATCCCCATCAGAGGAACTCACTCTAAGAGTAGGCGGCGGGATCATTCTTCCTACTTACGATACAGAGCTTGATAACAACAATATGGATGTGATGGCAAGTGCTAGTTTTAGTTATATGCTGGGTAAGATAAATCTCTTTGGCGGATACAGCTACACGATGGTGAATGATGATGATATCTTGGGGGTTGTTTCCTACCAAGACACCCACTCGTACAGCATGGGTGCAGGATTTTACGCTCGCAGCAATCTATACGTCAGCGGTTATTACACAACCAGTGAGAGCATCTACAAAGATACTACGGATATAGAGACTCTATCCTTGTACGCTTTTTACTCAATTGACAAAAACTGGTTTACGACCTTTAGCTACTCATACGGCCTAAGCGATAGTGCAAGTGATAACTCGTTTACGCTTCGTCTTGGGTACTACTTCTAAAAAAGAAGCATCTCCTCTGAGTTGACCTCCGCCTCTACCCGCGGAGGCTTTGATATATCGCTGAAAAACTCCTCTTTGCCGTTTATATTTACCTTCATCACTCCATCGGGCATCTCAAATTTTCTCTGTATCTGCGGATATAGTTTCAGCACCTCTTCATAGAACATCGCAAAAGCCGGTCCTGCTATCTTTCCGCCCGTCTCTCTTCTGTGCATCGGCGTATTGTCATCGTTTCCAAACCAGACTATGGTCTCTATGGTAGGAGAGTAGCCTGCAAACCAGCCGTCAACATTGTTGTTTGTCGTCCCTGTTTTTCCTGCAAGCTCTATTCCTCTTACATTCGCCCTTCTTCCCGTTCCTTTTTTGATAACGTCTTGAAGAATAGTGGTCATGATATAAGCCTGCGTCTCTTCGGTGATAAAGCGTGTACGCTCCGACTTTTCGTAAACTGTTGTCGAACCTTTGTCTATGTAGCGGATAAGGTGCGGCTCCACCTGCATGCCCCCGTTTGCAAAAGATGTATAGTATTTTGCAAGCTCTAGAGGCGAGAGCGTGATACTCCCCAGTGCTATAGAGAGATCAGGCGGCAGATTTGCTATGCCAAACTTCTTGAACTCCTTAAGAAGTGCGCTAAGACCTATATCGTTCACAAGGTTTATCGTAGCCAGGTTTCTTGAGTGCACAAGTGCCTCTCTGAGTGTCAAAAGCCCTTTATAGTTCTTTTCGTAGTTCTTAGGCTGCCATTTGAGCTCTTCACCATCTTTTTCATAGGTATATGTTCTGGCAATATCTATCAGCTCCGTTGCCCCGGAGTATCCCAGATCGATAGCCACCTGATAGATGAAAGGCTTAAATGCAGAGCCCGGCTGACGGCGTCCTTGGGTCGCTCTGTTGTATGAGCTTGTCCAATAATCTACACTACCAACAAGCGCTAAAATATCTCCTGTTTTTGAATCAAGCGAGACAAGAGCGCCGTTTAAGATTGATGTGTTTATATCAAGCTGAACCTCAAGGTCTGGGTTTGCCTCAAATCTCCTCTTATCGTTTTGTATATATCCCTCTATTCTTTTAACTGACATATCGTAAGCTTTTTTCAGCGAGTCTCTTGCCGCCTCTTGAAGTCTCATATCTATTGTCGTATATATCTCATAGCCGCCGCTTTTTATATCCTCAATACCGAACTCCGCGGCTCTTCTTAACACCTCATCGACTATGAAAGGCGCGCTGTTTTGCGTTAGCGTATCGTCAAACACCTGCGGCGATTCAAGCAGCGCATCGTTGTAGGTATCTTCATCTATCCAGCCAAGCGCATACATCCTTGCGACCACACGGTTTGCCCTGCCCATCGAGATCTCATAGTTCTTTGTCGGAGCATATGTACTTGGAGCCTTTGGCAGACCCACCAATATCGCCATCTCTTTTAGAGTTAAATCGCTGAGTTTTTTGTGAAAATAGCCGTCCGCCGCCGTTTTTATCCCGTAGTAGCCGTGCCCGAAGTATATCTCGTTTAGATACCTCTCTAAAATCTCCTCTTTGCTTAGTGCCATCTCCACTTTTAAGGCGTAGATAAGCTCTTTTACCTTTCTGGATATCTTCTTCTCTCTGGTTAAAAGCCTGTTCTTGACTAGCTGCTGGGTAATCGTACTCGCACCCTCGACCAGTTTTCCCGCTTTTATATCTTTGATGATCGCTCTAAATATGGCATCTACATTTATGCCCGGATGCTCAAAGAATGTCGTATCCTCTATGGCTAGAAGTGCCTCTATAATTCGCGGAGGGATCTCGTTAAACTCGGCATAGTATCTATGTTCACCTTCAAAAATATTGGCTATTTTCTCACCGTTTCTATCATAAAAGCGTGTCGTTAAAGATGGCTTGTACTCTTTTAGGGAAGATATATCGTAATCCTCTTCAACCAAAAAATAGCCCAGAACCAAAAACGGAGTTAAAAATCCAAGCAGAAAAAGCGTAAAAAATATATTTTTAACAGTTTTCATACTCTAAAACTCCTAGAAGCAAAATTTGCATCGATTAAAACCTTTGTATATTCACTCTGCGGGTTGTGCAAGATAGCATCCATCTTCCCGCTCTCTATAACTTTTCCGTTTTTTATAACGCATATATCTTCGCATAAAATTTTAGCAGAATTCATATCGTGTGTCACAAAAAGTATCTTAAAGCCGAACTCACCCTGAAGAGACCTCAAAAGATCAAGTATCAAGACCCTGCTCTGCGGATCAAGCGCAGTCGTAGGCTCATCAAGCAGAATAAGCCGAGGCTCATGACTCAGAGCCATTGCAATTACTACACGCTGAAGCTGTCCGCCGGAGAGTTCGGGAGGAAACCTCTCTAACAGCTGCCCATCAAGCCCGACCTCTGCAAAAAGCTTTTTAACCCTCTCTTGCGGGACAAAGAACTGTCTCTTTATCTTTGTAAGAGGAGATAGCGCGGTAAATGGATTTTGAGGAACAAAAGCCAGGGTCTCTCCCGCTACAAGATCAAAATCGCTCTCATGTTCAAGCTCCATCTCCATACTGCTTGGAAGCATATTCAAAAGAGCTTTTATCGTCAAGCTCTTGCCGCTTCCGCTCTGCCCTACAAGCGCCAAAGAGGATAAGATGTTAAAGGAGATGTCAACCAGCTCTTTTTGCTGCGTTCTTATACGGAGTCTTGATATATTCATTATGCCCTTATTTTAGCTAAATTTATACACAACTCTCTTAACGAATCGCAACTCTCGCCGAGTCTTGCTATCAATCTTACAATTGCGCTCTCAACCGTAGGCTGTCTGATGGCACCTACTGCGAACCCTCTGTTCTTTAGGCTCTCTTTTATCTCCATAACTCTTTTGTTGTCATTGATGGCAATCGGTACGATGAGTCCCTCGACTTTAATACCAAGCTCTTCATAGACTATGCTTTGACGCTTTTTAATCTCGCTCTTTAGAGACTCTTGGTTTTGCAAAATATATCTAAGCGCATTATGTGCTAAAAGCGTATCATACAGGGATAGCGACGTTGCGTAGATGATCGGCTTGGCACGATTGATAAGATACTCGATTATATGCGAAGATGCAAGAATAAAAGCACCAAAGCTCCCATACGCTTTTCCAAGCGTTCCCATCTTTATGTAGTTGGGTTTTATCTCGATCTTGTAATGATCAAACACCCCCATAAGCTTCTCGCCTATAACGCCGCTGCTGTGAGCCTCATCCACTATCAATATAGCGTCATGTCTGTCACATATCTCAAAGACCTCTCTATCGACCAGATCTCCGTCCATCGAGTAGATTCCCTCGACTGCAACTATCTTGCGTTTTGCATCAGATGACTTTAAAAGCTCTTCAAGCTCAGACATATCGTTGTGAGAAAAGAACTTTACATCCACGCTCTTTATATTTGATGCAAGTACGCCCGATGCATGATACTTCTCATCCATAAAGAGTGTGTCGCCGCGCCTGACCAAAGACTCTATAAGAGCTATATTTGCGTTAAACCCGCTCCCAAGAACTACTCCGTCCTCAAAGCCGTTCGCCTCGCACAAAGCCTGCTCAAAATCTTTGTGTATCCCGTGATAGCCGTTTACCAAAAGTGAGGCTTTTGAGCTGTGCAGAGGCATATTTGAGAGTGTTTTGCAACTCTCGTCATGAAGCTCTTTTTTATGTGCAAGACCGAGATAATCGTTTGAAGCAAAATCCAAAAGAGAGTTATCGTAGAGCTCTCTTTGTCTGTATCTTTTAGCTTTTTTTAGTGCGCGCAGCTCACTCTCATAGTACATTATCTCACCACAACTCTGTTTCTGCCGCCGTTTTTAGCCTCATAGAGTGCTTTATCCGCCCGCTTAAACGTCAACTCAAGATCTTCGCCCTTTATATACTCCGTCACTCCAAAACTCATAGTGATCGCAAATATCTTCTTGTGTTCTTCAACTTTTGCTCTGATCTTATCGGCTATTTTATAGGCGTCTGCTTTGTTCACGTATGGAAGTATAAGAGCAAACTCCTCTCCTCCGATCCTACAGAATATATCTCCCTCTCTTAGATGAGAAGAGATAAGTTTTGTATACTCTATTAAAACATTGTCTCCCACGTCGTGCCCGCAGCCGTCATTTATCTTTTTAAAATAGTCGATATCAAAGATTACGAGCGAGAGCGGGTAGAAGTAGCGGTTCGCGTTTGCGCTCTCTTTTTTTATCTGTACATTGTAGTAGTATCTGTTCTTTATCTTTGTAAGAGGGTCTGTTATATTTGTGTGTTCAAGCTCTTTTTGGTAAAGCTTCTCTTTTGTAATATCCGAAAATATAGCGCTGTAGTGCCCATCTTTTGGAGAAATAAGAGAGACTCCCACGCTAAAGTAGTACTCTTTTGAGTTATAAACTATCCTTACCTGATTATTTTTTGGATTTTCAATAAGAGACTCAAGCCAGTTTTTACCATTATTCTCTTTTTGTATATAGCCATCATCTTTGACAAAAAAATCAGATATGGATTTATGCTCCATTTTAAACTCTTCTAGCGTCTTGTATTTGTTGAAATATTTAAAAAATGTCTCATTCACATCTATTATGCTATTTTTGTCTACTACGACCACTATGTTTGAAGATGAGTCGATGATGTTTTTGTAGTATATCCTCTGTTTGTTATTTTTGCTATAGATGTAGCTGCTTAGCGTCACTGCTACTATCATTGAGACAATGATCGCGATAGTGAACCACTTATATATAAAAAAGTTAAAATCGTTCTTGGAGATATTTAGTATACGCTTTGACTCCTCAATGAAGTCTATATAGAACCAGCCGCTTAGAAGCAGTGTCGCTACAACAATTATACTGACTATCGTAAATCTGCTAGATCTTAAAATAGTAATCCCTTTTTTTTGACATATTTTAACAACTTTTTTATTTCTTTAATAGAAAACTTTTTAATAAATCCGTATTTAATCCCATTGCGGTGCTCTCATAGCCTCTGACACTTTTTATGTAAGGCTTGCAAAAACCCTCTACCATGCATCCTCCTGCCTTGCCGCGCCACTCGCCGCTTTGCAGATATCTCTCGACATCATCAAGGTCAAATTCACTAAACAGATACTCGGTCGTAGAGATATCTATGATCTTCATCTTGCATGACTGATATATCATGCATGTAATTATGCTTGTGACACTCCCGCTCTGCGTAAGGAGTATATTTCGCGCATCATCGACGCACTTTGCTTTTCTGAGTATCTGGCCGCATGATGCAACAACCGTATCTGCCACCAACAGAGGATACTCTTCGTACCCGAAAGCTCTTAGGTTCGCTTCAAATTTTCCCAGTGTCGCCTGATATACAAAGTTTTTTGGCGAGGTCGCAACAATGCTCTCCTCATCAAAATCCACACTCTCTTGAATAAAGCCTATACCCGCGTCATTTAGAAGTTTTGCGCGGGTCTGTGAAGCGGAAGCGAGTCTTAGCATTAGATGCTGCTTGATATATATGTCCCTAAAAATATGGCCGTAATACCAAGGATAATATTAAGAGGAACCATAAATTTTCCGATAAGCTCTATCTGGCTTTTAGCACCGACCATATTGCCCTCATTTAACATTTTCTCGCCTCTGTTTCTTCTAAGTATCATCACTATAAGATTAATGAACATAATGCTCCAGATACCCTCTTTGGCATGTGAAAGCGCTGAGTAGTCACTCTGAGAAAGAGAGTAGCCCTTTATCATAAAGATCGCCGTTACCAGAAGAGTTACGACAAAAGGAAGGACAATATAAAAGAGTCTCTTAAGCGCATGCGCGATTCTCTCTAGTCTCTTTTGAGGAGACTCTATCTCCAAAAATGAGTAGTGCGCCGCATAACGCATAGCTATCATACCGCCGACCCAAACGACGGCACTTATAACGTGTAGAAAAACTATAACTGTCTTATACTCTAAAAAAATATCCTGCATTATCCCAAAACCTCTGTTATATAAGCTTTCGCCTTCTCTTTAGCCTCTGCTATCTTGGTTATATCTTTTCCGCCTGCCTGTGCAAAATCGGGACGGCCTCCGCCGCCTCCACCAAGAATAGGAGCGATATTTTTGATCCACTCGCCCGCTTTTGCATCCGCGCCCTTGACACCTGCAGCTATAAGAACCTTGTCGCCCTTTATTTGAAAGAGCATTGCGCATAATTTTTCGTTTTGGTTTTTGAGTTCGTCTATCTTCTCTTTGATGTCACCGCTTAAAAGCTCATCAACTACGACCGCAACACCGTTTACATCATCTGCTTTTATCTCAACGCGTATGCTGTTTTGCGCCTCGTGAAGCTCCGCCTTTAGCTCCGATATAGTAGATTTGAGTCTTGAGATCCCCGCCATAACATCAAGGTTCTTGACCTCTGCCTGAATCTCTTTTATAAGAACTCTCTGCTGCGCAAAGTGGTTGTAAGCCGCATGTCCGCACACAGCTTCTATACGTCTGACACCCGCACTCACACCGCTCTCTTTTGTGATGATGAACGAGCCGATAGCTGCCGTATTCTCAACGTGAACACCGCCGCAGAACTCTATACTTGCATCGCCAAAGCTCACAACTCTTACCTCATCGCCGTACTTCTCGCCAAACTGAGCTTTTGCACCGGATTTTTTGGCATCTTCGATACTCATAACCTCGGTTTTGCCGCCGATGCCGCGCATGATCTGCTCATTTACTCTTGTCTCTATCTCCACAAGCTCTTCATGAGTAAGCGCTTTTGGATGAGAGAAGTCAAAGCGAAGTCTCTGCGCCTCAACAAGTGAGCCCGCCTGAGAGATATGATCTCCCAAAACATCAAAAAGAACTGCATGCAGAAGATGTGTAGCAGAGTGGTGCTTTGTTATCTCGCCTCTTGAGATATCCACAACCGCTTCAACCTCATCTCCGACCTTTAACTCTTTTTCTAAGCTTATTTGAGAGAGGTTAAGACCAAAGAACTTCTTTGTATCCTCTACTTTCGCATAACCTGTAAGCTCTCCTATGTCTCCGCACTGTCCGCCCGACTCCGCGTAAAACGGTGTGTTGTCCAGAAGAACCCAGCCGCATGAGCCTGCCGATAGAACATCAGCGTGATGATACTCATCATCCAAAAGTGCCAATACTCTGCTCTTTTGCTTTGTGCTCTCATAGCCTACAAATGTGTTCTCGCCGAACTTCTCTAAAAGCTCTTTGAAATCTCCGTGAACCGCTTCATCTCCGCTTCCCTTCCAAGCAGCTTTTGCACGGCTTCTCTGCTCTTGCATAAGCACATCGAACGTAGCCGTATCTAGTTTGAGACCTTTCTCTCTTAGCATATCTTCGGTCAGGTCAAGCGGGAAACCGAAAGTGTCGTAAAGCTTAAATGCAACCTCGCCGCTGAAAATCTCTTTTGTGTTTTTAAGCTCTTCGTTAAAAAGCTCTATTCCAGATGCGATAGTTTTGAAAAATCTAGCCTCTTCAAGCTCTATCTGCTCTTTTACGACCTCAGCTTTTTGAGCCAAGTAGTCATACTCTTTGCCCATTATCGAGACAACCGTATCTACAAGTTTGTACATAAACGGCTCACTAAATCCGAGCAGGTAACCGTGTCTAACACCGCGTCTGAGAATACGTCTGAGCACGTAACCACGCCCCTCATTTGAGAAGTTCACACCCTGAGCAAGAAGGAAGAGTGCAGTTCTTATGTGGTCGGCTATAACTCTGTATGATGCACCGCTTGCATATACGTACTCTTTTGCTATGAGCTCTTCTATCTTTTTGATGATCGGCATAAAAAGAGACGACGAGTAGTTGCTTGTTGCTCCCTCGCTGATAGCCGTGACTCTCTCCAGACCCATACCCGTATCTATCGATGGTTTTGGAAGAGCACTCAGAGTGCCATCACTGCTTCTCTCATACTGCATAAAGACAAGGTTCCATATCTCTAAAAATCTGTCACCTTCGCCGCCCATATAATCCTCAGGGCCGTTGAAGTTCTCTTCTCCCTGATCAAAGAATATCTCGCTGCAAGGTCCGCATGGTCCGGTATCACCCATCTGCCAGAAGTTGTCTTTATCGCCAAGACGCATGATCCTATCTTTGCTTACATGACGCATCCAGAGCTCTTCAGCCTCATCGTCGCTCTCATGCACGGTAACCCATAGCCTCTCTTTTGGAAATTTAAGAACCTCCGTTACAAACTCCCATGCGTAATCGATCGCCTCTTCTTTGAAATAGTCTCCAAAACTGAAGTTTCCAAGCATCTCAAAAAATGTGTGGTGTCTTGCGGTGTAGCCGACATTCTCCAGGTCATTGTGCTTTCCGCCGGCACGGATACATGTTTGACAGGAAACTGCACGCGGATTCTGCGGAACCGGCACTTCGCCCGTAAATATAGACTTGAACGGAACCATACCTGCATTGTTAAAAAGCAGCGAGGCATCATCTGGAACAAGCGGCGAACTTGCTACTCTGTCATGATTTTTTGATTCAAAAAATCTTAAAAACTCTTCTCTAATATCCATAAACGTATCTCTTGCTATAAAATTGGGCGATTATATCTAAAAATAGCCCTTTAACTCTTTAAAGAGATACTCTTTTACTTTTTATGGCACCTTGAGCAGAGACCCATTGCGCTCTGGCTCTGCAAAAGTGAGGGGGCATTTGAGACATGCGGATTGTGACAACTTACACAGCTGAGATCTTCTCCCTCTCTGGATGGATCCTTTACATTATGTGTCGGATGGGCCTTTCTTCCGAATGTTTTGACAACGTGCATACCCTCTATCTTATCTTTGTGACATCCGGTGCAGAGTTCCCAAGCCGGTTTTCTCAAGTAAAATTTGCTTGGGGAAGAGTGCGAGTTGTGGCATCTGTTACATCTTCCAGACTCTGCCGGTTCATGATGAAATCTCTTTTTGCTCCACTCCTCTTTATGCTTCTTGTGGCATGAGAGACAAAGCTCCTCTATCGGGTCGGGAACACTATATTTTGTCCTATCTTTGTCCGCTTGGTTAAGAGCTCCTACCTCGCCGTTGTGGCAGGACGTACAGAGCCAGTTCACTGAAGGCGCATGAGAGTGCTCGTCTCTATTTATCTTTTTATGGCACTCGTAGCAGTTGGATCTTGTAATATCTTCAAATGCTACGCCCTCAACCTCATTTACGCTCATATCGTGACATTTTGAACAGATCTTTTCGTTCTCATCATTGTGAAAATAGCTTCTGTTATAGCCCTGCGGAGGGTATCTGTAATCTTTGTCGACTTTTGATGTTAAAAAAAGCTCTTTTTTCTCCTCTTTTACAACCTTGCCCTCTTTATATCCTACCACCTTGAGACTGTTCTCTCCAAGATGGAGATTTATGCTTTTGCAGTAGTGTGAACGTTTTGGATTAACCTCAAGAGTAAATGTCTCATTTACATCATTTGATATGACAAAAGAATCTACAGAAGCAAAATCGGCTTCAACGACGACCGAAGCAAGATCCTCCTCTTTGACCTCTCTATCGTAGGGGTTGACTATATTAAACGCCCCTGCCTCGCTCAAAAACAGCAGCAGCCAAAAAAAGAGCCCGAATATTCTCATCTCTTTATCTCCTCAAGAGCTTTTTTAAGAAAGAAGGGGCGGTTTGAGGCGTGGGGCGTATGGCACTCTATACATAAATCTCCGTAGTTCGTACCTGAACATGCGGAGTTTTTACTCTCTCTGGCTTTAATATGCTTATCTTTATGGCATCCAAGACATATCTGATTTACATCTTTACGGATAAACATACTGTAGGGACCTGAGTGCGGATTGTGACACTTGTTACAGTGTCCCGCATCCAGAGGCTCATGACGATACTTTGCACTCCTCCAAAGCTCCTCATTCTCTTTATGACACTCAAAACATGAAGCATCCGTCGGCTCTTTCGTCAAATACTTTGAGACACCCTTTTTGCTCTCTTGATGACAGCTTGTGCATAGCCAGTTTGCCGAAGGAGCATGGGCATACTTCTCTTTGTTTATATTTTTGTGGCAGCCGTAGCAGTTTGACTTAGTAACATCCACAAATGCAATATTTTCAACCTCGTTTACGCTCATATCGTGGCATTTTGCACAGAGATTCTCATTCTCATCAGTGTGAAAATAGCTTTTTTTATAATCTTTTGGCGGATATCTGAACTGATGATAAAGCTCAGAAGAGACATAAACATTTCTGCTCTCTTCACTTACTAAAACTCCCTTCTTGTATGCACGCACCAAAACCCTGTTTTCGCCAAGACCAAGAGAGATATTTGCACATGCCGTACTCTCAGACCTACTTAAATCTAGACTCTTCATGTCGGGGAATACGCCTACTTCAACTCTCTCAAAGTGTTTCTTATCAATACCCAAAACGACATTTAGTGTCAGTTCGGTTTGAAGGGTGTTCTCTTTTGGAGTGATTATCTCTACCATTGACTCCTCTGCAAAAACGCTGCTCAAAAAAACAAAGAGAGCTAGAGCGGTTTTTGCAAAGAGATCAAAAGGTCTCACTTTCCGATACCTTTTGGATTTACACGATCATAAGCGAACTCTTTATGACAAGCAGGTGCACAGGAACCCCCCTCCGCGGTCTCAATAAATCTGAGCGGGAACTTGATCCCGTTAAAGTCCGTATAGTCGCGAATAAGATGCGAGTATTTAGAAGCATGCTCATCATGGCAAGCTCTGCATGAACGCCCTTTTCGGTCATTTACGTGCAGATGATGCAGATTGACCTCTCCATCCCTAAATGCCGTAATATTGTGCTCATCCGATGCTATGAACTGCTTGGTTATCTTTTTCTCGCTGTGACACTCGAAACAGAAGAAATCTTTATTCTCCAGATCGGCATAAAAGTTTTTGGTAAAAGACTTTCTTAAAATACTGAAGTTGTTTGAGCCGTGAGGATCATGGCAGGCTGAACATCCGCCCTCTTTTTTAACATCTTTTATCGGTTTATGCCAGTTCGGGTTCTCATCCAGATGTTTTTTCATATTCATCAGCATTCCGCCGTCCTCTTCTGACTTGACCTCTTTGTCGTGGCAGTTCAGACATGCGGCGACAGGCTCTTTGTTTAAGAGCTTCTTCTCTTTTGTCGCATGCGGATTATGACACTCCAGACATCTTTTTTTGCTTGTGTTCACGCCGCCGTGTTTAAAGTTTGAGTGCTTGGTTTTTTCACCTATCTCATCATGACAGTCAAGACACAGGTCCATCTTGGCATCCATATAAAGAAGCGATTTATGATCCGCCGTATGCGCATCATGACACTCCAGACAGCTTTTCTCAACTATAGGTTTATGTTTTGTCTCCAAGTTCATATCGACAAAGAGTTTTTTTGCTTTTGCCCCAAACGTGCTCTTCTTGTCGTGACACTTCATACACAGATCGTTCGTAGACTCCGCTTTTAACAGCATCCTGATGTTTGACTGATGCGGATCATGACAGTCTGTACATCTTCCCTCTTTTACGGGCAGATGGTCAAACTCTTTTGTATATCGCGTTTTATGACACTCATAACATACATCTGCGATCTCTTTTTTAACAAGAGCTCCGGGTTTTTTGCTGCTTGTATCGTGGCAGATCTGACAAGCGCCCATCTTAAAGGGCTGATGCAGATACTGTTTGAGAGGCTTGAACTTATCGGGAAGATCCTCAAGCTTAACTATTTTCGCCTCTCTTGGGTGAGCTTTGTTGTGCTGAGGCTTCTCTTCATCCCTTATCTCATCTGCTTTTATCTGAGCAGGTGCCATAGGCGTTTTAGAAGCGGCAAGCTCTTTTTTCTTGTCAATAGAGCTTTTTATCTCTTTTGAGATCTTTGAAATATTTATCTCTTGAAGTTCATCGTCGCTGATAACTATATCTACATCTTCGTAGGCATGCTTCGCATTTTTCATCGCTTCGGCTATATTACCCATTACCGTTACAAGACGACCAAGCTTCTCACCGACACTGTATGTCTGAAACAGATATGCAAAAATAGCAAGCAGAACAAATGCACCCAATAACTTCGAGATATTTTTTTTCAATTTCCTACCTTGTTACTCTATAAATTCGCCGACCGGACACTCCTGCTCGGTCACTTTGTCGCGAAGTATCTTCTCTCTGTCTGCATGGTGCGGATTGTGGCACTTGTTACAATCAAGTGCTTCAAGCCTCTCATCTATCTTTGCCTCAGGCTCGTGGCACTTATAGCAGAGTTCGGAGACGCTATGAGTTATTATAGCCGCAGGTTTAGAGCGCTTTGGTGCATGACATACCGCACAGGCTCCCATATTAAAGGGCGGATGACCATACTTTTTAAACGGTCTTAAAGCCTTTGGAAGCTCTTTTTCATCTACCTTGCTTGTAGAGCCGGTATTTGCCTCTATATACTCCTTATCCATAAGGTCAAGCGAACGAGGATCTCCATGAGGAGCATTGGCTAGAGAGATAGCAATATTTTTTGATACCGTACCCAAGCGTCCCAGTTTTTCAGGCACTCCTAAAACTACGAACAGTATAGCAAAAAGAGCGACGACACCTGCGATTATGGATATTTTAATATATTTTTTTTCCATCATCAATCCCTAATGCTCTGCATTCTCTTCTTCACCCTCAACCTCGCTCGGTCTTGGAGGAAGATGTTTTTCCAGCTGATAATGTCCTACATGTTTATGGCAGTCCACACACTTAGCACTCTCTTTCTTTCCGTCGTCTCCGCTTACTACAAGTTTTTTTGCAAAGTATGCTTTATGAGCCGTAAATGCTTTTTTATTCGGCCTTGTTCCAAGAAGCAGGTTTTCATGACAGTGAAGACAAGCAGAGTCATAGACCCAGTTGCGTCTCTCCTCACGCTTCTCGTGCCAATCTATCTTTGAGGTATCGTGCGTAGTCTCCACCCAGACATCCCAAAGACCCGTTCTTACCTTCTGTACCAGATAACCAGCCGTTGATTCATGAGGCAGATGGCAGTCTGCACAGGTCGCCATAATTCCACTATCTCCATAGCCGCCGTGAACACTGTTTCTATAAGCCGCCGCCATCGGTTTCATGGAGTGACACGAGCCGCAGAAATTCACATCAGAGGTGTGTTTGACGGCAATAACCGTAAAAAAAGAGGTACCCATTCCAAGCAGGACACCCCCGACTACTATACCGACAACAGCCCACACGCCAAAAGAGTATTTTCTCTTTTGGTTATCTTTCATATTTTTGTTTATCACTTTTTCTTCTTCCATTTTTTCTATCCTTACTGCAATTATTAAACTTTTATTATTAATTTAAACTAAATAATTTGCAAAAGATTAGATTTTGTTTAAATGTGATGTTTTTGTGATGTTTTTCTTTAGAAAACTGATAATTAATATAAGATTTTTATATAAAAACGACTCTTTTAATAATAATTAATTATTATGCACGACAATACTATTCTCAAGACACATTTAAGAAATAAATTTGATTACAGCTGATATAATAAGACCAAATTGTGAAGCAATTATACAAAGGGATAAAAATGAAAAAAGCACTCTTTACTCTTATTTTAAGCTGTTCTCTTGCTCTGAATTTTGCAATGGCTGCGGAAAAATTCGAGATGGATAAAAAAGCTTTTATGTCTGTAAAAGTAAAAGCGGATAAAGGTGAACCTAACAGTCAATTTGCGCTGGGCGGAATGTACTATCAAGGAATTGTGACAAAAAAAGATCATGCAATGGCGGCAAATATGTACCGCAAAGCTGCTGACCAAGGTCATACAAAAGCGATGTATAACCTTGCAGTTATGTACCATAAGGGCGATGGAGTGCCTCAGGACGACGAGGAGGCTATCAACCTCTTTACTAAAGCTGCAAATAGCGGCGACCAGAAATCTGCACTTCATCTGGCAGATATGTACTATAAAGGGGAAGGCACACAGAGAAACTATGCAAAAGCGTTTCCTCTTTACAAGCAGGTTGCAGATGCGGGCTACCCTCTCGCACAAAGCAAAGTCGGTCTTATGTATAAGCACGGCGTAGGCGTTAAAAAGGATATTGAAAAAGCAAAAGAGTACTTAAGCAAATCTGCTATGCAGAGCTGCGGAGATGCGCAGTATGTTCTGGGCAAGATGTACCTTGAGGGAGACGGCGTAGAAATGGATAAAGCAGAAGCAGAATCTCTTTTAAAAGAGGCATATCTTAACGGTCACTATGAGGCCAAAGAGATATTGGACCGTGAGCAGTGGGAAGCAGAACCCCATGCAGCGACACTGCCTCAGGAGTAAAAGATGAAAAAAACAGTACTAATTCTTATCTCTATTGCCTGTGTTGCTTCTGCAACTCAGCTCTTTGATAGATGTGCTGCCTGCCATGGCAAGAACGGAGAGAGACACTCTCAAAACCTTACCAAAAGCATTGCCGGCATGAACGCAAAAGATGTAACTACTATACTGCAAGAGTATAGAGCAGGAAAGAGAGACACTTACGGACTTGGAAGCATGATGCAGGGACAGGCCAAGAGACTCTCCGATGCAGATATAAAAGAGCTCTCAGAGCATGTCGCATCTCTTCCTCCAGTAGTTGAGGTCGCTACAAAACCTAAACTTACAAAAGATATGACAACCGAAGAGATATTCGCAAGATGTGCAATATGTCACGGTCAAAAAGGCGAGAAGAAATCACTTGGTGTCAGCAGACCGATTGCGGGCATGAGCGCCGTTGAAGTCGTAAAAGATTTAAAAGAGTATAAAACCGGTACAAGAGATACATACGGTCAGGGTGCGATGATGAAGGGTCAAGCTACAAAACTTAGCGAAGATCAGATGAACGCAGTGGCTATTCTCATTGAAGCGCTTCCTCCGGTCAAGACGCAGGAGCAGAAAAATGCCGAAGAGAGAGCAAGAAAAATAACCCAAGAGGAGATAGATTACAACAACTTTATGGAGGAGTACTTCAGAACAAGCAAAGATCCGAATGAGACATTTGAAGCAGCAAAAAAAAGATATCAAGAGCATAAAAAAATATTAAAGGAACAAAATGAACAAAATATCAATAGCAATTAGTGTAGCCGCACTGTTAATGTACGGGTGCAGTGACAAACCAAAAGAGCAGGAACAAAGCGCTACTGCCACTCAGCAGAGCAAAAGCGTAGCTGCTCCACAGAGCACAACTATCTACGGTGCAACTGCACAACAACCAGAAGCAAAAACACCTGCAGAGGGTGATGTTCAGCTAAACACAAAACATGTAGCCAATGTGCTTGAGACTATAAACGGAGGCGGATACACTTACGCTAAAGTTGATGAAGATGGCAATATCTACTGGATAGCAGGGCCTCAGACAAATATAGGCACAGGAATGAAGATCTCATTTTTAGAGCAGATGGTTATGAGCGACTTTACAAGCAAATCTCTTAACAAACATTTTGACCAGCTTGTATTTGTAAGCGCTATCGTGCCGGCTGACGGATCAACGGCAGGCGCACCTGCACAAACGCTTGCTCTTGAAGATGCCCACGCAAATTGTGACCACTCCAAAGAAGAAGCAGCATCTGCACATGTAGCACAAAATACTCCTGTGGCAGTATCTGTTGCTAAAAATGCAGATGGATACACCATAGAGGAGCTGTATGCAAAAAAAGATACGCTCAAAGATAAAAGCATAAAAGTTAACGCAAAAGTGGTAAAAGTATCCAGAAATATTATGGGCAAAGATTGGATACACCTGCAAGATGGCTCAGGAGCTGCAGGAACTGACGATATTATCGCTACTGCTTCTAACTCTACAGTTCAGGTAGGCGACACAGTAACAGCGGATGGAATAATTAAAACCAATGTAGATCTTGGTTACGGTTACAACTTCTCGGTTCTTATCGAAGAGACTAAATTTACATCTCTATAAAAATATGCGGGCATCAAGTGATGCCCAACATCACTCGAAACTTACTTCTTAATCGGAAAATCTTTAAAAAGTTCAGATATGACTCTGTTTATATAATCACTCTTCTCTTGCTGAGTGTACTCTTTTGAGAGCTCGTCTCTTGCAATTCCCTGCCAAACTACTCTGTTCTCTTTAACGTTAAAGACTTCCAAAATAAGTCTGCCCTCTTCATACTCGTTCGTCGTTGTAGTAACCCTCACATCAGGCTCCATAACCATTGCACCGGAGACATAAGTTCCTGGGTATGTGCCTATTGGTCTGATAGCTCCAAGATACATATACGGAACGGGTCTAATTCCTATGGTCTCATAGTTCGTCTCTACCTGAGACTTCTTTTGGACATCAAGATGCATTATTACATAGAAGTCTGCAGCGCTTTTATCTACGTTCTCATACCCTTTGTTCTTCATATAAGCACTTAAAAGTCTGCTGATCCTGTCTCTGCTGAAATCTCTTCCGTCATTTTGGTTCGTATATACGACCGCAAATGTCGAGAGAGCAGAGAAGTCATGCTCATTGTCGTAGTCTACCTGTATCTCCAACGTAGAACATCCGCTTATAAAAACTGCCGCTGCCAGCGCAATAAACCATTTTTTCATATCAATACTCCTTTAAATTTATTTAACAACTTGCTTATTCAAGTAACTTCTTAAAAATCCAATAGTATCAAAACTATTACCCTCAATAGTTTCATACCTTGATTTAAATGTTTCTGAAAGCAGGTTCAAATCTGTTGCAGGCTCAGAATTTGCGGAGATCTCAACCAACTGCTCTTTCGATAGAGCGAAATAACCCATTAAATCTTCCGGCTCTTTTATATTGTGACTTTCAAAAACTTTTTTTGCATCTTTATTATTAATCTCTTTTAGCACTGCCTCATACTCAATAACCATCGGAGCGTTAGAGCCAAATAATAAAAAATCACTTGCGCTGATATTAACAAAACTAACCACATGCGTAAATGTATCCGTATATGTTGTTATAATGCTCTTTAGAGTGGCTGTGTCAATTTTAGAAAGAGGTACCCATTGTCCGCTTACTCCATTATGTGAAAGCTTTGATTTTACTATTTCAAAAAATTCTCTACTTACTATATTAGATGAACCCATAAGCCATGGATGAGATGGCTGTGAGACTATAATATCATAAGACTCTTTTGACATCAAAATCGTATTGCGTGCGTCATTTATTTTAACGTTCACTCTTTTATCATTTTGGGTCGGCAACTTACCATCATATATAGTTCGCACAGCATCCAAAACAGCCGGATCTATCTCCACAACATCTATACTCTCTATTTCGCTCATACTTAAGGCTCTGGTCGTTGTTCCCCCACCAAAACCTACAATAAGTGCTTTTTTCGCACTCGGATTTAACATCATAGGAATTTTTCCAAGTAAAAACTCACTAAAAGGCATATTGTAATCATTACAAACATCAACCCAAGATTCTGCTATGCCATTTCTTAAAATTCTTACAATACAGGTGTCTATATCATAACTATACAGACTTATAATACCGCTTTGACTCTCTTTTACATAGTGCATGTTACTCATTTGCATATGAGCTTTTGAATCACGACTGATTACTATCTCAACCATTTTTTTATAATCCAAATGAGGTAAAAAAAAGTTCATAGCAAAGGCGACAGAGAAAAATCCTACAAAATATATAATAGTGTTGCTTTTTACAAAAATAAAGGATGAAACCAGAACAATAAATGCAGCGGCGCTCAGTAAAAGATCGGTTGAAAAATATGGGATAACCCAAAAACCTGCAACTATTGAGCCCATAATTCCGGCAATAATATTTACAGAGTATGCTTTACCGACATTAGCATGAAGTGTATCAATATTTGGGGAGTAGTATTTAAGTGCCAAGGGGAAAAGCAGACCAAACATTGCGCTTGCCGGCAATAAAATCAAAAACATAACAAAATATTTGCTCCATCTGTAAGCAAACGCACCAACTTCTAAAGTGTTTAGCCTCTCATAAATCTCGGGAAAAGCTCCCAATCCGGCTCTGGCACTAAGAAGTGCTAAAGCAAGTAAGATCAATCCAAAAAAAAGAAGCTTCTCGGTCTCTATTTTTGAAATAATTTTTAATTTTGCAATAAATGAGCCTATGGTTATACCTGCAATAAACATAGCCAAAATCATGGAAAATCCATAAATAGTATTTCCGGTATATACTATAAGAAATTTCATCCAGCCTACTTCAGTAGCCAATGCAGTAAAGCCTGTTATAAATAGAACAAATAACGCACTTTTGTTTGTTTTTGCAGTATTACTAAACAATCTTCTTTGCTGCACTTTAAAAGAACTATTAAAATGCCCCAATAGAGCAACTCCGGCTACAGCAATAGAGATATTAAGCATTACAGCTACATATAAAGTGCCGTCTAAAGCAAAATTTGGGATAAGGTAAAAACCTGAAGATATTGCCCCTGCAACTGCTCCAAGGCTATTAAATGCATAAAAATGAGCAAGTTTTTGACCTACCTCTTTTTTATTGTGAACAGCTACAGCCACTATAAGCGGAAATGTAGTTCCTATTAAAAATGTAGGTATAAACAGTATTATAGTTACAACAAAAAACTTTATCCAAACTCCTGCTTCAACAATAGGAAGTAGCGAGATAAAATAATCAAGATTCAAGAGAAGAGGCAGTATTAATATTGCGCTTAATGCAATTCCCGCTTCAGCTGCAATATATAGCTTTAGCGGATTTTTAAATTTTTTTATTAGTGAAGCAGCAAAATAACTGCCCACTCCAAGACCGAGAAAAAATACAGATAAAATTATACTGATTGATACAGATGTAGAGCCGATACTAAGGGTTAAAAGACGAACCCAAAGTACCTGATATATAAGAGCAGAGGCTCCCGAGAGAAGTAGAAAAAGTGAGAGAGCCCAATCAACCATAGAAAAGGAGGCTTTACTTGAATCTTCTATAGAGAGTTGTCTAAATTGTTTCAAGTACATGCCTGTTTGTCATAGTTATTTTTTCTCAGTCTCTTTAATGGGCTTTACTTTAACCAACTTGTCGCGGTTAAATGATGCCGCAACAACTACAATAGCAATAACTGCAATTACATAATATATCCACTCAGGGATCGGAACCGGATCACCTGCTGCGTATGAGTGCATACCCGATAGGTAGTAGTTAACGCCGAAATAGGTCATAATGACCGACGAATAAGCGATAACCGATGCTACATTATATATGAAGTTTGACTTCAGCATAGGCACAAAACGCATATGCGTCACAAAGACGTAAACAGCCATGGTAACTATCGTCCATGTCTCTTTCGGGTCCCATCCCCAGTATCTGCCCCATGACTCGTTCGCCCAGACACCGCCTATGAAGTTTCCTATCGTCAAAAGAGAGAGTCCAACTATCATAGACATCTGGCTTATACGCGCCGATTCCATTATGTTCACACTGATCTGCTCACGCTTCTTCTCATTGCCAAGCATTATATAAAATATGAGCGATATAAATCCAAGCAGAGTACTAAGACCTAAAAAGCCGTAGCTAGCGGTAATAACGGAAACGTGAACCGTCAGCCAGTTTGACTTTAAAACCGGTACCATTGTCGTTATCTGCGGGTCAAGCCAGCTTAAATGCGCCACAAAAAGCGTAATGCCGGCAAAAATACCGGTTGTAGCCACAGCGAGCTCAGAAGATCTTGCAAAGAGAATTCCCGCCAAGATAATACTCCAAGAGATGTAGAGCATCGCTTCATATCCGTTACTCCACGGAGCATGTCCTGCAATGTACCATCTTAGTCCAAGTGCGAACGTATGAACCACAAAAGCTACCGCAAATATAATAAGAATAGTTCGCATAGTAGTTGTAAGATTCAAGTTTGGTTTTGCCAAACGAACAAAGATAAGCACAAGCAGCACCAAGCCCGAAAGAAGGTAAACAGGGTAGAGGCGCTCAAAAAGTTTCAGCTTGTTATACAGAAGTTCCGCTTTCACGTGCATATCTTCAGCTATAAGTTCAGGGTTTATCCTCTCCTGATACCTCTTAATATTATCTATAGCCTTGTCAGCATCACTCCAATCTCCGCCTTGTAGACCCTTTGAAAGCCCTGCAGAGTTATTTTTTAGCAGATCTAAGACCTCTTGTACAGCTGCAGACGGAAAAGTCTCTATCGCCTCTTGCGGATAGTACCACTTCTTGCTCTGATCTCCGGCTAGAGGGAAGACTCTCATAAAACGGCCTGAATAGACCATATAGGCTACGTTTACCTTCTCATCAAGCTTGATAAGCTCTTTCTCATAAGTGCCTCTCTCAGCAGGACGTTTTCTAAGTGCCTCTTCTGCATGAGCACCGATAATATACTGTCCATACTTGTCAAACGCCAACTCATAAGCAAACGCCTTTTGCGACTCTTGCAGACCGAGAAGCTTCTTTAACTGAGGATGAGTGACCTTGATCATATCCACCCTCTTCCACGCTTCAGGATTTGTTGCCATACCAAGGATTATCTGGTTATGATTGAGTCCAAAAAGAGTGTTTTTTCCGCTTATCTTGGTAAGATATTCCATCGTCAATGTATCAAGCGGTTTTATCCTTCCATCGGCACTCTGCACAAGAAGCGTACCGAAGTGCTCAGCGTGAGACTTATCTATCTTCTGAATGCTCTCTACATCAATAGAAGATGCACTAAGAGGCGTAGTTCCGATCATTGAGAAACTAAAGAGCAGAGCAAATATCCAAGCCGAGGTTTTATACTCATACTTTGTGCGTGCAAGTTTTCCAAAGTAGCTGTTAGGATTAAGAACATTTAGAACCA
>NZ_JAVEUF010000031.1:0-7971 GCF_034005705.1 Sulfurimonas sp. | reverse complement strand
CTGTTTTCCAGTTCGCTATTGCTCACCTAGAAACTTCGCTTCGCTTGTTTTGTGGAGGGGAATTATAGAGAAGTTACGCTTATTTATTTCTTAATTTTTAAGAGAGTTTGCAAAGAAATTTTATTAAAGGCAGAATTGTATTTAATTCTCCTCTATCCAGCCCCCGCCTATCAATTTTTTATCATCATAAAAAACGGCTGCTTGTCCTGTTGCCACTCCAAAGACACTCTCTTTTAGCGTGACATAAGCTCTGTTTTCTTCTACTTTAACGTGGCAAGGAACGGCTTTTGTTCTATATCTTAGTTTTACGGTAGTATCAAACTCTTTTTCATCTGTATATAGATTTAAATTGTTCAGCACTACGCTACTGCAGGCAAGATCTTCTTTTTTACCTACGATTATCTGGTTTTTTTCGGCATCGATACCCAGTACATAGTGAGGATCGTGAGCTCCTCTAACCGTAAATCCTTTTCTCTTGCCGATTGTGTAGTGCATATAACCTTTATGCTCGCCGACCACATTTCCATCTTTATCGAGAACCTCACCCGCTTTGTCTACCTCTACATAATCTTTTAGCAGATCCGTATATGTAGTATCGACAAAACATATCTCTGAAGATTCGCTTTGGGATGCAAACGATTCAAGCCCTTCTATTGATGCGGCAAGTTTTTTAATGTCGCTCTTTTTTCTCTCTCCAAGCGGAAAGAGCAGCCTTGGTAAAATTGTTCTCTCTACATAAAAGAGAAAATAGCTTTGATCCTTTGTATCGTCATCCGCTTCGTAAAAATATTTTCCGTCCGTTTTTATATAGTGCCCCGTGGCTATATAATCAGCCCCGATCCTGTCCGCAAACTTTACCATCTCTCCAAATTTCAAACTTCTGTTGCAGAGTGCGCACGGATTTGGTGTTTTTCCCTCTGCATAGGTGTCTATAAAGGGTTGGAAAACCTCTCTGTTAAAAGTCTCCTGCAAATCAAGAACATGCAGTTTCATCCCTGCAAAGTCGGCGGCTTTTTGCGCTCTTGCCTGATTGATCTCGTGATAGCCGGGTTTAGAGTGGAGTTTCATATAAAGTCCCTCGACATCATACCCCTGCTCTTTTAAAAGCAAAGCGGTTATAGTAGAATCAACGCCGCCGCTCATTCCGACAAGAACTTTTTTAAGAGAGTTTTTATTTTTCATGCTTTGATATCTTTATCTGCAGAAAACTCTTTTAACATCTTAGAGTATTGTGTATCTTCAAGCCCTGAATCTCTAAGAAAATTGATCTGCTCGACTATCGAGGCTTGAAGCTCATCAACTACATGCTGCAGATCGTCCGTAAGTCTTATCTGTTTAAAGTCTCCCTCGCTTATCATTTTGTTTTTTAAAACTTTTTTTTCAATGAAGTTAAGCAGCGGTTTGTAATACTCAACTCCGATCACAAAGACCTTTACACCTGTTATCTTTTTTGTCTGTATAAGCGTCAATGCCTCAAAAAGCTCATCCAAAGTTCCATATCCGCCAGGGAAAATTACATAACCGATGGAGTATTTGACCAACATAACTTTTCTGGAGAAAAAGTAGTCAAAGTTCAGGTCTGTAGTAGTGTACTTATTTGGAATCTGCTCAAAAGGAAGATCAATATTAAGTCCTATAGATTCAACATCTTTGTGTCCAAACGCGCCCTTGTTAGCAGCTTCCATAACTCCGGGACCGCCGCCCGTCATCACATTAAAACCTCTGCCTGCCAACATGGAAGAGAGCTCCTCGGCTTTTTTATAGTACTTGTTGTCGCTATCGACCCTGGAGCCTCCAAACATTGTGACTGTCGGTCCAAGTTCGCCTAGTTCGTCAAACCCCTTTACGAAGTCTGCAACTATCTTAAAAACACTCCAGACATCAGCTGATTTAATCTCTTTAATATATTTTTTTGTTAAATCATCTTTTTTTTTACGCATATAAACTACTTTCTGTTTTCTATGATCTTAATTGGTTCAGTCTCTCTCTTTTTGTTCCTATCGTAGTGATCTGAACTCCAAAGTTTCCATCTACTATGACCACTTCACCCTCAGCTATCACATGGTCATCTACCAATATCTCAAGAGGGTCGTTAGCAAGCTGGTTAAGCTCTATTACAGATCCTATGTCCATGTTTAAAACATCTTTTAAGAGCATCTTCTTCTTGCCTATTCTAACTTTTACCGGAAGTTTTACATCCATAATAAGAGATATATTGTTCATCTCTTCACTATTTAAAGAAACTGAAGGCATTGAATTTTGAAAGCCGTTTGAGTCAGATTTCGCTTCGCTGCTTGAAGGTTTGCTTGTTTTAAATACCGCACTTTGCAAATTTTCATCCATTATAAACATAAAAAGAGATTTTACATCTTCTATATTGAAGTGGTATACGAACATCTTGCTGTAGTTCTCCAAAGAGACCTCTTTGTTCTCTCCGATATACTCAATTTTTTCAATATTAAACGATAGAACAGGCAGCTCTTTTTGAGCTGAGAGCGTATTTGATATTGCTCCAAATATGTTAGAGACTATCTCTTTTGCGGCGTCTAGGTCATCTTCGCCTACATCTTCCCTCTCGCTTGCCTCTTCACCCATCATCATATCTGATAGCGATGTGACAAGATTTGGCGTTAGCGCGACCATCGCAGACGCATCTACATCTCCGCTTACCGTTATGTTTAAAAGCACTATAGGAGGGATGATATTAGATATTATGCTTAACTCTTGCTCCTCTTTGAGCTCAAGAGACGGAGCCTGCCCTATCAGTGCCTCTATTGTTGCTACCGTTTCATCTTCAAACAGTTTCATAAAATCACTCATCATCTACCCCTTTTTTGCGTTTTTTCTCATACTCAAAATCTTCATCTTCATTATCTTCGCTGTTAAACATGATCTCCTTAACGCCTGAGATCTTCTCGCGTCTTATAGTTTCAAAGTTCTCTAAAGCACGCTTGACAGCATCTTTTTCGGTATCAATTATCTCCGTGATCTGAATTGATTTTCTAAACCTTCTTAGACCTATTTTGCCTCTAAATCTATCTTTGCCGTCAACGCAGAGCGTTACTATATCATCGGCTGCATTATTAAGCCTTACGATATCTCCGCTCTGCAGGTCCAAAACATCTCTAAGAGATAGCTCAGCATCACCAAGCATCGCCTCTATACCGACTTTCGCACCGCCTAAAAGCACATGAAGTTCAGTGTTTCTGCTCTTTTTTGTACTAGTTTCATTTAGCATCAGGTCCCTGCTTGCAAGTTTTGGCAAAACAGGCTCTAGAGCAATAACCGGATAACATATGTTCATCATACCAGAACTCTGACCTATTATAATCTCCATAACGACCATGACGACAATCTCATTTTGAGCAACGATCTGCACAACGTTGGGGCTTGATTCTTTGGACTCTATATTTGGAAAAATGTCCATAACAGGCCCCCAAGCCTCTTTTAGAGTTGCCATCATAACTCTTAAAATCGTCTCAAAAAGGCTTAGTTCTATATCTGAAAACTCTCTGCTTGCATCAAACGGTTCACCCTTTCCACCTAAAAGGCGGTCAAGCATCGGAAACGCAATAGATGGATTTATCTCTATAACTCCGCTGCCCTCTAATGGCTTCATTGAAAATACGTTAAAGCTGGTAGGGTTTGGAAGCGACATTAAAAATTCGCCATACGTCATCTGATCTACAGAGTGAAGCTGTATCTCGACGATCGAGCGCATAATAGATGATATCTGAGACGCCAGTGACCTGGCCATCTTGTCATGTATCCCGCGAAATGCGCGAAGCTGCTCTTTAGAGACCCTGTTTGGTCTCTTAAAATCATAAAGGGTAACCTGTCTTTGAGAGATTAAGGCCTCTTCGCCACCCTCAAGGACATCATCCCCCTCGTCATCGACAACATCGAGTAACGCATCTATCTCTTCTTGTGAAAGTATATCTGCCATCTTAAGCTCCTACACTCTCTTTGATTTTATGTATAACGGACTTATGTATCTGAGAGATCCTAGACTCTGTTATATCCAAAATCTCACTTATCTCTTTAAGCGTCAACTCTTCAAAATAGTAAAACTGTATTATCAGCTGCTCTCTTTGACTGTATTGGCCAAGAACAGTCTTAATATTGTTTATCAGCTCTTCTCTCTCTATATTTGCAATTGATGATCCCTCATCTCCGACTTGCAGCTGATCTTCAAGAGGCATAACGGTGTAGATAGATGAAGCTATTCGCGCTTCATGTATCTTATCTATGCTCTCATCCAAAATCTCTGCCAACTGCTCATCTGTAGGCTCGTCGTCATGCTCAGCCCTATACTCTTCTACCGCATAGTCTATAGCTTTTACAAGTTTTCTGCTTGCACGGCTTAGCACGTCAAGGCTTCTTAAGTAGTCCAGCATGGCACCGTAGACTCTCTTTTTGGCATATCCCCAAAAAGAGTCGTTCAAGCTCTCGTCATACCTGCGTGCCAGTTTTATAAGCTCCTCGGTGCCGATAGCCGAGAGATCCATATAATCAACAGAGCTAGGAAGTCTCTCTTTTAGCCTAAATGCCATTGCTTTTACCGCAGGCAGATACTGGATCGCCAGCTCATCTTCTTTGTGTTTCAAATCCTGTGTGTATGCCGAAATCATGATCTCTTCTCACTATCTTGGCTGTTTGCATTGACCGCTATATCGGTTATCTTTATAGCAGAGTCTATAATTTTTTCTCTCTTGTTAATCTCATTGGCAAAGATGTCAAGTCTCTTCTCGTGTGACTCTTTTGGAAAGAAGTACAACTTCCCGACCGATGTTCTGTAATATAGTGAGACTATTATATGTGAAAATAGATAAAAAAACGTAGTTATTAAAAATGTATATACCAACAGACCCTCTGCGTCAAATGATTTCAATACACCAAATACTATTCCCATAAAAAAGCCCTGAATAGTAAAAAAGTATATAAAATTCTCACCCAACATATAAAAAAGCCTTAAATTAAATTTAAAAGTGCTTGACTAATCGCTTGAAAAGCCCCGACAATCCGCTTTCGCTAGGCATAACAAGCACATCGCGTTCCAAATTTTTGTTTATCGCATTGGCAATAGACAGGATATCTTTATGCACGATCGAGCCCGGGTGCATCACGCTAAAAAGAGCTCTCTGTTTAACAGAAGATGAGACTTTAAGGTCACTGTTTATCTTGCCCAAAAGTTTTATGTTCAGTTTCTCCCCGATATTTGCCAAAGCTACTTTTTTTATCTTTTCATAAACGGCCACCGCCTCTTTTTCACTCTTTACCTGATTCATGATGAGATTTATATCATCTCTAAAAGTTGCTATAGTCTTAATAGTTGCGTATGCATCCGTTATTGCAGCAGGGTCCGGAACCGTAACTACTATAACATCATCCGCCGCGTCAAGGAACATCTTTATATGATCCCCGATCCCCGCACCGGTGTCTATTATCATTACATCTAGCTTGTCAAGAACCTCGGCTTCGCTCATAAATCTCTCAAAAAGAGCTTTGTCGGAGTACTTTAGTATCTCGTCTCCGCTCTCACCGGGGATCAGTATAAGATTTCTAGTAATTGGGATCAGGATGTCAGAGACACTTGCCTCTCCCTTTAAAACATGCAGAATATTCTTCTTGATCTTTACGTTGAACATTACATCAAGGTTTGCAAGACCGATATCTGCATCGAAGATACCGACATTTAGACCGTTTTGAGAGAGTACATAGGCTAAGTTTGAGCTTATAGTACTTTTTCCGACACCGCCTTTACCGCTGGTAACTGCGATAAAGCGTGTTTTTTTAGACTTTTTGGCAGCCGTTGAAGATACAAGCTCTTCGAGCTTTTGAGCCTGATGTCCCATCATGCTTTGCTCCTGTTAAAACCGTTTAACAAACATTCAACCAAAAAGTCGCTGCTTGCACAGACCAGATCTTCCGGAACTTCCTGTCCGACAGAAAAGTAGCTTATAGGTTTTTTTGTCTCATAAGCCAGGGAGAATATATTTCCAAAACCTCTGGTCTCATCCAGCTTTGTGAACATCAGGGTATCGATATTGAGGCTAGAGAAGTTCTCGTATGTGGCTTTTAGATCTTCGTACTTTATGGAACTTGGCATTACCAGAACTACATCTATATTGTACTTTACGTCATTGCCGTCAAGGCACTCATAAATTTTTTCTATTTTTGTTCTGTCATAAGGGCTTGAACCCATAGTATCGATAAGTATATAGTCACAATATCTAAGAGAATCAAGCGCGCTTGCAAAGTCTATCGGATCGACTACAGTCTCAATGCCAAGCTTCATCATTCTTGCATACTGCATCAGCTGCTCAACGGCGCCTATGCGGTATGTATCGAGCACCACCAAGCCAACTTTGTACTTTTTTTGCATAAGGTATGAGTATCTGGCTGCAAGTTTTGCCACCGATGTGGTCTTGCCCACACCAGTCGGACCAACTAGCATGATAACCTTTTTATTTCCTATGGATGGAGCGCTCTCAAGCCTGATAGGCACCATTTTTCTAAGAAGCGTCTGAAAATATCTTTTTATGGTTGCAGAGTTTTCTCTCATTCTAAAAGGCATATGCTCCAGAGTCATTCTCATAATGCCGTCCAGATGCTCTCTGTTCATGCCGCTTTGGGAAGCCAGACGATATATCTCTGCAAACTCTGAGGGAATGTGACTCTCAAGATTGGGCGCTTTCTCATCCCAGAACATATTTTGAATCACTTTTACTTTATCGCCTAGCTTTGCGATCTCAGATTTTATCTCTTTTAACTCTTTTGGCTCAAAAAGCATCTGAGGTTTACTCTCCTGATGCTCATACATCGGCTCTTTTACATCTGCTATCTTTGATATCTGCTTTGCCGCATAAGAGATGTCATATAGGACATCTGCACTTTTTTGGGTAAGCGGTCTCTCATCTTTTGGCGCAGACTTTGTCTTTTGGTATGTGCTATGCGACGTGGAATCACCCTCGATCCCCATCACTATCTCATAAATAGGCTCACGGCCGAGTGATTTTTTCTGTATCTCTTTTGTATCTATATGAAGCATTTGACTATAGTTGGCATCCATCTTCGCTTTTTTCAATGCTTCTGAGGGCGTTCTTCCGGTAAAAGTTAAAATCTTCATCTCTGTATATCCATTAATGGTATCAACACGCTCTCTCTCTCAAACCACTTTGCATGCGGAATTTGAAGCTTCTGTGTTTTAACTACTCTATTATCAAAAAAAATTATATCCAAATCCAAGGTCCTTGGAGCATTTGCAAAGCTTCTTTTGCGTGCAAACCTCTTCTCAAGCCTCATTAGATAGTCTAAAAAAAGCCTAGGCTGCATACTTGTTTTTAAAAGTGCTACGGAGTTAAAAAAATCATCCTGCTGGGCAAACCCAAAAGGAGGGTTCTTTAATATCAACGAGGTACGCAAAAGAGTCACCCTTTTATCTTTTTTTAAAGAGATATAAAGGTGCTCAAGCCTTCTTTTTACATCGCCTATGTTTCCGCCTACACCGACTGTAGCCAAATATCTGTGCGAACTTTTTTCACTGCCTGCATAACTGTGGCGCAAATTTTTGAAGGTCTCTAAATCCCCGCTCAATCTACGCTTTATATACATAAAATCAGTTTTCCTGTGCAGCCTGAGAGTGTTGTTTTTGCATCTCTTTTACCGCTTTTATCTCATTCATTATCTGTAGCATACCTACCATAGCAAGGTGGTAACCAAACGGTCCAAAACCTACAATTGAAGATGAGCATACCGCTGCTATCATGTTCTGCTTTCTAAACTCTTCACGGCGATGAACGTTACTTATGTGAACCTCGATAGTAGGAAGATTTACAGCCGAAATAGCGTCGCGGATCGCTATTGATGTGTGAGTGTATGCAGCAGGATTTATGATTATGCCGTCCGCATCTCCGTAACACTCTTGAATTTTATCTACGATCTCACCCTCCAGATTGCTTTGAAAAAACT
>NZ_JAVEUF010000018.1:0-34336 GCF_034005705.1 Sulfurimonas sp. | reverse complement strand
GACACGAGGATTTGAACCCCGGGCCTGCTGATTACAAATCAGCTGCTCTAGCCAACTGAGCTATGTCGGCATCGAATTTGAGCCAGAATTATAGTGCAATATATTTTCAATGTCAAGAGTTTTTTACTAAAAATTTATCATATCCTGCTCTTTATGTAAAATAGGCTATTATTTTCTCACATATTTCTAGTTTATCTATATTACAAAGGTCACTTTTAGATGTTAAAAATTTTATTTTCACCTGCTGAGAGCAAAAAAACAGGAGGCAAAGAGTCAAAAAAGGAGCTGCTAGGTTCAAACAGCGCCAGAGAGGAGATATTAAATGAATATAACAAGATCGTTAACAGCGGTGAAGAGGAGATCATAAAAGAGCTCTTCGGATTTAAAAAGTTCAGCGACTGCAAACCGTACATCTGCGATATCTTCAACTCTTCTCTTATGTATGCAATAGAGCGGTACGACGGCGTAGCTTATGACTATCTTGATTTTAATTCACTTGAAAGTAAAGCAAAAGAGTATGTAAAATCAAACACAATCATCTTCTCAAACCTCTACGGGCCACTGCTAGGCGGAGACACAATAGCAAACTATAAAGTAAAACAGGGAAACGATATAGGCGGTTTTGTGCCTGATAAGTTCTACAGGGAGAGATTTTCTTATCAACTTGACCTCTATCTTGCAAACTGTGACGTACTGGACCTGCGAGCAGGATACTACGATAAGTTTTATGAAATCAAAAAGCCATACACCACACTGAAATTTTTAAAAGATGGCAAGACGGTGAGCCACTGGGTAAAAGCCTACAGAGGCTTGGTACTTCGTGCAGTTGCGCAAAATAACATAAACTCCAGAGAAGAGTTTATGGCACTTGAGATTGAGGGACTGAGTGTGGCGGAGATCAAGGTCATAAAGAACAGAACCGAGATCGTATACAATATTACAAACCTATAACTCTGTTTTTCTCAGCCTTAAAGAGTTTGCTATGACCGATACCGAGCTAAAGCTCATCGCTGCTGCCGCTATCATCGGAGAGAGCAGCAGACCGAAAAACGGGTAGAGCGCTCCTGCCGCAATGGGAATTCCTACGGAGTTGTAAAAAAAAGCAAAAAAGAGGTTCTGCCTGATGTTTCTCATAGCCGCTCTGCTTAATACTCTGGCTCTGACTATGCCGCGCAAGTCACCCTTTACCAGTGTTATATCTGCACTATGCATAGCGATATCCGTACCCGTTCCCATTGCAATGCCGACATGAGAGAGGGCAAGTGCGGGAGCGTCATTTATACCATCCCCCGCCATTGCCACAATATGCCCATGGGTCTGAAGCTCTTTAATGATGTCGGCCTTCTCTTGCGGCAAAACCTCTGCATGTACCTCATCTATCCCCAACTGCTTTGCAACAATTTCCGCAGTTGCGCGGTTATCACCCGTAAGCATAACTACTCTGATGCCCTCACTGTGCAGATCTTGGATGGCTTTTTTGCTGGAGGCTTTTACGGGGTCTGCAACAGAGATAAATCCCGCAGCTTTTGAATCAACTGCAACCAATATAACAATTTTGCCCTCGTCTCTCTCACTAGCGACTCTCTCAAAGAGCTTGCTGCTCTCTATACCAAAGTTCTCAAACAGTTTTGTATTTCCAACTGCTATTTTGTGTCCATTTACATTGCCGACAATACCCATTCCGTTTATGGTCTCAAACTCGTCTGCTCTCTTAAGCTCCACACCTCTCTCTTTTGCACCCTCTACAATGGCGTCTGCCAATGGATGTTCACTTGCCCGCTCCAAGCTCGCGGCAAGAAGCAGCAGCTCATCCTCGCTAAATCCATCTTCTGCATAGACTGAGATAAGCTTAGGTTTTCCCTCTGTAAGTGTGCCGGTTTTATCCACCACCAAAGTATCCACCTTCTCCATACTCTCAAGTGCCTGAGCATCTTTTATCAATACTCCCGCCATAGCGCCTCTTCCTGTTGCCACCATTATAGAGATAGGTGTGGCAAGACCCAGAGCGCACGGACATGCAATAATTAAAACCGATACGGCTCCTACAACTGCAAATGCGAGCTGGGGCTCTGGTCCAAATGTCCACCAGAGGACAAATGTAACAAGCGCGATAAGAACTACGGCAGGAACAAAGTAGCCGGCTATGATGTCGGCGAGTTTTTGTACAGGTGCACGAGAACGTTGCGCATGTGAGACCATATCCACTATTTGTGAAAGAAGTGTCTCCGAGCCGACCTTTTGAGCTTTGACAAGAAGCGTGCCGTTTGAGTTTAGAGTCGCGCCTATAACGCTCTCGCCTCTAAATTTGGCAACTCCAACCGGCTCCCCCGTGACCATTGACTCATCCACGTTGCTCTTGCCATCTATCACTACTCCGTCAACGGGCACTTTTTCACCAGGGCGAATACGCAAAACATCTCCGACCTTTATATGCTCTATTGGCATATCCTCCTCGCTGCCGTCCTCATGAACAACTCGCGCCTTGTTCGGAGCCAGCTCCAGCAGCAGCTTAATGGCACTATTGGTCTGGGAACGGGCACGCAGTTCAAGCACTTGACCAAGAAGAACAAGTGTCGTAATAACGGCAGAGGCTTCAAAATAGACATGCACCAGACCATCATCCGTAAGCATGATCTGCGGAAAGAGATAGGGCATAAAAAGAGCGGCTATGCTGTAAAGCCACGCGCTCAAGACTCCAAGCGCAATAAGGGTGAACATATTTAGGTTCATGGTTTTAAGAGAGTTGTACCCTTTGACAAAAAAAGGCCAGCCGCCCCACCCCACGACGGGAGTGGCTAGAAAAAACTCTATATATTGAATCGCTTTCATGCTTAAACCATCAGGCAGAAGCGAGGGCATCATATCGGCTGTCATTGCTAAAATAAAGAGCGGAAGGGTAAGTGCTGCACTGATCCAAAAACGTCGGCTCATATCAATGAGCTCTTCATTTTTCTCTTCTGCTACTTTTGCAACTACAGGCTCAAGCGCCATTCCGCACTTCGGGCATGAACCAGGTTCGTTTTGCACCACTTCGGGATGCATAGGGCATGTATACTCAGTTAATTTACTATCTAGACTCTCCATATTGCTACCATCCTTATTAATTAAGATTTAGTTGCCTCTGTCTCCTCTTGCAGATCTTTAAAATCAGATCTTCTCTCGTTAAGCTCTTTTCTGTACGTTTCAAAGTCTCCAAAGTCAAAGAATTTTTCATATCGCGAGTGCATGTCCATTTGCGGCTTTGAGTGTTTTATGGGACACCAAAACTGCTCTGTTCTTGCCGCTATCTCTCTTGTGTAGCCTATTACGCCGTTAAAGTACTCACAGTACCAGCAATTTATCTTCTCAACTCTGTCAAGATAAAAAAGGTTATACCTGTCCATTACTACATAATCTTTTCTTTTTACTTTTGGTATCTTATATATAGGAAAACAGACACTCTGATATATGGTAACAAATATGTCAACCATAAGTGCGGGTATCATCATAGACCAGATGAACGGTATCGTTAAAACTGCCAAAACAGGAAAAGAGGAGAGATACTTTATGGAACTTATGATCTTTGATCTCCCCTCTTTTATAACGCTCTCTTGAAACTTTACCTTCTTGTCCTCAAGCGTGTAAAAAAACTCATCCTGCTTTTTTCTAAGCTCGATCATCAGCTCATCCTCAAGGTTCTTTATCTGCGTGGCTATCTCATCTATTCTGCTATCCATCCAATCTCCGATTTCTCTTTTCTAGAGTATAGCACTATTTTGTCAATTGACTATTTTTAATAATGGAATAAGCTCCTTTTATTTAACATAGAGAAGTTTTAAATTTAAGGGAGCATTATGGTATCCGCACTAACCCTCTCGCAACTATATAACAGCTGTGACTCTTCACTCTTTTCATTTGCAACAACAAAAGAGCTTCAAGAACTTGACGAACCTTTTGGACAAAAAAATGCACTCGAAGCGATAGACTTTGCCTCCAGCATAGAACAGGACGGATACAACCTTTTTGCCATGGGGGCATCTGGAAGCGGCAAACACTCTACGGTTATGAGCTTCCTGCAAAAGAAAGCCAAGGCTAAAAAAGCTCCGAGCGACTGGTGCTACGTTAACAACTTCAAAGACCCAAGAAAACCCATTGCAATAGAGCTTCCCTCTGGAGAGGCTGTAAAATTCAAAGATGAGATGTATGAACTTGTCGAACTCTTAAAAGAGATACTTCCCGGTGTCTTTGAGGGCAATGCCTACCGTAATGAGTATGAGGCTATAAGCCAAAAATATATTGAAAAAGAGACCCAGATATTTAAATATCTCCAAGATGAGGCAAAAAGGCTTAACATCTCAATGAACGCCACATCCAAAAACAGAGTTACTTTCGCACCTGTAATTGACGGAAAAGTTATCACTGCTTCGGAGTTTAACGCTATAGAGGGCAAAGAGAGGGAGGAGATAGAAAAAAGAGTAAACGAATTTGAAAAGATCGTAAAGGATGCACTTCACGGAGTAAACGAACTAAACAAAGCCCAGAGAAAAGAGCTAAAAGAGCTAGAGAGAAAAATGACAAAAGAGTCGGTTGAGTCTCTTATAGACGATGTACGCTCAAAGTATGGCTTCTCTGAAAAGATCACCGCTTATCTGGATGACCTTCAAGATGATGTCATAAAGCACGTTCAGGACTTTTTGGTAAAACCTGACGAGATGCCGATAATGCCTTTTATAAAGGATCTCTACACACCGTCGTTTTCACGCTACGAAGTAAATCTCTTTATTACTCACGATGAGGGTGCGACTTCTGCCGTTGTTTATGAGGATAATCCTATCCACCAAAACTTAATAGGAAAGATAGAGCATCTCTCTCAGGTAGGCACGCTGGTAACAGACTTTAGCATGATAAAACCTGGGGCTCTGCACAGAGCAAACGGCGGCTATCTTGTACTTGATGCCAGAAAACTTTTAATGCAGCCTTTTGCATACGAAGAGCTAAAGAGAGCGCTGCGTTCAAAAGAGATACGCATAGAGTCACTAGCCCAGCAATACTCATTTATAAGCACGACCTCGCTTGAACCTGAGCCGATCCCAATAGACGTAAAGGTCGCTCTTATCGGAGAGAGGGTCTTGTACTATCTCCTTTACCACTACGACCCGGATTTTGGAGAGCTTTTTAAAGTGACCGCGGACTTTGAGGACAGTATTGAACGCAGCAAAGAGAATATGCATCTCTATGCGCAGATGATAGGCACGATAGCCGCGCGCCACGATCTTCTACCTCTCACTCCAGAAGCGGTTGCAAGAGTTATAGAGGAGAGCTCAAGAGAGGTGTCACACTCTTTAAAATTCTCCGCCCACCTCAGAACGTTATCGGATCTCTTAAAAGAGGCGGATTACTGGGCTAAGAAGAACAACCACTCTGCAGTTGAGAGAGATGACATAAACAGAGTTCTTCAGACTCGCATAGAGAGAGCCAACCGTATACAGATGAGACTCTATGACGAGATTGATGAAGGTACTATCATGATCAGTCTCTCGGGAGAAGCGGTCGGTCAGATAAACGCTCTTAGCTACATATCCCTAGGAGGATATAACTTCGGCATAGCCTCAAAAGTAACTTCAAGAACCCGTATAGGCAAGGGCGAGGTTATAGATATCGAACGAAAGGTCGAGCTCGGCGGACCTCTGCACTCAAAAGGGGTTATGATACTCAGTTCATATCTGGGCTCTACCTATGCCCAAGATAAACCCTTAAGCCTCTCCGCCTCTTTAGTCTTTGAGCAGTCATACAACAAAATAGACGGCGACAGTGCTTCATCAACGGAACTCTACGCCATCCTCTCTTCACTTTCAAATCTGCCTATTAAGCAGAATATAGCAGTTACAGGCTCTGTGAACCAGTTCGGCGAGATTCAGCCCATAGGCGGCGTAAACGAAAAGATAGAGGGCTTTTTTGACATCTGTATGAGAAAGGATAAAGACGGATTTTACGGCGTCGTTATCCCGGAAGCAAACGTAAAACATCTTATGCTTAAATCTGAAATTTTAGAGGCTGTCAAAAAAGGCAACTTTGCCGTCTATGCTGTAAAAACAGTCAATGAAGGGATCGAGATACTAACCGGTGTTGAAGCGGGAGAAGCCGATGAGAGCGGTAACTACCCTCCATCCAGCGTAAACGGATTGGTAACGGCTCGTCTTGAAGAGTTTTCAAAAAATGCAAAGGAGTTCTACCGAAAAAAGGGTGACAGCTCTGATGAAGAGAATAAAGCGGATAAATAGTGTAAAATTGCATTGGTAGACTTCTTTCATAACCCCGTGCATTACTCAGAGGATGAGATGCAAAGAAGTCTAATATAAATAAAAGGCATATTTTGCAGGATTCACAAGAGTATAAAAATAAAAAAGCATATTTCGAGAAGATCATCACCCTTTACGGCAGAAATGTCGTTATAGAAGTTTTGCAGGATGATAATATTGCGATACATAAACTCCATATGTCAAGCTCCAACAAGCCAGACGGCGCTATTAAGACCATATTGGAACTTGCAAAAAAGAGGGGCATCGAAGTAGCCTACCATGACAAAAGCGCTCTGAGCCGTATAAGCAAAAATGCCAAACAGGATCAGGGTGTCGCAATAGACATTATAGCTTCCTCATACCAAAATGCAAACGAGATAAAAAAACTCAAAAGTTTCAAACTCTTGGCACTTGATGGCATCCAAAATCCGCAAAATCTAGGAATGATAATCCGCTCATGCGCAGGCGGATATGTTGACGGAGTGATCCTTCCCAAAAAAAACAGTGCAAAGATATCTCCGCTCGTTATTAAAGCTAGTGCCGGAACTCTTTTTAAACTCCCAATCTACTACTGCAACACACTTGATGAGATTTTAAAAGAGCTAAAAGAGACAAAAATATACCTGCTCTCTTCACATGCCAAAAACAGCATCTACGATATAAAAAAGAGCGAGAGGTCCATATTTGTTCTAGGTAATGAGAGCGAGGGAGTGAGTAAAGAGGTTGAAAAACTATGCAACGACTCGATAAGCATTCCGATGAACAGAGGCGTTGAGTCGCTTAATGTCGCTGTTACAGCTTCGCTTATCGCTTTTATGAAGTAGTTAGCTCATCATGATTTCATAAGGCCGTTTTATCTCACGCATGACCTCATCGACGCTCATGTGGCGTGATTTTCTCAAAAACTCCCTGCCGCCGAGAAAAACCAAAACGGTAGGGATGGCAAAAACGCTAAAATAAGCGGCAACCTCCTGTTCAATCGAAGTATCTATGCTTACGACTTTAAACTCGCCGAAATTACTCTCAATAGCATCCAAAAGCTTTGGTTTAAGTGCATGGCAGACGTTACATGTAGGAGCTGAGAAGTAGAGCATAACGGCTTGATTTTCTTCTATGATTTTTTCTATATCTTCTATTTTTTGCATATTTCCTCGTTAATATTTTTTATAACCATGCGAAGCGAACGATTCTGCAACCGTAGGGTCAAAGCTTAAAGCTTTGGGGTGCCCACGGTGAAGCCTTAGTAAGCGAGTATGAGTTATAAAAAGTTCTGCCAAATTGGTTCGAAATTATACACTATTTGCTATAATCGCTCCATGAGTTCAATAATATTTTCAATTTTGGCTATTTACATATTTATCGTCATTGGCTTTGTCGCAAAGATGAGCTTCAAAGAGGCAATTGATGATAAGACCATAACACTTATAAATGTCTATTTTCTGCAGGTTTTTCTTACTTTCTGGGGGCTTCTTATCCGCCCGGTCGATGCAACGCTCTTTTTTGCTCCTTCCATCTACCTCTTTATAGTTCTGCTGGTTCTTCTTGTCTCGGCATTTGTCGCAAAAAAGCTCTTTGAAGATAAAAAAGAGTACTCCATCGCGACAGTCGCGGCTATTATCGGAAATACGGGGAATCTCGGAATTCCTCTAAACATCGCCATATTCGGCGAAGAGTCCATACCCTACACGACTGTAATTAACCTTATGAACGTCTTTGTAGTCTACACGATCGGCGTTTACTACTACTCAAGAGGAAGCTTTGACGTTAAGACCTCGCTGAAGAACATAGTAAAACTACCAATTCTCTGGGCGGCTGGTGCAGCAATATTTTTAAGTATGAACGACTACAAACCAAGCGAGGAGATAATGAAGATGCTTATGATGGGGGCTTATGCTTCAATCGTTATGCAGCTCTTTTTATTCGGCATCTATCTATACGGCACAAAGATAAACGAGATAAGCAAAAAGCTAACTCTATGGGTTATTAGCACAAAATTTATATTTCTGCCGGGCATTGCATTTTTAGTTCTTTATAACATAGAACTAGACTCTATGCTAAAAGGGATAATCTTTATTGAGCTTATGGTTCCTCTCGCCATTGCAAACGTAAACTTTGCCTCGCTCTACGACTGCAAACCAAAAGTAGTGACCGCGCTTGTCTTCATCTCATCGGCTATTTTCATGGGGGCTATTTTTGCAGGTGTAAAGGTGCTGACATATTTATAATAAACTTATTTATAACATAAACGAAATGAACGATTCTGCAACCGAAAGGTCAAAGCTTGGCTTTGGGGCACCCACGGTGAAGCCTAAGTGAATAAGTCTATGTTATTAAAGAGAGAATTAAATGAATAAGATATATAACATCTATAAAACATTGTATGATAACTATGGACCGCAGGGTTGGTGGCCTATAACGGGCTATGGATACCACAAACTTGACTACACTTTCCCACGAGACGAAAGAGAGATTTTTGAGGTCTGCCTGGGCTCGATCCTTACCCAAAATACGACATTTACATCGGTTGTAAAATCATTAGAAAATCTACATACTAAAAATGCCATAAACGCCAAAGCGATGGAGTATATGGATATAGATGAGCTAAAAGAGGCAATAAAACCATCAGGCTACTTTAATCAAAAAGCGAGATATATTTTAGAGTTTATAAAATTTTATAACTCTCTTGAAGGTGCTACTCCCTCACGAGAGGCGCTTTTAAATATTGTAGGCATTGGAGAGGAGACAGCTGACTCCATACTTCTTTACGGATACAATCAACCAGAGTTTAAAGTGGATGCATACACAAAGAGGCTTCTGCTTGAGCTCGGTCTGATAGATGAAAAAACAAAATACGCAGAGATAAAAAGTATGATGGAGAGTTCTATAAAAGAGTGTATAAAAGATGAGAGAGACTTGCTTATGGTCTATCAGGAGTTCCATGCCCTGATAGTTAAACACGGGAAACACTTCTACTCTAAAAAGCCCTACGGTGCAGGATGCTTTTTAAAGCAGTGATCTGCTCTACTTACTGCAGCTGCTTGCAGTAATGGCATCTCTGTTTTTTTCTAAAAACCTTTCGCCAAATCCTTTGACCTCTTTTAGCTCCTCTATATTGCTAAAGCAGTCGTTTGCTTTTCTGTACTCTAAAATAGCGCCTGCTTTCGCCTCCCCGATACCTTTAATGCTCATCAGTTCGGCTTTATCCGCCTTGTTAATATCAACCGCTCCAAAAGATAAAACGGCACCCATGATCAATAGTGACAACAACTTCATTTCTAACTCCTTTTAACTTAAGATGTTAAATTATACTTTATCAAAATAAATTAATTATTAAATAATAACTATTTTTAATTAAATATTGTTTATTTGTCTATTTTTGTGATACAAATAATAAAACTTTTAATTACTTTTGTAAAAAAACAAGCTATACTTATGTAATTTACACAAACAAAGGCATATTATGTTTAAAAGGTCAATATTTTCAATTTTGCAAGAAGCGTTACTGATATCTCCTTCGGTATTACTTAGCGGTGCAAGACAAGTTGGTAAATCGACTTTATGTCTATCACTAAAAAATGAATATAGAGTTTTTGATAACTTAAGTGAGCGAGAAGCTGCCTTTAATGATCCTACGGGCTATATAGCGTCACTTCCAAAGCCAATCACTCTGGATGAAATTCAAAAAGTACCGCAGATATTAGAAGGCATTAAAATTGACATTGATAAAAACAGAAAAAATGGAAATTTTCTATTAACAGGATCTGCCAATGTACTTGATATGAAACAAGCAAGAGATACTTTAGCGGGAAGAATTATAGAAATCCAACTATGGCCACTATCTCAAAAAGAAAAAAATGCAAAACCGGAAGATAATTTAATTGATACTTTTTTTAAAGATGAAATATCATCTATAAAAACAACAAAAATTGATTACATGGATATTTTAAAAGCGATAATTGATGGTGGCTACCCTGAAGTTTACAAGATAGAATCCTCTAGAGGCAAATCTCTTTGGTACAACTCTTATATTAGTACCTATGTCGAGAGAGACATAAGAGACGTTGGTGAACTGCGTGACATAAGTTCATTTATACGATTTTTCAACATTATAGCTCCAAGAAGTTGTGGGCTATTAAACAAATCTGATTTAGCAAGTGATACCGGATTATCTGAAGCCACCGTATCAAACTATCTCTCAATGTTGGAGATGATATATCAAATCTCTCTGCTTAAGCCATATAGTTCAAATATCTCTAAGCGATTTATAAAGTCATCAAAACTCTATATGAATGACAGTGGCGTTTTATGCCATCTTTTAGGTATTGACGATGCAGAGATATTACAAAAATCAACTCATAAAGGCAATGTTATTGAGACGTTTGTATTTAACGAGCTCCTCAAACATGTTAGTTACAGCACTGCTAGAGTCAATATGTATCACTACAGAACGAACGACAAAAAAGAGATAGATTTTATTCTTCAAAAAGGAGAAGAGATTATCGCCATAGAAGTTAAATCTTCCCATACTGTTAAAAAAGATGATTTTAAGCATATTGCAGATTTTCAGAATAAATCTAAGCAGAAGATTCTCGGCATAGTTTTCTATGGCGGAGAGACAATACTTTCGTTTGGAGACGAGCAGAACAAAAGATATGCGCTGCCACTGAACCTGTTTTTTTGACTATTTTTTTGCAGGCAACCTGCCTGCTGAAAAACTATTATATTTTTGAGAGAATATTTTCTACAGAGAAGCCGAACTTTGCAAAAAGCTTATCCGCAGGAGCAGAGGCACCGAATGTATCCATTCCGATAACATCATCTGCAAGACGGTACCACTCTAAACCGCGAGCCGCCTCAATAGCTACTTTTTTACTCTCAGGCTTAATTATCGAGTCTATGTACGCTTTCTCCTGCTCAATAAAGAGGTCATAACACGGAACGGAAACAACATCTACTTTTGTTCCTTTTTCGTTTAGAGCATCTTTGACCTTAAGAGCTAATTCCACTTCCGAACCTGACGCCATTAGAGTTATAGTTGCTCCCTCATCGCTTGCAAGAAGATATCCGCCTTTAGATGCACTTCCTTTAACTGCCGATGGCAGGAGTGAGAGGTTTTGACGTGAACATACAAACGCAGACGGAGAGTTTTTCATACCCAATGCTATTTTCCAAGCCTCAACGTTCTCGTGCCCGTCTGCCGGTCTCCAAACATAGAAGTTCGGCAGTGCACGAAATTGGCTTAAGTGCTCGATCGGCTGGTGAGTAGGTCCGTCTTCGCCGACACCGATGCTGTCATGCGTCCAGATAAAGAAGTGCTGTATTCCAGTTAAAGCGGCAATTCTTGCAGCAGGCTTCAGGTAGTCCGAAAAGACAAAGAATGTCGCACTAAAAGGCATCAAAGGACCGTAGAGAGCGATAGCATTTGTAATTGATGCCATTGCATGTTCTCGGATACCGAAGTAGATGTTTCTCCCTTTTGGGTAAACACCCATATCGACAAGCTCTGTTTTGTTTGACGGACTAAGATCCGCACTTCCGCCTAAAAAGTTTGGAAGCGCCTTTGCAATAGCGTTTAATATTTTTCCGTTCGTGTTTCTTGTTGCATCCGCCTTTTCAAAAGTCGGCCACTGGATTCTTGAAAAATCCGGATTTTGAAGAGCGTCTAACGTCTCATTTTGCTCCATAAGTGGAAGAGTCTTAAGACTATGTATCCACTCACGCTCCGCCAGATCACCCTTCTCGATCGCACATCTAAAGCGAGCCATAACATCTTCGTCTACATGAAAACATTTTGTCGCATCAAATCCACAAGCGCTCTTTGCCTCGGCAATAACATCACTGCCAAGAGGAGCACCGTGAGAGTGGTGAGAACCCTCAAGTTTACCGCCGCCTTTTGCAATAGTGGTATTTGCAATTATGATCGTCGGTTTTTTATTTGTTTTTGCAGTTGTAATTGCACTGTCAATCGCATCAAAATCGTGTCCGTCACACTCTAGCACATCCCAGCCTTGAGACTCAAATCTCATGCGGATGTTCTCACTTATGCTCAGATCGGTCGAACCTTCTATCGTAATGCGGTTTGAGTCATAGATAAGGATCAGGTTATCAAGCTTGTTGTGTCCTGCGATCGAGCACGCCTCATAACTCACACCCTCTTCCAAGTCGCCGTCTCCGCAAAGACAATAGACATTGTGATCTATAACGTTTGCAGTGTCAGAGTTGAGCTGTGCACCCATAAACTTTGAAGCCATAGCAAAACCGACAGCGTTAGCAACACCCTGACCAAGAGGGCCTGTCGTTATCTCAACACCCTCTGTATGTCCAAATTCCGGATGCCCTGGAGTTTTTGAGTCTAACTGGCGAAAGTTTTTCAGATCTTCAATAGTTAAACCGTACCCCCAAAGGTAATAAAGAGAGTAGATAAGCCCTGTTGCATGCCCGCCTGAGAATACCAATCTGTCACGGTTAAGCCAAGATGGGTTTTTAGGATTGTGGTTTAAGTGCTCGCTTAAAACTACCGCAATGTCTGAGAGACCCATCGGTGCGCCCGGATGTCCTGAGTTTGCCGCTTGAACCATATCTGCCGCTAAAAATCTTATAGTGTCTGCCATTTTTTGACGCATTGCATTATTACCCATATTATTGCCTTTGTTTAGTTTATTTATGTCTGTTTATATAGTGTGTCAAGAGGGGGGAGAGCTCATTTTTAAGCTTCTCGTCAAACCCATCCATCTCTTTTAGGAGCGTATCTGCCAACTCATCTGCCTCTTTAAGTGCCTCATCAAGTCCAAGAAGCGTCACAAAACTGTTTTTTGACTCATCATTGTTTGTCAGTTTTCCAGCTTCCTCCGAACTCTGCGTCACATCCAAAATATCATCTTGTATCTGAAAAAGGACTCCAAGTCTTACGCCAAAATCATAAAGAGTCTCTGAGAGCTCTTCACGGCCTACTATAATCGCACCCATCTTAAGCGAAGCGGCAATAAGTTTAGCCGTCTTGTTTGTGTGCAAGACTTTTACGTCCTCTATATTTAACGGTCTGTTTTCAAAGTAGCAGTCGATCGCCTGACCTAAAACCATACCGTTTAGTCCGCCGCTTGTTGCCAGCTCTCTTATAAGAGCCACTCTTGTATAGTCGGAAAAAGGAGCATTGCTTAGAACCTCAAAAGAGTAAGTGTTCAATGCATCGCCTGCCAATATGGCGGTCACCTCATCATAAAGTACGTGCAGAGTCGGCTCTCCGCGTCTTAGCGGCGAGTTGTCCATTGCAGGCAGATCGTCATGAATAAGAGAGTAAGTGTGCAAAAGCTCAATGGCATAAGCTGCGTGATATGCTCCGCCGATCAGAAGCGGATTGTACGCATTTACTACACCCAGCAGAAGTGCAGGGCGAAATCTCTTGCCGCCGGCGATCAGCATCTTTTGCAGCGCCTCTTCATAAGTCGGATGTATGCTTTTTGAAACAGGAAGGTGATCTATTAAAAATTTCTCAAAGTTTTGCATATCGAATTCTACCTAATTTACTTTCACAAAAAACTGAAAAGCTTCTCTTTGAAAGAGAAGATCGGCACTCTTTTTCGGATTGTCTATTATCTGGAGTATATCCCCCTCTTGCCTTACATCTTTTCTGTTTACCTGAAGCAGCTTGTCACCAAGTTTAAGACCGTAGTGCTGGGCTTTTTTCTCTATTTTGATAATGAAAAGATTCTTATCGAACGATATGCCCAAAAACTCCAAAAAGGTGTCACTTAAATAGCCGCCGCCTATCCTCTTTTGACTCTTTGCGCTAAGAGTTAAAAGCTCATCACCTCGTCTTATTTTGACACTGTGAGTAGAGCCGATCTCACTAAAGAGCACTTCTCTCATAAACGATGCGCTGTTTTTGACTTTTTTACCGTCTAGCTCAACTATTATGTCGCCTTTTTTAAATCTATTGTCTTTTATAAATGGGTTAGAGCTAAAAACTACGACATCTGAGCCGACATCTTTGACTCTCACTCCAAAATCACCGTAACTTACACTCTTTACTTTTAAAAATCTCTCTATATACTCTTTTTCGATTATTCCGCGCTCTGTCACTATACCCTCTATGGCACAACAGCTGTTTAGAAGCATGCTCGGTGCAGAGAGAGGTTCACTAAAGAGTGCAAAGCTGTTAAGCCCGACCTGTCTCTTTAGAATCTTTCCCTCTATAACGCTGTTGTTGTCAACACCGAAAGTACCTAGCGACTGGTTTATATTTACTCTAAAAGGGTATTTGAAACCATTGTTATCCTCTACAAGATATAGCAAGAGATATGGGTCATGTTTAATTATTTTTGCGTTTGGTGTTGTTGTGGAAAAGATAAGTTTTTGATCGTTTTTGAGTGGTACGTGAAGAGAGCTACCATCTATGACCTTTGCATCTACGACCTTTAATCTGCAGGAGTCAAAGCCGCCTTTGCATGCATAAAGGTTTAAAAAAAGAAGGTTAAGCGCTAAAAGCAGCCTAAGCACTTACTTCGCCCCAAATGGATTTGTACCACCCATTGAACCAAGCATGCCCAAAGCACTATTTTGTCTATTGTCCTCTACCATCTTGTTTGCGTCATTTATTGCGCCGATAAGCAGGATCTGAAGTGAGTCTTTGTCCTCAAGAAGCGAGTCGTCGATATTTATATCTATAACCTCGCCTTTTCCGTTTATGCTCACTTCGACCATACCGCCGCCGCTTTTTACTTTAAAAATTTTAGACTCCAGCTCAGCTTGAAGTTTCTTGGCATTTTCCTGCATACCTTCAAGCATCTTGCTCATATCGCCCAAATTTCCAAACATCTTTTAGATCTCTTCTAAAATTTCTTCGATGTCGTTGTTCTCATCAACGAGAACAACTCTTGGCTTATAAGTCTCCAAATCTTTTTCATCATAAGTAGCGTATGCGACTATAATGATCTTATCGCCTTTGTGAACTTTTCTAGCAGCCGCACCGTTTAGGCAGATATCTCTTTTGCCGCGTTCACCCAAAATAATATATGTTGAAAATCTCTCACCGTTATTGATGTTAAGTATCTCAACTTTTTGTCCAACTCTCATCTTTGAAGCCTCTAAAAGCTCCTCATCTACAGTGATCGAGCCAACATAGTTCAAGTTGGCATCAGTTACTGTAGCGCGATGAATTTTGCTGTACAACATCTCTATTGTCATTTTTTTACATTCCCATCTGTTTTTTCATATCGCACGGCGATATCGGTTCGTCCCACACTTCGGAACTGATTAAAAACTCTTCAACCACTTTGCCGCCGACGATGTGTTCTTCTATAATTCTATCAATTTTCTCTTTAGTAAGTGCTGCATACATAAAATGTCCAGGCTCTACCAACATAACCGGACCTGATGTACAGCGGTTCAGACATGATGTACGGATAGGCTGAACCGTTCCCATTATGCCCTCTTTCATCAATTTCTGTGCCAAATGCTGAAACAGATCCTGCGTCTGAGGTGTTACACATGAAGGTTTAGGCATGCCCGGAGGAGCAGATTGTTCACACTTGAATATGTAAAATGCCGGTTGAGGAATTCCCATAAGTTCCGTCCTTAATATTTTTCGCAATTATAGCAAAAATAATCTCATAAATATTAATGCTCAAAAATAAGTTTTTTTATTTAAGGATTTAACTTATTTTTAGTAACTCTCTTACTACTTCCCTGTCATCAAAAGGGAATTTTTCATCGTAGATTATCTGAAAAGATTCATCCCCTTTTCCAAGGATAACGACCACTTCATCCTTCTGCTGTTCATCAAGCGCCATCTGTATGGCTTTTTTTCTGTTTAGCTCCACATTGACGATGCTTCTGTCCTCGATCCCCTCTAAAATATCGTCTACGATACTTTGAGGGTCTTCGTTTCTCGGATTATCACTTGTTATATAGAGCTTTTTTGCCAAGCTCGCTGCCACTTTTCCCATCAGAGGTCTTTTGCTTCTGTCCCTGTCTCCGCCTGCTCCAAAAACGACTAAAAGCTCTTTCTCTTTGAGCGCATTGAGTACCTGCTGGATGCCGTCGGGCGTGTGCGCAAAATCGACTATTACATTCGGCTCTTCGCTTACCTGCTCCATTCTGCCGCTAACACCCGCAAAATTGTCCACGACCTCACAGACCTCTTCAAGCTTCTTGCCTGTTAAGATATGGGTTGCCGCAATTGCCGCCATAAGATTGTAGAGGTTGAAAAATCCATGCAGAGATGCTGTAAAGGGAACTACATCTTTTATATTTTGGATGATCCCGCTTGTCGCATTGTTAAGCGAGTATGCTATAAGTCTGTAAGTCGCTGAATTCTCAATACCGTATGTAAAGGTGTTCTTGACATTGAACGACGCTTTTGTCTCATCTTTGTTTATAAGTTTTTTACAGTCATCTTGAAAAAAGCTGTTTTTTACGGCTATATATTCGCCTATGGTCTTATGGTAGTCCAGATGATCCTGAGTGATGTTTGTTAAAATTTTAAGTTCAAAGTTCAGCCCTTCGACTCTTTTTTGAGCGATCGCATGGGAGCTTACTTCCATTACAAAAAACTCACACCCAGCTGCTACTGCTTGATAGATATGTTTGTATGTATTTAAAACCGAGGGCGTTGTCAAGCTCTTGCCCTCGATAAGTTCATCATTCATAAAAAAGCCGCGTGTTCCCTGCATTGCAGCCTTGTACCCGAGGTCTAGTAAAAATGAGTAGATGGCGCTTGCCGTTGTCGTTTTGCCGTTTGTTCCGGTAATGCCGACAATTTTTATATTGTCAACGCCGAAGAGTTTTGCAACATCTTTTATGCTTATGATCGAGTGAGCACCTCTCTCTTTTGCGTCTTGGAGGTAGTTCTCATTTTGAGCGGTCAGAACAAATGCCGTCTCTTTGTCACACTCTTGTGAATTTTCGGTTATATACCTAAACTCCTCTTCGGGTAGTTCAATTTTCAACTTTTTTGCCCTTTGCCAGCTTTTTGAGCAGTTTTCTAAGGAGTGCATCGCTCGGGTAAACGCTTAGAGCGTTTTCAAGATATGTCAAAGCCATCTCTGCAAAGCCGTGCTCTATAAGATTGTCCAAGAAGTCTACAAAATCCTCTTTTTGGGTGATTATGACCCTTGTCGAGAACATTATGTTCTCAAAAGTCTCTTTAAAACTCTCTCCGGAATCTATCAACGCCTTAAAATCTTTATACAAAATACCGTCTTCAAACTCTATTCTGTCACGGATAGGCTGCGCGAAAACTTCGCTGAGCTTCTCCATTGAACCGTCCATATTTTGCAAGATATCGCTCATGATGATATCCGCCTGCTCTTTGTCTTCCTCTTTTAAAATCTCATAGTAATCAAAAAGAGCCTCGGCACCGCCCTCTCCGCTAAGCGCCATCTCTGCGAGTATAACACCGTTGTAAGCCTCTTTTGAATTTGGAAAATTTTGCAGAACTGCTGCAAACTTATCCAACGCATTTTTGTAATCTGATTTGGAGAAACTATCTTTAGCTTGCGATAATATTTTATGTTTACTTATTGCCATCTTGTCTCCTTTAATATGTTTATAAATTATCTATATCGTTTTCCATGCCTATCGGCACATTTATGACCGTTAGTTCCGGATGAATATCCATCTTCAACTGTCTCTCTACACCGTACTTCAGCGTAGTGCCGCTGCTTGCACATCCGACGCACGCACCCCTTAGCTGTATGTAGACTTTTGAGTTTTTCACTGTTATAAACTCTATATCTCCGCCGTCAAGGGCCAAAGATGGACGAACCTTCTCTATAACATTCTTTACGGGATTCATTAACTCTTCATCTGTAAATGGTATCATGCCCATCCTTCATAATTTATATCTTTTATTGTTTTCATAAGATATGCAAATATTGCTTAACAAGTCATAAAAAATAGAACCTATCTACCTAAAGAAAGGATTTCATACACATATGAAGGCTTCCTCATCCCTACGAGGATAAAATCGACATTTTCGTTATTTATTAAATAGTTCAATGCGCACTCCTGCATAGTCCCGCTGCACTCTTTAAAGAACTCTTTTAACTCAACTCTTGTTCTTTTTGAGCACTCGTACGCCACCATCTTTCTGTATTCGCCAAGGTAAAGGTCAATAAACTCGACCAATGTTTTACTGCTCTCTTCATCTACCTTTTGAAGAACTTTTTTAATATGGGGGATTATCTGCGTAAACAAAAAAACGTCATAGTCGCCTATCCACCCGAATTTATGTTTAGTAGCATCCAACTGCTCCAAAAGATTGTAAAGCGGCTCCAGAGCTTCATTGTCGGAGACTTCCATCAGCTCATTGAAGTATGTGTAGTAATCCTTGCTCTCATCATAGTCCGCCAGACGATACATCATCTCGTTATACTTTGCGTTAAGAGGTCTGTTCGCTAAAACTCTAAGACCGTTCTCTTTTGCCCACGAAGCACACTTAAGCCCCTCTCTCTCCAAAAGATTTATAGGAAGCTCTATGGTCATAAAGCTGTGAGTTCTGTTTCCGACTATCATAGCCGCGTTGTATGCAAGTGTGAGCAGATCTTCATAAGGCAAAAACTCATCACTTGAGTGCGGAAGCGAAAAGCTATTTGAACTGATGCCGTAAGAGCCTATTCTTCCGCTCTTAACCTCCTCTTCAAGCCCTACAAAAGCCTCTTGCAATCTTCTGTACATCTCATCGAGACGCTCATCTTGCGCAACACCTCTGTTTATAGCATCAAGAAGATAGTACTCAGGATTATGGATAAGGTAGCAGCCTATTTTCTCCATCTCCAGACGCTCTAGTGAAGCGCTTAGCTGCTCATGCATAAATGCTCTTGAGATGGAGTGGTAACACTCCTCGCTATACTTTACGACTTCATCTTCATTTTCAATTATTGATGGGTTCTCTTTATACTCTTTTAGGTTTGAGCCCTGAATATAACCGAACTTGCTTACGATCTCGACTTCATCTTTTTTATCTTCGTCGAACTCTCTAAAGGCAACTGCAATAGCACGCTCTGCGCCGCCGTCCATATAGTTTGAAGATGTGTCTATCATTGTTATGCCGGATTCTATAGCCTCTTTGAGCGCCTGGATATGCTGAGGATTTATATCACTTATTCTATAAGTTCCAAATGCGAAATTACTCATTATGTCTCACTTTTATAATTTAAGTAGTTTAGAATGTGGAAATTTTGAAGGGTAGCGACAAGACCGAGAGGTCTTGAGCGCTTATTTTGTGTAAATTAAACTAATTCTATGAATGCCATAGTAGTAGCATCACCACGGCGGATACGAGTTCTAGTGATTCTAGTGTATCCTCCCGGGCGGTCAACATACTTAGGAGCTATCTCATTTACCAAAGTTTTAGTTGCTTCTTTGCTTTGAAGCGCCGCAAATACTGCTTTGTGAGCATTTGAATCACCTTTACCTGCAGCAGTAATAAGTTTTTCAATATAAGAGCGTAGCTCTTTTGCTTTCATAACAGTAGTTTCAATTTTACCATGTTCAATTAACGAAATACTTAGGTTCTTAAGTAAAGCAGCACGGTGTGAGCTTGTACGACCTAGTTTACGGTATCCATGACGATGTCTCATCTATAATTCCTCTTTTTAAAAGCTTATAAAGCTTCGATTTTCTTTTTTAATCCACTAACGATCTCATCTGAAAGATCGCCTCCAACTTCATATCCAAACTCTTGAAGTTTTTCAACGATCTCATCATATGACTTTTTACCAAGGTTCTTTACGTTTTTGAGGTCATTTGTGCTCATCAACGCTATTTCACCTATTAGTTTTATGTTAGAGCGGTCAAGACAGTTGAAACTTCTTGCACTCAAACCTAAGTTATCGATATGCATAGTCAGTTTTTTAAGGTCCGGGCTCTCTTCGGTTCTCTCAATAGTAGTCGGAGATTTAACGCTGATCTCGCTGTTAAATACAGCTAGTTGAGCATACATAACCTCAAGTGAGTTTCTAAACGCGTCCAACGGAGAAATTTGTCCGTCAGTTCTAATGTTCATTACAACTCTCTCAAAGTTAGGGTTATCTTCTACCAGTACGTTTTCTATTTTGTAAGTCGCGCTGCGAACAGGAGTGAAGTATGCATCTAGTGCGATGTATCCCTCTTCCAGTCCGTCATGAGTGTCCTCGCTAGCAACATAACCGATACCTTGTGCGATTTTGATCTTAAAGTTAAGCACTGAATCCTCATTTAGAGTTGCTAAATGAGACTCCGGTGTTACCACTTCCACTTCGCTATTTGTAAGGTCGCCGCCTTTAATAGTACAAGGACCCGCAAAGCTGTAATTAACTTCTGCCTCTGTAGCATCACCAAGTAGCTTAAATCTTATCTCTTTTAGATTTAGAATAAAATCAGAGATATCTTCAAGCATACCGCGCACTGAGTCGAACTCATGCTTAGCACCTTCAATTTTAATAGCTATTGGTGCATAACCTACCGAGCTACTTAACAAAAAACGGCGAAGTGGATGAGCTAAAGATATAGCATATCCAGTCTCAAAAGGATACGCCATTATATTAGCTTCATTCTCACTAATCTGCTCTACCTCAAACTCTTGAGGAGCAAGTGGAGTAGTTTTAATCTTTTTCATGTCTCTTACGCCTTTTATATTTTTAACTATTATTTCGAGTAAAGCTCAACGATTAAACGCTCTTCTACAGGTATAACAACTTCTTCACGCTCTGGAAGACGAGTAAAGATACCGAATTTTTTATCAGCATCGATATCAACCCATGGAGCTAAACCAGTCTGGTTTGTAAGCTCTAAAGCACGAACGATCTGAGAGTTGTTTTTGCTGCTCTCACGAACTTCAACTTTTTGTCCAGGTCTTACACGGTAAGAAGGAATGTCTAGTTTCTTTCCGTCTACCAAGATGTGACCGTGTGCTACAAGCTGGCGTGCAAAACGACGAGTAGTCGCGAATCCCATTCTGTAAACAACGTTGTCTAGTCTCTGCTCGATCAAAGTAACAAGGTTTGTACCCGTGTTTCCTTCTCTTCTTTTAGCTTCAACGAATAGTGCGCGGAACTGCTTCTCAGAAACACCGTACATGAATTTTGCTTTTTGCTTTTCATTTAACTGTAAACCGTATTCAGATACTTTTTTACGACGCTGACCATGTTGACCCGGAGCATAAGGACGTTTCTCTAATGCAGACTTACCTGCTAAACGACGCTCCCCTTTTAGGTTAAGGCTAACTCCAAATCTTCTTTCGATTTTTTCTACTGGACCTCTATATCTTGCCATCAGTAATCTCCTTAAACTCTACGGCGCTTAGGTGCGCGACAACCATTGTGTGGTAAAGGTGTAACATCTTTCATGAATGTAACACGGATACCCTCTATTGAACCAACAGCTTTAGTTGCTGTTTCACGACCTGAACCTGGACCTTGAACTTTAATACCAAGTTCTTTAATACCATGTACTTGAGCTTTCTCTACTGCTGCTTCAACAGCTGCCTGAGCCGCGAACGGAGTAGATTTTTTGCTACCTTTAAAACCAAGACTACCTGCAGAGCTCCAAGCGATCATGTTGCCCATTTCGTCTGTAATAGTTACAAGTGTATTGTTAAATGATGCAGAGATGTGGCAGATACCACGTGCAATATTTTTCTTTACTACTTTTTTTCTAACAGCTTTTCTTTTTGCCATCTGTTAATCCTTATGCTGCGCCGACAGTTTTACGTTTACCCTTACGAGTACGCGCATTTGTCTTAGTTTTTTGACCACGACATGGAAGACCACGACGGTGACGAAGACCTCTGTATGAACCTAGGTCCATAAGTGCTTTAATGTCCATTGCAACTTGCTTACGAAGATCACCTTCAACAACGTGATTTGCACGGATCTCTTTTGTGATCGCAGCAACATCATCTTCGCTAAGTTCGTAAACTCTTTTGTTATAGTCTATACCAGTAGCATCTAGGATCTTGCGAGAAGCATGAAGACCTATGCCGTATACGTATGTTAGACCATACTCAATTCTTTTCTTTTTAGGTAAATCAACACCAGAAATACGAGCCATGATTATCCTTGTCTCTGTTTATGTTTTTTGACTTTGCAGATTACTCTAACAATGCCTTTGCGTTTGATAACTTTACAGTCATCACACATCTTCTTTACTGAAGCGCGTACTTTCATTGAAAGTCTCCTGTATTTAATTCTTTGCTGCATTGGGGCAAGCATCTCTTTGTCTGCTTGCCAATACTTTTATCTACATATCTCTATATAGGTAAAAATACTCTAGCTTTTGTGTCAAAACAGCAAAGCGGATGAGGATTATACACAAATAAATGTAAAAGATTTATTAAAGCATTATGTTTTATATAAGATTATCTATTTTTACTCTTTTTTACTACAGTCTAATCCCACAAAACACTCACTCCGTACTCCGGATTTAAGACTATCTGCTTGTTATAGTAGATCTTTTTGCCGTACTTTTTGCTAAGAAGCTCAACCTCAATAGCCTCATTTTCCAAAAGCTCTCTTACCTCTTTATATGTAAGCCACTTTCCGTATTTCGCAAGTGAGTTCTGCCAGATACGAAAGTCGCACGAAGCATCATCTCTAAGCTCGAACATCTCGCCATCCTCGGTTTTCCAGTGAGCGTTGCTGCAGGCATAGAGCTTGACCTTTTTGCCGCGAACCTCTTTGTCACGCACCTCAATGGAACCATCCTCGCAATATGGGCATCTGCCTAAGATCATAACAATCTCCTCATATTCAATAAACATCGAAATTTTGAGAATATTACTGTTTTTAATCCATTTCTCTGAAAATTATTGCAAAATGCAATAATTATTTTATAGCTTTATAGATCAACAAGATTAAAAGCCATGCCAAAACCATTGTAATTACAGTATGGCTCAAGTAATGATGTCCCATTAACATTTTATACAATCCCATGCTCCATCCGATCGTGATTGCAACACCAAGAGCGACGAACCTGTTTTTCTGCCCTTTAAAAAGAAAAAAAAGCGACATAAGAGCAAAACCGCCGCTGGCATGACCGGCTGGATAGCACTTGAATTTTTTTAAAATATATGCCGGCATAGTGTCAAGGGCTCTTATATACGGGTACTCCCCGCCAAAATGCTGAGAATCACATGGGCATGGCACGTTTGATAGCGCTTTTAAGACTCCGACAACGAGCGGAACAGCCGCTATACTCAGCCATACTATAAGCAGCCCTGTTCTATACTCTTTCAATCTCTGTGCAGATTCTTTAAATGAGTATAGGTATAAAAACAGAATAAAAACTCCAAAAACTATAATTGCCTTTTTTATGCCCGTGTAAAAAAGCGTATCGGGCAGGCTCCCTTTTTCATGTGAAAGCAGCCACTTACCGGCAGTTTCATTATAAAAATAGTTTTGCACATAAATATCAATATTTGTAAGTTCAAAAAGAAAAAAAAGAGTAAAAAGGCAAAATATTGTAACTATAATTTGTCTATTCGCGCTCATATCTATCTAACCCCCTTTTATGAAGAGTACTCGCCCCCTGATAATAACTTACCGTCTCTGCTTCTAGAGTTTTATCTATTTCGGTCTCTTTGTATTTTGTATCGTAAAGATCCTGCTCAAGCACCTCATAGCTTTTAATCTTTTTTGTAGGAGACAACACCACAAGTTTATTGTCTTTATAGAGCCCAAGCTTTTGATATGTACCTATTAGTGCGCGTTCTTTAAATGATGGATCTAAAACATCACTGCCGTAAAACTTGCTTTTATATGACCAGTTCAATATGCTAAAGAGGGTCGGCATTATATCGATCTGACTTGCCACCTTATTGACAACCTGAGGTTTTAATATCTCGGGCGCATAAACGATTAAGGGAATATGATATTTATCAAGAGGCACCTCTGTTTTACCCGCACTTGTAGAGCAGTGATCCGCAACAATTACAAAGAGTGTATTTTTAAACCACGGTTTATCTTTGGCTTTTTTTATAAAATCCCCGATAGCATAATCCGTATATTTAACGGCTCCGTCTCTTCCCGTGTGTGAAGGTATGTCAATTTTCCCATCCGGATAGTCGTAAGGTCTGTGATTCGACGTAGTCATGACAAAACTCATAAAAGGCTTATGGGCTTTGTATGAGGAGTCAGCCTCTTTTAAAGTCTTGTTTAACAAATCCTCATCGCAAACTCCCCAAACAGTGTGATATGTATCTTCTTCATCACTGAAGTCTGCCCTGTCTACAATATCAAATCCGTTATTTGAAAAAAACTCGTTCATATTGTCAAAATAACCATGTCCGCCGTATATAAACTTTGTCTCATACCCTTTATTTCTAAAAATAAATCCGCTTGAGTACATATTGTGATTATCAGGTCGTTTGACGATTGAACGTCCCGGTGTCGGCGGTACGGAGAGAGTGATTGCTTCCATTCCTCTGATCGTCCGGGTACCTGTTGCATAAAAATTGTTAAAAAAAACACTCTCTTTTGCCAGAAAATCCAAGTTAGGAGTAAGCTCTTTTTCTGCGCCCAGAGTTTTGAGAAATTTACCGCTTAAACTCTCAACTACTATCATCATTACATTGTAATCCTTCTCTTCTCCCTGCTTTATTACATCTCTTGTTATATCGTTTGAATTTAAAAATATGGAGCCGTCCTCACCAACGCTCTTTTTTAAATTTGAAAAAACACTCTCCTGTTTGTCTGTTATATAAAAAGTATCATAATCAAGAGTGTTGTTTCTAAATGCCGCAAAAAGAGAGTACAAACCCGATTTGGCAAGTTCGTTGCTGTATTGGTTTTTGGAGATTTTTGAAAAATCATCGGTAACGGAGGCAAAAGAGAGAGCCGGAATCAAAAGGTATACAAATGCCGGCTTTAGACGCTGTTTGATACTGCTTTTAGTATTTAAAATATTTTCAATATAGCCAAGTTTGCAAAGAACATAAAAAACCGTTCCAGAGATAGCAGTTATAACACTGAGCAATATACCCATTGGATAGGATTCGCGTATGTTTCCTATAACCTCTTTTGTATAGACCAGATAATCAACCGCAATAAAATTAAATCTGACGCTAAACTCGTCCCAGAAAAACCATTCGCTAAATGCCAGAAAAACGGCTCCGAAAAGTAAGATATATGTAAACGCGTAGGTAACATAACGATGAGCAGTGTGTCCGAAAAACTTTTGCGGCATAAAAAAGAGATAAAGGACAAAAGGGATAACCAGATAACCGGCACTTATAAAATCATAGAATGCCCCGATCAGATATATTTTTGCTATCTCCACAAAAGAGAGCTCTATTATATCAATAGATTTAACCAAAAGCACTGTTCTTGTAATAGCCGAAATAATTAAAAAAAGCCAAAAAACCAGATTTATGAAACCATACCTGTTTGCTCTGTTTTCTTTCATATAGAATATCCTTTAATAAAAAATTACAAAATATTAAAGAAAAGATATGAAGCAGGAATGAAATCAGGATGAAGTTTTTTTCATAAACTTTATGAACAAATTTTCATCTTCTATTCATACAGTTTTAATAAAATCATTGTATTATTAAAACAAAATAAAATTGCGATCAAGGAAGAAAAAGAGCTTGAGAAACCAGCCCAAATACAGTTTTTTTAAAAACACGAACTATGCGCTAAATGGTCTTAAAGACATGATTAAGACGGAGAAATCATTTAAAATTGAGCTCACCGTCAGTGTTATATTACTGAGCGTGATATTTTTATTAGAGGTATCTTTGGTCCATAAGCTATTAATGTTTATGTCGTTAATGGGAATGTTGATAGCAGAAGCGATTAACAGTGCAATTGAGAGGACCGTTGATTTAGTTACGCTAGAGCATCATCATATGGCAGGCCGTGCCAAAGATGCGGGAAGTGCTGTTGTTTTTTTAAGCATAGCTGTTTTGGTTATAACGTGGGCAGTTATTTTAGCAGGGGCCTTATAAGTTATGCGTGTTTTAATTGTTGAAGATGATGAGAAAATTGCCTCTTTTATAAAAAAGGGGCTGCAAGAAGAGTCTTACAGCGTAGATGTTACGGAAAACGGATATGAAGCTATTTATATGATAGAGACGAGCAGTTACGATATTGTTTTGCTTGATTTGATGATACATGGCCTTAGCGGAATGGATGTCTGCAAAAATATAAGGGCAAAAAATATAAAGACTCCAATCATTATGCTTACTGCCAGAGATGAGCTAAAAGAAAAAGTCAAAGGGCTTGACAGCGGTGCCAATGACTACATAACAAAGCCTTTTGCGTTTGAGGAGCTGCTTGCTAGAATACGTGTGAAGCTAAGAAACTCCTCAACAACTTCAAGTACTATCAGCATAGCCGATCTAACCATAGACACCGCAAAACGTGAAGTAAAACGCGGCGGCAAAAAGATAAATCTTACTGCAAAAGAATATGCGCTGCTTGAATTTCTGGCAAGAAACAGCAAAAAACTGCTAACGGAGACCATTATAAAAGAGAATATCAGCGATATGGCGCAAGAGAGCATGAGCAACATAATAAATGTCTATATCTACAGACTGCGAAATAAAATAGACAAAGATTTTGATTTAAAACTTATTCACACTGTGCGCGGTTTAGGCTATATGCTAAGTGATGAAAATGTTTAAGAGCCTAAAGCTAAAACTGCTCTTTTATTTTTTCATCATAAATATAATAGTCCTGTCTGTTTATGGTGTCTTCATCTACAGTACTGCCAAAAAAGGTGTTTTAAACACAACTGATGCAGAGCTCAAGATGATATCTATAGATGTTATTCCGGACTTAAAAAAAGACAGCTATGAGAATGCAAAAGATATAGCAGACGAGCTTATAGATGAGTTTTCGATCGAGCCGCTATTTGTAAAGATAATCTACTACGGCAAAGAGAGCAAAAAAGTAGTTTATGAGACCCTCTCTTCCAGAGAGCATGAGTGGCTTTTTAACATACCGCTAAACGAGATAGGTCACCAAGGCAGTATATACTATTTTGACAAAGGCTCTTACCGTGTTAGCTCTATGCTGATATTTGACAAAGAAGAAACTAAAGTTTTCATACAACTTGCAATTCAAAAAATTATGAATTCGCCATACTTAAAACAACTATATTTCGGCTTGATAATTGCAACACCCATTCTTTTGATAGTTTTCTTGATTATTGCCAATATGCTTGTAAACAGAACACTCTCTCCTGTTAAAGAGGTTATATGCTCAGTAAAATCAATCTCGGCAAATAATCTATCAAACAGGGTTAGCACAAATAAAATTCCAACCGAGATTAAAGATCTTGTAGCAACTTTCAATAAGCTCTTAAACGATCTCGAAGAGTCCTTTAATAAAATAACGGACTTTAGCAACAATGCTTCACATGAGCTTAAAACACCGCTGACTGTTATACGCGGAGAGATTGAAGTAGCACTTAAACAAGACAGAGAACCGCAGGAGTATAAAGAGGTTTTAAAAAGCATCCTTCAAGAAAGTATCAGCATACAAAATATGATCGAACAGCTACTCTTCCTTGCCAAAAAAGATAAGACTGAACTTCACAGCAGTTTTAACGAACTCTATCTAGATGAACTGGTAAGCGATGCCGTTATGCAGATGAAAAAAATTGCTGCAGAAAAAGATATATCCATAGAAATAGAGAGCATTATTCCCGTAACGATTTATGCAAATGAGATACTCTTAAAAATAGCAATAAACAATATTCTCAGAAACGCTGTTATTTACAGCCCAAAAAGTTCATATATTTATATCTCTTTAAGTGAAGATGACAAAGAGTATACTATTGCCGTCAGAGATAACGGATATGGCATAAACAAAGAGGACTTGCCTTTTGTATTTGAGAGATTTTACAGGGCAGACAAAGCCCGTTCACGTAAGGACGGCGGTACAGGACTGGGTCTCTCTATCGTTAAGATGATTTTGGATATTCACAACTGTACCATAGAGATAACAAGTACTAAAAATAGAGGAACGATAGTAAACATAAAAATTCCAAGAAATTAGATAAAATTCCGCCCATGAATATATATGAAGATAAATTTCAAGCGAGCATACAGAACACTCTTTTTTACAGACTCCCGCCAAAAGAGCAGGAGTTCATACGCTCCAAAGCCCATCTGCACAGATTTTCTCATCAGGAGATAAAACAGATCATCGACATCGCAAGAGACCTTGAGATGTGGAACGAAAAGAACATCATAGAGATATTCCCAGAACATTCACAGAAAAAAGTTGTTTTCTCAAGACTTAAAAAAGCGTATGAAGAGCTGCGCAGCAAGCCAAACTCATACAAAGGCTTTGAGCTTAAAAACCAGAGAGACGAGCAGAAGTTCACCTTCAAGACAGAAGCAAAAGATGGGTTTGGGCTTGGGCTCTGCCCCGTTGCGAGCGAAAAGACGCGCTGTTGCAACCTTCTAACTCTTGATGCGGTCGAGAGCTGCGGGTTTGACTGCTCTTACTGCTCTATACAATCCTTTTACAACCAAGACACCATAACTTTTGACAGCTCTTTTGCGACAAAACTAAAAAATCTCCAACTTAACAAGAACAGAACCTACCACATAGGTACGGGTCAATCTTCGGACTCGCTTTTATGGGGCAACAGAGAGGGCGTATTGGATGCTCTCTTTGATTTTGCTTCGCATAATCCAAATGTGATTTTGGAATTTAAGACAAAATCAGATAATATCAAATACTTTTTAGAGAACGACGTCCCTAAAAACATACTCTGTACCTGGTCGCTCAACACGCCTACCATCATCCAGAACGAGGAGCATCTGACCGCTTCTTTGGACAAAAGGATCAGAGCCGCAAGAAGAGTGGCAGACAAAGGCGTTAAGGTCGGTTTTCATTTTCACCCGATAGTGGAGTATGAGAACTATCTTCGCGAGTACGGCGAAGTTTACGCAAGGCTTCTTAGAGAGTTTAAGGCGCACGAAGTGGCACTTCTGAGTTTCGGTACGCTGACATTTATAAAACCTGTTATCAAACAGCTTCGTGAGCGTGATTTTAGAAGCAAGATCACACAGATGCCACTTGTCGATGCAAGCGGCAAAAGCTCCTACCCTATTGAAACAAAGGTGGAGATGTTCAAACACGCCTACGAGAGTTTTGCTCCTTGGCACAAAGAGGTATTTTTTTATCTATGCATGGAAGAGCATGAGATGTGGAAGGAAGCGTTTGGTTACCAGTACTCGACAAACAACGACTTTGAGAGAGCGATGCTCGCTGCCTATACAAAAAAACTAGAGATGGAGTTTTTAATATGAAGTTTTTATCCGACAATCTGCTCTACATCTATATGGCATCTCTTGTTATCTCCTCTTTGTACGACACCATATTTATACAAAAAGAGACAAAGCCCAATGCAATGGTGCTTCACAAGGTTCAAGAGGCTCCGCAACAGAGCGCACTCTCGGTCAGTGAGAAAAAGAGAGAGTTCGGCAACCTTGTCATTCCTGCCATCGACAGAGTTTACGCAGAGCTTGAAGAGCAGTACAACGAGATATCCAAAAACATTACAAACCCGGCATATAAAGAGAAGATCTCTCAGTTAAAAGAGGTATACAAAGTGGAGAGTGACGAGGAGCTGTTAATGGCTCTTAAACCTCATCCAAAAAGCATTGCCATAGCTCAGGCGGCGATGGAGAGCGCATGGGCGGAGTCACGCTTCTTTAAAGAGGCGAACAACCTCTACGGCATGTGGGCGGTAAATAAAAAAGGTCCGAGAATTGCCGCTTCCGAGCAGAGAGGAAAGAGAGTCATCTGGCTGAAAAAGTACTCAAGCATAGAGGACTCCATCAGAGACTACTACAAAACTCTTGCCCGCTCTAAGGCCTACAAAGATTTCAGGGAGCTTAAGATGCAGACTGACGACCCCTACCTGCTGGTCGAGAAGCTTGAGAACTACTCCGAGATAGGTGAGCAGTACGGCGAAGACCTCATGAAGATCATCAGATACAACAAGCTCTACATCTACGATGAGTAGAGCCTGCTCTTATATATTGGACTGAAGAGGAGTTGCAGTCGGGCTGGAAATCTTAGTGACTTCCGCAACCGCCGCCGCAGCATCCGTTGCTAGTTGAGTCGCTCATAGCGATCACGAAGCTATCTCCGACTTCTTGAACTTTAAAGCTGTGCTTGCCGCAGAACTCATCGTTCATAGTGTCTCTCATCTCGATCGATTTAAGAAGAGCGCCATCTTTTGACTCCATCTCCAAACCGTTTACCAGGTCACTTTTTTTAAAACAGCTGCACTCTTTTTCTACAATAATCTTGAACATATTTTTTTCCTTTTTTTATCTAAATTTTTCAAATAATATCAAATTCCACTGTTTATATTCTTAGCGCTTTTGAGATATGAATATTTTTAAGATTGCCATAATTATGACAATGTTTATATGCCCATGGCGTTTGATATGCTAAAGAGGATATAATGTCAAAAAAGTTCTTAGACCTGTGTTTAGGACAGACGGAATAACAAGGAAACAAATTGCAACAGAACCAACATTTAGAACTTGGACGCATAAACTGCCTCAAAGTTGACAGACACACTCCCCACGGTATATTTTTAACGGCACTCGATGAAAAAGATGTGCTCCTGCCGCAAGCCTACGTAACTGATGAGATGAAAGAGGAGACTCTCTTGGAGGTCTTTTTATATACAGACTCGGAGGACAGGCTTATCGCCACGACCCTTAAACCAAAAGCGATGCTTGATGAGTATGCTCTGTTCGAGGTTGTGGATGTTGCCCCTTTTGGAGCATTTGTCGATTGGGGACTTGCAAAAGATCTCTTTGTCCCCAATATGTTTCAAAAAGAGAAGTTCAAGATCGGCGATAATAGATTTCTAAAAGTTGTATATGACGAAAAGACGCACAGACTTGTGGGAACCGAGAAACTGGGCGACTTTTTTGACAAAAGGCCAAAAGGACTCTCTGTAAACAAAGAGGTCGATATACTCATCATCGCAAGAACTCCCCTTGGCTTTAAGTGCGTTGTAGAAGAGAGATATGAGGGGCTTATCTACCATAACGAGATCTTTGAAGCGATAGAGATCGGAAGCAGAAGAAAAGCATATGTAAAAACCGTAAGAAAAGACGGCTGCATTGATCTGAAACTTCAAGCTGGTGGAGCAAAACAGAAGGACATCTCATGCGAAAAGGTCCTCTCTCTTCTAAAAAAGAGCGGCGGAGTGATGCCTTACAACTACAAAAGTGACGCAGAGCTTATAAAAGATGTGTTCGCTCTTAGCAAAAAAGAGTTCAAACGCTCGCTTACTGCTCTTCAAGAGAGCCAAGATATAGAGGTCAAAGATACGGGAATATATCTAAAGAGCTAAGATGGCAAAACAAAAAAAGAGCATAGAGCTTGAAAACATATCCTTTTCGCAAGGGAGAGACTCATACACTCTTTTGCGTTTTTTTCCTCTGAAAATGAGCGTTGATGTTATGGTTTATGAAGATGGAGTAAAGGCTAGAGTTAAAAATATTCCCTTTGCTCATCTGCCAAAAGAGATAAAAAAAATTGTAAAACCCAACTAGAATTTATTATCTCTTTTTGGGTAATATGTCCTATTAAAAACGGAGAATCTTCATGTCAAAAGTAAAAAAATGCAACTCCCTCGAAGAGGTCAGATCAGAGATAGATAAGATAGATGACGAGATAGTAAATCTAATCTCAAAAAGAAGCCATCTTGTACGTCAGGCAGCTTCCTTTAAAAACAGTATTGAAGAGGTTAAGGCAGATGACAGAGTTGATTATATCCTGCAAAAAGTTCGTCACTCCGCGATTCAAGCAGATGTATCTCCAAATATGATCTCTGATCTTTTCAAGATAATGATAAACGAGATGGTCGAGACAGAGATATCTGAATTTAGAAATACGCAGACCTTTTAAGCTATCTGATGAAATATCTTCTTACCCTGCTCCTACTAACATTTTACACTTATGCCTCCGATGCGTTCATAACGCCTGATAGATTAAAAGAGCTATTAAAAGATGAGAGGCTGGTTCTTTTAGATGTAAGCAGCATGTATGAGACAAGCCATATAACAGGAGCTCTTTATGCGGACATCTCCAAGTTTACCAAAAGCAAATATGAGAGACTCGCTTCTACTTACAGCAAAAACGTACAAAAAGAGATAAAAGAGCTTGGAATAGACCCAGACTCGCATGTGGTCATATATTCAAGAAGCAGTGATGATGAGTTTCAAAAAGCGACATATCTGGCGTTTGTCTTGATAGAACACGGATTTGAGAACGTCTCCATACTTGATGGCGGTTATATGGCGTGGGTGTTTGAGTACCACACTCTCGTCTCCTCCAAAAAAAGCTCTGCAAAAGATGACGGCACTTATGAGATAAAACACAATCCAAACTTATTGATAGAACCTGATTACATAGATAGAAACAGCAGAAGTGTTGCGGTAGTAGAGAGAGACTATAGAGAGATCTTTTTTGATGATCTTACACTTAGAGGCAATGATGAGTTAAATGAGTTTGTGTCCGAGCTTAGTCTGTTAAAAGATAAAGAGATCGCGGTCCATGACGAGACCATATTCAAAGCCTCTATCAACTGGTATATTCTATATAAGGAACTTGGCTTTAAAAATGTAAAGATATTACATTTTTAGCTCCTTTAATTAAACTACCCTGCTAAGCTCTTCAACACTGTTTTTTATAACTTTGATGCTCTCGTTGCTTCTTTTTGAGAGTTCGTCTATCTTTACGATGTTGCCTATTATCTCTTCTGTTGTTTTAGCGTTTTGGGTATAGCTCTCAACCGTTCTCTCTGCTAAAACCACTCCGTTGCAGATCGCCTGAGAGATGCTCTCCATGCGTTTTGATGCATCTGTGGAGAGTTCTGCCAAAGACTCTATTGACTGAGAGCTTCTGTTCATCTGCTCGCTTGTGTCGTTTATAGATTGGCTAACCACATTGATGGTAGCATTTATCTCTGTAAGTGACTTCTGCGTTCTCTCTGCAAGCTTTCTTACTTCATCTGCGACAACGGCAAATCCGCGTCCATGCTCACCTGCACGTGCAGCTTCAATAGCGGCATTTAGTGCAAGAAGGTTTGTCTGGTCTGCAATATCTGCAATCACCGTAATGACCTCTTTAACCTGATTTGCATCTTCAGAGACCTTGCTTAGATCGTTCGCCAAAACATTTTGCGTGCTTGAAGCATCTTGGAGCTGATTTACGATGCCGCTTATCTCATCTTTTATGCTCTTTAGATTTTCGCTCACTTGGGTTATGTTCTCTTTTGAGTTCGAAGCATCTACAAGGTCATCTCCAAGTACCGTTTTTAGTTTTTCACCTATAGATACAACTTTTGCAAGAAGCTCTCTCTCGTTTATCATGCTCATATTTGTATTTTCATAGTCGCTGTTTATCTTTGCGACTATCTTCTCAATGGTGTGTGATTTTTCGTTAGTATCTTGCGCCTGCAGAAATATCTCCTGAAACCTGTTCATATTTTCTGCCGCTTTGCTAAGCTCTGAGTTGTAGCTGTTCTTTAAAACGATCTTCTCTCCATGCTCAAGATTTTCAAGCTGCTTTATAAGAGATTTTGTCATATCGACACCGTTATACTTCTCATCCAGGTCATGAACAACAATGACAGCCGCTACTACATACTGGACTATCTGTCCTACAATATTGTCAGTAAAAAATGTTGCGTTGAGTATAAGAAGAACTATGCCGACGTAGTGAACAAAACGCATGCGGAAAAAGAGGGAGTATAACATTACTAATCCTTATATTACTATATAAGGGAATTATACAAGATTGAGCTTAATTTAATTAATTGTAAGAAGAATTTGTGATAAAAAGAGGTAAAACCTCTTCTTATTTGTATCTGTAAGTGATACGACCCTTATCAAGTGAGTATGGTGTCAACTCCAGTTTAACTTTGTCACCAGGCAGTATTTTAATATAGTGCATACGCATCTTTCCTGCAATATGACATAAAATAATATGCCCGTTTTCTAACTCAACACGAAATGTTGCATTTGGCAAAGCCTCTATAATCTTGCCATCAACTTCGATAACATCTGATTTAGCCATTTTAATCCTTTT
>NZ_JAVEUF010000008.1:0-98232 GCF_034005705.1 Sulfurimonas sp. | reverse complement strand
TTTACGGTCGGCGAGAGGATAAACAAAGATACTGCAACGGTTATTATTGAAAAAACAGACTTCGAGATATTGGGATGTGCCCAGTTTATCTTTAGAGAGTTCTCCAAAATGCTAAAAGAGCACTACAATATTGTCTATATAAATGTAGGCGATGATATGGGGTTTGAGAACCTGCGCAAGGTCAAGATGTCATACCGTCCTTTCAAACTTGTTCCAAAGTATACGATCTACCAAAAATGATACTGAGAAAAGCCCAAAACGCAGACCTCTCTTCGCTTTGTGTGCTGGAGGAGGAGCTTTTTTTGCCGCAAAACTACCCTCTCTCCAGAGGCTCTTTTGCGTATCACATTAAAAACAATCTGCTCTATGTGGCGGAGGTAGATGGTGCTTTGGCGGGCTATGTCTTGGTGCTTATCAGGCGTAAAGATGCCAAACTCTACTCTTTGGGGGTAAGCACCTCCTACCGTAATAGAAAAATTTCGCAAAAGCTGCTTTTATTGGCATTAGAGGAGCTCTTAGCTTTAGGTTTTAAAAGAGTGCTTCTTGAAGTGCGAACTGACAATGAAGCGGCAATAGCTTTATATAAGAAGATGGGCTTTAGCGAGCTCAAAAAACTAAAAGCTTTTTACAGAGACGGCTGTGATGCCTATCTGATGGAGTTAAGATATGCCGACGACACATTACAAGCAGATATATAGCGATCTATTAAAAAGCAAACTGCTTAAACTTCAGGTTATCGTCCTTTTTGTAACTACATATATAGACTGGACGATCATGCCCTATATCACAAAGCTTGAAGGTATGTACCTTCCTGTCTTTATGATCAGTTTTTATATGCTCATAGGAGCTACCGACGGGCTTATACAGCCACTTTTTAAAAAGGTGAAAATATATAATATTTATCTTTTTGTAATTATTTTAGATATTATACAAATTCTCAGTTATTCGCTTTATATGGTGGATATAGTTATTTTTACATATATAATTTTGAGCATTTTTACCATTCAGGCGATCACGTTTGAGATATCGAGGGTTCACACAATCCACTTTATGAAAGATGAGATCGAGATAAAGGATTATCTGATCCTTAGATCTTTTTTTGTCTCATCGGCTATTATAGGCGGTGCCCTTACCGCTATGATATTTGACTATTTTGGCGTTAGATTAGGCGACATGCTGATCTTTCTTTCAGTTCTTGGAGTGTTGGCTATAGTCGTCGAATATATGCTCTATAAGAAGTTTAGAAATATCTTGCAGGATGAAGATACGATCATAGAGAGACAAAAAGTTTTACTAAACGAAAAGATAACATACTCAAAATAGTTATTGAAAATATTGGAGAATAGATGAAACTATCGTCACAGGAGCTTGTAGCCCTGCTTCGGGATAAGGCAAACAAGTACATAGAAGGCACAGATGCGACCGTACACCCATACGATATTGCAGAGGATCTGCTTGAGCTTCGTGATGAAGATGAAAGTCTCTATCTAGAGGAGCTCTCCAAGTTCCCGCAAGAGCTTCAAGCTCATGTTATGATAGAGCTGCCACGTCACTGCCATGAAGAGATACTCCAGCACTTTACGCCGAGCGAACTTGCATCTTTGGCAAACACGCTAGATACCGATGATGCGGCTGAGCTTATAAGAAATATAGAAGAGGTAGATGAAAAAATAGCGCAGGAGGTGTTAGAGAACCTTCCGCATAAAGATAGAGAAAACCTGCAGACCCTTATAGCCTACGATGAGTATGAAGCGGGTGCATATATGCAGACCGAGCTCTTTTCGGCATTTATAGATGAGCAGGTCGGAGACTCCATACGCCGCCTTAAACGTCTAAAGGCTCAAAAAGAGCTAGACAGCGTCTATCAGGTCTATGTAGTTACCAGAAATCGTAAATTTTTGGGCTCAATTCCTCTAGAAGATCTTATACTCCTCGGACCGAACGTAAACTATAGAGAGCTTGTAAGAGAAGGTGTAAATACTATCTCCGTAAAGGCTTTGGATGACATACATGATGTAGTAGAGGTCGCTTCAAAGTACGACATGGGGGTGATCCCGGTCACTGACGCAAAAGGAAAGCTTCTTGGGCGTATAACCTCTGATGACATCTACGACATCATTGAGGAGCGTGCAACGGGACAGCTCTATAACCTTGCGGGTGTTAATGAAGAGGCAGAGCAGGAGGAGAGCCTTTTTCACATAGGTAAATATCGTGCCTACTGGCTTGGCATAAACCTTATAACTGCTATTGCGGCATCCATCGTCATCGGTTTCTTTGATGCGACCCTGCAATCGCTTGTCGCACTTGCTGTACTGATGCCGATAGTGGCCTCTATGGGCGGAAATGCAGGAACGCAGACACTTACCGTAACGGTACGCCAGATGGCGCTCGGAGACATTAGCAGCGAAGATGCCAAAGAGACCATACTAAAAGAGGTCTATCTTGCTCTTATGAACGGCCTTATTTTTGCCGTGGTCATAGGCGTTATCGCCTGGATATGGTTTGCTCTGCCTCTTCTTGGAGTAGTAATAGCCGCCTCAATGGTTATAAATATCATCACGGCGGGATTCTTCGGCTCACTCATCCCTCTGCTTCTTCAAAAGGCAGATATCGACCCTGCAGTAGGCTCTTCCGTGCTTCTTACAACGGTTACGGACATTGTGGGCTTTTTTAGTTTTCTTGGATTGGCAACCATAATTTTGCTATAGTTCAAAGAAAAAAGCGGGTGTTAAAATGAGAAAATTGTTACTTAATCTTTTGCTTTTGTTTTTCTTTTCAGAGATTCTGAGCGCACAAAACAGCAGTAAAATGGATGATGAGGGGGCAGTCGTCTTTATGTACCACCGTTTTGGCGATAGCAGATACCCCTCAACAAATATAAGAATGGAGCAGTTTGAAGCTCATCTGCAGTATCTCTCGCAAAACGGCTACAATGTTTGGAGCCTCTCAAAGATAGTCCGCCATATTTTAGAGGGCAGAGAGATCCCAGAAAAAGTCGTTGCACTAACTATAGATGATGCCTATAAAAGCATATACACTAACGCGTTTGAAAAGTTTAAAAAGTATAACTTCCCTTTTACGGTATTTGTAAACAGTACACCGGCAGATAACGGCTCTAAAAATTATATGAGCTGGGATGAGATGAGAGAGATGCAGGCATTTGGAGCAGAGTTTGCAAACCACTCGACAACACATGACTATATGCTCCCAAAAGAGGGCGAAGATGAGCAGGACTGGAAAAAGCGAATAAAAGAGCAGATAGAGTCTGCACAAAAGAGGCTTCAAGAGGAGCTTGGAGAGACTACGAATGAAAACCCAAAGCTCTTCTCCTACCCTTTTGGAGAGTATACAAAAGAGAGTGCGGAGTATATCCAAAGCCTAGGGTATATCGGAATAACTCAGACGTCGGGCGCTATCGGGATGCATAGCGACACCAGGACTCTGCCGCGCTTTGCAATGTCGGAGGCATATGCGGATATGGACGGCTTTACTCTAAAGCTTAAAACTCTGCCTCTTCCTATAGATAGCGTCTCATCGATAGAACCTCTGGTAAAAGAGCAAAATCCTCCAAAACTTACCATAAAGCTCAAACATCCTCTAAAAAATGTAGGGTGTTACCTCTCCAGCGGAAAAGCGATAACCGTTGAGTGGCTATCGGATAGAGAGTTCAGCGTACAAACAGATGAAGCGCTAAAGGCTCCAAGAGACAGATATACCTGCACGGCTCCCTCAAACGATGGCAGATGGTACTGGTACAGCCATCTTTGGATAGTAAAATAAAAAGCTATCTGCTAAGCAGAATATCCTCTATCATCTTAACATAGGCACTGTTAGCGCCTATGTGATCCAAAACCTCTATTTTAATATCATACTTTTGTGAACACGAAGAGGCAAGATGCGGCACATCTTCTCTGACATGTTTTCCCGGAGCCAAAAAAAGAGGCAAAACTGTAACACTGCTAACGCCGGCTGTTTTTAACTTTTTTACCGCATCTTCAAAATCGGGCTCAGCCAACTCCAAAAAAGCGAGTTCAATATTTTCAATATTTGCCCGTAACTTCTCTAAAACCTCTCTTGTTGCGTCATTTGAGGCTTTGACCTTGCTACCGTGTGAGAGCAGTATGTATCCGTTCATTTTCAAACCTTAATTTATATACGAAAATATAACATAATTGCGTTTACACGCACCGTTTATGGTTCAATTAAATAAAACAATCGTATCATTAAAACCGTTATAAGTGCCATTAAAGTAAAAAACAGAGTTAGAGAGAGTTTGGGATGAGCTATAAACCGCCATATGCTATTACATCAAAAATAATAGATTTAATAAGCAAGATAAGTCTTAATATCGGCAAACTTGAAGCAAAGGAAGCAGATACAAATTTGCCAATGCTTAGAAAAATTAATCAAATAAGAACTATTACAGGAACTCTTCAAATAGAGGGAAATACGCTTGATGAAGATAGAATTACAGCTCTGCTTGAAGGCAAGAGAGTACTCGGAACGGTTAATGAACTTGCAGAAGCAAAAGGGGCGATAGCTCTTTATAAGCAGATACATACTTTAAACTTCCTTGATGAAAAAGACTTGCTAAAGTCCCATAAAATCTTGATGGACGAGCTTCTTAAAAAAGCCGGAAGCTATAGAAATAGTGATGTGGGTGTCGGTGGTAGAGATGGTGTGGTGCATGTTGCACCGCCACAATCGCAAGTGCCAAGTCTCATGGATGATTTGTTTGCTTGGCTAAAGGCAACAGATGAACATCCTCTTATCTCAAGTAGCGTATTTCATTATGAATTTGAATTTATTCACCCTTTTGCAGATGGAAACGGTCGCATGGGAAGATTTTGGCAAAGTTTGATATTGCAAAGTTGGAATAGTACTTTTAGTATTATCCCGATTGAGAGTATTGTTAGAGACAAACAACAAGAGTATTATAAAGTGCTAGAAATTTGCGGAAGCGATGGAGAAAGCACTGTTTTTATAGAGTTTATGCTTGAGTCTATATTTGAAGCAATAGAAAAGGTCGGTAATAGAGTCGGTAATAGAGTCGGTAATCTTACCCAAAATCAGCAAATAATAGTAGAACAAATAATGCAAAACAGTAAAGTTTCTGCAGATAAATTATCTGATGTTGTCGGCATATCAAAAAGAAAAATAGAAGAAAATTTAGCAAAACTCAAAGAAAAAGGGATACTGCAAAGAGTTGGTGGAACCCGCGGACACTGGGAAGTTTTGGAAAAAGAAATTTTAATTTAAAAACACAAACTAGGGAGGAGGCAGATGACCATATACATACACGGTTTTGGCGGTAGCGGTTGCGGCGTAAAGGCAGAGCTTTTTCGCACCTATTTCAAGAGCATAGATGAGCCATTTATCGCTCCCTCACTCTCTTATGTCCCGAATCTGGCTCTAAAAACGCTTGAGGAGATGATAGAGTCTTACGGCGGCAGTGTAAATCTTATCGGCTCATCTTTAGGCGGTTTTTATGCCATGTATCTGGCTGAGAAGTACGCTCTAAAAGCTGTGCTTATCAACCCGTCTGTAAAACCGTACGAGACACTAAAAAAAGTGCTCGGTATGGCACCGAATTTTTATGATGAGAGCAGTTTTGAATGGAGAGAGTCGCATATTGAGATGTTAAAAGGTTACAAAGCCGAACCTAAAAAGCAGGAGAACTTCTTTGTGTTGCTTCAAAAGGGTGATGAGCTGCTTGATTACAGAGAGGCCGTAAACAGACTGCCTAATGCCAAGTTTGCCATAGAAGAGGGCGGAAGCCACAGTTTTGAGAATATAGAGAAATATTTTGATGAGATAAAAGGGTATCTGATTGGTTGCGGAAACAGGATTTGAACCTGTGACCTTCGGGTTGTTGAAATCCGTCTTGTTTGACAAATAGATACTATAATTAGTATAATATTAGATACTGAATAAAGGATTTAAAATGCAACCGATTTTGTCGAACTACACTGCGAGTATAACTGAGCTAAAAAAATCTCCCACACAACTTTTAAATGAAGCTGGAGATGAAGCCATCGCCATACTTAACCATAATATACCCAGTGCTTATCTGGTTCCAAGTAAACTATATGAGAAGATGATGGAGATTATAGATGATTATTATCTTTCATTAGAAGTAGAAAAAGCTAAAAAGAGTGATGAAAAGCCAATAAGAGTAGATATAAATGAGCTATAATCTTGAATTTATGCCCCAAGCCCTCAAGGAATGGAAAAAATTAAACTCTACGATCAAAGAGCAATTTAAAAAGAAACTACAAGAACGACTAGAGAGTCCAAGAGTAGCAAAGGACAAGCTTTCCGGATATGAAAATGTATATAAAATCAAATTAAGAAATATTGGATACAGACTAGCATATGAAATAAAAGATGAGGAGGTTGTTGTTCTTGTGTTGAGCGTAGGGAAAAGAGAAAAAAATAAAATTTACGATAATCTTAAAGGTAGGTTATAATCCCTTGCTCTAGTTAATATATTTGTCATAGAGTCTATTATATTGGTTTATTGCTGTGTATGTATTTCAAAGTTTTATAATTAAACGATAAAAGTAAGTTTATAGATTACTCACATAAGCAAATCACAGCTATACAAGAGATACTAAACCATAGACCTGGAAAAGAGTTAGGATACAAAACACCTCATGCGGTTTTCTTCGGTAAAATTGCTGAGTGGATTGATGACTCGAAACTACATTATAAAAATCAGATTGTCACACTTGGCTGTTGAATGGGCGTAAGAAAAAATTATGATTTTGGTTGCGGAAACAGGATTTGAACCTGTGACCTTCGGGTTATGAGCCCGACGAGCTACCGAACTGCTCTATTCCGCGATATTTTAAAATGGTACTTTTGGTTTTACTCTTCGTCAGTATTTCCTTCGGATACTTCAGTATTCCTCAGTCGAAACTTCCTAGATTAAAACAAAAATTAATCATTTTATTGTAGAAGTGGATGGGGTAGAGGGATTCGAACCCCCGAATGACTGGACCAAAACCAGTTGCCTTACCGCTTGGCTATACCCCAACAATTAAAAGTGAAAGAATTGGTTGCGGAAACAGGATTTGAACCTGTGACCTTCGGGTTATGAGCCCGACGAGCTACCGAACTGCTCTATTCCGCGCCACTTACAAACAAGGTCAATATGTTTGTTGGAGTGGAATTATAGGCAAATACGCCTTCATTGTCAAGAAAAGCCCAGCCAAATTTACAAAAATGGTTTGAACTAAAATTAATCAACTTTTCTATACAATTGCGGTATTAAAAACAAAGAGTATATATGACACCTACACAAAGAGTATTAGAAGCGATTGAGGAGATAAAAAAGGGTCACATGGTCATTATGATCGATGATGAAGATAGAGAGAACGAGGGAGATCTGGTCTATGCATCTGCTTTTTCAACACCTGCTCACGTAAACTTTATGGCTACGCACGCAAGAGGGCTCATCTGTGTTGCGATCAGCAAAAGTATCGCTACAAGACTTGAACTAAACCCGATGGTTAGCTCAAATACATCCTCTTATGAGACGGCGTTTACAGTCTCGGTGGATGCAAAAAATGCTCTAACAGGCATTTCGGCGAAGGAGAGGGATGATACTATCAAAATATTGGCAAACCCTATCAGCCACGCGGATGAGCTCGTAAAGCCGGGACATATATTTCCTCTTATTGCAAAAGACGGCGGAACTCTTGTAAGAACCGGTCATACGGAAGGCTCTGTAGATCTATGCCGCCTTGCAGGTCTTAGCGAGTCATCGGTTATCTGTGAGATAATCAAAGAGGACGGTACTATGGCACGCCGTGACGATCTTGATATATTCGGCGAAAAGCACAATCTAAAAACTGTTTTTATCTCGGATATTGTCGAGTACCGTCTTGCAAACGAGAGGCTTGTAAACGAGCTTGAAGTTGAAGATATTGAGGTTTTCGGCACAAAAGTAAAGAAGTACACATTTGCAGATCATGACAAAATCGAACATACTGCAATAGTGTTTCATGGCGTAACATCTGTGGCAAACGTAAGAGTGCATAATGTTATACCGGATATGGAACTTCTTTTAAACCAGAAAAAATACAGCAACCTTATCTCATCTATCGACTATCTAAAACAAAACAGCGGTGTTTTGATCTTCATAAACAAGCCTACACATCATGATAACGCTGCCATGAAAGAGTTTGGAATAGGCGCGCAGATACTTAAATCGTTCGGCATCTCAAAGATGAACCTGCTGACTTCCATGAAAGCGACCGAGTTTGTAGGACTTGGCGGCTTTGGGTTAGAGATAAACGAGGTTATAGATATTTAGCAGATATCTAAACTCTCTTGAAGCTTCTCTCACTCTTTTTACTTACTCTCTTTCTTGTAGATGCCAAAGCGGTATCTAGAACTCAGGTTATCATGTCCACATTTGTTACTATCACGGCAGACGAGAGGGATGCCGACCTCATAACAGACGGATTTGAGATCATCAAAAAGGTCGAGAAGTCGCTCTCGTCTTACGATCCAGATGCAAAGATATACCAGCTCAACAAAAACCGACACGCAGAGCTTGATGCTTTTAGTTATGAGGCACTTTCTTTAAGTAAAAATTACTATGCCGTAACAGATGGATATTTTGACATTATGGTAGGTTCGATCACAAAAGATCTATACAGATTCGGAGAGGATGAGCGTGTTGCCTCTTTAGCTGAGCTCTCTGGTGCGAATGTCTCCTTTGGCGCTCTGAGGTTCAACGAAAAAGAGGCTTTTTTAGAAGAGGGCGTAAAATTAGATCTCGGCGGCATGGGAAAAGGGTTTGGCGTGGATAAGGCAGCGGAGTTCTTTAGAAGCAAAGATGCAAAAAGCACCATTATAGCGGCAAGCGGAGATATAAGATGTCTATCTGTGTGCAAAGTAGAGGTGCAAAGTCCATTCAAGGAGGATGACGTTTTGTTCTCGTTTGAGACCACAAAAGATGACCTTGGCATCACTACCAGCGGAAACTATAACAGATACGTTATCTCAACCAAGAATAACCACTTAATAGACCCAAAAGCCAAAAGGCCGCAGAGCCTCTTTGTATCCATAACACTTGTTGGCGATATATCAAGCAGTGATCTTGATGCCTATGCGACCGCGGCAAGCGTAATGCCGATCAAAAAGGCTTATGAGTTTATGGATGGCTTAGGAGTTGGCTATATAGTTATGCAGGGTGATGGCGAGCTGGTTGTTAGCAAAAATATATCAGAGTATGCAAAGAACTTACTCATAGGAGATGCTCTTAAAAAGCAGCCATGAGATATATAAGATAATTGCCAACAGAGCAAAGAAAGAAAAAAGTTTTATATATGCAAAGAATTCAAATCCGTTTATTATCAAAAACGGCGAGAATACCTCAAGCATAGCCACGCCAAATGCAGCGTAGATGAGAAGAAGCAGGCTCTTTTCCCCTCTTAGCTTCGTAAATACCAAAAAGTGCAAAAGCACCATAGCAAAAAGCCCAAATACGAAGATATGAGGCAATACTATCTTTAAAATTCCTCCTGCACTTTGGGCAGGTATGAATCTCTCTTCGTTTCCGACGTAGTACTCTAAAACCGCGCTATAGCTAAAGCCTATCTTATGTTCAAAAAGCATAACCGCACTAACTATCAGAAGCAGAGAAAATGCCAAGTAGTAGAGGATGGAGAGCTTATACGCTTCTTGCATTTAACTTCCAAAATGAGTAGAGGATCATATAAAGAGCCGCAAGATGCCAGAGAAAATAGGTTATAAGATATACGTTTACAAAAAGGCTGGAGAGATAAAAAGCCAAAGCCAGCGATACAAGCGATAAAATGGCGCTTATCATAAGGGTGTTTGTAAGAACGGCTCTGCTTTTTTTCGCAACTCTTATAAAAATGGAGCTAAGGGTGAGCAGGATCATCATTATAAAAAATATCTGCGTGTGCCAAAACTCCAAAAAGGATGCTTCGTTCATCGGGTCTATGTAAGCCTCTTCATCTCCAAAAAGCGTTGCACTCAGAGCTTCTGGCGAGATGCCGAAGTTTGACTTCATCACAAAGATGTCGGAGATAAGATACAGAAGTATAAAAATAAGAAAGCCTCTCAGTATAAGGCTCATAGCACTATCTTTTTGAAGGTTCTTTATAACGGTGAACTTCACTACTTGCCTTTTAACAGCTCATTGTAGATGGCAAAAGCGATTCTCGAGCCGTCCACAAAACTTTTTGCACTCAGCGTCGCACCTGTAATAGTAGGAATATCTTTGGAGAGCATAAGTGATGTCTGAGTATCTACATTTTCAAATTGACTCATCCATTTTTTAGAAGGCACGTACTCCATAGGCTCGTTAAAAGCTATCACCTCAATGCCTTTTAAAACAGACTCGGACGATATCATGTATAGCACGACTCCGTTCTTTGAGCGTATCTTTCTGTTGATCAAAACTCCGTAACCGAGAGTTTTGCTATCTTCAACGGCTTTAAAAACTTTAAATATTTTAGTGCCCAGTTTTACCTGTGATGCATCTTGAACTTTTTTTGCCTCAGCACCGCTAAGGATGATGCTCTCTTCGATTATTTTACTTTTTGCCCCATAGTTTTGCTTCATCGCATCAATGGGAGAGATAAGCATCTTCGCACTCAGCGGCAAAGTACAAAATATAAGTGTGTAAAGTAAAAGTTTTCTCATAGCAGATAGGGCCTCCTGATTTTGTCGGATTGTATAAAATAAAATTTTTTTTGTCAATGAACTTTGTCAATAAGAGCGTTAAGCATCTTGAAATTCTCGAAAAACTTGTTTTTCGTAGCTTTAGGGGGTGTAGGGACATTTGTCCCTGCCACTGAAACGGACAAGTTCGTTTCAGCGCGTAACATAAGTTAAAAGATGAATCCCATTGAGAGACTAAACGTATCGGAATCAACTCCGTCTTTGCTCTGCATAGCATAGTCCGCTTTTAAAACTACCTGCTCGTGAGGGAAATAGTTTATACCGAATGTCGTCGTATCGGTAGAATCAAGCGAGCTTCCATCGGTCAGCCTGTCGGCAGGATTAACGCTCTCATATTGAACGAAAATCGGCAGTTTATCGCTAGATGAACTAAAGTTTAAAAGGTCGTAGCTAAGATTTAAGTAGCCGCCTTTTGCTTTTACCTGAGATAGTGCACCTGCCAACTCTAGCGCGTCCGAGCGTTTCGCCTCGGCGTATGTGCCGTATGCTCTAAAGCCGTTTACCTTATAGTCCGCGTGAATGTCGAACATATTTATCTTTGAGTCCATATAAGCCGAAGCCCCAACCAGCAGCCCATTTATATCTGTATAATCAAGCCTTGCTACAAAACCTAGTTTCGGATCATTGTTGGTAAACGAGCCGCCGCGCGCACTTCTTAGCCAGCTTGTATCGCTGTCTATGGTCGGATTTAGGGCAGTAACTCCCATAACTTTATACTCCAGCCCTTCAAATACGTCTCCGTAAACCATTACGCCGCTCTCATGCCAAGTCGTCGGAATGATCTGCTTTGCGGTGTTTGGTCGCTGAACTGTCGTAAAAAGTGTGGGTTCATGTCTCTCGTTTATCAGACCCAAAGGCATCAACATATTACCGACTCTGATATTTGCAGCTTCGTTTATCAAAAAGTCAAGATAGATAAACTCGACTATAACCTCTCCGCCTTCTGCAGCACCTCCGTCATTTGCAACTCCGCCGTGCTCAAACTCAAGCTCTACGTTTAGCAGGATATTGTCCGTAAACTTATAGCCTATATATGGAACAAACCTGTATACGTCAACTTTAGAGCTGTTTGAGCCGCTCTCTTTGTTTGTGTGCGAGTAGTACATCTCGCCGTAACCGCCGATACTCAAAGGCGATTTTGAGTAGTAGACCTTTGATGCCGCAGCAGCGAGCCCGCTATGCGACTTCTCACTATCTACGGTCGTGTAGTTAAAGCCCATCTGCAGATTGCTTGTCTCATCTGCCAATGTTTTAGTCTGCTCTTTAAGCGCTGCTATCTCTTTTTTTAACTCTGCAATGTCCGAAGCAGTGTCAGCCTGTAAGCTGCTTGTTAACATAATTGCCGCAGCTATACTTAATCCCAATTTGTTTTTATAGAGTTTCATCTTCTTTCCTGTTAATTGAATTTGATAAGCATTATCGTTTATCAATATGCAGAATTGTAGATTAATTTTCCTTAATTGAATATTAAAATGATAATCATTATTGAAACACTTGGAGAGCTATTTTCAGCTATGTTTGTTATAATAAACTTCTAATAAAACTCAAAACTAAGCGAGTCAGTTTTGAGTTTTTAATAAAGTTAATAAGTAAAAATCCAGTTGAAGATGGCAGATGAGAGAGATATTTAGCAGAGTGGAAGATTCTGCAGAGGTTAACATAGAAGTAGAGGTTGATGTAGAGGATTATGAAGATAATTATCCTTGGTTGTACAGTCTGTTTGTAAAACCAAACAATATAGAAGATAGCGGTTTGGCTTTTGAGCAGTTTTTGGAACTAAAAGAGTCCGTAATTATCTCTTTAGAGCATCAGAAGATGGCAAAATATGTAGGAGAGAGAGTTTGTGAGGGTTGGCATGAGTTCTACTTTTATGCAAGAGATTCAAAAAATCTTGAAGCGCTTTGTGCTGCGATGTTAAAAGATAGCGGGTACAAATATGAGAGCAGCGTGGTAAAAGATGCAAAGTGGGATTATTATGCTAAAAATCTTTTTCCTACCGAGCTGGAGTTTCACAATATTCAGAGCCAAAAGATAATATTTCTGCTTCAAGAAGAGGGCGATGAGCTCTCTATATCAAGAGATGTAGAGCACTATGTGTCGTTTGATACGGCTACACAAAAAGAGCGCTTCGTCAAAAACGCGCTAGAGCACGGATTTGAGTTTAAAGATGACATAAGCAGCGAAGAGTTCGAGCACGGAGTAGCAGTTGTTAAAAAACATCCTGTTACTGAAGAAGAGGTTGAAAAAGTAGTAGCACAGCTATACTCTCTTATAAAAACAGAGCATGGTTATTATGAGGGCTGGAGCACCACACTGGCGCAAAAGGACGATTAGTCGGACGTGAAAAAAGCAAGTTTTAAAAGTTATTTTATCATGGCTGTATGGAAGCTCTTTGAGCTTCTTTTTAAAATAAGGTATAGATTCAACTACGTCGGGTTGGAAAATATTCCAAAGAACAGGGCGGTTATGCTTTTGGGCAACCATGTCAGCTGGATAGACTGGTTCATACTCCAGCTGCCCATAGAGAAAAGAATCAACTACATAATAGATAAAGATATCTACAACTGGAAGTTATTTAACTGGGCTTTTAGGATGGCGGAGCTTATTCCTGTTTCAAAAAAAGCTTCAAAAGATTCATTTATTGAAACCTCAAAGAGATTAAAAAATGGTAGAATAATAGCAATATTTCCCGAGGGCGAAATATCCAGAAGCTCTGAGATCGCAAAGTTTTACAGAGGATATGAATACATAGAGAGAAACGGTGCGGTCATTGTTCCGTTTCATATAGACGGAGTTTTTGGAAGTCTTTTTGCAAGGCATAAGGGCGATTCAAAAAGATGCTTTTTGAAAAAAAGGGAGATCACTCTCTATTTCGGAAAGCCGATCTCGCATGAGATAAAGGCGGACGAATTAAGGCAGAGAGTTATAAAATTGAAAAGGATGAAGATTTGAGAACAACATTGATTATCGGTGCAGGTGGAGTAGGTCGTGTCGTAGTGCATAAATGTGTACAGAATGCAGACGTTTTTGGTCGTATAGTATTAGCAAGCAGGACAGTAGGCAGATGCCAAGAGATAAAAGATGAGCTTCCAAATGCAAATATCGAAGTGGCTTCTGTTGACGCCGACAGCACCGATGAAGTGATAAAGCTTATAAACGAGTGCAAGCCCGACATTCTTATTAATGTTGCACTTCCGTATCAAGACTTGACAATCATGGACGCTTGTATAGCTACTAAGACGCCATACCTTGACACTGCGAACTATGAACATCCGGATGAGGCAAAGTTTGAGTACAAGCTTCAGTGGGCAAGAGATGAGAAGTTTAAAGAAGCAGGCATCATGGGGCTTTTAGGCAGTGGTTTTGACCCGGGAGCGACAAACGTATTTTGTGCATATGCGCAAAAGCACTACTTTGACGAGATACATACCATAGATATTTTGGATTGTAACGCAGGCGATCACGGATATCCGTTTGCAACAAACTTCAACCCTGAGATCAATCTAAGAGAAGTCTCTTCTAAAGGGCGCTATTGGGAAAACGGCGAGTGGATAGAGACTGAGCCGATGGAGATAATGCAGGTTTGGGATTATCCTGAGGTTGGTCCAAAAGACAGTTACCTTCTCTACCATGAAGAGATGGAGTCGCTTGTAAAACATATCAAAGGGCTTAAGCGCATAAGATTTTTTATGACATTCGGGCAGAGCTATCTGACGCATATGAAGTGCTTGGAGAATGTCGGCATGTTGGGAATTGAGCCGGTTGAGCACAAGGGTATGAAGATAGTTCCTATAGAGTTCTTAAAAACCCTTCTTCCAGATCCTGCATCTTTGGGACCTCGCACAAAAGGCAAGACAAACATCGGTATTGTCGCAGAGGGAATCAAAGACGGGAAAAAGAGAAAGATATATATCTACCAGGTTAAAGACCATGAAGAGTGCTATAAAGAAACAAACTCTCAAGGCGTTTCATACACGACAGGCGTCCCTGCCATGATAGGCGCAAAACTTATGTTAAAGGGCATCTGGAGCGGAGTAGGAGTATTTAATATGGAGCAGATGGATCCTGATCCTTTTATGGATGAGATGAATACACAGGGGCTGCCTTGGCAGATAAAAGAGCTAGAAGCGTAAAAATATGACCTTTAAGCATGTAATATCGAACATAGAGTCTCTGCCGCCGCTATCAAATACGCCTTTTATTATAAGGCAGATATACAGCTGCGGTTCTCAAAATATCGATATTATAAGACTTGTAAAGGTTATAGAGGATGATGCTGCACTCGCTGCAAATATCCTAAAGATGATAAACGCTCCGATATACGGCTTTTCAAGAAAGATAGCCTCGATCGCTCAGGCTGTTACGCTTTTTGGGACAGATGAGATATACGGTCTGGTCTTGAAATATGCAGTCGACAAAGAGCTAAAAACAGATACCGAGATATACGGTGTTGACAATAAAAGATTTAACGATATATGTCAGCTTCAAAGCACTCTTATGATGCAGTGGTACTCCAGAGTGGACCTCAGACATGCCCAGTTTATGTCTCCTTTGGCACTGATAATGGAGACCGGAAAACTGGTATTGGCAAACGAGGTTCTAAAGAGCCACTATGCAAAGAAGTTTGAGATAGGCTATAGAAACGCAAAAAATGTCATTGAGTATGAGTACAGCCTGCTTGGAACTACGACATACTACCTAAGCGCGCTTCTTTTTGAGCACTGGATGCTTGAGCCTCTCTATGTAGAGATATTAAAAGGGCTTGATTTTGAGACAAAAGTAAGTCCTAAAGTCAAATCGTATATAGATTCGCTCGATGTTATAAGAACTGCCGTAAATCCGAGAAACGTTTTGACAAAAGAGTCAATAAAAGAGGCTTGCGAAATAGTTGAAGAGATGGGGCTTGACGCTGGTGATTTTGAGCATATAGCCTTAAGAGTAAAAGAGAAGTACAACCAAATTCTAATAAACAGAATGAGAAAAAAATAGCAAAAAGCGTGGAGAAGATTATGCAAAATTCTAACTGGCCGTCAACACCCTATTATATGTGTGAAGAGTCTTTGCTTCGTGCAAATCTTGAGATCTTAAACCGTGTTCAAGTAGAGAGCGGGGCTAAGATAATCTTGGCTCTTAAAGGTTTTGCCATGTGGAGCACCTTCGATCTTGTAAAGCAGTACCTAAAAGGGTGCACAGCAAGCGGACTGCATGAGGCATTGCTGGCTAGAGAGGAGTTTGCAAAAGATGATGAGAATCTGGAAGTCCACACATACTCACCAGCCTACAAAGATGAAGATATCGAAGATATCGCGCGCATATCCGACCATATTGTCTTTAACTCACCGAATCAGCTTTTTAAATATTACGATAGAGTAAAAGAGATAGACTCGGATATCAGTCTCTCTTTGAGAATAAATCCGGAGCAGTCTTCTTCGCCTAAAGATATCTACAATCCATGTGGACTATACAGCCGTCTGGGCACTACGCTTGAGAATTTCGATGAGAGGGTTTTGGAGTATGTTGACGGACTCAATTTTCACGCTCTGTGCGAGCAGGACGTCGATGCGCTGGAGGATGTGCTGCAGGCCTTTGAAGCAAAATTCTCAAACTATTTTAAAGGGCTGAAATACATCAATTTCGGCGGAGGCCACCATATAACAAAAGAAGGGTATGATGTCGATAAGCTTATCCGCATCATAAAAGAGTTCAGAGAAAAGTATGATGTTGATGTCTATCTGGAGCCTGGTGAAGCGGTGGGATGGCAGACCGGAGTGCTTGTCAGCACAGTTTTAGACATTGTGCACAATGGTATGGATATAGCTATTTTGGACACTTCGGCAGAAGCTCATATGCCTGACACGCTTGCAATGCCTTACCGTGCAATGGTTAGAGGAAGCGGCGAAGCCGGAGAGAAAAAGCATACTTACCGTTTTGGCGGAAATACCTGTCTGGCAGGAGACATTATGGGGGACTACTCTTTTGATGAGCCGCTGCAGGTGGGGGACAGGGTGATATTTGAAGATCAGATCCACTACACTTTTGTAAAAAACACGACTTTCAACGGTATCAAGTTACCTTCATTGGCTATACTAAGAGAGGATAACACTCTTGATGTTATAAAAGAGTTTGGATATCAAGATTATAAAAACAGATTATCTTAAGGGGGATGTATTATGAAAGAAGATAAACAGAGATGGAATGAGAGATATTTGGACAATCCTATGCCGCAGGAGGTCTCTCCGCTGCTTGAGAAGTATATAGGTCATGCCAAGGTCGGTCAGGCGATAGATGTAGCGTGCGGTACAGGGAGAAACACCCACTATTTGGCTGATCTGGGTTTTCTTGTTGATGCGGTCGATATTTCAGACTACGCTTTGGAGCGTGTAAAGAACAGCTCGACGATAAAAAAGATAGATACGGATTTAGACAAATACAATCTGACTCCTAACAAATATGACCTGATCGTCAATGTAAACTACCTGAACCGTCGTCTGGTCTCTCAGATGAAAGAGGCGCTCAAGAGTGGCGGAGTTTTGGTTTTTGAGACCTTTATAGTTGCTCACGGAGATTTTAATCTCCCTACTACGAACTTAGACTATCTGCTTCGCAAGAATGAGCTTTTGCACTCTTTTATAGGGCTTGATGTTATCTACTATGAAGAGAAAATCGATACTAATTTAAGAGGCGAGAGAATAAAAGTCGCTTCTTTGGTGGCTAAAAAAGCATAATATAGTTTTTGCAATTATGCAAGAACTTTTTTTAGCTTTTAAATTCGTTAATACGAGAATCTAGCAAATGAGCCACTTCAAGCAGATTCTTGGAATCATTTTCAATGCTTATTACTTTTTCTTTATTTGAAGAGGAGTGAGCGTTTATCTCTGCAATTTGATTAATTATCTCATCAGTATGTTTTACCATCGTTTTTGAATCCTCGACTGATTTAACGGCAACTTCGATGGAGTGCTGCATCTCCAATGATGTATCATTCACCTTTTGCTCAACATCTTGTGAAATCGTTGTAAGCCTCTGCATGCCTTGTGCATTTTCATTCATTTTGTCGCTTACGTCATTTATGGATTGAACAATAGTGCTGACGCTTATCTCTATCTCTGTAAGTGATTTTTGTGTACGTTCTGCAAGTTTTCTCACTTCATCTGCTACGACGGCAAAACCGCGTCCATGTTCGCCTGCTCGCGCCGCTTCGATTGCAGCATTGAGAGCTAGTAAGTTTGTCTGTTCTGCTATATCTTTTATAACAACAAGGACGCTCTTAACCTGGTCTGCATCTTGTTTTAGGTGCATTAATTGGTCTGATAGATCATGTTCTATCTCAATAAAAGACTCGACCTCATTTACCAGTTCACCTAGTGCCTCTTTTGAAGATTCAAGATTTGCGTTTGCCTGTGAGACTCTCTGCTGTGTCTCTTTTGCCATCTCAATAGAGAGGTCAAGAATCTCTTTTATAGATCTGCTTTTATCCGTAGTATGAGATACTATAATGCTCTCCTCTTCAATGCTTTTGTTTATAAATGATGATGCATTGGTGATCGTGTTTGCGATCGATACATTTTTGCTTCCAAGAGATTTTACGTCATTTATTGTATCTTGTATAGAACTTACAAAATCATTGACCGCATATGCAGATTGAGCAAACTCGTTTTCACGTACAACCTCAATTCGTTTTGTTAAATCTTTGTCGCCATCAACAAGGGCTCTTATTCGTGAGCGAAGTTCATCTAACGGTGCGATAACCTCTTTTGAGAAGAAAAGGCTCATCACAATGACAAAAGTTATAAAAGCTATTGCAAGCGTAATAAGCAAGACTATTTTTGTGTCATTGATCTCTTTGTCATTTGAATCTAAAGAGACAACAAGATTCATGACACCTAGAATATCTCCTTCCTTTGCGTTATAGTGACATGATGTGCAACTTTTGTCTGCTATCATTGGATTTAGAAGTTGTATAGTGTGGTGGTTGTTTTGTGTTTTTTCAATTGTTTTAGGCTCTTTACTTGCAAAAACATCTCTAACCATCGGGGTTGCCGCAAAGGTTTCACCATCTTTTTTATAGATCTCTAAAACAAGTTCTGATTTTGAAACATCCAGTGACTCAATACCCTGAATTTTTCTTGCTCTATCAAGTGTCTCTTGAACAACTTGGGGGTCACCTGCAAGCATACTTTGTGTTACTGTTTGAAAGATCGATTGACTTAGCATAGTAAGAGACTGTTTTGCGGTTTTATTGGAGAAATTGTTAAAAGTATAGGATATATAAGTATATAAAGAACCGATAGCAAGGGCAGCAAAAAATAAAATTGTAAAAATTATTCGAGATCTAACTGACAGTAACATTTGTACTCCATTTATTATAAAATTATCACAATTTTAGCAAAAGAAACTTTCGATATAGCTTTAAATTCGACCTAAGATTACGCGCAAAACCGACGAAAACTCCATTGTTTTCAAACTATTGTTATAACAACGGTGTATGAAATTTTAAAAAACATAAAAAATTATTATATTTTAATTGCTTAGGAGTTTATAATTTGTTATAATCCGATACTTTTTTATACCAAGGGGCGTATACGGATGAAAAAAATAGTTTTATTGTTTATTATGGTGTTCTCAACACTACCTTTGATTGCTGCTGAAGCTGCGATCAACTATAACGGGGAGGTCGTTAATGTCAAAGGAAACTTTCCTGTAGTTGGTGCAAAAGCGCCTGTTGCTCGTGTTACAGAGCCGGATTTTTCAATAAAAACTATCGGCGGAAAGAGCGATAGAGTTCAGGTTATTGCTACTGTGCCATCCATCGACACTCCTATTTGTTCTGCACAGTCAAAAAGATTTGACGATGAGATAAAGCAGTTTGACGGAGTCGATATGACTGTCGTTTCAATGGATCTTCCATATGCCGATGATCGTTTTTGTAAGGGGCAGGGGATTAAAAACATCTCTATAGCTTCTGATTTTGCCTACAGGGAAGTTGGCGAAAATTACGGCGTAATAGTAACTGACGGTGAGCTAAAGGGACTGCTTGTCAGAGCAGTGTTCGTTATCGGTAAAAATGGAAGAATCGTTTATCAAGAGATAGTTCCAAATGTCGGTGATGAGCCTGATTTCAAAAAGATCATGCAGGCTATCAAAACGGCAAGTTCACATAATTAGTATATAAAAAATATATAGTTTTACAAGGATAGTAAATTTTTAAGAGATACATTTTACACTTTGTTTTAACTGCAATATTTTTACCGATTATTGCTTTTGGCAGCAGTAGTGATTCGGCATCTATAAGCGTTACTCAAAACAAAAACAGTTTTGATCTGATTATCTCCCTCAAAGATGAGAGCTATATTCTCGATGAGACTCTAGATTTTAGTGTCAAAGGGGATGGCGTAGCAATCAGCAGTATATTCTTTCCTGATTCTACAAAGCATAAAGAGCAGGATGTTTTTTTTGATAACGTAAATATAAAGGCAAATCTTGAAGGAGATAGTGAGAGCGAATTTAAGATCATACTCAACTATCAGCTATGCTCATTGGATGACGGATGTTCGGAATTAAAGAAGTTTGAAAAAGAGTACAGACTTTTTAAAGAAGAGAGTCTCAAAGATGAGAATTCAATCTTATCGTTAGAATCCAAAGAGGCTCAAAGCGAGCAGGATGCGATCGCAGATATGCTTCAAAACGGCAGTATAGTTTTGACACTTGCAACATTTTTCGGTTTTGGTCTTCTTCTCGCATTTACTCCATGTATGCTTCCTGTTATACCTATACTCTCAGCAGTTATAATCTCCAAAAAAGATAGCATTAGCACGAAACAGGGGTTTTTAATATCTCTTACTTATGTTGTCTCAATGTCGGTGGTTTATGCACTTGCAGGTGTTTTGGCTGCATCGCTTGGAAGCAATATACAGGCATTTTTTCAGCAGACTTGGATCATAGTAACGGTAAGTTCTCTCTTTTTCATACTGAGTTTGGCAATGTTTGGTACTTTTACGATCCAGATGCCAAAGAAGATACAATCTTTTCTTAACGACAGAGCACTTTGGGGCAGAGATAAATCATACTACAGCGTAGTCTTGCTTGGAGTGCTCTCTGCGCTGATAGTAGGTCCGTGCGTAGCGCCTCCTCTTGCAGGCGCTCTTATCTATATAGGACAGAGCGGAAATGAGCTTCTAGGCGGTATGTCTCTATTTTTAATGAGCCTTGGAATGGGTGTGCCGCTTCTTATGCTTGGTGCTGGTGCGGGTAAATTTCTGCCAAAACCGGGCATCTGGATGGAGGATGTAAAGCTCTTTTTCGGCTTTACGATGATAGCCTTCTCTATCTGGCTTCTCTCCAGAATATTGGAGGCGCAAACAATACTTCTGCTATGGGGAGTTCTTCTTGTCGCCGTAGCTATATTTATGAACCCGTTTGAAAATATCAAAAGTGTAGATATAAGCAGAATGCAGCAGCTCAAGAAACTTCTCTCCATGCTCGCTCTTATCTATGGAGTTGTTCTTATTGTCGGGGCTATCGGCGGCGCAAAAAGCATCAAGACTCCGCTTGAGCCTTTTGTATCTTCAAGCAAGATGAGCTCAGTAACTGCCACTGAAGTAACATTTAAAACAATAAGCGCAAAAGAGCTCTATAGTGAGCTGCGTCAATCATCCAAGCCCGTTATGGTCTACTTTAGCGCAAAATGGTGTGAAAACTGCAAAGAACTTGATGCCGATGTCCTTAGCAGAGCAGATGTCGCTTTGGAGGTAGAAGAGTTTGAGAGGATAAAGGTCGACGTATCGGACAATACAGATTTCGATATAGAGATGTTAAAAAAGTTCTCCCTCTTTGGACCTCCGGGCATTATCTTTTTTGACACAGAGAGACAAGAGTTAAAAAACTACAGACTATCGGGCTATAAAGAGAAAGAGCTATTTATTGAACATATAAGAAAAGTTAAAGAAGTTTTATAGCCAAACAAGGTGTATTAAATAATAAAAGTATTAAAATAGTCACTTTATGTTAAAGGGGGCATTTAATTTGAAGTACATTATTTTTTTACTATTTTCTCTATCTGCTCTGCTGATGGCAGATCACAAAGTTCAGCATATAAATAAAGAACTCTCCCATCTAAACCTCTCAGAAGAACAAAACAATGCGGCAAAAGAGATCCTGTTTGAGTTTAGAACTCAGCTAAAAGAGTTTAAAAAATTCAAAGATGAGACAGAGCTAAAGAAAAAGGATCTTTTTTTAAAAGATCATCTCAGTATTCATGACATAGAGACTCTTGATAAGAGCGTAGATGTCATGGCCAGAGAGATCGAGAAAAACTTTCTTACGAAAATGCACTCTCTTTTGAGCATAGATCAGAGGATCAGTTTTGTAAAGTACATTGATGATTGGGAAGTGAAGTGATGCATAATATCTTACTTATAGAAGATGATCTGGATATGCAGACGCTGATCTGCGACTATCTTGAGAACTATGAATTGCATGTAGAGGCTTTCACTCAGCCAAAAGAGGCGCTTGCTCATCTGGAAAATTACAGCGATAAATACTCTCTTGTCGTCCTTGATCTGATGCTGCCGCAAATGGACGGTTTTGACGTATGTAAAAAGATCAGGCAAATATCGGCAATTCCGATTATTATCTCTTCGGCAAGAGGCGAGATCGGAGACAAGATACTCGGTTTTGATCTTGGTGCGGATGACTATTTGGCAAAGCCTTATGAACCAAGAAAACTTGTTCTTAGGATCAACGCGATCTTAAGAAGAGGAACAAGCAAAAACAAGACTATAAGCAATTTCGAGATAGATGAAGACAAGCATGAGATAAAGATAGACGGGCTTGCACTGGATCTTACAAAGATCGAGTATGACATCTTGCATCTTTTTTTGTTTAACATCGGCAAGGTTTTATCCAGAGAGTCCATATCAAATGCGGTGTGCGGAATTGAGTACAGCTCCAAAGACAGAACGATAGATATGCATATAAGCAATCTAAGGCAAAAACTAGGTGATGATTCGAAAGATCCTCAATATATAAAGTCTATATGGGGTATAGGCTATAAATTTATAGGGTAACAGATGTCTATTTTTTACAAAGTAATTATATTTTTTCTAATCACATTCTCTTTGATGTTCTTTGTCTCGGTAGAGATAAACAAACTAACAAAAGATACTATTGAGATGCTGCTTAGAGACAAGTACATTCACGTCTCAGGAGAGCTGTTTAAATATATGTCAAACAGCGATCAAAAGAGCTTGGAAGAGAGACTAAAAGAGCTAAAGTTCGAGGTTATAGAGGATAAGGGAAGATATATTGAAAAGTCACACATACTTCATGAATACAATACTGATTTCTCAAGCATAAAGATATTAAAAGACAAGGAGAACAAATATCTTCTTTATATGAAATATCTGGATGACGATATGCTGGTCGTCGATCTCTCACAAGATAACAATTTTGGGAAAAAAGAGTTCTTAAACTATATGATAGTGGCTGATATTTTTATATTGATACTGCTGTGTCTAATCATTTTAAAGATGGTATACCCGCTAAAGGATATATCGAAGATCATCAGAAAATTTGGAGAGGGTGAGTACTGTCTAAGAATTAAAACAGGGTGTAAAGATGAGATAGGAGAGGTTGCCAAGACATTTAACTCTATGGCATCGAATATTCAAGACCTTATAACATCCAGACAGAGACTGCTGCGTGACATAGGACATGAGCTAAAGACCCCTATCTCAAAATCAAAGATAGCGCTTGATATGATAGAAGATACTAAGTACAAACGAATCTTGAACAAGGCGCTTTTTCAAATAGATGAGATGATTAACGAGCTTTTATGCCTTGAAAAACTTAATGCAAATCAAAACAAACTCAACATCGAAAACTTTAGTTCCGATACCCTTGTAGGAGAGGCGCTCTCTAAGCTTTTCATAGAGGATGAAAATCTTGTAGATATTACCATAGAGTCAAGCTTTGAGATAAAAGGGGACCTTAATTACCTCTCAATAGCTCTTAAGAACTTGATTGACAATGCGCTTAAATACGGAACCGAAAAACCGGTATATGTGGTTGTCAAAGATACTAACATATCTGTAAAAAGCGTGGGTGATGTTTTGGACAAACCTTTGGAGTACTATTGCGAAGCTTTTACGCAGGGTGATAACTCAAGAAATCAGTCAGGGTATGGTCTGGGGCTTAGTCTGGTTAGAAGAATTATGGATAAACACGGTTTTGAACTTCTCTATTACCATGATGGAAAGTTCAATATTTTTGAGATAGTAGTTTAAGGCTATAGCCCTTCAAGCAGGATATACCAGAGTCTCTCTATTTCATCGTCATTCAAAAAGAGCGTTGAGTCATTCTCAAATAGCTCCAGCAAAGCATCCTTTTTTACGCTAAACGTATGAGTGCACTCTTTATGGGTCGGCAGAAATGCGCGGATCAGCGATATCTCATCTTTTGTTATCGGAGTTGAGCATAAAAAACACTCAAACTCTTTATGGAGTCTTCCCTCATACCTGAGCAGTTTTATATATGATTCAACCGCAACTCTCTTCGGGTTTTGTCTGTTCCAATTCTTTGAGGCACTATCCAGCAATTCAAAATAGAACTCATCGAGTTCTTCGGCATCTTTGAGATGTTTGTAAAAGAGGGCGCAAAAATCTTGCCACAATCTCAACAGCTTGTAGTCGTTTATCCATTTAAACCCTATGTGTATCACATCTTTTAATCTGTATATGGTCGATTTGGATGAAGCCTCTCTCTCATAGTCGATCTTAAAGCCCAGGTTTATAACTCCGTGTCTTGCTCCGTAGAACCTATAAAGAGTATCTAAGTTCTCTCTTGATATGATAGTGACTATTAAATCTTCATCTTTGACTTTATTAAGATTTAGAATAAACCCTTGCATCTCTCTGCTTCTTTACTACGCATTTTTTAAACTTTCTAAAAAAAATTCTACTGATATTATATTTTTTTAAACCTTTAAAATGTATAATGCAAGTCCAATCTCTAAATAGGACAAGTTTCTTTAAAAAGAGATTAAATTTGTAAAAAAATTCAATAAAATTGCAAAATTTAGGAGTTAATATGGTTGAACATCATGATTTATTGAGATCATTTAAAGATAATTGTGGTTTCGGGCTTGTTGCAAACATTAAAAACAAACCTTCACACAAAGTTTTAAATGATGCCGTAACTGCATTGGAGAGAATGATGCACCGCGGTGCCGTGGCGGCAGACGGAAAAACAGGAGACGGAAGCGGGCTGCTTTTTTCGCTTCCGGAAGAGTTTCTTCGCAAAGAGGCCTCAAAAGAGGGAATTGAACTGCCAAAACAGTTTGCTGTTGCCTGCGTATTTACAAAAGATCTTAAAAACTTAGATGTAATCGAGGATATATGTGAAGAAAATGATCTAAAAGTCGTGCTTCGCAGATTTGTTCCCGTAAATACAGATGCGCTTGGAGAACAGGCACTTCTGACTCTTCCTAAGATCGTTCAACTATTTATTACTCCAAACTCCATAATGGCAACCAATAGATTCGATGCTCTTTTATATCTCTCACGCAAAGAGAGCGAACATAAACTTGAAGATGACAATGATTTCTACATAGCTTCTATGAGCTCAAAGGTCCTCTCTTACAAGGGACTTGTAATGCCTACGCATATCAAAGAGTTTTTTATAGACCTTCAAGATGAGAGCTTCAAGATCTCGTTTTCACTGTTTCACCAAAGATTTTCAACCAATACTCTTCCGCAGTGGAGGCTTGCTCAGCCGTTTCGCGCAGTTGCTCACAACGGAGAGATCAACTCTGTCGAGGGGAACCGTTTTAACGTAGAGATCAAGTCCGAATCTATCAAGAGCGAAGTCTTTACCGATGAAGAGATACAGAGAATACTGCCTATTTTACAGCCTAAATCATCAGACAGTGCTTCCGCAGACAACTTTTTTGAGTTTTTGCTTGTAAACGGCATGGATTTTTTCAAAGCTGTCCGCGCTGTAATACCTGCTGCTTGGCAGAACGCTCCGCATATGGACCCTGAGCTTCGCGCATTTTATGAGTTCCACTCAACTGTTTTTGAAGCGTGGGACGGACCTGCCGCATTCTCCGTAACCGATGGAAGATATGTAGGATGTGTCCTTGATAGAAACGGACTTCGCCCTTCAAAATATATAATCACGAAAGATGATACGCTTCTTATAGCGAGTGAATACGGTGTTGTAGATATTCCCGAGAAGGATATAAAAGAGAGAGGCCGTCTGCAGTCAGGCGAGATGATCGGACTTGACCTTAAAAACGGCAGAATATTCAAAAACAGCGATATAAACGACTACCTAAAGAGCTCAAACCCGTACATGGAGTGGCTGAACGAGCATATGATCTACCTGCAGGAGCATGTGGTGGATCAGTATATGTCGACTCCTAAATATACAAAAGAGGAGCTTATAGCAAGACAGAGATACTTTAACGTTACTCATGAGGTTATAGAGCAGGTTATAGAGCCTATGATCTTAGAGGGCAAAGAGGCTGTAGGATCAATGGGTGATGATACGCCGCTTGCAGCATTCTCAAATAAACAGAGGGCTTTTAGCGACTTTTTCAAGCAGAAGTTCGCCCAGGTCACAAACCCTCCGATCGACCCTATCAGAGAAAAAGTGGTTATGAGCTTGAACACGGGCTTTGGAGAAGTTCACAACATCCTTGATGAAGTGCCGTTTCATGCACACCGTTTAAAATCTATATCTCCTATTATAACAAGCGAGAAACTCTCTATTTTAAAATCGTTCGGAGATAAGAAGTCGCCAAGCTATCAGGATTTTTACCGCAACAAAACATTTTCAACTGCATACGAGAGTGATCTGAAAAAATCGCTTGATGCTTTGGTTGAAAATGTCGTAAATTCGGTAAAAAACGAAGGTACGAGAATCATTATTCTAGATGATAGCGAATTTAGCAAAAAGAATAAAATAATTCCTATGGCAATGGCTATCGGACGTCTTAACTCTGCTCTGTTAAAAGCAAAGGTGCGTCATTTGGCATCTATGGTCGCTGTGAGCTGTGAGGTATACGACTCTCACAGTGCAGCGGTTCTTATCGGTTATGGTGCAAATGCTATACACCCTAAGCTCTTAGCCGAAACCGTTATCGAACATACTAAAAGATCAAATGCGATTACGGTAGATTGTAATGTAGCGCTAAAAGCAGTTCATGGCTCACTGAATGCGGGAATACTTAAGATTATGTCTAAAATGGGCATCTCAACTATAGCATCTTACAGAAACTCAGGACTTTTCGATGTCATGGGTCTAAGCCGTGAGATAGTGAGCGAGTGTTTTGGGGCATCAAACTCGGCTCTTAACGGACTTGATTACAGTGATATAGATGAGAGACTTACAAGATATCATGAGCAGGCATTTGAGCAGAACGGCTTTAATAAAATATTTCCTTTAAACATTGGCGGATACTATAAGTTCTACAGCGGACAGGAACATCACGATTTCGGGCCTGAAGTTATTCATGCGATCCATGCTACGGCAAGCAGCGGAAGCAAGAAAGATTATGAGAGACTAAGAGACCTTGTAAACAAAAGAGGTCTGAAGTTCATTCGCGACTTCTTTGATATAAAATCTGACAGAAAGCCGATCGACATCTCTGAAGTCGAGCCTAAAGAGGAGATATTTAAAAGATTTGCCTCAGCAGCTATGAGTCTTGGCTCTATCAGTCCCGAAGCGCATGAGACAATTGCGATCGCAATGAACGCAATTGGTGCGCAGTCAAACTGTGGAGAGGGCGGAGAGGATCCTGAGCGTTTCGGCACAGAGAGAAACTCAAAGATCAAACAGGTAGCTTCAGGGCGCTTCGGTGTCACGCCTGCATATCTCAGAAGTGCAGAGGAGATACAGATAAAGGTTGCTCAGGGTGCAAAACCTGGAGAGGGCGGACAGCTTCCTGGGCATAAAGTATCGCCTCTTATCGGAAAGCTTCGCCATACAGTTCCGGGTGTTACGCTTATCTCGCCTCCTCCTCACCATGACATCTACTCTATCGAGGATCTGGCACAGCTTATTTTTGACGTTAAGCAGGTAAATCCAAAAGCAAGAGTCGCAGTGAAACTTGTATCGACTATCGGTGTCGGAACTATTGCCGCAGGTGTCGCAAAAGCTTATGCGGACAAGATCATAATCTCGGGCGGAGACGGCGGAACAGGTGCTGCACCTCTGACCTCTATCAAGTTTGCAGGAAACCCTTGGGAGCTTGGACTTAGCGAAGCGCACAACGCACTAAAAGCAAACAACCTCAGAAGAGTTGTAGAGCTTCAGACCGACGGAGGTCTAAAATCAGGACTTGATGTTGTAAAAGCCGCACTTCTGGGTGCTGAGAGCTATGGATTCGGAACAGGTGTTTTAACTATCGTAGGTTGTAAAATGCTGCGCATATGCCACGTCAATAAATGTTCGGTCGGTATTGCCACGCAAAATGAAAAACTCCGTCAAGAGTTCTTCAAAGGGCATGTAGATCAGCTTATAAACTATTTTACTCTTTTGGCTGAAGATATACGCTCGATCATGGCAGAGCTTGGATTTAGAACTATGCAGGAGATGATAGGCAGAAGCGATCTTCTAAAAGTCACAGATGACAGCTTCGCTCAAAAGTTCGATTTTAGCGCTGTTTTACATCAAGAGGAGGGGGTAAACAGCTGCCAGCAGCTTACAAATCCTCCGTTTGATGACAACGCATTTGAAAAAGATGTACTTAAAGAGGCGATGAGCGCCATAAAACACCCTGAGCATCCTGTTAAGATCAACAGAAAGATCACGAATGTAAACAGAAGTTTCGGTGCGCTTATAAGCGGCGAGATAGCTGAGTACTACGGTGATAAAGGGCTTGCTTCCGATACTATCCGCATCAACCTGAGTGGTATCAGCGGACAGGCTCTTGGCGCATTTTTGATCCATGGAGTATCAATCTACCTAAACGGTGTCGCAAACGACTATATCGGAAAAGGTATGCACGGAGGAAAGATAATCGTTACCTCTAAAAACAGCGGCGAAAAATTTGCTGCGGGCGGTAATACATGTCTTTACGGAGCAACAGGCGGAAAGCTATATGTTGCAGGAAGCGTAGGAGAGAGATTTGCGGTTCGTAACTCCGGAGCACTGGCAATAGTCGAGGGAACCGGAGATAACGCATGTGAGTATATGACCGGCGGTGTGGTCGTGATACTCGGACGTACGGGAATAAACTTCGGTGCAGGTATGACAGGCGGGATCAGTTTTGTATATGACGAGGAGCACAAATTTTTCGAAAATGCGAACCGTGAGCTTGTGGAGTTGGTAAGGATAGATACGGACGAGACCGATGAGGCTAGACACTACCTTAAAAAACTTCTTAAAGATTATGTTGTCGAGACCGAGAGCAAAAAGGCAAAAGCGCTGCTTGACAACTTTAGAATAGAGGTGAGAAACTTCTGGCTTGTAAAACCTAAAAATCTAACTAAACTGCCTATTAACTTAGAGATCGGAGATTAATCATGAGAGAATTTTTAACAATTGAAAGAACAGAAGCAAAAAAAAGATTAGTCGTAGAGAGAACAAAGGATTTTGGAGAGATTTACGAAGTTTTTGACAAGAGTGAAGCTGCAACGCAGAGCGAGAGATGTATCCAGTGCGGAGACCCGTTTTGTCTTAACAAGTGTCCGCTTCACAACTATATACCTCAGTGGCTCAAAGCTGTAAGCGAAAAAGATCTGGAGTTTGCATTTAAACTCTCAAACGAACCATCTCCGTTCCCTGAAGTTATGGGGCGTGTTTGTCCGCATGACAGACTTTGCGAAGGTGACTGTACTCTAAATGACGGTCATGGTGCAATTACGATCGGCTCTGTTGAGACGCATATAACGGAAGAGGGATTTAGAGCAGGGCTTAAGCCTGATTTTCCTGGAATTACAACAGATAAAAAGGTGGCGATCATAGGAAGCGGTCCTGCCGGGCTCTCTGCTGCTACATATCTTCTGCGTTCAGGCATCGCCGTAACGGTTTATGAGAGAAGCGACAGAGCAGGCGGGCTTATGACCTACGGGATCCCTAACTTCAAGCTTGATAAAAAGATAATAGAGCGCCGTATAAAGTTTCTTGTAGAGGCGGGCATGGAGCTTGTGCTAAATTGCGAAGTAGGCAAGGATATAACCTTTGAAGAGATTGCTCAAAATCATGACGCTATGTTCATAGGTATCGGCGCCACAAAAGCAAAAAAAGCCTCTATAAACGGCGAACAGGCACCAAATGTTTACAAAGCGATGGAGTACCTGACTGCCATTCAAAGAAAGAACTTCAAGCTCTCTTATGATAAAAAGTTTGATTTCAAAGATAAAAACGTAGTCGTTATCGGCGGCGGAGACACTGCTATGGATTGTCTGAGAACTGCTAAGAGAGAGGGCGCAAAAAGTGTAACGTGTCTTTACAGACGTGATGCGCACAATATGCCCGGAAGCCAAAAAGAGTATAAAAACGCAATGGAAGAGGGAGTTGACTTTACATTCTTCGTCTCTCCTAAAGAGATCATATTAAACGATAAAGGCAATGCCGTCGGTGTTGAAGTGATCAAAACTACTCTTGGCGCAAAAGATGATAGCGGACGTCAAAAGATGGAGGAGTTAAAAGGGAGCGAATACAGGGTAAATGCCGATGTTATCATTATGTCTCTTGGTTTTGATCCTGAATCTCCTTCTTTCTTGGCTGAAAATGGCATAGATACCAACAAGTGGGGCGGAATCATAATAAATGAAGAGACTCACGAGACTACAACTTCTGGAATCTATGCCGGGGGTGATTGCTATAGAGGTGCCGACCTTGTAGTAACTGCCGCGTATGACGGGCGTGAAGCTGCAAGAAGTATAGTAAAAGCACTCCTTAAATAGTTTTTTATGTATATGCATTTTTTTTGCATATACGTCTCCTTCTATCATCAAAAATTATAAAAATAAAGTATAAATTCGATATAATTCCCGCGATAATATATAAAAAAGGATAATTTTTGAACTTACTTAGCATTTTTTCTAGAAACAAAAATATAAAAGAACCGGTTAAAAGTGAAGCTCCCGCACATTGGGTAAAGTGTAAATCATGCCAATCCCTTATGTACTACAAAGAGGTCGAGAATCAAAGACATGTCTGTCCTAAATGCGGATACCACATAAGAATAGGCGTAAAAGAGAGAATAGAACTTTTAGCAGATGAGGGAACATTTGTTGAGTATGATTCTACTTTAAGACCTGTCGATCCGCTGAAATTCACAGATAAAATATCATACAAACAGAGACTTAAAGATGCAGAGGCTAAAACAGGCAAGACTTCATCCGTTGTAAGCGGAGAGTGTGAGATGAACGGTGTTCCTGCACAAGTCGTAATCTTTGATTTTGCTTTTATGGGCGGCTCTTTAGGCTCTGTTGAGGGTGAAAAGATCGTCCGTGCGGTAGATCGTGCTATAGAGAAGAGACAGGGACTTATCATCCTTAGTGCAAGCGGCGGAGCGAGAATGCAGGAGAGTACTTTTTCACTGCTTCAGATGAGCAAGACCTCCGCTGCTTTGGCAAAACTATCAAAGCATAACCTTCCATATATTTCCGTTCTTACTGACCCTACAATGGGCGGTGTCAGTGCATCATTCGCTACGCTTGGCGATATTATCATTGCTGAGCCGGGAGCCTTGATCGGTTTTGCCGGGCAGAGAGTTATCGAGCAGACGATCGGCTCTGCTCTTCCTGATGGGTTCCAGCGAGCAGAGTTTTTGCTTGAAAAGGGCTCAATAGATATGGTTGTAAATAGAAACAATCTTAAAAAAACACTCTCAGACCTCCTAACGCTTCTAAAAGTTGCATAATGCGTCTTTACGCACTCTGTGACCAGGAGCTTCTAGATAAGAGAGCTATCTCTTTAGAGGAGTATATCCGCATTGCCAAAGAGCAAAAGGCGGAAATAATACAGTACCGCAATAAAAGTGCGGATTTACAATTAATCAAACGCCAGCTTATTAAGATCAGAAATATGTATGAGGGGTTTTTAATAGTAAACGATGCGTATGAGCTTGTAGAGTTTTGCGACGGTGTACATGTCGGGCAAGAGGATCTAAGAGAGATAGACCCCGACCCTTTAAAAGCTATAAAGATATTAAGAGGCGTTACTGGAAAAGATAAGATACTGGGCATTTCAACTCACAGTAAAGAGGAAGTTCTGCAGGCAAATGAGATGGATTTGAACTATATAGGTCTCGGAGCTTACAGAAGCACTGCTACAAAAAGTGATATATCAGCTGTCTTGGGCGAGAGTCTTGATGAGATCGCCTCACACTCAAAACATTTTGTCGCGGCAATTGGCGGCGTAAAGAAGAGCGATAAATTTTCTAACGTGACATATCATGTCATAGGAAGCGGACTGCTTTTATGAATATAGAGATAGTCTCAATAGCAAAAAAAGAGCGCTCTACCTATGATCCACTCTATAAAGAGCTTATAAAGATGATCTCCCGCTTTGCAAAAGTAGACGATACGGAACTTTTTAACAAAGATGTAACAAAAGCACACACTATCTCACCTGAAGCTTCAAAGCAGGCTTATTCAAAACTTTTAGAGCCTTATATATCAAAAGGTTTTAACGTAATATTGCATCCTGATGGAAAAATAATCGATAGTTATGAATTTAGTAAGCTATTAGATGGTAAAATTGCGATTAAATTTTTCATAGGCGGAGCTTACGGCTTTGAGGACGAGTTTTTGAAAAAAAGCGATGTCGTTATAAGTTTAGGAAATATAACTATGAGTCATAAGATTGCAAAAGCAGTTTTGCTTGAGCAGATTTATAGGGGATTTTCAATTTTGAGCAACCACCCATATCACAAATAAGGAAAGTAAGTGCAAGATAGCGAATTAAAATACTTTAAAGAGATTTTAGAGAGTAGAAGAGACCAGATAATTAAAAACATCAAAGGTGTAAATGATGAACTTGACCAGTTAAGCCTGCTAGAGCTTAACGACGAGGGCGATCATGCATCTGTTGATAACAGCTCTATGGTAGAGAGCGCTATCGTGAGACAGCAGGAGAAAGAGCTAAGAGAGATCAACGTGACTCTTGGAAAGATCGCATCCGGTGATTATGGAATTTGTGAGATGTGTGAAGACCCTATAGGGTTTCAAAGATTGAAAGTTAAGCCTCATGCGATATACTGTATAGATTGTAGAGAGATCGTAGAAAAATCTAAATAAGGAGTATGTGATGCATATTAAAAGATACACAATCGCAGCGCTGATATTAATTGTTCTAATAGGATGGTATGTTTATGCTTTCGTAACACAAGATAGCATAAGTATTGACTTTTTTGGTACAGCACTGCCGTCATTTTCTGTAGCAGTGTGGGTAATCATCCCTATGATAATATTGTATGCTGCCAGCGTTATCCATATGCTTTTTTACTCGTTTTTAGGTACTTTAAGAAAACGCAAATATGATAAGGATTATGAGAGAATAGTTGATGCGATCGTAGATGCATATCTTGGAAAGCAGGAGCGTTCAAACTCATTCAAGACAGATAGATACAAATTGCTGGGTTCTCTTGTTGACAATGCTACCATTTTCCCGATCGGGGAGTTTGATGCAAACATCGAGAACAAAAAACTAAAAGATGTTCTTACTCTTATAAACAGCATAAGAGGCGGCGAAGCGGTCGAGTTGAAAAAATACTCCCTTAAATCTTCAAACCCTTTGGTCATTCAAAATGAGAGAAACAGATATAAAAAAGGCGATATAAGCGCCGAAGATATCTTAAGCGATAAAAACAAGTATGATATCAGCCTTCGCAAAGAGGTCTATGTAGATTTTGTAAAGTATGCTCCTCTTTATGCTATCGAGAAGTATAAAGATGCGCTTAGCAGAGAGGCTCTTTTTGAGATACTTTCAAGAGTAAATGCAGATCAGCATACGCTAGAGGTCTCAAACGACTCTCTGATAGCTCTTTTTCATGATCTGAAACTTGACTCTAAAGAGTATATCGAGGCTTCTAAAAAGCTCTCAAAGTCAATGCTTCCGGAGCAGAGAATTAAACTTTTTGAAACATTGAGCAATGAGGGCGAAGCTGCAACGGAAGCTTACCTCTTTACTCTTTTTGATCTGGAGATGTTGTCTCCTGCAAAAGAGATACTTGACATATCCCAGCCTAATGAGTATCTGACTTTTAAAGCGTACAGCGCGCTTAGAGATTGCGGAAAACATTTTGACATCAATCTCTTTATATAGTACGTTAAATTTATAATGAGTGAAAAACTATCTTTTAAAAAGCCCGTCTTTGTTTTAGCCCCGCTTGCTGGCTATACCGACCTGCCTTTTAGAAGCGTTGTTAAAAAGTTCGGAGCAGACCTTACTGTAAGCGAGATGCTTAGCTCAAACGCTCTGGTTCACGGCTCTGCAAAAACGCTTCATATGATACAAAAAAGCCCAAATGAAGACCCATACTCCGTACAGATAGCAGGTGCCGAAGTTGACGTCATACGCCGGGCTGTCGAGATACTGAATGAGCAAGAGGGGATAGATATAATCGATCTTAACTGCGGCTGCCCAGTGCCAAAAGTTGTTGGACACGGCAGCGGTAGCTCTCTGCTTTTAAACCTTCCTTTAATGGGCGATATTATAAAAACTATCAAAGAGACCTCAAATAAAAGTCTAACAAGCGTAAAGATAAGACTCGGTTTTGAGAAAAAAAACCACATAGAGATCGCAAAGATAGTAGAGGATAGCGGCGCGGATTTTATAGCCGTTCACGGCAGAACACGCGCTGGAAAATTTAAAGCCGCAGTTGACTATGATGCCATAAAAGAGATCAAAGAGGCTGTGAAAATCCCCGTGATCGCAAACGGAGACATAGATTCGTACGAAAAAGCAAAGTGGGTTTTAGAGCACACGGGGGCGGACGGAGTTATGATAGGAAGGGGTGCGGTTGGCGCTCCTTGGATATTTCATCAGCTCAAATCCGGCAGTGAGTTTATTGACAAAAACATAAAGCATGATATAATCATGGAGCACTTTGATAAGATGATAGAGTTTTATGGCTCCCACGGAGTTCCTATGTTTAGAAAACATACTCATACCTACTCTAAAGGTTACCGGGGTGCATCAGCACTTAGAGACAGTGTAAACCGTATATCTGACGTACAAGAATACCGCGCTGTAATAGATGACTTTTTTAGTAATAGCGAGATAGTTTGTTAAAGATAAGTAAATCAATAAAGACATTAGACCACAGCGATATAGGCGATAACCTACTGCACTACGACTACAACGTAAAACATCTTCTCTCTCTGATAAGAAGAGGAGTAAGCAAAGATGATCCTCACTATTTAAGTTCATACCGCTCTTTTGAGGGCGAAGTTTTTGAAAACTTTATCTATGAAAAACTCCTTATATACGCAGTAGAAAATGATGAGATCGAGAAGTTCGTCTTAAAAGGTTTTCATCAAGACAAGATCAAAGCTCATGCAAATACACTCTCGATAAGCGAAAAACAGCAGATAGTATACAGAACCAAAAGCAGAGAGATAAGTGAGTTTGACGCTATGCTTATCACTAAGAACAAAGAGCTCTACTTTGTAGAGATGACGCTTGTAAAATCGGTTCTAAAACTTAGAAAAAGACTTAGAAAGAAAAAAGCGCTCCTTGAGATAATATTTCCAAACTATGAGATAAAAGCTCTTATAATCTTAAACGAGGGAGCTACAGGAGTGAGGCAGCTGCCCTCTTACTGTACGGTCTGGCTTACAGAGGGCTTTTCTGCAAATGAGGTTCTTGATTATATTGTAGATACGGATGCAAAAAAACTGATGCCCAAAAAGAGAATAAAATCTCCAAAGATGATAGAGGCGCACTCTTTGAAACTCTATCCGTTTAGATACTACAACACCATCTCTTGGATCACAAAGACCATCAACAGCAATAAAAAACATATACTCGATATGAACTTTTTAATGAGTGAGAAGATACAGAGATACCACGATCTTTACAATAAGTTCTATATAGGTTTTATAGACGCGGCGCAAATGAGAGATGTGCTAAAGCTGGAGAATAGCTGCAGGGATGATCAGAGAGTCATTGTAGCACTTGAGAAGAAGCACTCCGATGAGATAGTGCTTACATACTATATACAGCTGACCAGAAAAAGCTTATACCTCTACTCGTTTGAGGACGAGAAGGTCGTAAAAGAGAAGAAAGACCCATACGGCATAACAGTAACCGAAGTCTATCATATAAGCAAGATGATGGATGAGAAGTACAGACTTACCACGGCAAATCTAAATATGATTCAAAAACTTTTGGAAAACCGCTTCAACCAAGACGCTTCTTGATCTAAACTTCATATCTGACAGAAGCAGCCTTCTCTTTATATGCTTGCAGATACTCCTCTTTTGAGTCCTCACCGCCGCCGTTTAAAAAATTGTCAAGCTCTTGGTGTCTGCTTTGTAAAATAGACTCAAAATCATCCTGTGTTGTCGGTCTGTTGTGTGTAAATCTGTCAAGCAGAATATTGTTCTTTCCCATAAGAACAAGATAGCTCTGTTCGCCAAAATCAAGCATCACCACACTGTTTTGCTCATCTAGAGATTTTTGAAATCTTATAGTGACATCACCGTTTTGGATGCTTGGCTGCTTCATCTTAGCAGCCTCTTTGGTATTGTTGTTATTGTTTTCTGCAAATAGCCATGAAGATGTTTTTTTTACATTTGGCTGAGTAGAGACTCTTTTTTTGATGTAAAAAAGTATGATTATCCCTATGATCAAAATTGTTATAACTATGTAGTAGCTCTGCGCTATGTCGTCACTCTTTTTTGTCGGAAGTGAAGCAAGCAAGGGAGCTTCCGTCTGCAGTGGCTCCTTAACGCTCTTAGGAGCTTGTGCAGCCGCAGTAAATCTTAATCTGAGACCGTAGGAGTCGGATGTTTTAGATGCCTGAAGAGCTACGGAAGGGGGCACATTCGCAGATATCTGCGTATAGCCAGACATCGGAGTTATGGTAATTGACTTTATATATTTGGATGAGAGTTTTTTTACCTTTGCAGACTCTATTGAGGCATCTTCAAGCTTTATTAGAATGTTTGAGTCGCTTGAGCTCTGTTTTATAACGCCCTCATACGGAGTGTCAAAAGTTATCATAACATCAACTCTCTCTGTTCTGTCGTAGATGTTATAGCTTAAGATCTTTGAAGCGTAAAGTGAAAGCGGAAGCAGGAAGATCAAGAAGAGTTTTATCATAGTCTCTCTTTAGCAAGATGGTATAAGACGGCACTTGAATCCAGTATCTCATTTATACGGATAGCAAGGTTCTTCTCATAGACCATTACCTCGCCTTTTCCCAATATACGACCGTTAACATATGACTCGACACTCTCGCCAGCAGGTTTTTTCAGGTCTATAATAGAACCTTTTGTAAGTTTTAAAATATCGCCTATTGAGAGTTCGGTCTCTCCCAGTTCAGATACGAACTCCACTTCCATGTCCAGCAGACCGGAGTAGTCCATCCATGAGAGCTCTCTCTCAGGATCGAACGTAAACTCTTTAGCCCCATAAGTGCGTCTTCTTTTATTCAACTATAGTTCCTTAATAGCGATGATCATCTCATCATCTTCTACTTTTAAGACTTTTGCATTGTCATACTTAAAGTCAAAAATATCTATTTTTTCAAAGTGCGGAGTGGACATATTGTAAGACTCGGACTCATTCTGACTTGCTAGAACCTTTGCGCTTCCTATTATAAGGTTTGCGGTCTCAAGAGTCATGTCTATCAAAGTATCCTCATCGCTCTCATCCTCTTCTAAAAGAAGTGTAGATATTCTCTGCGCAAAACTCGGAGTTGCGCCGATGTAAACTCTATGCTTGTTGCCGTCTATACTTTCTATATCTATATAAGCAATAACCGTTCTCGTTTTGGTGACATTGTCATGCATCTCATAAGGCAGTCTTATCTGATGGATACAGAAATTTTTTGAAGCTTCTATAATTGTGTTTAACATTCTTTTGACCCCTGTTTGGGAAATTATACATAAGGGTAGCTCTAAAAATTCTTAATATATTTATGTGGAGCCATTAAGATGATATAATTGCAAAAAAAGTTTTGATGATGATTGAATTGATTTTTTTAGGCATAGGTGTCGGTCTGCTTTCGGGGTTTTTCGGGATCGGCGGCGGAACCATACTTGTCCCTCTGCTGCTGCTTCTGGGCTATAGCATAAAAGAGGCTATCGGCATATCCGTAGTGCAGATGCTCTTTAGTTCGCTGTATGGAAGTTACCTTAACAATAAAAAGGGAACGCTTGATGTTCCTATGGTCTTTACGATAGGCATAGGCGGCTTTGTCGGAGCGCTTTTTAGCGGATTTTTAACCTCGCTCTTTAGTGATCTTGCGTTAGAGCTTATATTTTTGGCATTTGCACTCTTTGCGCTTAGCAGGCTCTTCTATAAAACAAGCATAGATGTAGAGCAAAAGGAGTTAAACAGAGTAGTTCTGTTTGTAATAGGTTTTTTTGTAGGTCTTCTCAGCATGCTTATAGGAGTTGGAGGAAGCATCATCTTAGTGCCTATTTTGGTTAGTTTCTTGCATGTGGATATCAAAAAAGCGATATCTGCTGGGCTCTTTTTTGTGGTCTTCTCATCTGTGTCTGGGGTTATATCTCATACTTTAAGCAGAGATATAGACTTCTTTAGCGGAATAGTTATTGGCGTCGCATCACTTATAGGCGTCTATGTCGGTATCTTTCTTAAAGACAGCGTAGATTCGGTTCTGCAGAAAAAACTATTAGCGGGTTTTTATCTATTAATTGTTATATACTTGATACAGAGAATATTATTTTAGAGGAATATAGGTCATAAATGAAAAAAAGAGATGTTATAAAGATAGTCGGTGCAAGAGAGAACAACTTAAAAAATATATCGCTTGAGATACCCAAAAACGAGCTGGTCGTATTTACGGGTCTTAGCGGAAGCGGAAAATCAACTCTGGCATTTGATACGCTATATGCTGAGGGGCAGAGACGCTATATGGAGTCTCTATCCTCTTATGCTAGACAGTTTTTAGACCGTGTAAGCAAGCCTGATGTCGATAAGATCGAGGGGCTTACTCCCGCAATTGCGATAGATCAAAAAACAACCTCTAAAAATCCGCGCTCAACGGTTGGGACAATTACTGAAATATATGACTACCTGAGACTTCTATATGCCAGAATAGGCACTCAGCACTGCCATAAATGCGGCAAGGTGGTCTCTCAGATGAGCGCGTCTGATATTATCGCCGAGGTCGCAAAACTCCCAGAGGGTGCAAAGCTTGTTCTTTTGGCTCCTTTGGTGCGTGAAAAAAAGGGAAGCTTTCATGACATCTTGGAGTCTTTGGTACATAAAGGGTATGTACGTGCGATGATCGATGGCGTAATGGTAAGGCTAGATGAAGAGATAGAGCTTAGCAAAACGAAAAAGCATACCATCAAGGTCGTTATAGACAGGGTCGTAGTCAAGGAGGAGAACAAAGAGAGAATAGCCGCTGACGTTGAAAAAGCGCTAAAAGAGAGCTACGGCGAACTTGAGATAGACATTTTGAACCATGAAGAGCTTGGACTCAAGAACTCCAACATACACTACAGCGAACACAATGCCTGTTTTGACTGTAAGATAAGTTTTGATCCGCTAGAACCCCTCTCTTTCTCTTTTAACTCTCCAAAGGGAGCCTGCAGCGAATGTGACGGACTTGGACTTCGCTACGCACTCGACCAAGACAAGATAATTGACAGAGACCTCTGCATAGAAAAGGGTGCCGTAAAGATAGTATACGGCTTTAACAAAGGGTACTACTTTACCTTTTTAAAAGGCTTTTGTGCGGCAAACGACATCGACATTACCGTGCCGTACTCAGAACTGCCTGAGTATAAACAAAAAGCGATACTCCACGGAGGCATCGATGAAGTTAGCTTTCTGTGGAAAACCCATGAAGTTAAGCGCGTCTGGCCCGGAATCATCAAGATAGCATACGATATGTTCAAAGATGAGAAAGAGTTAGCTGACTATATGAGTGAGAAGGTCTGCAACGTCTGCAGGGGGCACAGACTAAAAAGAGAGTCACTTGCAGTAAAAGTGGCAAGCAAAGGTATTGCAGATATTTTGGATATGCCTATTGCAAAGAGCTATGAGTGGTTCAAAGAAGAGGGCAACTTCTCGTCTCTCTCAAAACAGAACGAGCAGATATCCGCACCTATTTTAAATGAGATACGCGAGAGACTCTACTTTTTGTTTGATGTCGGTCTTGGCTATATCACGCTTGGGCGTGACGCAAGAACCATAAGCGGAGGAGAGGCGCAGAGAATCCGCATAGCTTCGCAGATAGGCAGCGGTTTAACCGGTGTTTTATATGTTTTGGATGAGCCGAGCATCGGGCTGCATGAGAGAGATACGCTAAAACTTATCCGCACGCTTAGAAGCCTTCAGGAGAAGGGGAACAGCGTTATAGTCGTCGAGCATGACAAAGAGACCATTGAGAATGCGGACTTTATAGTAGATATCGGAGCAGGTGCGGGAAAATTTGGAGGAGAGGTCGTTTTTGCAGGAGAGCTTGATAAGCTAAAAAAGGCAAAAACACTGACCGCGGACTATCTTTACGGCAGAAAAAAGATTGAGTATTTTTACAGAAGAGCGCAGGATAAGTTTATAGAGATAAAGAACGTCACACTTAACAATATAACCGATTTAAGCGCAAAGATACCGCTAAACAACTTTGTCTGTATAACGGGCGTGAGCGGAAGCGGAAAGAGCTCCTTGATGCTTCAGACACTTCTTCCGACAGCCAGAGAGCTTTTAAATCATGCAAGAAAGGTCAACAAAGTAGCGGGGGTCGAGATAACGGGATTAGAACATGTGGACAAAGTGATCTATCTCGACCAAAGTCCGATAGGGCGAACTCCGAGATCAAACCCAGCGACTTACACGGGCGTAATGGATGAGATAAGAAACCTTTTTGCACAGACAAAAGAGGCTCAGATAAGAGGCTATACAAGTTCAAGGTTCAGCTTCAACGTCAAAGGCGGAAGGTGCGAGAAGTGCCAAGGCGAGGGCGAGAACAAGATCGAGATGCACTTCTTGCCGGACATCATGGTCAAGTGTGACACATGTAAAGGCACGCGTTACAATCAGCAGACTCTAGAAGTGCTCTATAAGGGCAAGAACATATCTGATGTACTCAAGATGAGCGTTGATGAAGCGTATGAGTTTTTTAAGCCCATCCCGAAGATAAACCAGATAATGTCCACTCTTGTAGATGTCGGTCTCGGCTATATAACTCTGGGTCAAAATGCCGTCACGCTATCAGGCGGTGAGGCGCAAAGGATCAAGCTTAGCAAAGAGCTTAGCCGCAAAGATACCGGCAAGACGCTCTACATACTGGATGAGCCGACCACGGGGCTTCATTTTGCCGATGTTGACAGGCTGACGGGCGTTCTTCACAAGTTCGTAGAGCTTGGCAACTCCGTGCTTATCATTGAACATAACCTCGACATGATAAAAAATGCCGACTATATCATAGACATGGGACCTGAGGGCGGTAGCGGCGGCGGCCTTATTATCGCCGAAGGAAGCCCTGAAAAAGTGGCAGACGAGCATAAGAAAACAGGCTCTTATACGGGCGAATATCTCAAAAAAGAGCTAGCGCTGCATAAGTAGTATCGCTATTTTCAAGGAAAATAATGGAACAAATAAAATTAACAGAATATAGCCATGGAGCAGGGTGCGGATGCAAGATCTCCCCGATGCTTCTTGATGAGATACTAAAAACAGACATTTCAACTGCTCTCTACCCGCAGCTTCTTGTAGGAAACGAGCATAAAGATGATGCGGCGGCGTATGATCTGGGCAACGGAACATCGGTTCTCTCGACCACCGACTTTTTTATGCCTATTGTGGACGACCCTTTTACTTTCGGACGAATTGCCGCGACAAACGCGCTAAGTGATATTTATGCAATGGGCGGTAAGCCTCTTATGGCTATCTCTATCTTCGGATGGCCGATCGATAAGCTCTCAAGCGATGTCGCGCAGCAAGTAATAGAGGGAGGTCGTGCGGCCTGTGAAGAGGCTGGAATTCCTCTTGCAGGCGGACACTCCATAGACTCTCCCGAGCCGATATTCGGGCTTGCGGTTACGGGCTTGGTCGAGAATGAGAACCTTATGAAAAATAGCGGCGGCGAAGAGGATTGCTATATATTTCTCACAAAGCCTATAGGTATCGGTATACTTACAACGGCGCAAAAGCAAAAAAAGATAGAAGATACCCATATAGATGCGGCAGTTAATGCGATGGTAACGCTAAACAGAGCAGGCAGCGCATTGGCAAGCCTGAAGAGTGTTGTAAGCATGACGGACATTACCGGATTTGGTCTTTTGGGGCATTTAAGTGAAATTTGTGAAGCAAGCGGCATCAGTGCCAATATCTGGTTTGATAAAGTCCCGCTTCTGCAAAATGTTGAAAAATATAGAGCTTTGGGCTGCATACCCGGCGGTTCTCGTAAAAACTTTATGAGCTACGGTCATAAGATATCTCAGATGAACGATAAACAAAGAGAGATACTTTGCGATGCACAGACATCAGGCGGGCTTTTAGTACTTGTTAAAAAAGATGCTCTTGATGAGTTCTACAGCACTGCGCGCTCAGAAGGTTTGGAACTTGAGCCCATAGGAGAGACTCTGGCACAAGGCAAGCACTTGGTAGAGGTTTTGTAGGTGTCTAAACTCTTTGATGACTTCAGATCTATTGTCTTAAACAACACTCCGCTTATAGATGTTCGCGCTCCCGTCGAGTTTAAAAAAGGCGCATTTTTTAACGCCGTAAATCTACCAATAATGAGCGATGAAGAGCGACATGAAGTAGGTATTTGTTACAAAAACAGAGGTAACGAAAAGGCTATAGAGCTTGGACATGAGCTTGTAAGCGGAGATATAAAAGAGCAGCGGGTACAGGCTTGGCTCGGTTTTATGGATGCAAATCCAGATGCACTTCTGTACTGTTTTAGAGGCGGTCAGCGCTCCAAGATCGCTCAAGAGTGGATCGGTGAGAGGGGCAGAGAGATAGTGCGTCTAAAGGGCGGTTACAAAGCTTTTAGAAGTTATCTCTTGGATGAGCTTGAGAACTCCTATAAACAGTTCAAACCGATATTTCTCGGCGGCAGAACGGGATCGGGAAAGACCATAGAGCTAAAGAAGATGCAAAATGCAATTGATCTTGAGGCTCTTGCAAACCACAGAGGCTCCTCTTTTGGAAGAAAGATCACTCCGCAGACTTCACAGATAGACTTTGAGAACAATTTGATATATAAAATAATCCAAAAGTTAGAGGAAGGTTTTAAAACACTTGTTTTTGAAGATGAAGGCAAGCACGTTGGTAGCGTCTTTATGCCTGATAGCTTTATTGATATTTTACCAAAAGTGCCTCTTGTCATACTTGAGAGAGAGATGGATGAGCGCATAGATATAACACTAAACGAATATGTCGTCGATGCTCAAAAAATGTATGAGAGTGCAGGGTACAAAGATGCTCTTGAGGCGTGGCAGCTGGATATTAAAAGCGCTATGGAGCGAATTAAGAGGCGGCTTGGTGACCAGAGATACAGAGAAGTTTACGCAATTTTTGAAGATGCGCTTGGAGAGCAGAAGAGAAGTGGCTCTTTTGAGAAGTATAGGGATTGGGTAGAGTATCTCCTACGTGAGTATTACGACCCGATGTATGATTACCAGATACAAAAGCGCTCTCATCTGGTCACTTTTAGAGGAGACGCAAAAGAGGTTCATGAGTATATAAAGAGTGCTACTTAGCTCCAAACTCTCCCGATGGCTCTTGATACAGTTTGAGGTCAAACTCTTTTAGGGCGACAAGAAGATGGTCGAAAATATCGGACTGTATATCCTCATACTCCGCCCACTTGTTTTTGTTGCTAAAAGCGTAGATCTCAAGAGGCACGCCTTTTGAGGTAGGTTGAAGCTGTCTGACTATAAATGTGAAGTTTTTGCTGTCAATGTTTGGATTATTTTCCAGGTATCTCTTTACATACTCCCTAAAAGTCCCTATATTTGTGAGCTTTCTCTTGTTTAGAGTTATCTCATCGGTAGTGTCTACCACTTTTTGTTTCTCTTGCAGATAATCTTTTATTATCTCTATTTTGTTCAGTTTTTCCAGTAGCTGAGGAGTGCAGAACTTTATGGAGTTCACATCTATAAAAAGAGCCCTTTTTATGCGTCTGCCACCGCTATCGCTCATCCCGCGCCAGTTCTTAAAGGAGTTCTCCATAAATTTGTAAGTAGGGATAGTAACTATCGTTTTATCCCAATTCTGCACCTTTACGGAGTGAAGCGCGATGTCTATGACCTCCCCGTCCGCTCCAAAGTTCGGAGCCTCAATCCAGTCGCCTACCTTGAAGAGGTCGTTTGCCACGATCTGAACGCTTGCGACAAGCGAGAGGATGGTGTCTTTAAAGATGAACATAAGTACCGCGGTAAATGCACCCACCCCGCTTAGAACACCCCACGGAGAAACACCGACCAGAATACAAACAGCGATGATAAAACCTAAGATGTAGACAAACATCTTGAGTAGCTGGATATACCCTTTTATAGGCTTCTCTTTTGAGACCTCAAAAGAGTTGTAAATATCCAAAAGAGCTGATAGAAACTTATCTATGCTTTTAATAACTACTATAGCTATCCAAAAACCGACTATCTGCGAGAGCGCATCTTGCATGTTTTGCGGGTACATGCTAGAGAAGTAGAGGATGACAAGCGGCGGAACAATATGGGCGAGCTGTTCAAAAAAACCTGACTTTACAAGCGTATCATCCCAGCTGGACTTTGTTTTAAATATCAGCTTATGTATGATCTTTATGATATATTTTTTTGATATGAAATAGGCAATAATCGAAGCGATTACGCTCAGTCCTATAATCGAAGATAGTTTTAAAAGAGCTTCAAAATCAATGTTTGTAATAATATTTTCCATAGATGTCCCAGTTACTTAAAATAGATGATCGCTTCAGGTAAAAATAACGGCTCTGTTTCTTCCGCCGTTTTTTGCTTCATAGAGTGCCTTGTCTGCTTTTTCGACTAATGTTTTTTCATTGTCCTCATGCTCGAGTTCGGCAATTCCTAAGCAGATAGTTTTGTGCCCGACCTTTTCAAACTCATGCTCCTCCATGGCAGCTCTGAGCTTTTGGGCAAGAACAAAAGCTTCGTTTTTGTTTGTTTGAGGGCAGATAACTACAAACTCTTCGCCGCCCCATCTTCCGAATATATCGGATTTGCGCAAATTTTGAGATATTACTTTTGTACTTTGGCTTAGCACCATATCACCGACCTGATGTCCGTAAGTATCGTTGACAGATTTAAAATGGTCAATATCAACTAAAATCAGAGATAACGGCTGAGAGTGTCTTTTTGCGACCTCCATCTCTATCTGCAGAAACTCTTCAACTCTTCTTCTGTTATATATGCCTGTCAGTTTATCTATGGTGGCAAGTTTTTCAAGCTCTTTTTTAGCTGTTATATCTATCCCTATAGAGACAAAAGACTCTATATTGTCCTCTTTATCTATTTTTGGGACTATGTGTTGTTCAAGCCAGTATGTGCTTCCGTCTTTTTTTCTGTTTTTTATCTCTCCGACCCATGTTTTCTTAGAGCATATCGTCTCCCACAGATCTTTTATGATGGCTTTGTCTCTGCCGGGATCTTTTATAATACTCATCTTTTCCCCGATCAGTTCATCTTTTGAATAACCGCTGGATTCTTCAAATGCGCTGCTTACACCCAAAATGGTACTGTCAGTCTTGGTCGTAGCAGTTATTATATATCTGTCGATTATAGAGGTGTACTCTTTTAGTTTTTTATGTGCATTTAAAAGAGAGGTCTGAAGTTTTGCAGGGGCTTTTGAGACATAAAAAGAGGTAATGAAACTAAGTATTACAGTTAAGATCAAAACGATAGCACCGCTCTGGAGTATCTCATTTTTCAGACTCTCTTCGTAAGTGTCGCTTGTCTTTAAGATAAAGAACGCTTTATCTTCGTTTTTTAAGATATCGTCTATAGGGTATACGTAAATTCCATCTTTGGCATCTAGTCCATTTGGAAAATCTTCATGGATGCCTCTTTTGATATTTTTGTACTTGTTAAAAGAGTACTCTTCATTAGGGTGAAAAATATAGTTTTTCTCTTTGTCTATAATATAGTGTGTAAAGCTTGATGATGTGCCCATTGCATTGAAAAGCTCTTGCGTTAAGATGTTTACAATGACCATTCCCATAAACTCACCATCTTTAAGCAGGGGCGCAGCTACTCTAATGGTAGGGTTATAAGGTACTTCTATTTTGTCGTTTTCTATATTTAGGTCGAGTTTTGAGTGCCAAACACTCTCTTGTGCCAGTTTAGACACTGTTTTAAAATAGTCTCTACTGCTTTTGTCCTGAAGCTTTGAGCTCTCTACGACAAAAGGTTTACTTTCTTTATTTTTTCTATCTACCCTGACAAGCTCTTTGCCGTCTTTATCGATAACCCTCGTCTGCATTATTCTGTTTTCAATACCCATCAGGGCAAGAAAGAGTTCCTCAAGTCTTTTTTGCTTATCTGCACCCTTTGTGAGAATAAAATCTTTTACAAGCTCATTTTCTCTTAAAGATATTGCAATGTCATCCATATTTTCTATTGCAGGTTTTAGGATGGTTTGAGTTTTTATCTCAAATATATCTTGCGCTTTGGCATCTATGGTTTTTTCTATATCGCCCATGTGGATTATATAGGTGCTAATAGCACTAAATAGAGAGATCAAAATCCCAAAAATTATAAAATAGATAATAAAATATTTCTTAAAATTTTGCTGTGTCAAGAACTGCCCTTTATTTTATGTATAATAGGATGGTAGCAAGTTTTATTTAAGAGATTGATTAATATTGCCAATGGGCTTTAGAATACTCTTTATTGCAGATAGCGGAGATGACCATGAAAGTTTTACTCACAGGTGCGAACGGATATATTGGCAGACGGTTGAAAAATCTTCTTAAAAATCAAAAAGATATAGAACTTAGAGTTTTTGTTAGAAATAAAAATAGTTTTTCAGAAGATAAAAACAAGAACATAGAGATCATAGAGGGTGACACATTTGACAAAGAGGCTCTAAGAAGAGCACTGCAGGGAGTAGATACCGCTTACTACCTTATCCACTCTCTAAGTAAGGATAACTATAAGGACCTCGACAGGCTCTCGGCTCAAAATTTTATAGATGTGGCAGAGGAGTGCGGTGTTAAAAGAGTCATCTATCTCGGCGGACTCGGAGTAAAGAACAGCGATACAAGCAAACACCTGCTAAGCAGAATAGAGACAGGAGAGATACTCAGCTCTTCAACCACTGTGCAGACTGTCTGGGTGCGTGCGGGAGTTATCATAGGTTCAGGGAGTGCAAGCTTTGAGATCATAAGAAACCTTGTTGAGAAATTGCCCGTTATGATTACCCCAAAATGGGTAGATACCTATGCTCAGCCGATCGCCGTTGACGATGTTATAAGCTATCTTTTCTCATCTTTGTATCTTGAGTATTATGAAAATTTGGTAGTAGATATAGGCGCAAAAAAGATGATGTACAGAGATATGATGCTTGAAACTGCAGAGGCTCTTGGTTTAAAAAGGTATCTTATTGCAGTTCCTTTTATGAGCATTACTCTCTCTTCTTACTGGTTAAATCTTTTTACACCTGTTCCTTTTAGCGTAGCAAAAGCGCTTATAGAGGGACTGAGATCTGAAGTAACAGTTCAAAATGATAATGCAGAAAAATATTTCGCCAATATAACTCCAATAAGTTACATTGATGCCGTAAAAAAAGCAGTACAAGAGATAGAACAGAACCAAGTCATAAGCAGATGGAGCGATGCAGACGGCTCATCTTGGGATAAAAAGCACACTAGAGAGATAAATGATGCAATTTTTGTAGATAGAAAAGAGGCTGATATCAGCTCTTATGACAAAGAGAAAATTTTTAAAGCTATCAAGTCAATCGGCGGAGAAAATGGCTGGTTCGATTATGACTTTCTTTGGGAGATTCGAGGCATTATTGACAAAGCATTGGGCGGTGTAGGGCTCAATCGCGGCAGACGCGACAGCTGTGATCTGAGACTAGGTGAGTGTCTTGATTTTTGGAGAGTTGAAGACATACGGGAGAATGAGAGACTTCTGCTCTATGCACAGATGAAGATACCAGGTCATGCATGGTTGGAGTTTAAACTAGGTGGTGAGAAACTTATTCAGTCTGCATACTTCTACCCAAAAGGTATATGGGGTAGAATATATTGGTATATGCTTATACCTATGCACTACTTTATTTTTAAAAATATGATAGAGAGCATTTTAAAAAACAGTCTTAAAGAGTAGTCTGTTTATCACAGCACTTTTTGTATTTTTTACCGCTCCCGCAGGGGCATGGTTCATTGCGCTCTATTTTGGAGCTGAAGTGTTTTCCGTCTTTGTAGAGCCAAGCACCATCTTCATAAACAAAGCTGCTTCTCTCATGCTGAACCTTTATCCCTTCGCTGTCTCTGTAGTAAGCTTTAAACTCTACAATGCTCTCTTTGGCTTGTAGCACATCTAGTTTTAGCCAAGAAACAGCCCTTGAGAACTCCTCTATCAGCAGTGCATCATCAGGGTATCGGTTCTCTTCTACGGTAGTGTTTATGATGTACTCAACATTGCCAAGAACATAAGCGCTGTATCTGCTCCTCATAAGCTCTTGAGGAGAGTTTGGTTTTGAATCACCACTTAAAAACGGCTCACAACACTCATTAAACTCTTTTTTACTGCCGCAATAACACTCCATTTTTCTTCCTTTATGTAATTAAATGATAAAAGATCCACGTTGTTGCAAACGATAAGAGGATCCCATACCCCACAATGGCAGAGCTAAGGCGCGGAGCCAGACCTGCCATAGAAGCAACAGCCGCTGCCGTTATCATAGGCGCCATGGATGATTCCATGATCGAGACAAGTGCCGCCTCTGAGTTCCATCCGAAGATAGTGCAGACAAAGATAGCGACAAGCGGAGCAAAGATAAGTTTTATTGCCAGAGCTACGGAAAATGGCTTAATATCATCTTTTGGGAGCTTAAAGCGGAGCTGAAGGCCGACAGCTACGAGCGCTAAAGGGATGATGGTAGCGGCAAGCGAAGCGAGCACGCTCTCTATGACGGGATTAAAAGAGGTGCCAATTAAAAAAAGTGCAATAATAAGGGCTAAAAAAGGCGGAAAATATAGTATCTTTAAAAACAGTGCGCGTATGTCTACCTCTTTTGTGCTTGAGTAGTAGACAGAGACAAAGGTTCCGTAGGTCGAGAGCGCTATAAAAGTTCCAAGCTGATCGTACATTAAGACATAGCCGAGCGCATCTTCTCCAAAATATGCACTGACAATAGGAATGCCAAGATAGGTGGTGTTGCCTAAGACCGCCACAAGCATTAAAGAGCCCGTTACCTCTTTAGTGAACGAGAAGAGTTTTGAGAGGTAAAAGACAGCTATTGCACTCATGCTCATAACGCTCCAAGCGATAAAAACAGGGATGAGCGCATCAATAGAGAAGCTTAGTTTTGGAATTTTAAGCAGAACAAGAGCGGGCGCAGAGATGTAGAGAATAAATTGATTCAGTATCAGCGGAGTCTCTTTGGGAAAAAGATCGGATTTACTTAAAATATACCCAATAAAAATGGCGCTAAAAATAAGTGCAAAGCTTTCCATGCTGTCGTTTCTTTTATTATTCTTTCAAAGGGAGTTTTGTTAATTTTGGAAGTATATAATCTTTTATTTAAATAGAGACTACAATATGAAACTAGAGGAGAAGATATGAGCAAAACATTTAAAGAGGCGATGGATTTCAGACATGCCTGCAAGCTTTTTGATGAGAGCAGAAAAATCTCGGATAAAGAGATCAGAGAGATACTTGAAGCGGGGCGTAAATCTCCATCGTCGTTCGGAATGGAGCCGTGGAAATTTCTGGTCATTACAAACGAGGAGCTAAAAGCTAAGATCAGACCTCACTGCTGGAACCAGCCCCAAATCACAACCTGTTCTCATCTTGTAGTCATACTCGCTGCCATAGAGAGCGTAAAGCCTGAGTATGGAGTGGTTAAGAAGAGATTTACAAGAAGAGAGATGCCGAGTGAGATGCTTGATTTTTATATGGATAAGTATGCGACTCATCTTAGCAAAACGCTAAGCAGCGATGAAAATATACTCTGCTGGACTGCAAGGCAGACATATATTGCAGCGGCAAATATGATGACATGTGCGGCAACGCTTGGTATAGACAGCTGCCCGATAGAGGGGTTTGACAAAGAGGATGTAGAAGCGGTACTAGGGCTTGATACTAAAAAATATCAACTATCTTTGATACTCCCTTTTGGATATAGAGTAAATGAGCAGTCGTCTCAATTGAGATTGCCGCTTGAAGAGGTAGTAGAGTTTATAGAGTAGAGAATTTTGCGATAATGGGGTTATGGTCGGAGATCTTTTTACTGTCTATGACCTCTGAGTATGTAAGGTTCAGATATCTGTAAAAGATGTAATCGAGTGAGTTTGTAAATATCTTCTTGATGTGTTTGTCGTCGCCGAACTCAACCTTTTTCAGTGATAGATTGTGCGTAAACTCATTTAAAAACTGCACCCTTTTAAGATTCCAAGTATTAAAGTCACCAGCTACTATCATCGCTCCTTTATGGTTTTGCACAGATGCATAAAGATGGTCAAGCTCATTCTTAAATGCACTGTTGTTTACAAAGTTTATAGCGTGCAGGTTTACTACAAGAAGTATGTCGTTGTTTGGCATTTTATGATGTGTAATAAGCGAGACCTTGTGTGTAGCATATCTGAGTTCACGTTTTTTGCTAAGCAGGGCGAACTCATCTTCGCATGACGATTTAAAAGCGCTTAAGACGCCGAAAATATGTTTTTTTGTCTCTATATTTGGAGAGAGCACATAGGAGTAGTCATAAATATCAAGCTCATGTGAGATGCTCTTCTTGACCTCCTGAAGCAGCATCAGATCAAAGTCATGGCTTTGTATAAGTCTCTCTATAAACTCTTTGTAGGAGATGCTCATTGTAAGTTTTGCCACGTTCCAGCACAGAAGAGTGAACTCTCCTCTTAGGCTCTCTTCTTGATGTCTTAGCGATTTTACAAAACTCTTTGGCGCAAACATGAAAAGACCTTAGAGCTGTGGAGCGAGTATGCGCAGAAGGTTTTCAAATATCCTCTTTGGCGCAGAGACGTTTTTTGTTCCGAACGAGGAGTCCTCTATAAGCTTTTGCGCCCAAAGTTCAACCTCGCTTATGATCTTTTTTGAGTAGACAAAAGTCCCAACCTCATAGTTTAGAAAAAGGCTTCTGTTATCGAAGTTCACGCTTCCTAGGATCAGAGTCTCGCTATCAAAGATGATCGCTTTAGCGTGAAGCATAGCGCCGCTATAGAGATATATCTTTATACCTGCCTCTTCAAGCTCTCTCATGTAGGAGCTTCTTACAAGATTTACGATAGTGTGGTTTGCCTCTTTTGGAGTTATAAGCTTTATATCCACTCCCCTGTGGTGAGCTATGATAAGCGCTTGTATGAGTGTCTCATTCGGAATAAAGTAGGGAGTTATGATATATATATTCTCTTTTGCTCCGTATATCGCCGAGAGTAAAACCTCATAAAGAATATCTTTATCGACATCCGGACCTGAAGGAACTACCTGCAAAAATATCTCTCCATCTTCATGCAATTCGCTCTTTGCGTACTCTATCTGCTCATCTGAGGCGTATTGCCAGTCTGAAGCAAATACTTCAAAAAAGTGCTCAACTGAGCCGCCTTTGAGCATAAACATAACATCCTGCCATCTGCTTTTGTCATCTTTTGGACCAAGATACTCTTTTGAGAGGTTTGCCCCGCCGCTTAAAACCTTCTCGTTGTCAAATATGTATATCTTTCTGTGGTTTCTAAGGTTTATGTAGTTTCTAAATGGCATCTCAAAAACAGGCATAAAAAACTCCACTTTTGCGCCGCTCTTTTTTAGCTTCTCAAGTCTGTGACGAAGCAGATACAGAGGAAGCGAGCCCAAAGAGTCTATCAGTATCTTGATCTCCAGCCCCTCTTTGGCTTTTTTAATGAGAGCATTTAATATCTCTTTTGTAACTCTGTCGTATTTGAAGATATATGCGCTTATGTAGATCGATTTTTTTGCTTCGTTTATGGACGATAGAAGTTCATTGTAAGTCTCCACTGCATCAAAGAGGAGCTTAAACTCGCTGTTTTTTGAAGCATCGGCAATGCCGTACTCTCTTAACATCTTATCTACGCTGTTTTGTATGTTTTCATCTGTGGTTCTGTTTTTGAGAATAAGAGTCTCTTTTTTGTATCTTTTCTCTCTCTTTCTTGAGCCTATAATAAGGTACAGAGCTACCGCCACGTAAGGAAGCAGGATTATAAAGAGCAGCCAGGCAGTTATGCTGTTGGGAGTGCGTCTGTTGTAGAGCATGTGGATCAAGACCATTATAATTAAAAGGGCACCGGAGACTATAAGTGAGTGGTAAAAAAATATATCGGTGCTTATGTAGTTGCTTATTTCATCCATTGTGAAATTATATCGTTATTTTACAACACAAAAATTCAGTATAATTACAAAAAAATTTAAAGGCTGCAGACATGTCAACATATATTTTTGGTCACACTAACCCTGATTCAGACTCAATAGTAGGTGCAATATCTCTTGCTTATTTAAAAAACAAGCTAGGCGAGGATTGTGTGCCTACACGCCAAGGCGATATATCACCGGAGACGGAGTTTATACTCAAGAGATTTGGCTCAGAGGCACCTGAGCTTAAAACATCTTATGCGGGCGAAAAGGTCTATCTTGTAGATTTCTCAGATCTTGCACAGGCTCCAAAAGATATAAAAGAAGCAACAATACTGGGAATTGTTGACCATCACAAATTAGGCGACATTACTACAGATACTCCGCTTGAGTGCTGGATTCGCCCGATAGGTTGTTCAAACACAGTTATAAAAGAGATGTACGACTATCACAAAGTTGATATTCCAAAAGATATTGCAGGTATGATGATGTGCGCGATATTAAGCGATACCGTGATCTTTAAATCTCCTACATGTACAAAAATTGATACAAAAGCGGTCAAAGAGCTCTCCCAGATTTGCGGTATTGAAGACTATAAAGCTCTTGCAATGGAGATGTTCATAGCAAAATCGGCTGTTGAGGGCGCGAGTGCTAGAGATCTCAACACAAGAGACTATAAAGCTTTTGATATGAACGGTACAAAAGTCGGAATAGGGCAGTTGGAGATGGTAGATATATCTGTGCTAAATGACAGGATCGGTGATCTATTTGCGGATATGAAACTGATGAAGCAAGAGGAGGGGTTACATACGATAATAATCCTCTTGACCGACATTATGAAAGAGGGCTCTCAGCTCTTAGTGCTCAGCGATGATGCAAGCAAAGTTGAAAAAGCGTTCAATACAAAGCTTCAAGACAATCAAGCTTGGTTAGACGGTGTTCTTAGCCGTAAAAAGCAGGTTATACCTTTCCTGCAGCCGCAATTTTAACTATTTAAAGATCCTCTGCTCTTGAGGGTTTTGATAAGTGGAAGCCTTGAAAGAGATCACAACCCATCTCTTTTAAGAGCTCAAACTGCTCTTTTGTCTCTACGCCTTCTGCAATTACTTCAAAGTTAAACTCTTTGCCCATCATGATTATCGTTTTGACTATGGTTTTGTCGGAGTTGTTATTAAGAAGACCCATGACAAATGACTGGTCTATCTTTAGCTCATCTATCTTTAGATGTTTAAGATAGCCAAGACTTGAGTAGCCTGTTCCAAAGTCGTCAATAGAGAGCGATACGCCAAAAACGTTTAGCTCCTCGATCTTTTTCATCGCACTCTTTTGGTTGTCTATCAGCACGCCTTCTGTCAATTCAAGTCTGAGTTTGTTCGGATCTATCATCTTGGTGCTTATGAGCTCTTTTATTTCATTTACAAAGCCTGCATCTCTAAATTGAAGTGGACTGACGTTTACCGATATCCTCCACTCTTTTTTTGCATCGTCCTTTGCCCAAGACGTAAGCAAATCTGCCGCATTATCAAGAACAAAACGTCCTATCTCTTTAATTACCCCAGACTCTTCTGCAAGCGGAATGAACTCTGCGGGAGATATTACTCCGATAGTCGGATGCTGCCATCTGATAAGCGCTTCAGCGCCGACTGCTTTTTTATCTTTATCAAACTGTTTTTGATAAAGAACAAAGAATCTTCTCTCTTTTAGCGCCTCTTTGATATTTTGAATTAGCAGAGATCTTGATTTTGTACTCTCCTGAAGAGAGCTGTCATAAAACCGTATGATGTTTTTTCCATCTTTTTTTGCTGTACGCATAGCGTACTCTGCTTGGTTCAAAAGCAGAGCGGCAGTCTCTACGTCGTCAAAGAAAAGTGCTATTCCGATACTGCAAGTAAGATAAAATGTTTTATCTTTAAGAGTGAAAGGCTCTTTTGTTATCTCTAATATCTGTTTGGCATACTCCTCCGCAATAACGGCTGCACTCTCCTGTTTGTTCGAGAGATTTTCAACCAAGACCAGAAATTTGTCGCTTCCGAACCGTGAGATCATGGAGACGTCCTTTAGCTGCATTGCGAGTCTGTTGGCGGTCTCTTTTAAAACTCTATTTCCCTCATCTTGACCCATGAGATCATTAACGCTTTTAAAGTTGTCAATGTCCATAAACATAAGAGCGCCATACTTCATGTTTTTGTAGCTGTTCTCAAGAGCCTGAGTTATATGCTTCTCAAAAAGAGATTGATTGGCAAGATTTGTAAGCGGGTCATAAAAAGAGAGTTTGTTGATCGCCTCTTTTTGGTAAAAAGAGTTTATGGCAAAGCCGATATCGCCTGAGAGCTCATCTATCAGATCTCTCTCCTCTTTACTAAACCCCTTATCTTCTTTAGAATATATAGTGATCGTGCCGAGTGCTTCTTGCGCATTATGATATTTTCTAAGAGGAAGAGAGTATATCTCGATAATGCCGTATTTTTTTACCTTCTCCATGCACTCTTCATGCAAAGTCTCATCAAAATTCTTTAAAAAGATGTAGCGATTATTATCAAAGACATCTCTCTCTACCTGTGTTATCTCGGTCTCTTTAATGATGCCCACAGAGCTCTTTACGACAAGCTCGCCATCCTCGCATAGTGATATTTTTACGTTGGCAAATGATGTATTTGAGTGCATGGAGAGAGTCGTATTTTTTATTAGTTCGTCAACATCTTTGGCATTGATGAGGATCTGGTTAAAATCTTTTACCGTTTTTAAGATGCCAAATAGATGCTGCAGTTCACTCTGCTGTTTTTTCAGATAGGATGTTTTTACTTCCACCTCTTTTTTCAATATCTCTTTTTGCTCAATGTCTTTTTTCATAAGTGCTTTGATGGCAAAGTGTATGATGGTCAATAGAAAAATAATACTAAACCAGATCATGGCCATAGTTTTATAGAAGATCTCCATAGTCTGGTCTGCGATGGATTCAAGAGGTATCTTAATGCTAGTTACACCTCTGATGTCGCCTAGCTTATAGTCATAGCCGGTGTCGTATCTCTCTCTGATCGATGGCATTGCCTCCTCTTTCGTGCCGTGGCACTTTAGGCAGTATTGCTCAATTTTAAGAGGATAGGTATAGTTTAAGTATCTCTTGTTGTTTTTTGAGATTTTTGCCAGATGCATATCGGCGTAGGGGTTATTTTTAAAATATTCCATTGCCTCCTCTTCAAAAACATCTGCCTTATTTGCAGGGTTTCTGGGCCTATTGGTGACATTCCTAAGTGAGATGTCATTGTTTGATAGCTCTGAAAACTTATCGCTGATTAATGAAGATGCGTGAGCAGGCAGAAATCCGATAGTAGAGTTGTCGATCTTAAGATCGCTCTTCATAAACTGCTGATGATATACATATCGCATGGATGAGAAATAGTTTTTTAGAGTCTCGGCCCTGTGGTATGCTCTTGTCTCAATAAAGCTTTTGACCTTATCGTACATATAGATAGTTAGCAGGACATTTGAAAATATGATTAGCAGTGCAACTGTTTTAAATAATTTGTGATTTAGATCTATTTTAAACATATTTAAACCTTTAACAATAGAGGCAATAATATAACATAATTTTGCCTATTTTGTATGTTTTTATATTTTAAAGCTAGATCATCACTGAATTATGAACTGGTTAAAATATACCTCTTCTATCTCGCAGGAAGAGAGGTTTTTGTTCAGAGTCTCTTTCAGTTTCTCTCTCATCTGTTCATTGTTAGCATTGGCGGCGGAGTATCCAAGCAATGTGTTTATAGTAGCATCCCTTAGAATAACGCCTTTTTTAAGTATCTCATGTTTTATTTCATCACTGTCGCTAAACCAAGAGTTCTCATCTTTTACAGGTTTATACTTTATAGCAATATTTGCAATAAGTTTTTTATCACCCGATATATTAAAGACAAAGTCGCCAAGATTAGCTTTTGAGTCGCTGCTGATAGATACTTTCATGCCGTTGCTCAGACTTGATAGTATTGTACGGTTGTAAGCGCTCTCTCTTGGAGATTTAGCAGCCACATCGTATTTTTGAAGTTTTGTGAAATCTGAACTTAAAACGCCTAAAATAAGAACCAAAACAGTGATAAGCGATAGCACTACTATAATGGCGTTTTTTATTACTTTTACTCTGTCTATCTCTATTTTCATATCCGCACTTTATCTATAATCTCTAAATTATTGAGTATTATTATACAAACAAAAGATAAAAATATGATTTTTCATCTTCAAGGGTGCAAATTGAGCAGAAGAAACAGAACCAAAGATACCAAAAGAGATACGTTAACATTTACTACAAGAGATTTTCTTCCGACTACCAAAGAGGAGATGGATGCAAAAGGGTGGGATCAGTGCGACATTATTTTAGTTAGCGGCGATGCCTACATAGACTCTCCTTACATAGGCGTTGCGATGGTCGGGCGGATGCTGGAGAGAATGGGGTATCGTGTCGGTATGATAGGTCAGCCTGATGTTAACAGCGATGTCGATATCAAGCGCCTCGGCGAGCCCCGTCTTTACTGGGGAGTGAGCGGCGGCAGCGTTGACAGCATGGTCTCAAACTATACGGCGACAAAGAAGTTTAGAAGCACGGATGATTACACCCCGGGCGGAAAAAACGACAAAAGACCTGACCGTGCGCTTAGCGTTTACTGCAACCTGATCAGAAGATACTTTAAAAACACGGTGCCGCTTGTTCTGGGCGGAATTGAGGCAAGTCTGCGAAGAGTCACCCATTATGACTACTGGGCGGATAGACTCAAAAAGCCGATCCTGTTTGACTCCAAAGCTGACATATTGGTTTACGGAATGGGCGAGATAGCCATAGAGCAGCTGACACGCGCTTTGGACGAGGGGAGGGACTACAGAGATATCCGCGGGCTTTGCTATATATCAAAAGAGCCCGTATATGAGTACATACAGCTTCCCTCACATCAAGAGTGTTTGGATGACAAAGAGAAGTATATAGACCTTTTTGATGATTTTTACGACAATAACGATCCAATAAGCGCAAATGGTTTATGTCAGCCTGTTGACACACGCTTTCTTATACAAAATCCGCCGTGCGACTACCTGAATCAGGCAGAGATGGACGCAAACGCAAATCTTCCTTTTACAAGAGAGCTTCATCCATACTACGCAAAAGATGGCAAAGTGAAGTGTCTCGAGACCATAAAGTTCTCGATAATGACGCATCAAGGGTGCTGGGGAGAGTGCAACTTCTGCGCGATCGGAGTTCATCAGGGAAGAACCATAAGAACCAGAACGGAAGAGAATATTTTGCAAGAGGCGAAATATTTTAACAAGTACAAAGATTACAAGGGAATAATAGCCGATGTCGGCGGACCGACGGCCAACATGTATGGATATGAGTGCGACAAAAAGCTAAAAAAAGGGACGTGTGATGACATTAGATGCGTAGATGCCGACAGACTATGCAAGGTTATGCATGTAGACCACGGCCGAAATCTCAGCCTTCTTAGAAAGATAAGAGAAGTCGAGGGTGTAAGAAAGGCGTTTATTGCCTCTGGAGTGCGGTACGATTTGATAACGGCAGATAAAAAACATGGCTATTCATATCTAAAAGAGATGGTAAAACACCATATTTCAGGTCAGTTAAAAGTTGCTCCCGAGCATACGCAGCAGCATGTCTTAGAGCTTATGGGAAAACCTGGAAAAGAGACATTGGTGGAGTTTAAAAAGATGTATGACCAGTTGAACAAGGAAGAGGGCAAGAAGCAGTTTTTAACCTACTATCTTATCGCTGCTCATCCGGGGTGCGAAGAGAAGGATATGCATGAGTTAAAGCGCTTTACAACACAGGAGCTGAAGATGAACCCGGAACAGGCTCAGGTCTTCACTCCGACCCCAGGAACATACTCTGCGGTGATGTACTATACCGAGATGGACCCAAAAACCCGCAAAAAGATATTTGTCGAAAAAGATACCAAAAGAAAAGAGAAGCAGAAGAGAATAGTTGTTGAGAAAGAGTGTTTTAGAACAGGATTTGCATCGTAAATATTTAAAAATTATACATCCGATAAGATTTAATGCAAAAAATGTTCCAACTCTTACATCTATTTCAGTTTTATTTCTCTACAATATGCAAAAATATGCAAACGGTGTTTTATGAGAGTAGATAAATTTTTAAATTCGGTAAATATTACAAAAAGACGCTCCGTATCTCAGGATATGATAGCAAACGGAGTCGTGCTTATAAATGACGTTGTGGCAAAGGCGAGTAAAAACGTTGCCGTTGGAGACGTTATAACCATAAACTATCTAAACTCGGTAAAAAAGTATAAAGTCCTGCAGATACCGCAGACGAAATCAACGCCAAAAAGCCTTCAAGAAGAGTATATAAAGGAGATTTCATGAATTACGAAGAGGCAAAAGAACTATTTACCTCGCTTTTTAAGCATGAGATGAGCGATGAGCAGATGAGAGAGCTTCTTCTGGGTGTAAAGCTTGATGAAAACACGGAGTTTCAGACAATAGCTGCTGCCGCAGAAGTTATGCGCTCTTTTGCGATCAATCTGCCGATATCCAACTATCTGCGCTCAAAAGTTATCGACATAGTAGGAACTGGCGGAGATAAGATAGGAAGTTTTAATATCTCATCAACCGTAGCAATAATAGCCGCTTCCTGCGGAAGTATGGTGGCAAAGCACGGAAGCCGCTCTGTCACTTCAAAATCGGGAAGTGCGGATATGTTCGAAGAGCTTGGTGTAAGGCTAGATCTCAATATTGATCAGAGCGCAAGACTTCTTGAAGAGAGCGGTTTTACATTTATGTTCGCGCAAAATCACCACCCAGCCATGAAGTTTATCATGCCTGTTAGAAAGAGCATCCCCGATAAGACTATTTTTAATATCTTGGGGCCTTTAACAAACCCTGCGGGAGCAAGAAAGTCACTTCTGGGAGTCTTTCATAGATCTTTTGTGCCAAAAATAGCCGAAGCACTAAGAATGAACGGTGCGACTTCAGCTATGGTCGTTAGTTCCAAAGAGGGGATGGATGAGATAAGCATCAGCGACATAACTTACGCTTCACGCCTAAGTGGCGGCAAGATCAGCGAGTTTATAATAGACCCTCATGAGCATAATATAAAAAGAGCACCTCTGAGTGCCATCGTCGGCGGTGATGCAAAAGCCAATGCGCATATTTTATATAATATCCTTGACTCCAAGGCAACGGATGCACAGAGAGATATAGTGCTAATTAATGCGGCTGCATCTCTTATGGTTGACGGCTTGGCGCGTGATATTCAAGATGGTCTGGAGATGGCACGAGAAGTTATACAAACATCAAAAGCCAAAGAAAAACTCAAACAAATCATTGAAATATCAAACAAATTATGAGAAAATATCTACTTTCGCTCCAAGAGCTTGACACTTTGATCAAGGATGTTGTTGAGAATTTTAGAAACGGCGTGGTTATTTTGCGCGGAGACTTGGCGGCTGGAAAAACCACTTTTGTAAAGAGAGTGGTCAAGCATCTAGGCATTGAAGATGAAGTTACATCGCCTACATTTTCTCTGCAGCACTGTTACGGGGAGAGGGTCTTTCACTACGACATCTACAATCACGGGCTTGAGCACTTTATCTCTTTGGGAATGCTTGAAGAGCTTGATAGAGAGGGGCTTCATTTTGTAGAGTGGGGCGATGATGAGTTGGCTGAGATATTAGACTCGGCTGAGATTAAAAATATGACTATTACTATAGAAAAAATTTCTGATGATAAAAGAGAGTACACAATATGCACACATTAAAAGCAGTAGAGCTAAAAAAGAAGATAAAAGACCTTGAGATCGTAAAAGGTGTGAGCCTTGAGGTTAAAAGCGGCGAGGTTGTCGGACTTTTAGGACCAAACGGAGCGGGAAAGACCACAACCTTTTATATGATCTGCGGTCTTGTTGAATCAAGCGGCGGTGAGGTCTTTTTTGATGATGAGAACCTCTCTGGTATGCCTCTGCATCTAAGAGCCCTAAAGGGGATAGGCTACCTTCCTCAGGAGGCTTCAATATTTAAAGACCTTAGCGTTGAGGACAATCTTTTAATCGCCGCAGAGGTAAAGATAAAGGATAAAAAGGCTCAAGAAGAGAGAATTTTAGAGCTTCTTGATATGTTCAACATCGAGCCGATACGCTATAGAAAAGGCATAAGCCTCAGCGGCGGGGAGAGACGACGCGTAGAGATCGCAAGAGCTTTGGTAAATTCGCCGAAATTTCTGCTTCTGGATGAGCCTTTTGCCGGAGTTGACCCAATAGCCGTCATGGATATCCAAACAGTCATAAAACAGCTTGCATCTTATGGAATAGGCGTACTGATAACCGACCATAACGTGCGTGAGACCCTCGATGTCTGCGACAGAGCCTATGTAATAAAATCGGGCTCACTGCTGGCAAGCGGAACAAGTGCCGAGATAGGTCAGAATGCTGATGTTCGTAAACATTACTTGGGCGAGGAGTTTAAGCTCTAGGAGCTTAAGAAAGTATGGCGGCTCTAAGACAGACACATAGCGTAGAGAACAAGCACAAGCTCTCAAACACTCTGCGCAACTGGCTTCCTATCTTGCACTCAAGCTTAAGCGATCTAGGCGAGGCGATGGCTCCGTTTGTCGAGTCAAATCCCGTTGTTGAAGTATCGAGCGGATATGAGGAGGATTTTGAGAAGAGAATTCCCAAAAAGATCATAAACTCCTCTATAAGCAACTCCAGAACCGAGCAGATAGAGGCCTTGACCATTCAGAACCGCTCACTTTTTGACGTTTTGGATGAGCAGTTGGAAGCTCCTCTTTTTCCTACACCCATATCTCAAAAAATAGCATCTTTTGTTGTCGCAAATCTTGATGAGAACGGCTATTATGAAGGCAATAGCGAAGAGTTCTGTTCAAATAACGGTATTGAGATGGCTGAGTTTGAAAAAATCCGACTTCGTTTTGCACATGTAGAGCCTGTTGGCATCGGGGCAAAAAACCTCTCAGAGTCATTTCTGTTTCAGTTGGACAGCTCCGATGTGAGTGATGAGGCTTACTCTTTAGCTGTAAAAGTCATAGAAGATCTGGAGAATATTTACGCCTATTCGGATGAGAAGAATTTTCCTGAGGTCATGCGTGTTCTGGGTACTTTTAAAAATCCTCCCTCAATCGAGTATCAAGAGGAGTCATCACAGATAGTTCCAGATCTGATGATATTTTTCAACGAAGATGAGCAGATAGAGGTAAAGCTAAATGACGCCTACTATCCGACGATTCACATAGATACTAACTACGGGGTCGAGCATGAGTTTGTCTCTCAAAAGATAAAAGAGGCGAAAAGTCTTGTAGATGCGCTGGATATGAGAAAAGCGACACTCTACAAAGTCGGGCTTATGATAGTCGAGTATCAGTATGAGTTCTTCACGGGTGGCTCCATTATGCCGCTAACTCTTAAAACTTTGGCGGATGAGTTCGGACACAATCCATCAACCATCTCAAGAGCCATTGCGAACAAGTATATAGCATGTAACAGAGGCATCTTTGCCATGAAAGAGTTCTTTACCACGGCTATAGATGAAGATGTCTCAAATGCGGCTATAAAAGAGTTTGTGGTAAATCTGGTCAAAAACGAGAACAGGGCAAAGCCTCTAAGCGATATGAAACTTTTGGAGCTCATCCAAGAGAAGTTCAAAGTCCAGATGGTAAGACGCACCATCGCAAAATACAGAAAACAGCTTAACATAGCAGGTTCAAGCGAGCGAAAAAAACTTTATCATTTGCATTAAAGAAACACCTTCATTATTCTTAAGTTAGAGCTTATAAATAGAAAAATATTTCAAAATGACATATTTTTTAATAAAAATAAATTATTTGAGTACTATTTATAAAATCAATACTTGGAACTCAGAACAATGGACAAGCTAAATAAATCAAACATAAGTTTTAATTACGGCAAATTTGCCATAATTGACTCTAAGGGAATAAAACAAAATGGCAAAAATAACAGTACTAAGCAGTGAAATTGCAACATTAAAGATTAGAGAAGAAGACTATATCTGCATAACCGACATAGCAAAATACAAAGATGATGCACTTGCAAATGACATCATTAAAAACTGGCTTCGTAATCGTAATACCATAGAGTTTTTGGGCGTTTGGGAACAGCTCAACAACCCAGATTTTAAACCCGTCGAATTCGACGGGTTTAGAAAAGAAGCTGGACTTAATAGTTTCACAATGAGCCCTACAAAGTGGATAAACGGCACAAATGCTATAGGTCTGATTGTAAAATCTGGGCGATATGGCGGGACATATGCACACAAAGACATCGCTTTTGAGTTTGCATCTTGGGTGTCTGTTGAGTTTAAACTCTACCTTATCAAAGAGTTTCAAAGGCTAAAAGAAGCTGAGTTAAAGCAACTTGGCTGGGATATAAGAAGAAATCTCACAAAACTAAACTACAAAATCCACACAGATGCCATCAAGGAAAATCTAATCCCAAAAGAGCTTAACCCTGCTCAGATAAACTTTGTCTATGCAAGTGAAGCTGACATTTTAAATATGGCGTTATTTGGCATGACTGCAAAAGAGTGGCGAGACAAAAATGGAGATAAAAAAGGAAATATACGAGATGAGGCAGATGTAAATCAACTAGTTTGTTTGGCAAATATGGAGTCTCTGAATGCACATTTCATACATGATGGGTTATCGCAAAAAGAGAGACTTCAAAAACTCAATAAAATAGCCATTGAACAGATGAGGATTTTGAGTCGCAAAGAAGTTGAAAAGATAGGCAAAATAAAATGAACAACCTAAATAAATTAGACATAGAGATAAAACAACTGCTTGATTTAGAAGTTGCCAAGCGCAACTGCGAGGGCGAGATATGTGAGGAGCGGCTAGACCCCATTATGGTTGCGCACAAGTATAAAGACCCGATCATCTCGCTTATCTGTGCTCTTTTTGCCTACGGAAATGTAAAGCAGATAGTGAAGTTTTTAAACTCTCTTGACTTCTCGCTTCTGCAAAAAAGTGATGATGAGATTAGAGAGGGGCTTAAAAATCACTACTACAGATTTCAAAAGTCCGAGGATGTTGCGGCTCTGTTTATCGCTCTGAAACGGCTCAATGAAAAGAGTACGTTGGAAGAGGTATTTAAAACAGGATATAGCAAAAACAGAAGTACGATAGAGGGGATAAACGAGGTTATAAAAGCTCTTGGAGAACTCTATCCATATGAGAGCATGGGTTATAACTTTCTAATCTCTCAAGTCACTCTAAAAACAAAGGGAGCGGGGGCGCTAAAGCGCTGGATGATGTATCTTAGATGGATGGTAAGAGAGGACAGCATCGACATGGGTCTTTGGAGCGGGGTTGACAAAAGCGACCTTATCATCCCGCTTGACACACACACTTTCAATGTCTCAAAAAAGATGGGACTTCTGAGTAGAAAAAGCTACGACCTGCAAGCTGCGATAGAACTTACGGCAAAACTAAAAGAGTTTGACAAAGAGGACCCGCTAAAGTATGATTTCGCACTCTACCGCATAGGGCAGGAGAAACTTTGGATATAATTAGAAAATTTTTCAAATTAAAGGTTTTATAATGGAGTGCGAATTCCCAACTGTAAATTCAAACAAGCAAGAGATTAAAGAGATATTTGATATTACAAAAACTATAGCGGTTGTCGGGCTCTCTCCCGATGAGACAAAGGCGAGCAACAGAGTCGCAAAGTACCTAAAAGAGCAAGGGTATAAGATAGTTCCTATCTATCCTAAAGAGGATACTATTTTAGGCGAGAAGGTATACCGTTCACTTGCGGAGGTTCCGTTTGAGATAGATATGGTAGACATCTTCAGAAAGCCAAAAGAGCTTGATAACGTGGCAGATGCCTGCATAGCACGTGGTGATGTTAAGGTGTTCTGGGCACAAAAAGAGATCGTAAACAATGAAGCTGCCGCTCGTGCTAAAGCTGCAGGCATGAGAGTAGTCCAAAATATGTGCACAATGGTGGAACATCGTAACTTGCACGAGGGGGCATAGTTGTTTGACGTAAAAAAGATCTACAAAGCCAGAGAGCGCATAAAAGATGTCGTCGTAGATACGCCGCTCTCATACGCTCCCCATCTAAGCGATGGTTCAGGATGTCAGGTTTATCTCAAAAAAGAGAATCTTCAAGTAACCGGCGCGTTTAAAATAAGAGGCGCATACAACAAAATAGCAACGCTCAGTGATGCGCAAAGAGAGTGCGGAGTTATAGCGGCAAGTGCAGGAAACCATGCTCAGGGAGTCGCACTATCAGCTTCCAAGTTCGGCATAAAAGCGGTCATCGTTATGCCTGAATCAACGCCTCTTACAAAGATAAACGGCGTAAAAAATTACGGTGCAGAGGTGATTTTGCACGGAACGAATTACGATGAGGCTTATGCTTACGCTCTTGAGCACGGCAAGAAAAACTCTTTGACGTTCATTCACCCTTTTGAGGATGAGGAGGTCATAGCAGGTCAGGGAACGCTGGCTCTTGACATTTTAGACAAATGTCATGATTTGGATGCGGTGGTCATTCCTGTCGGCGGCGGCGGGCTTATATCGGGCATGGCTGCGGCAATTAAGAGCGTTAATCCAAAGATAGAAGTTATCGGGGTGAGTGCAAAGGGCGCTCCTGCGCTTAAGAACTCTTTTGAGTTAAAGAGTCCGGTGGACAGTCTAAGTGTGAGAACTATTGCAGACGGTATTGCTGTTCGTGACACGTCACCGATCACTCTTGGTTATATGCTACAAAGCGTAGATAGATTCATAAGTGTGGATGACGAGGAGATAGCAAGCGCTATTTTGTTTCTGCTTGAGAAACAAAAGCTTGTGGTCGAGGGTGCCGGAGCCGTAGGAGTTGCAGCACTTCTGCATGAGAAGCTCGAACACCTAAGAGGCAAAAAAGTAGCTCTGGTTCTCAGCGGCGGAAATATGGACGTAACACTTCTCTCGGTTATTATTGAGAAGGGTTTGCTGAAATCTGGCAGAAAGATGAAGCTCACGGTCACTTTGGTCGATAAACCGGGCTCTTTGATGCGCTTTACCCAGATACTTCAAGAGCTTAATGCAAATATCGTACATATCGCCTATGACAGAACCTCTATATCGCTTGATTACGGTGACGCGAACGTTACCGTTCACGTTGAGACGAAGGGCGAAGAGCATCAAAATATGATCTATAAAGTGTTAAAAGAAGAAAACTACATAAGAGATTAAGCAGATAATGAAGCCGATAAAAAAAAGCAGTTTTAGCGAAGCGGTAATATATACACAGATTTTGGACGCTAAAACGCTTTTGGCGGTCGACGCTCTTACTACTATAAGATATCTTGATTTGGAGACTCTAAAGCTCACAGATGAGCTAAAAGTTGACGTTGCTCATACAAGACAGGGCTCAAAAGTAGTCTCATTTAGCGGTGACGCAAAATATTTTGCTTTGATCGATAAAGAGTATAAAACATCTATGCTCTATGAGACTAAAGGTAAAAAGCTGCTTACTAAGGTCGATAGACATCAAGGAGAGGTCTCCTGTGTTGCGATAGAGCCTCAAGGCAGATATATGTTCTCCTGCGGTGATGAGGGGATCACATACGGCATAGATATAAATAGTGCACAGCTTACTTTCACGCTCCCTCCCCATAAAGATTTTGTAACCGATATAGCATTTACAAAAGACGGCAAATGGGCTGCAACGTCTGGCTACGACAAAAACATCTCTTTGTATAATCTGGCAATGATGACTCCGCACGGCAAGTTAAAAGCCCACTCAGCACCCGTGCTAAAGGTTGATTTTTTAGAAGAGGGCAGGCTCTTTAGCCTTGATAAAAAGAGCAATGCGATAGTCTGGGATATAAACTCTGCCAAAGTCATAGCAAGACTCAAAGGGATACATGACGAAGTTCTCTCTGTATGCGTGGGAAGCAAAAACAGATTTCTTTTTTTGGGTACAAAGCTCGGGTATGTTCTTGTATATGATCTTAGCAGTTACGAACAGATATCAAAAAAGTATATAAAACTCTCAGATGCGATCACCTCTTTGAGCTTTGATGAAGAAAAAGAGGAGCTTATTGCAGGGAGTGCCAACGGCGAACTTCTCGTATATGATATTTTTGATAAAGAGGAGCATCTGCGCGAACTTCTTGAGCAGAAAAAGTACGCCAACATCTCAAGCTGCATAAGAGAGAACCCGCTTTTGGTATATACAAAACCCTATAAAACGTTTGAGATGCTTTGGGAAAAGACCCTTCAAAGAGCGAAGCTGCTTTTAGAGAACTCTGAAAAAGCAAAGGCAGAGAGTCTGTTTAAAGATTTTCTGGTTATTGCTTCTAAAAAACAGCAGATGCAAAAGCTTATGGCAGAGTATTCCGAGTATGAGAAGTTTTTATCATACGTAAAGGCAAAAAAGCTCTCCCTTGCCTACGCTTTGGTGAATCTTCACCCGCTATACAAAGAGACAAAGGTCTATAAGTCGATGGAGGCTCAGTGGGAGCGGGACCTTGCAGTTGCAAAAAAGTATATGCTTGATCAAAAGTTAAGCCATAAAGTTCAAGAGATACTGCTGCCTTATAGGGGAATAAGCGAAAAAACGGCTCTTATCCAAGAACTTATACAAAACGTAAATGTCTATAAAAGATTTAGAGAAGCGATAACTCACAGAAAGTTCAAACTCGCTTTAGAGATCGTAAAACAGGCTGAGTTCTTAAAAGAGTATCCTGAATACAGAGCTCTTATTAACTACTCCGACTCTCTGTATATGAAAGCTCAGGTGATGCTTGGCAATGGAGAATCTAACTCAGCGCTTCAGATATTTCGCATATTGCTCGACTTTGATGACTTTAGGGATGAGGCAAAAGAGAGCATTGCCCTCATAGAGGCAAAACGGAAGTTTTTCACTGCCATAAAAGAGCAAAACAGAGCTCTTGCATACACAATTATGGATGAGTTTAAGACTCTAAAAGAGAGCCAAGAGGGCAGAATTCTCCATAGAGAGTGGGAAGAAGACCTTGAAAAAGCAGGTGATTTCGCTCTTTATGCAGATATAGAGGGAGCGAAGGGAGTTTTGGCAAAATATATGAGCATAAAGTCCAAAATCCAAGATATAGCAGAGATCTTTTCAAAGGCGCATATAACACAGCTCTATAGAGCGCTTGATGAAGAAATGGATCAAAAAAGAGTAGAGAACGGGATAAAAAACTACATGCTCTACTATGGCTTAACAAAGCGTATAGAGGGCTTTTTTGAGGATTTTAAGGTCAAATTTCCTAATAGTAAGATCAATATAAACTCGCAAAAACATGGTTCCATACAGAGTTGGAGACCATCTATGATAGTAAACTCCATTTTATAATAAAATCATACGAAAATCTTGACGACCTATATGGTCGTTATAATAAAAAGTGTTACAATTTGTACATGCAAGATAAGTTTTTCTAATTTATTTGCTAAATAAGACAAAATTAGTCTTTAGTTTTGTTATTATTTTATCACATTTATATTTTCGGTCATATTTGTGATGATGATCGGATATGTAAGTATGAATCTTTTGATAAAGGAGTTTGCTTATGAAAAAAGTTGTCTCAATGATTTTTGTGATGATGAGTATGACTATCGCTCTAAGCGCAGCTCAGAGCTCTAGTGATGATAAGTCGGTTATCAGAGGTGAGCAGCCTCACCCTGATAAAGGTATCTTGTACTAACAAGATCGGCAGATGCGCGGGCTCTTTAAGTTGATTGTAGGAGAGAAACTTTTAGAGCCAGAGCATTAAACATGATTTTCCTAAAATTTAACGGCAGCGATTAGACGGATAGCATCGTTCTTGAAGTCTGCTGCTGTTTTTTCATCAACATCCTGATGAATATAAATTCCCGTTAAACTTACATACTTGCCCAGTTTTGCAGATGCAATCAGGTCAAATTCCATTCCTTCTTTTGAAGTCTGTTCTGCATTTTGCAGTGAAGCTGTTAGTTTTAATCCGTCAAACTGGTAACTTGCCGCAGCTCTTATGGCATCAGTATCGCGCGCACCGACAAATGCACCGTCTTGAAATACCGACTGTGTATATACTTTAGATTTGTCACCCGTTGCAGCATTTGCAATTGTCGCCGTACCATTCTCACCTGTTGCGGTAGTAGAACAAGAGATATCCGCGCTGAATTTATCCACGCTGTATCCGACTTTTGCAGCAGTAATCATCGCATCGTCGATGCCTGAAGCCGCTAGATTTATACCCGCATTTTGAATTCCGAAAAATAGTCCGGAATTTTTATACTCCGCATCCGCCCAGTAAGCAGTAAATGTTGAGTTAATATTGTAGTACCACAGATTTACGGCCAGATTTTCAACAGGTGGCTTTATCATCGCACCAAATGCATACGCTCTTCTTTTTCCGTCTGTCACTTTTGTACCGTCATAAGAGCTTCCAAAACCGTAGTAGCTTCCGTCGTGCATTGTAGTACTTGGAAAGTTGGTTGCAGTTGCGTTTCCTGCACTTGAACCGCCGTTGTGCTGATGAACGTAACCAGCTACAAGTGTAGTGTACGGAAGATCGCTGTTGATCAGAACTGCTGCATCAAATGTATTATAAGAAGCGTTCCATCTCTCTGTAAAGAGTAACGGAGTGTTAAGTGCTTGACGTCCGACAATTACAGATGTATTTGCTATTTTATAATCAAGGTTCGCCTCGCTTATCCATATCTGTGTTCTGTAGTAGCCTTTGTCTGCCTCTCGTCCGGCACCCGCAGATGAGATATCTTTTACAAAACTCTGCTCCAGCCCAAGACTGTCAAGTCCTATAACACTAGCTTTCCCTTTTAACCCCTCGTAAAGATCCGCACTTACTCCCAGCTCAACAGCAGCAACCCCAACACTTGTGTTCTGCTGAAACATATCGTTTCTTGCAGCATCTTGCTTTGCAGTTGTTTGGTACCAGTACTTCGCACCCCCGCTTACCTTTACGTTTTCAACACCGTATGCAGACGCTGCTAAAAGCAAAGCAAGCAACGGAGCTGTTGTTTTTGATATCAACATCCTAAATCCTTTTTATTAGATTTTAAAAGTATATGAGAAGAGTGTCAATTTTTGTTTGACAAAGTCTTTACAATATCTTTACAAATTTGTTCTAAGATGTTAATTTTGTTACAATTTTATCACAAAATGAAAATTTGAGCATGAAACTGTGTGATTATTTTATTTTAAAAGTGCTTTTTGCATTTAAACTCAGATATAGCTCATTTTATATATAATTGGCGAATTTTTTAATATAGGAGACTTTTCATGCAAATAAGTGGCGCTCAGATGGTCATTGAAGCTTTAATTGCAGAGGGTGTAGAGAAGGTATTCGGCTACCCCGGCGGAGCAATTATGAATGTCTACGATGAGATTTATAAGCAAGATAAATTTGAACATATTTTGACTAGACATGAGCAAGCTGCAGTACATGCTGCAGAGGGCTATGCAAAAGCCAGCGGAAAAGTCGGTGTTGCAATGATAACAAGCGGTCCAGGTTTTACAAACGCGGTAACGGGACTTGCGGACGCATATATGGATTCTATTCCATTGGTAGTTATAAGCGGGCAGGTTCCAATGAGCCTTATAGGAACTGATGCGTTTCAAGAGATAGATGCTGTCGGGATCAGCCGCTCATGCACAAAACACAACTATCTGGTTACAGATGCAACGGAGCTTCCTCGTATACTTAAAGAGGCTTTCTATATTGCTGCAAGCGGTCGTCCAGGCCCTGTCCATGTCGATATTCCAAAAGATGTAACGGCTCAGATAGCGAAGTTCGACTACTCTTTGGAACTTGATCTTGAGACTTATAAGCCTCATACAAAAGGGAATCCGCGTCAGATCAAAAAGGCTATGGAGGCTATCGCAAAAGCAAAGAGACCTCTCTTTTATCTAGGCGGAGGTATTATAAACTCAAATGCGGCTTACGAAGTAAGAGAGCTGGTTCATGCAACTGGTATACCTGCCGTTGAGACGTTTATGGCAAGAGGGACTCTGGCTCACGATGATGAGTATCTCATCTCAATGCTCGGTATGCACGGCTCTTATGCCGCAAATATGGCTATGAGCGAGACTGACTTGGTAATAGGCCTTGGTGCAAGATTTGATGATAGAGTAACCGGAAAACTATCCGAGTTTGCAAAAAATGCAGGCGTTATTCACGTTGACATCGACCCTGCAAGTATCTCAAAGCTTGTAAATGCGGATTATCCGATAGTAGGCGATGTTAAAAACGTTGTAGAGGAGATGCTTAAGCAATCGACAAACATAAATCCTACGAAATATGCATCTTGGAGAGAGATCATAAAGAACTTTGACACGCTTCATCCGCTTACATATCATGAAGATACAGATAGATTAAAACCGCAATGGGTCATAGAGAGAGTAGGCGAACTTCTAGGTGATGATGCAAATATCTCGACAGATGTCGGGCAGCACCAGATGTGGGCTGCGCAATTCTATCCGTTCACGCGTCCGCGCCAATGGATAAGTTCAGGCGGTCTTGGAACAATGGGATTTGGTTTTCCTGCGGCTATGGGTGTAAAGGCTGCCTCGCCGGAGAAGATAAGCATAAACTTTACAGGGGACGGCTCTATACTTATGAACTGTCAAGAGCTTATGACCGCGGTTGAGAAGAAGCTGCCTGTTATAAATATTATACTTAACAACAACTATCTGGGTATGGTTCGTCAGTGGCAGACACTCTTTTATGAAAAGAGACACAGTGAGACCGACCTTAGTATTCAGCCTGACTTTGTCAAGCTTGCAGAGGCGTTTGGCGGAATAGGGTATAGGGTTACGACAAAAGATGAGTTTGATGCAGCGCTCAAAGATGCTATCGAGAAAAATGTAGTTGCTTTTATAGATGTCGTGGTCGAGAGATTGGAGAACGTTATGCCGATGGTTCCTGCCGGAGGCTCGCTCTTTAATATGATGCTATTAGAGAAAAAGGAGAAAAAATAATGGAAAAGAGTGAAAGAAGAGTTATTTCTGTTATTGTCGTAAATGAAGCGAGCGTACTCTCTCGTATTACAGACCTTTTCTCCGGACGCGGTTATAACATTACGTCGCTAACCGTAGCTCCTATCCCGGAGAGTAAGTACTCCAGGCTTACCATAGTTACGTCAGGCTCGGTTAGAGTTATAGAGCAGATCACAAAGCAGCTTCATAAGCTTATACCTGTTTTAAAGGTTTATGAGCACGCTGATCTGGTTGAAAAAGAGATGGCGCTTATTAAGTTCCCTGTTTCTGAAAATATTACGGATATAAGCACGCTTTGCGGAGCATACAACGGAAAGATAGTTAACGTGGGAGAGAATGTGATCATAGTAATGGTCGCAGATGAGCCAAAGAGAGTAGACAACTTCTTAAAGATAATAAACAAATACAATCCAAAAGAGATTGTAAGAAGCGGTGCCGTAGCACTAGAGAGATAGGTCTAAGTGCTTCTTAGCGATGTAGCTTCGCATCTAAAACTAAAGCTTGTGGGAGAAGATTTAGAGATAGACTCTATGAACAAGCTATCCCTCTCTTCGCCTTCACAATTGGCGTTTGCAGTTCATAAAAGATATGCAGACGAGTTAAACTCCTCAAAGGCAAACGCCTTTTTAATAACAAACGCACTGATCGAGCATCTTCCAAATGGTTCTTCTTATATTGTATGCGAAGATGTATCTATCTGTATGGCAGAGGCTACCAAGCTGTTTCATAAAAAACCTATTGAGCCGCAGCTTAGCGATGCGATCATAGGCGAGGAGTGTTATATAGACACGATGGCAAGAGTTGAGAAGGGTGCAGTTATAGGCTCGAACGTGACCATAATGGCAGGTGCATATATAGGCACGAACGTCACAGTCGGAGACAATACGGTTATATACCCAAATGTCACTATCTACAGAGACTCTGTTATCGGAAGCGACTGCATCATCCATGCAGGAACGGTTATCGGGGCTGATGGTTTTGGTTTTTCGCACACAAAAGAGGGCAAACATATAAAGATATATCAAAACGGAAATGTTATAATAGAGGATGATGTAGAGATAGGCGCAAATTGTGCGATCGATAGAGCTGTCTTTAACTCTACGATTATAAGACGCGGTACAAAACTTGATAATTTTATCCACATCGCACATAACTGCGACATCGGTGAATACTCTATTTTTGTAGCACAAACTGGGGTTGGTGGCTCTACAAAGCTCGGGCGCAACTGTGTTGTAAGCGGACAGAGTGCTTTTAGCGACCATCTGAGCATTGCGCCGTTCTCAACTTTTACGGCAAGAAGCGGTGTTACAAAGAGCATAGAGAAGAGCGGCGGAGTCTACAGCGGGTTTCCGCTTATGAACCATAGAGATTGGAAAAGGCTTCAAGCAAGGATAGCGAAGTTAAACGAGTAGGAGATACAATGGATATAAAAGAGATTGCAGAGATCTTAAAGTGTGATTTTAGCGGTGAGAGTTTTGAGATTACAAAGATGAATACACTTAAAGATGCTACAAAAAGCGAGCTATCTTTTGTTGCAAATTCAAAATATATAAAAGATATACAAAACTCAAATGCGGGCGCGATAATAGTTGATGCGCACACAAAAGAGTTCGTTCCTGATGGCTCTGTTGCTTTGGTGGTCGAGCATCCATACTGGGAGATGGCAACCATCTCAAAATATTTTGCACCGCCTGTTGAAGATGCGACCCTGCCAGAGCCAAAGATAGGCGAAGGCACTGTAATATCCCCAAAGGCGGAGATAGCAAACGGCGCTATTATAGGCCAGAACTGTACGATCATGGCTCATGTATATATAGGTGCTAACGCTGTTGTCGGAGACAATACAATAATCTATCCGAGTGTGACAATATATAGAGACTGCAAGGTGGGGAGCGATTGTATAATCCACGCAAACTCTACCATAGGAAGCGACGGCTTCGGCTTTGCGACAAACAAGATGGGCGAGCATAAAAAGATATACCAAAATGGAAATGTCGTTATAGAAGATGACGTTGAGATCGGAAGCTCGACTACAATAGACAGAGCGGTTTTTGGAACGACCCTTATAAAACGCGGTGTGAGAATAGACAACCTTGTTCAGGTAGGGCACAACTGCATTATCGGGGAGTATTCCGTTCTTGTAGCCCAATCTGGAATCTCAGGCTCGACTACGATGGGGCGAAACGTGGTCATGGGCGGTCAGAGCGCTACGGCAGGGCATCTAAGCATCGCTCCTTTTACAACTATGGCTGCACGCAGCGGTGTTACAAAGAGCATTGAGAAGAGCGGCTTAACCTTTGCTGGATTTCCTCTGATGGAGCACAGATTGTGGTTGAAACTTCAGGGTAAAATTGCTAAACTAATCAAATAAGAAACAAAAGGATGAGCTAATGTCAAAAACAATTCAATTAAGCGGAACGAAAAAAGGTGTTATTAGCGTAACTAAGATAGACGAGCCTTACGGTGCGGGAAGTGCAAGTGTGGCTAGCATTGGTATATCACTTGTAGGAAATGCAAACGAGCCCGAGTGGAAGGTGCATATTCCGCTTAAAAACCTAGATGAAGTCATAGAGGCTCTTAAAGAGTTAAAATAAGGTGTTACGGGAGTGTAGTTGAAAACGAAATTTTTAATCTCTCTTCTCTTTTCTACACTTCTGTTTGCCGAAACTCCCCTCCTTTTTTTTAGCCAGAACAAAGAGATCTCATCTAGAGAGCTTTATGAGGCGCTGGAGCTACATAAGCCCTATTTTTTTGAATTTTATGCCGATGAGCCTGTGATTGAGACAAAAGATGTAGAACTGACAAAAGAGGCTCTTAAAGGGTACTACAGGTCAAAAGGCTTTTACCACGCAGAGATATCCCACATCAGAGATAAAGACTCCATAACCATAATCATCAAAGAGAACGAGCCCATAATCGTCAAAACCATCACTTACTCCGCACTTCTTGATATAGACAAGCAGATACCGTTTGAAGAGGGGGATGTTTTTGATGCCGACAAGTTTATACAGAGCAAAAAAGATATAAAACTTCTCTACGCACAGAGCAGTTTTTGTAAAGCCCAGCTTGACGCAAAAGCTTGGATAGATATAGAGAAGAATCTTGCATATTTGAGCTATAAAGTTTTGCAAAACGAGAGCTGCCGCTTTGGAGAGATAGAGGTGATGGCGTCAAAAAATATCGACGCAGAGATACTTGAGTCTATCTTGCATATAGAGGAGGGTGAACCTTTCTCTTCGAACAAAATAGCTATGGGTTATGAGAACCTTTATGGTCATGAGGGTATATCAAAAGCGATAATAGACACAAAGGTAAATAGAGACAACAGCGTTGATCTGGCTCTAAGCGTAGTTGAGAATGAGAATCCTCTGCGTTTTCAAGCGGGTCTTGGGGCAAGCAGCGATGAGGGAGGAATGCTGATGCTTGGACTCAAACATAGAAACTTTTTAGGAAACCTGAAGACTATTGGGATCGAAACAAGATTAACGCAGATAAAGCAGTCCTTAAAAGCAGGTTTTGATATGCCGCTATTAAACAGAAATGCACTCGGGCTAGAGGCAGGTTACGAGAACGAGGATTTTGTCACCTTTAAAGAGAGCAGGGTCTTTGTTGAGCCTTACCTTTTGCAGAAGAGAACTCCTCATCTCTTTAAAGAGAGCATATACATTGACAGGTCAAAAACATACGACAGTGACGATCTGATACTCATTCCCGAGTATACGATATTCTTGGTCTCTCCTAGGCTGGAGTGGAGTTATGACACCAGAGACAAGATACTCGACCCGACAAGCGGATACTTTATAAACTCACAAATAATGGGTTCATTAAAGAGCGATATATCTGATGCTACCTACTATAAATTCAAGGCAACGGGAGGTTATATTCTGCCTATTATAGATGACTATATTGCAGGATTTAGAGCCACCTTTGGAACGCTCCATATTAAAGATGGAGATGTCCCTCCATCTTATCGCTTTTTTGCAGGCGGTATGCATAGCAATCGTGCATACGGCTATAGAAAGCTGGGGCCGACTGATGCGAGGAATAATCCGATCGGATCAAATTCCATAGTAGAGGCAACGGCTGAGATACGCTTCGACATAATAGGCAACTTAAGAGGAGTTCTCTTTAGCGACAACACCTTTTTGGGTAACGATAGTATGCCAAGCTATGACAACGGATACTACAGCGCGGGTTTTGGTCTTCGCTACAGAACACCTATCGGTCCTATAGCTATAGATATGGGTTTTGACATAGAAGACCCCACAAAGCAGTATGCTATCCACTTCCACATAGGAGAGCTGTTTTGATAAAAAGAGTCTATGCCTTTTTATATTTTACAACTCTTTTTGCACTGCTTGGAGCGGTACTTGTCTTGATGGCTCTCTTTCAAAAAGATGTAGTGCCTTATCTGGCACAGAACTATCTAAAAGAGTATGATGTGGAGTATAAAGGCATAGATGGAACCCTCTTTGGCGGAGTCGTTATAAGAGGCGTAAAGTATAAGGACAGCGTAGAGATAGATGAGCTTAGGGTGAAGTACAATCTTTTAATGCTGATGAGTCCGACTCCAAGATTAAGCTCCATCAGTGCCAAGGGAGTTTTTGTTGATGCAGATAAAATTCTAGAAACCAAGAGTGCAGAGGAGTCATCCGCTTTTGCTCTAAATATCTCAAAAGTAGATATACAAAACGTAAAAGTAGCCTACAAAGAGGATATCTACGGCTTAAACCTTAAAGCTTTAGATGTAAGCATCAGAGAGACGGTAGATGTGCGCAGTATTGCTATTGAGGCAGAGACTCCCTATGCAACTCTTGCTCTTGAGGGGAGTGTGAAGAAAAACAGTATCAAAGGAAGATCTGCGCTTTTGCCAAGTGAGAAGTTTAATAATGAGTATCTCGGTTTTTTAACATATGCGCCAAGCGAGATTGAGCTCTTTTTTGACATATCTAGCAAAGAAGCAGAGATGAAAACATCGCTAAAGAGCGTTGTCTTTAAAGATATTGAAGATCTTGTTTTAGAAAATATAGAGCTTCATGCGACTTATAGTTTCGGTGATGATCTCTTTACGCTCTCATCCGATTACACCGCTCTTTATGAGAAAAATGAGATTTTAGTCGAGCAGAAAAGCAGAGTAGGGTTTGATGGGAAAGTTGTATCAAACCTAGAGGCAAAAATAGTTCAAGATGAGCTTGGTCTTCCTTTTGATAGATTTAGTGTTGCTATAAAAAGTGATGAGAATCTGACACAGTTTGATATTTCGGCAAAAGATATGAGCCTGAATGCAAAGACAAAAGATTTTAAAGAGTTTTTGCTAAATGGCCGTAGCATCTATGCGGATCTGGATGCAAAAGTCGAGTTAAAGAGCGACTCTGTAACGCTTGTAGGCGAACTCTATCCTAAAAGCGATGCGCCATACTTAAGAGAGTATAACATTGAGAGATTCTCCAAGCTCAATATCTTTGTGTTAAAAAACGAGAAGAGCTTAAGAGCAAGCATAGGTACCGGCAAGCTCTCTTTGACGCTCTTTGAGGATGAAAATGGTCTTGTCGGTGTTATAAAGGCGGGGGAGAACAGATTTGACATAAAAGGAAATGTTCAAAATAGAGAGTTCACGGTGGAGTCAAATATTGACTCCATCAAAGCTCTTCTGTTAGAACTTGAACTTATGGATGAGAGTCTGCTTTTTGATGCTTCTGCCATCTTAAAAGCAAAAGTAGTACTTAAAGAGAGAGTTGAAGTAGATGCAAGAGTTGATGTTCCCCGGTATAGATTAGAGCTTGATCCTCAAAATATATATACGGATAGAGACTCTTATGTTGAATTTTTTTATGCAGATAGAGAGGTCATAGTTAAAAGCTATGATCTTGGAGTTATGCAGAAGAGAGTTTATTCAAAAAGAGCCTCAAAAATTTCTCTAAGAAAAAGCGATATCATTGAGTTAAAAGAGTTTTGGGTCTATGACAATCTGCTTATAGGCGGAGAGCTGAACTACTCTAAAATGAGTGCTGACGTTACTCTAAAGAGCGATAAGTTTCGTTATGAATCAGAGGATGCAAATGTAAGTGTAAGAGTTGATATTAAAGCGTTTGCGGATAGCAACGGCTCACAGAGTGTCAGCGGCGATATTGAGATACTAGGCGGAGTGATTACCTATGCTCCAAAAAAAGAGTATGCTATAAAGGATGAGGATATTATTATCATCCAAGATATTAAACCGCCCAAAAAAGAGCATGAGAATAGAGAGCTAAATATAAGGGTCTACTCATCAAAACCCATAGAGTACAAGATAAAGGATGTAGAGCTTCTGGTTACTCCAAACATAGTGATCTATCAGGAGTTCGGCTCTTTGTTGCAGATACTCGGCGCACTGCAGATACACAGCGGGACAGCTAGCATAAGTGAGAGAGAGTTTGAGTTTGACGAGAGCGAGATATATTTTCATGATGAGCACTACGCCAATCCGTACCTAAATCTCAATCTTCACCACTACACGCTTGATAATGTAGACATAGAGATATATATAACAAACAGAGTGGAATCACCAGTCTTTATCCTCTCATCGAACCCGCAGATGAGTCAAGACGACATTATCTCATATATTCTCTTTGGCGAGGCCTCGTCATCTGTTTTTGAGACAAGCGGTGAGAGTTCAAGAAGCTCTCTTGGCACACTGGCTTTGGGTGCCGGGTTAAAGGGGTTTTTAAACAGCTCGGCAAACCTAAAGATAGATACGCTCAATATCCTTACAAATGAGGATGGAACACTGGGGTATGAGATAGGAAAACGTTTTGGAAAACGGGTGCGTCTGGTCTATAAAAACGATGATATTTCAAGCCTGACGCTGCAGTACAGCCTCAGCAGATCTGTTAGGATAGATGTAGATGTAAAAGAGACCGGGCAGGGTGTCGGTATCTTTTACATTAAGGATTTTAAGCTTGAAGATACTATTTTAAAATAACGAGGGGAATCTTTACGTTTTGAATAAGCTTCGTCGTAAGGCTTCCAAAGAGAGCGCTCTTTAGTTTGCCGTGGCTGTAAGAACCTATGGCTAACATATCAATATCGTTTTTGTTAATGCACTCCAAGATGCTCTCTAGAGGCTCACCAGATTTTTGGATAAACTCACAATTTAGAGTCTCATCTTTGATAATCTCTTTTGCTTTGGCTATCAACTCATCTGAGCTGTTTTTATCGTTGTTTATATTTACAACGTATCTTTTAATATCATGCTCAAGCATCGGTGAAGAGGAGAGCTCTTCTAAAGCTCTGATGGAGCCGCTTTTGCCGTTGAAAGCCACCATGACACTTTTTATGGGGGAGTAATCTCTGTTTACCAAGATTATCGGTGCATCGACATCTCTTATAATGTTCTCAACGCAAGAGCCTACTTCATCCTCTTTTTGCATATGTCCCATGCCTGAGAAGCCGAATATCACTACTCTTAGTTTATCTTCGAGCTCTTTGAGGTTTTCATATAGAGTTCCATGTCTTTGAGAGATGATTACGTTACTGTAGCCTTTGTGGGCAACTCTATCTTTTAGCTCTTTTAAGATCTCTTTGCCGTGGTTTATACTCTCTCTGTTCTTTTGCGCATCCTCGTCTGAGAGTTCATCAAGAAGTACATCTCTTTCTCCAAGAGTCAAGTTTCCCGAGAGGTTTGTAACCGATGAGGCATTTGGGTGTTCGATCGTATTTAGCAATACTAATGTTAGGCCCAGCTGCTTTGCTATATGAAGCGCATAATCACATACTGACTCTGAGTATTTTGAACCGTCAACGCAGGCAAAAACCGCCTGTTCTATACTTTTTACATCTTGCATCTTAGTGTCCTCCCATAACTTTTTCTATCTCTTCTGGTTTATCATGTACACCAAATCTGTCTATGATTGTACTGCTCGCCTGATTCTGCCCGATTAGTGTCACATTTGCACCTTCACGGCGCAGTTTGATGACTACTTTGTCAAGTGCATAAACGGCAGAAATATCCCAGAAGTGAGCTCTACTCAAGTCTATCGTTATATTCTCCACAACTTCCTTAAAATCAAAGAATTCTACGAATCTGTCCGCACTGTTGAAAAAAACTTGTCCGATAATCTTGTACTCTCTCGTGTCTGTTGCTTCGTCGTAAGATGTCTCATGGTACATAAAGTGGCTGATTTTGTTTGCAAAAAAGAGTGATGCCAAAAGTACACCCACAAATACGCCGAGTGCCAGATTGTGCGTCCAGACAACGACAACAACGGTTGCCACCATAACAACGTTTGTCGAGATAGGAAGTGTTTTTAATTTTTTAATGCTTCCCCAGTCAAACGTGCCGATAGAGACCATTATCATAACTGCAACAAGTGCCGCCATTGGGATTATGGAGAGCAGATCGCTTAAAAAGACGACCATAATAAGCAGATAGACACCCGCCAGAAGAGTCGAGAGTCTTGTTCGTCCGCCCGATTTTACGTTGATAACAGATTGTCCGATCATTGCACAACCTGCCATACCGCCCATAAAACCAGAAGCGATGTTTGCTACACCTTGACCGCTGCACTCTCGGTTTTTATCACTCTTTGTATCCGTTAAATCATCTACGATAGTAGCCGTCATCAAAGACTCCAAGAGACCCACTACCGCCAGTGAGACAGAGTATGGCAGAATTATCATCAGAGTCTCAAGATTAAATGGGATCTGAGGGATCAAAAAGATGGGAAGTGTGTCAGGGAGCGCGCCCATGTCACCGACATTTCTTACGTCTATGTTAAACAGTATTACAACCAAAGTTATTACTACAATGGTTACAAGCGGAGAAGGGAGCAGGGTTCCGATTTTTGGTATGTAAGGGAAAAGGTAGATAATGCCAAGACCTGCGGCTGTAAGCGCATAGACATGCCATGTAACATCTGTGAGTTCGGGAAGCTGTGCCATAAAGATAAGTATGGCAAGTGCATTTACAAAACCCACAACGACTGCACGGGGTACAAAACTCATCAACTGACCGAGTTTAAAGTGCCCCGCAATCATCTGCAGTATTCCTGTTAAAACGGTAGCCGCAAGAAGATACTCTAAACCGTGTTCTTTTACGAGTGTGACCATCAAAAGCGCCATTGCACCCGTTGCCGCACTGATCATTCCCGGACGACCGCCCACAAATGCTATGACTACCGCAATACAAAAAGATGCGTAAAGTCCTACTTTTGGATCGACTCCTGCTATGATAGAGAAAGCTATGGCTTCGGGTATAAGGGCAAGCGCGACGACTAAGCCTGCTAGTGTGTCTCCTTTTATATTGGAGAACCACTCCTCTTTTTTAAAATACTTTGCTAACAATAATTATCCTTTTTTATTTTTTATTTTTTGTCTAGTATAAGATTATGTTTTCACATTCTCTATCCTTAGTTTTTAGTTTTTTAAAAAGCGATTTAAAACAAATGCGGATTTATCTCTGCCATTACGATGCAGAGATAAAGTAGGGCAAAACTTGAAAGTGATTTTTATGCTTTTAGTTCTTGTACGAACTCTTCTATACGTTTGATACCTTTGCGGATACTTTCAATGTCGGTTGCAAAACTAAATCTAAAATATCCTTCGCTTCCAAAGCCTACACCCGGAACTACGGCTACCCCTTTTTTCTCTAAAAGCTGCTTACAAAACTCCATAGAGTCGTTGCTCAGCTCTTTTATGTTTACAAAAAGATAAAAAGCACCGTCAGGCTTATAAACACTTAAGCCCTCAATTGCGTTAATGAGCTTTACGGCCTCATCGCGGCGCTCTTTAAATGCGACTCTCATCATCTCGATATCTTCGTCTGCCGAACCGTCTAAGCCTGCAATTGCCGCCTTTTGCGTGATAGAGTTGATGTTAGAGGTGCTTTGGCTCTGAAGTTTTTTAGTCGCTTGGATAAGCTCCGTATTGTGCGCTGCCATATAGCCGAATCTCCAGCCTGTCATTGCAACAGATTTGCTAAGACCGTTAATAGTTACGGTGCGATTGTACATATCTTCGCTTACAGCCGCCGCAGATGTAAAGCTGCCGTCGTAGATAAGCTTTTCATACATCTCATCACTTGCAACGATAACATCAGTGCCTTCAAGTACTTTTCCAAGTGCTTCAAGTTCTGCTCTTGAGTAAACCGCACCTGTCGGATTTGATGGACTTGTCAGGACAATCATCTTTGTCTTTGGCGTAAGGGCATCTTTTAGCTGCTGCGGAGTTATCTTAAACGCATTGTCATCATGCGTCTCTATCTCAACAACCGTTCCGCCGTAGTAGAGAACAAGCTCAGGGTAGGTTACCCAGTAAGGGGATGGAATGATCACTTCATCGCCTTTTTGTATGACTGCCGCAAACAGATTGAACAAAGAGTGCTTCGCACCGTTGTTGGTGATGATCTGGTTTGGAGCGTACGAGAGATCGTTGTCTCTCTTTAGCTTATTTGCAATTGCCACTTTAAGGGCAGGGATGCCGTCAACCGCGGTGTACTTCGTAAAACCCTCATTGATAGCTGCAATGGCAGCATCTTTAATAACGCGAGGCGTATCAAAATCAGGCTCACCTGCTGAGAAGCTGATGATATCTTTACCTTGAGCTTTTAGCTCGCCTGCAAGTGTCGAGATTGCAATTGTGATCGATTCGGATAGCGTGTTAATACGGTCTGTTAGCATAGTGAGTCCTTAGTCATAAATAACCTCAGCTTCAGCAAGTAAGAAAATAACTCTATTGCTAGACAGATTTTTGCAGGACTAGCTGTGCTAATTCAAGAAAATCTAACGACGCAATAGGGTTGTTTTCTTATTGCCCAAAGGGAAGTTTAAAAAGAAGGCTACTGCTTCGTTAAAACTTTTTGCAGCACAATAAGTGCAACCGCAAAGTTTCGCCTCACATTAGCCCTCTTTTAAAGCTTCTGAAGTTGGGGTTCTTTATGACTAAGGACTCAAACCCTTTTTGAAAATATTGCGGAATTATACTAAAATATTTTTAGTTTTTCATAGCGCGGATAAAAGATTCGTAAATGTTTTCCAGTTGAAGGTCTTGTTCAAGAAGCTCTTTATTATCTTCGACCAAGATATGCTCAAGAACGGCAACACGCTTAAGAAGATACTCGAACATCTCTTTGTTTATATCCGGAAGAAGATTGTGCATTAATGGATCTTTACATCTTCCTTTCTCTATAACATGAGCAGGGATGCCTATCGCCGTAGCGTTGTCTGGAACAGGCTTTACTACAACTGAATTTGCACCTATTTTTGCATACTCCCCTATAGTGATATTTCCCAAAACTTTAGCTCCGGCACCTATTACCGCGCCTTTTTTGATGGTCGGGTGTCTTTTGCCGTGAGTGAGCGATACACCGCCTAGTGTTACGCCCTGATATATGATGACATCATCTTCAATTACAGAGGTCTGACCTATTACAACGCCGAAACCATGGTCTATAAATACTCTTCTGCCGATAACGGCGCCCGGATGTATATCTATGTTCGTAAATATCTGGTTTAGCCCCATAATGACTCTTGCGAGTGTCTTGAAGTTTGAGCGGTAGAGTCCGTGGGCTATTCTGTACCAAGCCATAGCCCAAACACCTGGGTAGTTAAAAAGGAAGTCTAGCTTAGAGCTAAGGGCTGGATCATTTTTGTAAACATTTAAAAAATCTTCTTTGATATCAGCATAAATTCCCAATTTTAACTCCTAGTTAGTAGTTCTTAGATAGCCGTTTTGTTTTAAAAACAGCTCCAGTTTTGCAAGTGTATCATTTTTTTCTTGCTCTGTAATAAAATCAGATTTCATAAGGTCGCTCTTAAGTCTGCTTGACAACATCTCCGCATCGTAGCCAATGGAGTCTAAGATATCAAGAATGCTTTTTGACTCTACCGCATTTTTGATCTCGTAAGAGTACTCATCGATAGTGATCGTATATTCGCTAGGGTGCGTAAAGAGGTTGTGGTTCATCCCCAAAGTCTCTTGATATGCACCGACATTGAAAAACCCTAAAAAGTACTCCTCTTCATCAAGGTTTACATCATGAAGATAGAGCGGTTTGTCAGGATTAAAGCCTATCTCTCCGTCACTGTCGCATGTTATGTCCCACAGAGATGCAGCTCTTAGCGGGGTCGTATTTAGATGATGCAGCGGCATGACCGGAAAGTGCTGTCCAAGTCCCCAGTAATCAGGAAGACTCTGGAAAATAGATGCATTTATAAGGTATCTCTCCTGAAGCTTTACCTGAAGCTGTGCAAGCTCATCCGTAGGGTTTGCAGATTTGAGGTAAAGAGCCTTTTTGATGATGTTGTGCACAAGTATCTCTGCGTTTGAGCGGTCTTGAAGGTCTATATAACCTAGATCGAAGAGTGTCAGAAGCGATTCCATATGGTCAAGCGCATCGTGCAGGTACTCTATACAGTTGGTGTTGTTTAAGAGGTCGTTTAGCTCTATAAGCTCAACAAGAAGAGGAGGGTTTACCTCTTTAAAGTTTAAGAGCTTCTCCTGATAGTCCTGAGTGAAAAGTTCCAAAACAGGAGTTATCAATACGGCATGAGAAGCTACTATGAAACGTCCGGACTCTGTAAAGATATCGGGATGGTCAACATTTTTTGCATTCATGATCTCGCCAAGCAAGAAGACGACACTGCTTGAAAACTCATCTATAGAGTAGTTTCTGGCACTAGACATCACGTGCTGGTCATACTCTACCGCCAAGCCACCGCCGATGTTGATGCTCTTTAGTGAGTCCGCCCCCATCTTTTTTAGTTCCGCATAGATGTTCCCAGCTTCGCGAAGCGCTTTTTTAAGAGGTGCGATGTCCGACATCTGAGAGCCTATATGGAAGTGGACCATATTTAGTTTGCCAAGCAGTTTGGCATCTTTTAGAAGCGATATAGCCTCAATGATCTCAGTAGAGGTAAGACCGAATTTTGCATCCATTCCACCGCTTTTTGCCCAGATGCCGCTGCCCGCACTGTGAAGTCTTACACGTATACCGATATTTGGTACCTTTAGGTTGCACTCCTGAGCTACCTCTATAATGGTCTCAAGCTCTCCAAGCCCCTCAATGGTGATTGTTATATTGTGCCCGCTTTGAGCCGCAATAAAACCAAGAGTTATCATCTCTTTGTCTTTAAATCCGTTTACGGTTATGTTCGCGCCGCTTGGAGTCTTGCTCATTGCCAAAATAAGCTCCGCTTTAGAACCGGCTTCAAGCCCGTAGTTGTACTGAGCTCCCTGAGATGTGACCGCATCCACCGCATGAGGAAACTGGTTTACTTTTAGAGGAAATACGGCATTAAAACTTCCTCTGTAGTTGTTTTGTTGTATCGCTTTGTCAAAGTATGAGTAGAGAGTTCTTATCTGGCTCTTTATAAGGTGAGGAAACCTAAGCAAAATAGGACCTCTTACGTCGTTTGAGCGAATATCTTCTACTATCTGAAGAAGAGAAGGCATACATTTGTAGTTGAGTTTTATCTGGCCGTCTTCAATAATGAAGTTGTTGTTAGACCAGATGTTAAGACCAAAGTTTTTCAAAATTATCCACCTATATATGTAATTTTTGATGAAAATATTTATCTATATCGAAATATATCTCACCGCTTCTGTTTTTAAATGTAAGATGTCTTTTGTTCAGTTCGGAGATATGCTTAAGACCCATAACTGAGAGAAGAACCTTCATATTTTTAATTAAATTGTTGTGATAGTGACCTATCTCCTTGCCTTTTTTGACGACAAGGTAAGAGGCTCTTCTCTTTGGGTCCTGTGTCGCCATGCCCACAGGACAGACGTGCGAACCAAATCCTGAACACATACGAGCACGGATACAGCCGCCGCTCATCATAAAGCCTCTGCCTATTCCTACGGCATCAGCACCCATCGCCATTGTGATTATAACATCATCGGGGGTTAAAATCTTCCCGCTTGCTATGATCTTTATATCTTCTCTCAAGCCGTATCTTCTAAGGATGGTATCAAGTACATAAAGAGCATTGTTGGTTGTGAGACCCACAGACTCCATCAGTTCAAGAGGGGCAGTGGCACTTCCTCCTTCGCCGCTGTCGAGCGAGATAAAATCCGGTAGAGACCTGCCGGACTCTTTTCTTTTTAAGAGCTCTTTTGCCATCTCCTCTACGGAATCGGCATCCGAGATAACGATCTTGAATCCGACCGGTTTTTTAGAGAGATGCTGAAGCTTCTCTATAAAATCCAAAAGATGCGCAGTCGTATCCGCATAAGGAAAACGGTTCGGAGAGAAGAGGTCTCTTCCCTCGTCCACGCCTCTGTAGTATGCAATATCTGCCGAGACTTTGCTTCCTGCAAGCTTTCCGCCGGTCTGTTTAGCGCCCTGAGCTATTTTTATCTCGGTCATACGGCAGAACTTCATAACTTTTTTGTATCTTAGCTCATCAAACTTGCCCTCTTTGTCGCGGACTCCGTAAAGACCGGAGCTCATCTGAAATATCATATTGGGTATGTCTGAAGGAACTTCTTTTGGAAACGCTTCCAGAGGCGCATCCCAGTTTACGCGAAATAGCACGTGAGAAGCTTTGTCGTAGATATATGTGTTTTGAGTCTTATTGTTGAGAAGAATCGTTCTGTAGGCTTTTAGGGCAAGTGCACGATTAAATATTTTATCAACTATTTTAAAGACAATCTCTGAAAACAGAGTGCTTTGCACGATCTCCAGATACTCACAGTTATCAAGGTCTGGCTTGTGGGTAAATAGGTGGTTGGATGTAAGAGAGCCCTCACCGGTGTTAATGGTCAGGTTTGTAGCGGCTCCCGCTATTGAAAATGCGCGTACCGCCTCAGGGCTGAGCGCGCCGTCACTCATAGCGGAGCGGATTATAGGCGAGTGTGATATAAACGGGTTTTCTCTATCTTTTCCGAAGATCACGCTTACATCATCACTCACTTCATCCTCATTTAGTACGTTTGAAGAGTGTTTTATAATAAATCTGGAGCCCTCAAACGGCTGAGATACGGAGAATGATTTATAGTTTGGAACATCCTTTGCGGCTTTATAGACCCACTCGATCTTGTCGCGTGAAGCGTAGAAGGACTCATCCGCAAAATATTGACGCAGCGGTTCTCTGAGCGCTTCAAAAAGGTAACGCATCCTGCCGATGATAGGGTAGTTTATAAGGAGTGCATGATTTCTTTGCACATATTTGTCATATATGAAGAGATTTACCAAAAATAGAAGGACTATGAGCATAATAAGCTCAAAAAAGTCTATGAAAAAGCCCCAAAAAGTGTGTATGAGCTCCATTAAAACTCCGCTATCGGTATAGTGTTTTCACTCTTGTCTTCAAGGTTCTTTACCCAGATGGTCTTGTTTTTCATCTCATCCGATCCTATTACGGCGCAATATTTTACATTTGCTTTGTCCGCCGCTTTTAGATGGTTTTTGAGGTTTTTAGTTTTGTAATCCATAACGACAGCGTGGGTTTTTCTTTTTTGATGAGCAATTTTTATAACGCTGCTTAAGGCTTCATCATCCATGGCTCCGATGTAGTAGCCCTCTTTTGTGGACTCCGGCATCTTTATAAGTTCCATAAGTCTCTCTATCCCCATAGCAAAGCCCACGGCAGGAGTAGGACGACCGCCAAGGAACTCGACAAGCCTGTCATATCTTCCGCCTCCAGCGATCGCACTTTGGCTTCCTATATCGTCGCTTACAAACTCAAACGCTGTCTTTGAGTAGTAGTCAAGTCCTCTGACAAGGCTTGAATCAATCTCATACTTTATAGAGTTATCATCCAATATCTTCTGCAGTTGAGAAAAATCGCTGTTGCATGAAGCACATAGGTTTTGAGTGATCTTTGGAGCCTCTACGTAGAGCTCCTGACATGAACCGTTCTTGCAGTCAAGCACTCTTATCGGGTTTGTATCTACTCTTCTTTGGCAGTCGATGCAGATGCCGTCTTGGCACTTTCTGACATAGTCCACAAGGGAGTCTTTGTAGCTAGGCATGCACTCGTTGCATCCAAGAGAGTTTAGCTGTAGTCTGTAGCCGATCCCAAGCTTGTTTAAAATATCGCTTACCATCATTATCATAGCAGCATCTTCATAAACGCTCTCAACTCCAAAGCTCTCTACACCGAACTGATGAAACTGTCTGAGTCTTCCTTTTTGCGGTCTCTCATATCTAAACATCGCTCCATGGTAGAAAAAACGGTGTATACCGCCGGCACGGTCAAGTTTTTTTTGTATAAATGCACGAACGACCCCAGCCGTTCCCTCAGGACGAAGACAGACGTCATTTTCGCCTTTGTCTATGAACTGGTACATCTCTTTGCCGACAATATCGCTTGATTCGCCTACCGAGCGCTTAAAAAGGGCGGTCTCTTCCAGCAGAGGGGTCTCAATAAAGTGAAATCCATATCTTTTAGCGATCTCTGAGGAGGTCTCTATGAAGTATGTAAATCTCTCATAATCCTCGCTTAAAATATCATTCATTCCCCTAAGTGAAGCGATCATCTCTATCCTTGTATCGTTGAAAGTTGTAGTTAAAATTTTTTAACTGAAAGGATACCATTTTTACCTTTTATTTAGTTATAATTCATCACATTTGGATTTTATATCTTGAAATAAAAGGGCAAAAAATGCAGCAGCATCAGAGCTTAAAAGAGCACTATAAGTTCACAAAGGAGGAGGCTCTTATCTTAAAAGAGCTTCAGCCTAGAATGGAGGAGCTATCAAACAGGTTTATAGAAGAGTTTTATGACTATATCTGGGGATTTGGGTCAACTGCAAAATTTCTGAAAAATCAAAAGATCATTGATTATCACAGAACAAAGATAAAGGCGTGGTTCGTTAATCTCTTTTGCGGAAAGTATGATCTGGAATATTTTACATATCTTTACAAAATAGGCGAAATTCATGTCCGCATCGGGCTTCCAACCCACTACGTAAACTCTGCTTTTACTTTTGTGAGAACTTTTATAATCAAAAATCTTTACGAAAACTGCGAGAACGACAGAAGAAGCATGATGGAGATAGAAGCGGTAGAAAAGATCGTAGATATAAATCTGGACACATTGACCAGTTCGTACAGGGAAGAGGAGCTTGGAAAGTTTTTATCTTTATCCAAAGTTGAAAAAATAATTTTATCAGGACTCAAAAGGTTCAACTCTTATGTAAACTTCTTTCTTGCCGGTTCTCTGGCTTTAGTGGCATTTTTTGCCATAGGGCTTTTTGGGTACGACATCTATCTGCTCTTTTTTACAGACATCGGGATAGAGAAGGGGATACTTACCGTTCTTGGAAGTCTGCTCGTTCTTTGGGCGGCGATAGAGCTTATACATGAAGAGATAAATCATCTCCAAGGCAAAGGATTCGCTATCGGAGCGTTTATAATGCTTGCTATGGCGGCGCTTATTCGTAAGGTTCTTATCTACTCTTTATCCTCGGAGAGCGGCAAAGAGCTTTTGATAATAGGCGCAGTAATAGTAGCCCTTGCAGTCGCATATTGGCTTGTTGGTGCCAAAAGAGTAGTCGGGGTCAGTACCAATAAAGCGGATAGTGCCTTTTAGAGTTGTTTGAGAGATTGTTTATAATGAGTGCTACAAGTAGCATGATCAGCGCTCCTGCGGCTATCGGGGTTATAGGGTAGAGCCATCCAAGAGATCTTATCTCTTCGCTTCCTATGACGTAGATAAGCGCCGTCGCACCGCCTGGAGGGTGCATGGTTAGCGTAAAGTGCATTACCAGAATCGACAAAGAGACGCTAAGAGCGCATAGGGCTTCAATCTCTAGAGTATCTTCAAAAAACTTAACCAAGACAACAGATATAAGAGCTGAGAGTATATGCCCGCCAAGAAGGTTTCTAGGCTGAGAAAAGGCAACATCCGGCGCACCGTAAACAAGCACCGCCGAAGCTCCAAAAGAGCCAAGCAGAAAGAAGCCGTCTTGAGGTGAGAAGTATTGACTAAAAAAAGAGAGCAGATAGATGCTAATAAAAGCGCCTAAAGTAGACCACAATATCTTGCTTAGAGGCTTTCGTGCAGGACGCATCTCTTTTGATCTCATTCTTGCAAAATATTTTTTCAAACGCCAACTCTCTATAGATAAAAATTTGGCGTATGATAAGTTTTTTTGAGATAAATTTCGTTGATGTAAATCAACTCTCTTTTTTATCTACTCCTGCGGTTCATTATGATACCAAAATGGCTCGTTCTTCGGGTCGTTAAGCTTTGCTCTTCCCTCAAGCGAATCCCTGAACTGCTCTCCTAAAACCGGGCATTTTATAGCCTGTAGTGTGACTTCTTTGTCACTAAATGGATCGACTATGACCCTGTTTAAAGCCTCGATGCTAAGCTCTGGATAGACTCTTTTTATAAGAATAACCTCGTCGCCTTTTTTCAGCTCTCCCTCTTGTAGGACTCTTGCGTACCATCCTGTAAGACCGTTGTTATAAATGATGCTTGTCATCGGCTTGGTTGCGGTATTTGTAGAGAGTTTCCAGCACGGCTGCCTTGGCTGGGAGACTTCAAATGTCGCATCTCCGACCTTTAAAATATCGCCTACGCACATATCCGACTCATCAATGGAGTCGACTAAGAGATTCTCCCCGTAGTGCGCGACATCATCGTGCGTAAAGCTGTTGCCGCTTAATCTGTTTAGCTTCTCGTAAGTTTTTGCAGAGAAAAACAGCACAGCTTTTGTCTCTCCGCCGTGATGGATAAGGTCTGCTACTTCATCCCCTCTGAAGCCTGTTTTTGTCATAAACGCACTGTCGATCGGATACTTTTTTATACCAGACTCAAACTCTTTGTCACTTGTCAGTTTTTTGTTCTTTGTGACTTTTCCAATTTTTAGCTGGAGAATATTCGCTAATTTTTGACTCATTTTTCTGCCTCCTCTTGTTTTATATTAGTCACTATCTCTTGTGTTATTGCATCTATATTTTTTGTGGCATCTATGATTATAAGCTCCAGGTTCAAAAGCCCCGCCGCTTCTATGAGTTTTTGTTGTATTGCAAGGAGATACGCAACTCCTCTTAGCTCAATACCGTCAAGTTTTTTTTGTGAGAGCCTAAATTCCAACTCCTCTTTGGTGAGAGAGAGTAAAAAAACTTTTTGCGGATAGAGCCCACCGGTTGCAAATCTATTTAAGTGCAGTATGGCAGTTTCGCTGATTTCACCCTGTGTCAGGGCATAGGCAACACCGCTTACAACGCTTCTGTCTGAGATGATCATCTTGTCTAGATTTGGCTCAATTACCTCTTTTATATGCTCTGCACGGTCTGCCAAAAAGAGCAAAAATTCCGCTTTTTTACTCTTCGTTTTTGCACTAAGCACAATTTCTCTTATCTCTTTTCCAGCATCTGTTGCTCCAGGCTCTTTTGTGATTACTGCATCTTTGAAATGCTCTTTAAGCCTCTGGATCTGCGTACTTTTACCAGCCGTATCGATCCCTTCTATTGTAATGTACATGATTTCATATTCCCTATGATTTTTTGAACCTCTTTTGGTACGAGATGCTCTGTTTTTCCATTGAACTTTAGAAGGTTGCGTACGATAGAGGAGCTGATAAATGCGTGTTGGAGTTTTGGCATAAGGTAGACCGTCTCGATAGTGTCGTCAAGCGAGTTGTTCAGGTACCCGAGCTGCAGCTCGTACTCAAAGTCGCTTACCGCACGAAGTCCGCGGATCAGAACCGTTGCATTGTATGAGCGTGCAAGCTCTACGGTGAGGTTGTCAAAACCGACAACTATTACATTTGGCATATTTTTTACCGACTCTTTTACCATATTGATGCGTTCATCCAGTGTGAACATCGGCTTTTTATCGTGCGATATAGCCACTGCTATAATGAGCTTGTCAAAAAGTACAAGCGTCCTCTCTATGATGTCAAAATGTCCGTTCGTTATCGGGTCGAAAGTCCCCGGATATATCGCTATTTTTTTCATTACTCCCACCTTTTATAAAGACTGTTTTCAATACCTAAAAGATCAAACCACTTTCCGATAAGGAAGTTCTCCATCTCATCAAGCGTCTGCTGTTCTGAGTAGTACGCCATGACAGGAGGCGCAATAATGACGCCAAGAGCTGCAAGCTTATGCATATTCTCTAAAGCTATTGCGGAAAAGGGCATCTCTCTTGGAGCAAGGATGAGCTTTTTATGCTCTTTTATCATAACGCTGGCACATCTTGTAACCAAGTTGTCGGCAATACCGCATGCTATCTTTGCAAGCGTATTCATACTGCAAGGCGCTATTATCATAGCATCAACCCCAAAAGAGCCAGATGATATGCTGGCCGATATATCTGCATTGTCATGAATGGTTGCACCCATCTCTTTGTCTAAAACCACCTCTGAGTTTTTCGTCATGATAAAATGCTTCTCAATCTCTTGTGGCAGCAGGTCTACTATCTTTAAGCCGAGATTTACTCCGCTTGCACCGCTGGTCGCTACTACTATTTTACGTTTTTTCACTCTAACTCCGCTCTGTTATTGCCCGTAACTCTTACTTTTAAAATCTTTCCGTTGCTGTTTTGGACTTTTATTATATCATTTACTTTAGCGTCTTGAAGTGCTTTTGCGCTAAATGTAATGACCATTCCCTCTTTTACCATCGTCACGTTTATCATAGCATCTCTTCTGATTACATCAAACAGCTCCACGTCATTGTGAGTGATGATTCTGCCCTTTGGTATATGGCGTTTTGCCTGCAGCTGGATATTGTCTATATTTTGAAGCGGCTTTGCTCTAAATCTCTCTAGTAGAACCTTCTTTTGTATATAGTGCAGAGGAGTTAGTTTGGTATCTTTTTTTATCTTATCTCTGCTCTCATATACACTTACGTACGCTTTTATGTAGTAGTCAAAGAAGTATTTCATATTTTGCGGGGTTTTTATGCTTATGGTACCGTCGTTAAAGAGATAATCTCGCTCTCTTATATCTACGGTGTACTCATCTGGAAGGCTCTCCATATAGGCTCTTGGCTCTACGACAATATCTATGATCTCTATGCTCTCATACTCTTTTTCATAATACTCTATTAGTCTGCGCTTTATAAAAGATGTATCAATAGGGCTCTTTAAAACGAAGTTTACGTAGCTGCTTTTGTGCTCGTAGTTCTTGTAGCCGTTTTTATGAAGCAGATCTATAAGTTCTTTGCTTTTTATCTTTGCCAGGTAGTCGCTATCGGGTATGGTTAAAATATGAAAACTGTCCGCTTCATTTTGTGTAATAACAGACGAGTTCACCTCTCTGTTCTCTACATAGTAAACACCCTCTAGTTCGATGTTTGCATGCAGGTTAAAGCTGATAAGAAACAGGGCAAAAAACTTAAAAAGCATAGATATACCGATCTTGAGATTTTTTGGCATTTTAACATAATAGAGCAATTTAAGTCACGCTTTAGTATAATCCCATTCATAAAATAAAAAAGAACAGATAAGGTTTAGATTTAAATGGGTTATAAGATAGCAATAGCCGGAACCGGATATGTAGGCCTTAGCAACGGCATACTTTTGGCGCAGCATAACGAAGTGGTCGCACTTGACATCATCCCTGAGAAAGTGGAGATGTTGAACAAAAAAGTATCTCCTATCGAAGATGCAGAGATAGAGGAGTATTTAAAAAGAGATGATCTAAACTTCACTGCAACGCTCGATAAAGAAGCCGCTTACAGAGATGCCGACTATGTCATCATAGCAACTCCTACAGATTATGACCCGCAGACGAACTATTTCAACACAAAATCCATAGAGTATGTCATAGCCGATGTTCTAAGCATAAACCCAAAAGCCGTAATGGTCATAAAATCAACCATTCCCGTAGGTTATGTAAATAGCCTGAAAGAGAAGTTTAAAACTGATAACATCATCTTCTCTCCCGAGTTTTTAAGAGAGGGGCTTGCACTTCATGATAATCTCTACCCAAGCCGTATAATCGTAGGAGAGAGAAGCAAAAGAGCGGAGATATTTGCTTCACTTCTGGCAGAGGGCGCTATTAAAAAAGATATAGCGATTTTATTTACAGACTCTACCGAAGCAGAGGCGATAAAACTTTTTGCAAATACATATCTTGCAATGAGAGTTGCATATTTTAACGAGCTTGACTCTTACGCGCAGACGCATGGACTTGATACTAAGCAGATCATAGAGGGGGTAGGGCTTGACCCGCGCATAGGCACTCACTATAACAATCCGAGTTTCGGATACGGCGGATACTGCCTGCCAAAAGATACAAAACAGCTCCTTGCCAACTACGCAGACGTGCCGTCAAATATGATAGAGGCGATCGTAAAAGCGAACTCGACAAGAAAAGATTTCATAGCTGATAGCATCTTGGCTAAAAAGCCAAAAATTGTGGGAGTTTACAGGCTTGTTATGAAAACAGGTTCGGATAACTTTAGAAGCTCTGCAATTCAGGGGATCATGAAGCGCATAAAAGCAAAAGGGGTTGAAGTCGTTATCTATGAGCCTGTTTTAGAGGATGATAGTTTTTTTAATTCACGTGTCATAAAAGATATTGAAGAGTTTAAAAAGATAAGCGATGTCATAGTCGCAAACAGACTGAGTGATAGCATTATGGATGTGAAAGATAAGGTCTATACAAGAGATATATTCAACAGTGACAGTTAAGAGGATTTAATTTGAAGATACTAGTAACAGGAACGGCAGGTTTCATTGGCTACCACTTGGCTAAAAAACTTTTAGAGCGTGGCGATGAGGTCGTAGGACTTGACAACATCAATGACTACTACGATGTGAACCTAAAATATGCAAGACTTGCAGAACTGGGCATTGATAAAGAATCGATAAAAGAGAACAGTTTAGCAATAAGCACAAAATATTCAAAACATAAGTTTATAAAGGCAAACCTTGAAGATGCTACTGCTTTAAACAGACTTTTTGAAACCGAAAAGTTCGAAGCGGTCTGTAATCTTGCCGCTCAGGCAGGTGTTAGGTACTCCATAGAGAATCCTCATGCGTATATTCAGAGTAATGTTGTTGGATTTTTAAATATTCTGGAGGCTTGCAGAAACTATGGTGTCAAAAATCTCTCGTATGCTTCAAGTTCAAGCGTATACGGTCTTAATGAATCACAGCCGTTTAAAACTACGGATAAAACGGACACTCCTATAAGCCTCTATGCGGCAACTAAAAAATCAAACGAGCTTATGGCTCACACATATAGCCATCTTTACGGCATACAGACTACGGGGCTGAGATTTTTTACGGTTTACGGACCGTGGGGCAGACCTGATATGGCACCGATGCTATTTGCCGATGCAATATCAAACGACAGAGCCATAAAGGTGTTTAACCACGGCAACATGAGCCGGGACTTTACCTATATAGACGACATAGTCGACGGCGTTATAAAGGTTATAGACAACCCATCTAATTATAATGTCTACAACATAGGCAATAACGCTCCAGTAAGTCTGATGGAGTTCATAGAGACGCTTGAATACGCACTCGGCAAAAAAGCAGAGAAAAACTTTATGCCTATGCAAGACGGCGATGTCGTCTCTACTTATGCTGATGTGAGCGGCTTGATGAATGATTTTGGATATAAACCTGATACAAAACTCTCTGATGGAATAGGCGAGTTTGTTGGGTGGTATAAAGCATTCTGCTTACAAAGCGCCACGATTAGCTTGCTATAATAATGAAGCCAACACCGTTAAAGAGAGTGCTGTTTTTTCTTTTCTTTGACATACTTATCTCTTTGGGTACGCTTTTTTTGGCTTATAATCTTAGATTTAACTTTACCATAGAAGATATCTTTATAGAGAATTTTTTAGCAGTATTTGCTCTGCTCGCAAGTGTTAAGATCACTTTTATGGCGCTCTTTCACATCTACGGCGTAGCATGGAGATTTTTCTCTTTAGGTGAGCTAAAGAAAATTTTGTATGTTCATCTGTTTGCCTATCCTGTTGTGCTTTTTTTGTACTACCTCTCGCCTGAGACATTTAACCCTTTTCCAAGAAGCGTTTTAATGATTGACTTCTTTTTGTCCATTCTTTTTTTGGGTCTATTTAGGGTACTGAAGAGACTTATTGTAGAAAATGACAAAAATCTAAACTTGACAAAAAGTCTGCTTATCGGCACTACGCCTCTTGCCCAAGCGCTTATAAAAGACAAGACAAACTACTACATAGCTGCCGTTGTGGATGATGAAGAAGAAAACATAGGAACATATTTTTCAAATATGAAGGTTGGCGGCATAAACGAAATAGCCAAAGCAGTTGAGTCGCTTGAGATAAGATCGGTCATAATAGCCAAAGACTTTGAAGCAAACGCTCTTAATGAAATATATGAAAAACTCAAAAAACTTAAAATACATGACATTAAGCTTTTATCGCTAAAAAACAGGGAAAAAAAGCTCAAAGACCTGAGCATCGAAGATCTTTTGGCACGACACCCTAAAGATCTTGATAAAAAGAGTATAAAAAACTTTATTGACTCAAAGATTATTCTAATTACGGGAGCAGGTGGAAGTATAGGCAGCGAGATAAGCAGACAATGTTTGGAGTACGGAGCAAAACAACTTATACTTTTAGACCATAGCGAATACAACCTCTACTGCATAGGAGAGGAGTTAAAGAGCCATAAAGCGGTTTTAGTTATGCAAAGCGTCGTTGACAAGGCGTCAATGGAGAAGGTTTTTGAAGCTTACAAACCGCAGATAGTCATACATGCGGCCGCATACAAACATGTGCCTCTAGTGGAGCAAAATGTAGAACAGGCGATAATTAACAATGTCATAGGTACGAAAAACAGCATAGACCTCTCCATAAAGCACGGCGTAGAAAAATTCGTGCTTATCTCAACGGACAAAGCGGTAAGACCGACAAGCGTGATGGGCGCAACAAAACGTATATGCGAACTCTATGCCCAGAATGTGCCATGTAGAGAGACGGAGATAGTCTCAGTGCGATTTGGCAATGTTTTGGGAAGCAGCGGAAGTGTTATTCCGTTATTTAAAAAGCAGATACAAGATGGTGGGCCTCTCACTATAACACATCCTGATGTTACAAGATACTTTATGCTTATAGGAGAAGCGTGCGAGCTTGTTTTGCAGGCGGCAAGCATAGGCAAAGGCGGTGAAGTCTTTGTGCTTGATATGGGAGAACCCGTAAAGATATTGGATCTGGCAAAAAAGATGATAGAATTAAGCTCTAAAGAAGAAATAGATATAAGTTTTATAGGGCTTCGTCCGGGAGAAAAGCTGTATGAGGAGCTTTTTTTGGATATGCGTGAGGCAAAGACGCAGTATGACTCTATAGCCGTAGCTCAAAAGACGTATATGGATATAGAAAAACTAAATAACGATATTGCAGAGCTTATGACAGCCAAAGACAAGGTGACAAAATTAAAAGAGATAGTTGTGGAGTTTAAGGCATGACAAAAATATGTATTATCGGCTTAGGGTATGTCGGACTTCCTTTGGCTCACGCATTTAGCAAAAAGTATGGTGTGGTTGGATACGATATAAACAGAGACAGAATAGATGAGCTTTGCGCTGGGTTTGACAGAACGCAAGAGCTTGGCGCAGACGAACTCCAAGAAGCTGCAAAAAACGGCATTGAGTACACTACCGACATAGATAAAATAAAAGAGTGCAATATATATATTGTGACTGTTCCGACTCCCATAGATCATAGCAATGAGCCTGATCTGACTCCAATTATAAAATCAACACAAACTGTCGGCAGAGTACTTAAGAGAGATGATATAGTCATATATGAGTCAACGGTCTATCCAGGAGTGACTGAAGAGGTGTGCGTCCCGATACTTGAAAAAGAGTCGGGACTTAAGTTCAATGAGGAGTTTTTTTGCGGATACAGCCCTGAACGTATAAATCCCGGCGACAAAGAACACACTGTGACAAAAATACTTAAAATTACTTCTGGAAGCACACCTGCTATTGCCAAAAAGATAGATGAGCTTTATGCCTCGATAATAACAGCCGGAACATATAGAGCCTCAAGTATAAAAGTCGCAGAAGCGGCAAAGGTGGTCGAAAATACACAAAGAGATGTAAATATAGCTCTTATAAATGAGCTTGCCATGATATTTGATATGATGAACATAGACACGCGCGAGGTGATAGAGGCGGCAGCCACTAAATGGAACTTTATAAAGCTTTTCCCCGGGCTTGTAGGCGGACACTGCATAGGGGTTGATCCATATTATCTAACCCATAAAGCGCAGTCTTTGGGCTATATGCCAAACCTTATACTTGGTGCTAGACAGATAAACAACGGCATGAGCAGATATATAGCTAACAAGGCTATAAAGCTGATGATCAAAAGCGATAAAAAACTAAAGGGTGCAAATGTGCTCGTGCTTGGGGTTACTTTTAAAGAGAATTGCCCGGATATGAGAAACTCTAAAGTACTTGATATAATAAAAGAGCTCAAAGAGTTTGAGCTAAATGTGGAAGTGTATGATTACTGGGTAGATAGAAGCGACAAGGAGACAAAACCTCTTAACTTTCTTGATGAGCTCCCTTTTGATTCTAAGAGATATGATGCAATAATAGTGGCAGTCGGCCATGATGAATTTAAGAAGTTAACACAAGAAGATTATGAGAGTATGTCTAGAGGTGAGGAAATAGTCTTGGACGTAAAAGGAATCGTGGAAAAACCGACATGGAGACTTTGAGTATGAAAAACTTTGCACTAATAGGAGCGGCCGGTTATATAGCTCCAAGACATATGAGGGCTATAAAAGAGACAGGCAACTCTCTGGTGGCAGCTCTTGACCCGTATGACGGTATAGGCATAATGGATAGCAATTTTCCTGAGGCTGAGTTTTTTACTGAGTTTGAGCTTTTTGAGAGTTTTATAGAGAGATCCCAAAGAAGTGAGGAGAAGATAGA
>NZ_JAVEUF010000007.1:0-99128 GCF_034005705.1 Sulfurimonas sp. | reverse complement strand
CTGTTTTCCAGTTCGCTATTGCTCACCTAGAAACTTCGCTTCGCTTGTTTTGTGGAGGGGAATTATAGAGAAGTTACGCTTATTTATTTCTTAATTTTTTTGGAAATTAATTAAGACTTTAAATACAGTCAGTTCCTGCACTGTCTAATACACACGTATACCCTGTTTCAGGATGAACTCTTATTTTTGCTTCACCTTCAGAGCTTGTAAGCGTTATATCACAATTAGCTGTAAGTAAATTCTCATAATTATTTGAAGTTGCAGTTAAATGGAAATAAGGACGGCCTAAAAAATCGAATGACAGTTCACCGGTAGCTCCACCTCTGCAAGTATTATCAAATTGAACCTGTGTAATTCCGTACTTTTTCTTTAAATTTGCAATATCACTGCCTTCTGATATTGTTTTACGGCTCAATGGATCTATCGCAAATTCACCAGCATCTGCATTGCCCCCATGATTTATATCTGAATAAATCATATAGCCCACTTCTACTGCGCCAGATTCAAATTGAATCTGCCATCTTTTTTTATACCATTCATTAGCAACAGGAGCTTCATTAAACTTATCATCAACCAGCGCCAAATGCTGAGTATATCTAATATGTGAGACAACCTGAATTGCAGCTTCTTGAAGTTTGTTCGATCCTATTCTGGGAATTACTACAGCAGCTAAAATCCCAATAACAACAATTACGAATACAAGTTCGAGCATAGTGAATGCTTTTTTCATAACCAATCCAGTTAAATCTATTTACTACAAGTATATCAAAAAAATTATGAAAATCGGAAATAATTTTATTAAAGAGAGAGTTTTAAAATGAGGATAAATAATAATTCAAGGAGAGTAATCTCCTTGAAATATAGAAAATAGACTACAGTTTCTCTGCAACCTGAACATCGTAAAGAATGTCAGACATCGGATGTCTGTACATCGGCATTGCAAGACGTTTTTCATCAAGCACGTGACCGATAAATCCTATGCTTCTTCCAACGATAAAGAATGCATTTAGAGTACCGCTTGAGATAAACTCGTTTATCTCATCTTCGCTGTATCCAAGCGCTCTCCACATATCGACCATTAAGATACCGATAGTACCGTCAACGTTAAGAATCAGGTTCTCTTTTTTAGACGTTGTCAACTGCTCAACAGTTAGTGCATAGTCAAGTAGCGGAGTCGCAGGAAAGTGGGCAGCCGCATATTTCTTAAGACCCTCTACACGCAAGTCAGGGTTTTTAAGAGATTTGATTCTATGCCCGATACCAGGAATAGGAACGCCCTCTTTTTTCATATGATTCAAGAACTCTGCAGGAGTCAGCTTGTTGTCATCTGCATACTTGAAGTATTGTGCAGCACCGTCAATTGCACCGCCGAATCTTGGTCCGATTGTCAAAAGACCTGTTACAAGTGACTCAACAACGCTTTTGCCTGCACGTGCAGTAACTTTTGCATTGTGAGCACCTGAAACTGCAGGACCGTGATCTGCAACCGTTTTGATAACAGTCTCGATAAAGTCCGTAGCCCATTTCGGATACTGTTTTTTGAACCATAGAAGCGAAACAACATCACCGATACCTTTTCCTGTGTCAGGAGTAGCAAGTGAAGAGATAGGGAAACCTGCGTATGTTGCCTCATCACCTCTGTCATCAGAGATAGTACAGATAAACTCTTTAGATTTTCTAACGCTCGGACATACATTGATCGCAGGCTCTGCAATATCTTTAATAATACCTTCAGCATGTAGCTCGTGGTATACTGCACTTATTATCTCAGGTAGATCGTTGAATGATGCCGGAACGTGGATGCCAACCTCTTTCATAGCCTTGTTTTTAGCTTCAGCTGTCTCCATGTCACCGTTTGCAGATGCTCCTGCGTGACCGAATTGTACACCGCTGTCATAGTACTTAGCGATCGTACCGATACACCATGCGATAATTGGCTTTTTTATCTTTCCGCTTTTTACAGCTTCGATAACTTTGTACTCTTCAGTTCCGCCTACTTCACCTAAAAGCAGCATATATTTAACTTCAGGGTTTGCTTCCATTCTTAAAAGGTTGTCAATGAAAACTGAACCGACAAATCTGTCTCCGCCGATAGCAACACCTTCAGCGATACCGTCTGCATTGATAGCGATGATGTTTGAAAGTTCATTGAAAAGACCACCTGAACGAGTCACAAGTCCGCATGAACCTGCACGGTGAAGCTTAGACTGAACGATATTTTCAATTGTTCCACCGATATTTGCGATCTTAAATGCACCCGGAGCAATTGCACCAACAGTTGCAGGTCCGATCACGATCACGTTTTGAGCTTTTGCAGTAGCGTTCATCTTACGTGCCAATCTCTCAGGAATACCTTCAGCTGTTACCATGATAGATTTAAATCCGCCTATCTCTAGCGCTTCCATAGTTACATCGTATGCAGTTCTAAACGATGCAAAGTTTAAAAGTACGTCAGCTTGCGGCTGAGCAGCCTTAGCTTCTGCAGTAGTTTTATATAGAGGGATCATAACTTCATCCGGTCCATAGAAAAACTTCTCAAATTTAGAGCTGCTTGTAGGTGCGACAATTCCCGCTACCGAAGGTTTAGTTCTCTTTATAGTATAGTCATAATCTAGCATTCTTTGAATAGCACTTGCGTTGTTATTCCAAAAAATCGCCTGTGTGTCTCTTGTGTATAATTGCGCCATCTCTAATCCTTACTTTGTTAATGCCATACGCACGATATCTGTAACATGCGTCTCAGGTCCGTAAACTTCAATATAAAGCCCTAGTCTATCCGCTGCCTCTTTAATATCTTTAAGACCTTTTTCATAATTTGGTCCACCGCGTCTTACGTAGATCTTGATGCCTACATCTTTCATTTTGTCTGCATAGTTCTCAAATGCTTGAATGATACCCGTAAAAGTTTTTGCAACATCCGTGAAGTTTGCAATAGCACCGCCGATGATAAGAACTTTATCTCTGCCCTTAGCATCTTTGCTTCTTGTCATAAGATCAAGAATCGTCTCAGCATAAAATTTTGTCTCGCTTGTAGTCGGTCCGCCCGAATACTCACCGTAGTTAGCAAGATCTTCGATACCTGCCAAGTCAGCAATAGTGTCAGCATAAACAACCGAAGCACCGCCGCCTGCAACCATCGTCCAAACTCTAGCATCTGGCTTTAGGATTGTAAGTTTTAATGAAGCTCCTGATTTGCTATCTGCATCTTCAATAGCTAAAACTTCAGGAGATTTCTCTTCCATACCGAATGATGTAGGATACTCAACATCACCCCACTGCTCTCTCATCATAAATCCAGCAGTATCGTCAAGTTTTGCAACCATATCTAAAAGCTCGACTTTTTTGCCCTGAAGAACAAATGGGTTGATCTCTAGGTATGCAAAGTTTAACTCTCTGTAAGCTTTAAAGAAACCTATAGCGAACTCTGCAAACGCTTCTTTGTCATTTTTTGCAACATCTTTTGGGATATTTTTTCTGATCTTATCAGCGATCTCTTCTTCAGTTGCAGTAATAGGGAATGACACCTCTACAACTTTGTCCCAGTTCTCTTCAACTTCCATACCGCCTTCTGCAGACATATATAGAACATCGTCATCACCGACACATGTTGCAGAGATATAGTACTCCTCTTCTTGAGAGTGAGGAGTAAACGGCTCAACGATAAAGTGAGTGAGCATATCAACTTTTGCTTCGCCTGTTGGGGTGTCACCGTCAAATGAAAAATATACTGATTGTTTTTCAGAAGATTTTTCATCGATCCAAGATGATGCTTTTGCTAAAGATACATCGCCCGGCTTAGCGTCTTTAAAAAGAACCAAACCATTCTTTCCTCTTTTACCAAATAGCATATCTGGTTTAGCAACTAATGTTTTTTCTTTTAACCATTTTTTCTCTTTTGCAGCTTTAGTAAGTTCTGATCCATTTTGAACCATAACCGTTTCGTATGCATAAGTGAAATCTGGAAAATACTTATCCCAATGCTTAGCCAAAATTGACTTTGCGTCAAATTCTCTAATCGCTTTTTGAGCCATTGCAACTCCCTATTTTTAATATTTATGAAATATTATCACATGTAAACCAATCTGGCGGTATATATGGAGATTAAGTGGGAAATAGATTTAATTTGTGTATATTTTAGTAACATTAGCAGAATAAACTGCTCTATTTTTGTAACTTATAGTTACACTATCCTTTTTTCTAGAATCTGTAGAAATTTCTTCAAGCAGATAATTGTTGCATTTTGTTACACCGTAAAATTCAAGTCTTTTTGACATCTTTTCATCTGAGTTTATACACTCTATTCCCATGCCTTTAAGCTCTTGCGCCAACTCTTTTGCGACATGCATCTTATATGAAAAGTGCTTTTTTGGCTCCTCTATGACGTAATAAAGATATTTGTTAAAAAATACCACCGAAGAGTTTATCAGAAGCAGAACAAGCGAGACGACAAATGCCACTCTATAGTTCCTTCTAAAAATACTTAAGCGTACTCTATAGGAGTGCTCAAAAGTTTGTGCTACCAGAGGAAGGCAGAGTATGACATACGGGGCGAAATACTCTATGGGAACACGCTGTCTAAATGAGAGCAGAAGCGAAAAGAGAAGTGCAACGGTTGAAACAAACCACAACATATCGAACTCTTTGGTCAAATATCTCCGATAGAGCGTGTAAAAAAGATAAATAAAGATGATCGGTGAGAAAATTGCCGCATATATTCCAATAGAGTCCAAAAAATAGCCTTTTGGAGAGCCGTGAGTATCTATTCCGTAAATAGATAGAGAAGAGAAGAACATAAGTATATTGAATAGAAGAAATCTTCTATCTTTTTTATAAAGCGAATAGAAAACAAGTCCCATGAAAAGAGCGGAAAATCCACCATCAATAAGCATGTAAAAAAGAAGCAGAATATAGCTGTACTTTATGGAGTAGTTTTCATAAATATATACAAACAGAAACAGACCAAAGAGAATCAAGCCTGCGCTGTTAACAATGATGGATGAGCTTATTACTCCGGGTAAGAGTATGAAGATTATAATAAGCCAGAGTCTGTTTCTTTGAACTTTTATGTACTTTTTTGATATATCATACAGCAGTATAGCGCTCAAAATATGCAGAAGTATCATAGGAAGTCGCAAAGCAAAATCGTTTTGACCAAAGAGCATTATCGAGCTGTTGATCAAAAGCTGCAGAAGCGAGAAATCCCCATTTAATATCTCAGCTTCGTTATATGAGATAGAGAGTTCTCCTATCTGCAAGGCAAGCCAGAGTGCATCTAATCCTATTATCAAGAAAAAGATGTTTCTTATGCTCATATCTTTAAAAAGTTTCCGATCATCTCGTGACCATATTGGCTCATGATGGATTCTGGATGAAACTGGACACCGTAAATATCTTTGTCATTTACCTTTAACGCCATTATCTCGTCATCATCCGTGCTGTATGCGGTCGCTTCTATAGTATCGGGAAGAGAGTTTTTGTCCACTATGAGAGAGTGGTATCTGGTCGCAATGAACTCTTTTGGAATATCTTTAAATATCTCGCACTCTTTCGTGCGCTTCATCGTAGATGTTTTGCCATGCATCATATTTTTAGCCCGCACTACTTTTGCTCCAAAAGCCTGAGCAATGCTTTGATGGCCTAAACAGATGCCCAAAATTGGCACCTTGTCTTTAAAATGTTCTATTACTTTGAGGGTAACGCCCGCATCATCAGGGGTCGCAGGACCGGGTGATATGATAATTTTTTCAGGCTTTAGGGCTTCTATCTCTTCCACACTCAATTCATCATTTCTGATTATTTTTAAATCTGCCCCTAATTCTCTGCAGTACTGAACAATATTATAAGTAAAGCTGTCATAATTATCAATCATTAAAATCATAATTTATCCTAAATTCAATTGGGTGCATTATATCGCTTTTGCTCTTTTGTGTCACTTATTTAAATTTTTTATTGGATCTCTTTTTTATTGGTTAGCTGCTGAAGGTAATTCGAAATATTTATAAGGGAGAACGTGACCAAAAATATCATAAGACCCGGGAAGAAACTGACCCACCATGCGATCTCTACGACATCTTTTCCGCTGCTAAGAATAGTACCCCAGCTCATCTGCGGCGCGACTATTCCCAGTCCTAAAAAACTAAGCCCGGACTCTGCCAAAATCGCACCGCCTACTCCAAAAGTAAAACTTACAAAGTAGATGGGTGCGAGAAGCGGAGCGTAATACTTAAAGAGTATCTTTAATTTGCCTACATTTGCAATGTTTAGTATCTTTATGTATGGCTGAGATGTTATGCTAAAACTCTCTGAGCGGATAAGCCTTGCCGTGGTCATCCATCCTGTTATAGAGATAATTACGATCAGTACCCAAGCTGAGGCATTTACGTAGCTCACAAGTGCCAAAAGAAGAAAAAAAGTAGGGAATGTCAAAAACAGATCAACCAAAACAACAAAACCTCTGTCTACGCTTCCGCGAAAATATCCAGCCATTGATCCCAATATAAGACCTATTAAAGAGGCTATAAATGCGCTCCCTACCCCGATGACAAGGGAGACTTTGCCTCCCTCGATAAGCCTGGCCAAAATATCTCTGCCAAGCCTGTCCGTACCCAAAAAGTACTCACTTGAAGGCGGCAGTAAAATAGCGGCACTGTTTAAAGAGTATGCATCTACGCCATAGAAAAAAGAGCCTAAAAAAGAGAAAATAAAAACAAACAGAAGTATAAATATACTAAATTTCGGCATACAGAGTTACTGTTTGATTCCGAGCAGTGTCTGCATCATCTGGTCAACTGTTGTGATTATCTTTGAAGCGGCACCGTAAGATGTTTGATATTTTATTAGATTTGTCAGCTCTTCGTCAATACTTACTTTTGAGATGGAGAAAAACTCCATCTCTGTAGCGTTAAACTGAGCAGAAATTGTCTGATTGTTTATTATCGCCTGATTGGTGGTCACACCGACCTCTGTAGCAACAACATCGAACATTCCATAAATTGTAGAGTCATACACCGTATTTCCTACTTCAAAATCATACTTTTCAAACTGCTGCTGGATCATGTCCATAGAGAGTCTGTTATCACCCGTTGAAGAAGATTTTCCTGCAGAAATTTTTGTAGTGTTCTCTTTTAGTTCAAAACTCAGATTAATATCTTTTGCATTGCTACCGTCAAAAAATCTATTTAACCCCAATGCTCCCGCAAAGTTTGAGCCTGTGTTAAAATTTCCGTCTATCAGATTATCCTCAATTGAGAAAGAGTAGCCTTTAGCCGCATAAGCAGGATCCATAATAAACTCGACAGCATTAGTTCCGTCCGGGTATGTAGCCCAATTGAACTGTATAAAATCATCTATATCGTTATTGGCATTTCCGTCACCATTGTCATCACCCTGTGCACTTAGCTGTCCCTCTATTGAGTTAGAGCCCGGAGCACCAGTCATGGAAGTAACTGAATCTATATTTATAGCTCTTCTTGCAGTCACATTTCCGTCGATGTCATACATAACCACGTCAAAAGAACCGTTTCTTATATTAAGTGAAGAGCGGACTATGGACTGAGTGTCACTTATGTCAATAGTATTTGACTCCATCTTGGTTGTGGCACTTGCAGCATATAGATTATTTGTTGACTCTATCAGAGTGTTGGCAAAAGCATCCATCTGGTCTATAACCCGCTGCAACACTCCGTTGCTCGGAACACCTGAAGTATCATCGAGTCTCTTGTCTCCTCTGAGGTCTAGGATCGCACCTATTCTGCCGCCTTGAATACTTTCATCCATGGAGATAAGCACACCATCCTGTCTCTCATATGAGAGCTCGTAAAATCCGTTGATATTATTGTCGCTTGAAATGTGTATAGGATGAAAAGAGCCGCCGTCTACTATGTTAAAACCGTTCACGCTTAAAGTGTAACTGCCGTAACCCTCGTTTGACGAGCTGTCAATAGCCGAATTTGATGTGATTTTCTCAATATGCGACTCAGCACCAATAAGCTTTGCGAGTCTTAACTCTATTGAGCTTCTTTTATCTCTTAGATCGTTCGCCGTATAAGCCCCGCCAGCTTCTGCTATCTCAATTGATTTGTTCACATTGGCAAGCTCTTCAGCCAACGTATTTACCTCTTTTACATTTACCGAGAGCTGCTCGTTAATGCTCTCTTGAAGGGCAACGATCTTGCCCTGTACAGATGTTATGCTCGCTGATAGCGTCTCGGTCTGCTTTGCAAGTGCAAGTTTTATCGCATCGTTATCCGGATTGTCCGAGAATGTCTGCCACATATTGTAGTACTCTTTGAGATCGGACTTTATCCCGACATCATCTATCTCAGGAAAGTATGTGGAGAGCTCTTCTAGCGTAGTTTTAGTAAAATCGGAATACTCTTTATCGGATGAAATTCCTGTATATCTGTCATAAACAAAATTGTCAAATATACGGGCAATATCCATTATCTGCGTGCCGTTGCCCACATTTCCGGCCGCACTGTAGATAGGAGTTGACGCCGCTGTCACAACCCTTTGTCTCGTATAACCGTCGCTCTCGGCATTAGTTATGTTATGGCTGGTGGTATTGACTCCAACTTGAGAAGCAGAAAGTCCGCTGTAACCGATGTTAAGTGTATTGAATATTGAAGCCATATTACGCTCTCACTTTCAATATTGTCGAATCTTTCGAAGCGACCTTATTGTAGCCGTTCATCTCTGTAGGGATTAAATTTTCTAAAAAAGTGTTGTAGAGATTGCTGACGGCAAGTACGAGCTTTGCATAACGCTTGTTGATGGAGTGAAGATTTGAGAGTTCAACTTTTAGCTCATTTAGCATATTATGCTGCTCTTCGTTTAAAAGTTCCGGCAGCTCCACATCCGGATGAAGACGTATAAGAGCCGAGATCTCATGGTCTATCATTGCTTTTTTTGATTCAAAGCTCTTTAGCTTCTCCTCTTTTAGCTTTAATCTGTCAAACTGAGGATTGTGATTTGCCACCTGAATATCTTCTATGTCCGACTCCGTGATCTTTATTAAATCCCTTAAATCGTTTATAGCGCTTTGTAAATGATAAGATAACATGGCATAATCCTTATTTGTTTGAATTAAAACCTACATCAACTCTTCAGCTATCTTCTCTGAAAGAGCTTGCAGGTTTATTTTATATTCGCCGGACTCAAGAGCCTCTTTTATCCGTTCGACCTTGCTTGTGTCGCCTTGTTGCGAAACTGTTGCGGAAGCTTTCTTGGAGACTTCCTTTCCTTCGCCTAAACTATTTGCATAAGCGGTGCGAACACCCGCTTGATTAACTTGTGAAATCATAACTTATCCTTTTTATCTTCTTGTCAATACAACCATATCGACAAAAACAGATAAAATATTAGCTTTTTTGCTACTTACGGCTTAAAAAATCGTAAAGCATTTGAGAAAAGCCAAATCCTCCTGCACTTGCCTTTGCAAGCTCCTCCCTGTACATGGATTTATATATCTTGTCTCCAGGGTCATTCGCCTGAGTGAAAAGGTTTTTCTCATCCTTCATCGCATCATCCATCAACATCTTTAAAATGACAGACTCAAATGCATCCGTCTGCTCTCTTAACTTGGCATCATCGACTTTTGCATCTATCTTAGGCAGTTGATGCTGTTGCGATATAAGTTGTGCATCTATGTTCATCATCAATCCTTATATTAGTTTTAGCTCTGCAGAGATACTTCCGGCACTCTTTATAGCCTCTAAGATCGAAATAATATCTTTTGGTGTAGCCCCAAGCTTTTGCAGTGAGCGGACAAGATTTGCCACTGTCGTACTTCCGGTTTTTGTATAGAGCTCGTTCTCATTAAGCCCTATCACCATATTTTCATCTACGCTCATCGAGCCTGCCGGTCTGCTTAGCTCATCTTGTTCCGTGATTTTAATTGTTATATCCCCGTGCGTCATTACAATAGGTTTTATCTCAATGCCGACTCCGGATATTATCGTTCCGGTTCTCTCGTTTATGACAATTCTGTCTTTTACGTTATAGTCCATATCTATCTCTTGGACCTCAGCTAAAAACTCCACCATGCTTTTGTTTTTAGGCTTTTTTAGTCTGATGGTCCTAGAGTCCATTGCCACGGCTACCTGCGTACTGTAAAGCTCGTTTAGGGTCTTTTGGATCGTTACGCTGTTTTGAAAGTTTGCATCTTTTAGCGAGAGCGTTATAAACTCTTGATTGTAGAGGTCTATGTTGATCTCTCTCTCGACCAAACCGCCGTTATAGATAAGACCTGTAGTCGGGTGAGAGTCTGCCCCGCCCTGTCCGTTTCTGCCGCCTATACTTATAGAACCCTGAGCAAGCGCGTATATCTTGCCGTCAACCCCTTTTAAGGGAGTCATAAGAAGCGTTCCGCCCTCAAGTGATTTCGCATCACCGATGGATGAGACGGTTATATCTATCTTATCGCCCTGTCTTGCAAAAGGAGCAAGTTCCGCCGTTACAACGACCGCCGCAACGTTCTTTGACTTGATATCTATAGAGTTCATATCAATATTCATGGCTTTTAGCATATTTGCAATTGATTGAAGTGTAAATTTTGAGGTCGTACCGTCACCGGTTTTTTCCAAGCCCACTACCAGTGAATAGCCGATAAGGTGGTTGTCCCTGACTCCGACGATATTTGCAACATCGCTTATCTTAGCGGCATATATAGTTGCAAAAGTAAGTAAAAATAAAATGATCGTTCTCATCGCTAATCCTTGAATATAGCGATAAGTAGCAAACTTTATTCCACTTTATTCGCTCTCAAGGTAGGTAAGTGAAGTATTTCCAAACTTTTTGGATTTTTTTATTGTGTAAGTGCCGATCTTTTGTGGGATCTCAAGAGTGCTCATGTGCTCGATTATGATCAGTTTTACACACTCAGGTGGCAGAGAGGCGATAAGAGAGATGGTTTTATCATAAATATCTTCCATTCCCTCCCTTATGCTAAACGGCGGGTCGATGTAAAAGTATGCCTCTTCATTTTTTCTCTGCAGCGATTTTACTACAGTTGCAATATTTGAAAACGTATCGCCGCTATGAACTTCGCATGACGCAGGGTCGGTCTGAGCTATATTCTCTTTTAATATCTTCAGCGCTTCAGAGTCCTTCTCCATAAAGATTACTTTTTTTGCACCGCGGCTAAGCGCTTCTAGGCCGATGGAGCCGCTGCCTGAGAATAGTTCTACAAAGGTAGAGTCTATTATCTCGAACTGCACGGTGTTGAAAAAAGACTCCAAAACTATAGCTTTTGATGACCTTGTCGTTGTTTTTGAGGGGAGTTTTAAGGTTTTGTTTTTGAATTTTCCGGATACTATTTTTTTAGTTATTGTCTTACTTTTCATAAAATGCGCGCACTGCCTTTAAAATATTTGCCTGATACTCTTGGGTGAGCGACTCTATGCGTTTTTGCAAAATGTCAAAATCAAGATCTTCATCCTCTTCGAGATCCTCTTCTACCTTTGTCTTATTCATACTTTTGTATCTTTTTTCCAACGCCAAAATAAGCTGTGACTTTGAAAACGGTTTTAACAGATCGGCATCTTTTGCACTCGAGATATAAAAACATCTCTCATCATCAAAGCACTTTACATCCCTGATGAGAATATCGCAATTTTTTACGGAACTAAGATGTTTGTCCAAGAAAAGTTCTAGTGATTTTTGCATTAACGGCGATTTGCACTCAACAGCTACTCTCAAAGCGATCCTTGTTTTTTTAGTTTGAAGTATAGCATATCAACCATGTAAATATCTTTTGAGGGTATACCTCATATCCTCATCCAGGTCACTTATGTTTGAGAGCATCCACTCCAGGTAGCCCCTGTCGCACATACTTATCTCCTCAATATATCTTCCGCTGTATTTTCCAAAATCAAACTTCTGCATCAAAACATTTTTTTGAGTCAGTTCGACTAAAGTGTCATGCTCTTTTATCTGCAATAGAGACTCATATAGAAGTTTTACACACAGTGCATCGCCAAGTGCATTATGCGCTACTCCTCCACCATCAAGACCATACTTAAACGCCTCTTGCAGCTCATCTCTGTAGAGCTTTAACTCATATCTCAAAAACTGCAAAGAGAACTGTTCGCACTCTGGCATCAGATGTTTTGTGACTCTTAATGTATCAATTGTTTTGCCTTGCCACACAAATCCGGATGACTCAAGCATGCCTAGGTCAAAATCTATATTGTGAGCGATAAGAGTCGAACTTTCATGATTGTGCTCACTCAGAAATTTCCATGCGCTGCTCTCTTTTAGTGAAGGTCTGCCTTTTATCATCTCATTTGTTATATGGTTGATGCTTGAAGCTTCTGCGGGTATCTTTTTGCCCTCATTTACAAGCTCATAGATACTTAAGCTCTCCTCTTTATCTACGGCTATTATCCCGATAGAGCAGATCTTATCACTACATTGCAGCCCTGTGGTCTCTAGATCTAAAAATATCAACACATTACGATCTTTACTTTTTTGCATCTGGAACTCATAATGATAAAAGAGAAGTGTCCGCCAATAAGAATAAAACCATAGAGCCAGTAGATATTAAACCACTCAAAAAGAGCGCTGTAAGATGTAAAGAGGTTTGTGTAGATAAGTGCGAGTATCATGATGGAACCCACCAGCCAGATAAGCAGCATCAGCCATTTTCGCCAAACCTTCACCAGGTCTCCGTAGCCTATGTTCTCTATTACTTCGTTGCCATCGCACGTCAGCAACTGTAGTTCAAAGCCGTCTATGCAGCTGTTGAATATATACTTTAACCCTCTAAAGAGTGCGATCAAGATCGTAAAAGAGAAAAAGAGAGGAAACCAAAATATAAAAATATCAACTAGAGCGCCTGCTATCTCCATATTCAGTTCAGGCAAACCTCTTGATACATATGTTATTGCGGTGACTAAAAAAGATGAAAGTGCTGCGAGAGAGGTACTGCAAAAAGTGAGGCGCGCCGCCCATCTAAGCCATAAAAAGAGATAAAATCTACTCATCTGCTTTAAATGTTTCAAGCATAGTGTAGTAGTGCTCAAGCGTCATAAAACTCTTCTCAAATCTAAAACGGATGATGAACTCTACTATTTTATTTTTAAGCCCAGCATCTACATTTTCTGCTTTCCCATAATAGCCCAGAGAGATATTTTTGCTCTTTACAACCGCCTCTTTGTCATAACCGATGGCAAGTATCTGAAGATATTTTCCTTTTTTTATCTCTCCCAGACTCTCGCTAAGAAGCGAAGCACCCGAGAGATTTATGGCCTTGAAATGAAAAAGATCGCTAAACTCTTCAACCTTTTCATTTATGCCAAGTTCGTTATATAGCTCTTTTAGCAGAGTTAAGTTATCTTTTCTGGCACGCTCGTAACTAGAGATCTTATTTGTTATATTTTTTAATCTATCTAAGGCTGAACTCATCAATATTCCTCTGTTTGCTTAAGCGATTATACCAAAAAGCAAAACTAATTTAGATATAATTTCACATTTAAAAAAAAAGAGAGACATGGATTACTTACAGATTAAAAGAGCTGCCTCCCTAAGTGGAGAGATAAAAATTTCCGGCGCTAAAAACGCCTCTCTGCCGCTAATAGCTATGACTATTCTTGCCAACAACAGCGTAACTATAAAAAATCTTCCTCATGTTGCGGATATAAATACACTTTTAAAACTACTCTCAAATCTGGGAGCCGAGTGTTCTTCATCTTGGAGTGATGAAGAGAATATAACAACAATTGATACCTCAGACCTTAAAGAGACAAAAGCGACTTACGACATTGTCAGAACCATGCGCGCTTCCATACTTGTTCTAGGACCTATATTAGCTAGATTCGGACACTGTGAAGTCTCGCTTCCGGGCGGATGTGCCATAGGGCAGAGACCTGTTGATCTGCACTTAAAAGCGCTAGAGCAGATGGGCGCGGTCATAAATATAGAAGCTGGCTATATTCACGCAACTGCTCCAGATGGTCTTAAAGGGTGCGAGATTATTTTTGACAAGATAACCGTAACGGGAACCGCAAACATCGTTATGGCGGCATCTCTTGCAGAGGGAGTGACGACCATTACAAATGCGGCAAGAGAACCAGAGGTCGTGCAGCTTTGTGAGATATTAAATGCAAACGGCGTGAAAATAGAAGGTATCGCAACAGCGGTCCTAACGATCCACGGAACAGCCGGGAAGCTATTAAATATTGAACCTTTTAGCGTTATTCCAGATCGTATTGAAGCTGGAACATATCTCTGTGCTGCGGCAATTACAAGATCGGAACTGACATTAAGGGATGTAAACCCTAAACATCTTGGCTCCGTCATATCAAAACTTCAAGAGATGGGCAGTAAGTTTACGATAACAGAAGATTCAATTACCATCCATCCATCCGAGATCATAAAACCTGTCAAGATAGTCACTCAGGAGTATCCTGCTTTCCCGACCGATATGCAGGCTCAGTTTTTGGCACTTGCAACTCAGGCAGACGGTACATCTATCATCGAAGAGAGACTCTTTGAGAACAGATTTATGCATGTGAGCGAACTTCAAAGAATGGGTGCAAATATAACCCTAAACGGAAATGTGGCAACGGTAAATGGCAGATCAAAACTAAGCGGAACCGATGTCATGGCAACTGATCTAAGAGCTTCAAGCGCACTTGTCCTAGCAGGTCTTGTAGCAGACGGTATTACAGACGTTCACCGTATCTACCATCTTGATAGAGGATATGACTCCTTGGAGAAGAAGCTTCAAAATGTGGGAGCAGATATAACAAGACTTAAAGAGGGATCGGCTTAACGATCAATCTTCAAATATTATCATCTCGTAGATACTCTTTTTAGTCACAAGAGCTTTATCATGCGAGACCGTTTGAGAGTTCTTCGCTCTTAAAAGCTCATTTTTAAGATCTCTGATATCCTGTTCCATATTATCAACATTCTCTTTGAGCCTCAGTATGACATCAACACCCGCCAGATTTACTCCAAGCTCACGCGTAAGTCTTAGTATAAGCTTGATCCTGTCTATATCTCTTTGTGAGTAGAGCCTTATTCTGCCGTTTGATCTTGAGGGTGTTACAAGATTCTCCCTCTCATACTGTCTTAGAGTCTGCGGATGTATATCCAAAACCTTTGCGACAATGCTGATCAAATATACCGGTTCGTCATACTGATGTATCATACTTTACTCCTTGGGCAGTTTTTCTTTCATTAATTCTACTAACTTTTCGTCCAGATCTTCAACTTTTGGCAGAACTATATTAGCTTCCAAGTAGAGATTTCCGCGCTCTTTTGTCTTTCTGTTCATCGCACCCATCTCTTTTACACGGAATCTCTGTCCATTCTTTGTGTTTTGAGGAATTTTGAGTTTTATCTCTTTCTCCAATGTCTGCACGGATATCTTCTCGCCAAAGAGCGCCGCGTAAAGAGGCACGTCAAACTTTTTGATCAGGTCGTCGTCCTCTCTGATATACTCAGGATTCGAAGCGACATTTATCTTTAAAAAGAGATCCCCAGCTCTGCCGCCCTGTGCGTGTCCTTTTCCTTTGACGCGCATCTTCTCTCCGCTTTTAACACCCGCAGGGATCTTAATGTCAAATCTCTCACCGTTGACTGAAACCGAGTGGGAACCGCCTAAGATAGAGACGCTAAAAGGTATAGTAACGCTTGTCTCTATATCGAGGTTTGGCTGTTGCTGCTGCTGTGAAAAACCGCCGCCTCCAAAGCCTCTGGAACTAAATCCGCCGCCGCCGAATCCTCCGAAACCGCCGCCGCCTGAGAACATACTTCTTAAAATCTCATCCAAGTCGGCCTGTCCGCCGCCGTATGAGCGTGAAAAGTCGTGGAAATTCTGCCCGCCGAACATATTGTCCCCGTGCATATCATACTGTGCTTTTTTCTGCTTATCGCTAAGTATCTCATACGCGGCATTTATCTCTTTAAACTTCTCTTCCGCGCCTTTGTCTTTGTTTACGTCAGGGTGATACTGTCTTGCTAATTTTCTATACGCTTTTTTTATCTCTGCTTCGCTTGCATTTTCAGAAACTTCCAGTGTTTCATATAAAGATTTACTCATTATTTTTCTTCCTAAAATTTATATTATTGTTTATTAAGCGAAATTATATCATAAGAGTTGAGTCAAAGTCAATCAACTTTAAGCAGATCTTCTTAGCTTCTCAATTCTATCTTCAAGCGATGGATGTGTGCTAAAAAGCGCCATAAGCCCTTTGCCGTTTATGCCGAAACTCTTTATCTGTTCAGGCAGATGCGGCTCCTCTTTTGATCTTGAAAGAGCCTGCAGAGCAGCTATCATATTCTCTCTGCCGGAAAGATACGCACCTGCCTCATCCGCTCTGTACTCTCTGTATCTTGAAAATGCCATTACGATCATCATAGCCAGCACTCCCAAAACTATCTCCGCCAAAATACTTGCTATCATGTAGCCCGCACCTACACCTTCGCTTCTGTTTTTCAGAATAACCCTGTCTACAACGTAGCCGATTATGCGCGCAAAAAATACCACAAAAGTATTTACGACACCTTGCAAAAGGGTAAGAGTTACCATATCTCCGTTTGCAACGTGACCTATCTCATGACCCAAAACAGCCTCGACCTCTCTTTGGCTCATGCTTCTTAGAAGCCCGCGGCTCACCGCCACCAAAGCGTCATTTTTAAAAGCTCCCGTTGCAAAAGCGTTTGGGCTCATGTCTTCAAATATTGCAACTTCTGGCATCCTTATGCCAGCTTTTGCCGACATCTTTGCTACGCTATCGACCAGCCATAACTCCTCTTGATTTGTTGGATTCGTTATAACTCTCGCCCCGACCGCCATCTTCGCCATCTTCTTTGACATCAGCAGTGAGATGATAGAGCCCGTAAATCCGACCACCAAAGAGAAGGTAAAAAGAGAGGCCAGATCAAGTCCATTTTCATTTAAAAATCTATTTAATCCGAATATATTGACAATGATACTAATAACAACAATTACAGCCAAGTTTGTAAGAAGGAAAAGTCCGACTCGTTTAAACATTTTTATTCCTTTAAAATTTTAATAATTTTAAGATACATAAGTAAATAATATGGTAGAATGATTTCAAAATTATTCAATGGAGTTGGTATGAGAAAGATAATGTTTTTATTGGTTGTTGGGATAATGTTGAGCACTACGGTTAATGCCGATAAAATTAAGTATTATTCGGCTACAACTTCTTTTGTAAAAGAGATGGGAAAAGATGGCACAGCGTCATCAACATTTTATTATGCTCCTGCAACAGTTGTAAGTGCGGTCATTGAAACAGTGTTAGCGCCTAGTGTATGGTTTTGGAATTTATTTCAAGAAGAAGAAAGCAAAGAAAAATAATTTTTTAATATTCTTAAGAGAGTTTATGCTTTTTGCATACGCTTTATTTGTCTTTAAAGAGTCAAGCAAAATGCTTGACATGCAGATAATATTTTAGTGTAAAAAGTGTCTGACCTCTGAGAAGTAAAGGCTCATTCCAAACTCATTTGCAGCCTCTATGATCTCATCGTCTCTGATACTTCCGCCAGGTTCTATTACAGACTTCACACCTGCCGCAGCAGCAGCGTCGATTGAGTCACGAAACGGAAAGAACGCCTCGGAAGCCAGTGCGGCACCTTCCACATCAAGTCCCATCTCTTTTGCTTTTTTAAGCGCGCACTGGCTTGCATCAACACGGCTTGTCATTCCCATTCCCACAGCTACCATCGCAGAGTTTTTGACATAGACAACGCAGTTTGATTTTGTAAGAGATGCTACTTTGTAAGCTATCTCCATATCTTTTTTCTCACTCGCAGTTGCTTCTCTTGTAGTCATCAGCTTTGCGTTTTTTACCTCATCGTCGTTTACTTTGTCGGCATCCTGATATACAAAACCGCCGTCAATGTGCTTGAAATCTTTCTCGTCATTTGCAAGAACAAGTTTGTCATGACCCATCTCAAAGAGTTTGATACGTTTTTTGGATGCAAAAACCTCTTGAGCTTCCTCAGTTATGCGTCCTGCAATGATGACTTCCAAAAAGATCTCGTTCATCTTAAGCGCAAGCTCTTTTGTCACAATGCCGTTAACTGCTACAACACCACCGAATGCTGAAACAGGGTCACATTTTAAAGCCTCTACGTAAGCATCTACAAGATTGTCACGGATAGCAAAACCGCACGGGTTTCCATGCTTGGTTATACAAACCGCATTATCGCTTCCAAATGCAGAAGCTATCTTAACCGCGCCGCTTAAATCGTTCAGGTTATTAAAACTAGCTTCGCCTTTAAGCGTTTTAAAGTTATTTGAGTAGTGCTTGTCAAACTCGTAAAGCGCACCTTTTTGGTGAGGATTTTCACCGTAACGTGTATCCATCACTTTATTTCCTACAATAAACTGCTTCTCGCCAAAACCGCTGTTAAAACGCTTGTTCATATAGTTTGCGATCATAGAGTCGTATGATGCGGTATGCTCAAACGCTTTTATCATAAGATTGCGGCGAAACTCAAGCGTATTTTTCTCATTCTCTATCGCATCTATAACTTTTGCATAATCATTTACATCAGTCACGATCATAACACTCTCAAAGTTTTTAGAAGCAGAACGAACCATCGCAGGACCGCCGATATCGATGTTTTCTATGATCTCTTCAAAATCGTCAGTCTTCTCGATTGTCGCTTTAAACGGATAGAGGTTTACACAAACCAAGTCAATTGCTTCAACGCCAAGCTCTTTTGCCTGATCCAGGTGAGACTGCTTGTCACGTCTGTGTAAAATTCCGCCGTGAACGTAAGGGTTAAGAGTCTTTACACGCCCTTCAAAACACTCAGGAAATTTTGTGACCTCATCTATCTCGATAGCTTTTATGCCCTCTTCTACTAATATTTTATAGGTTCCGCCGGTTGAGATTATCTCAAAACCGTTTTTTACTAAAGATTTACAAAAATCTATCACTCCTGCTTTATCGCTAACGCTTACCAATGCTCTTTTCATTAATGACCTTGTGAAAATAAATTATGGAATTTTATCTCATTTGAGATTAGAAGATGGTAAACTAACTTTTTTCATAACTTATACTCGCTCACTTCGGCTTCACGGTGGGTACCCCAAATTTCAAAAGAGAAATTTGACCCTTCCGTTGCAGAATCGTTCACTCGCAATAGTTATGAAATATATCTAATAAAAAAGAGATATGAAAAATGAAAAACATAGCCATTTTATGCTCAGGCGGCGATGTCAGCGGTATGAACCCCGCCCTTAAACAGTTTGTCGAGTATTCACTGCAAAATTCTTTGACGCCCTACTTTGTTTATGACGGTTTTGAGGGTCTGATTGATAACAAAATAATTAAAGCAACCCATAAAGATGCGGCAGGAATCATCAACCGCGGCGGAACTATAATCGGGAGTGCCAGAAGCAAAAGATTTATGCAAAAAGAGTTTAGAGAAGTTGCGAAGAAAAATCTTGACGCTCTAGGTATCGATATGCTGCTTGTTCTTGGCGGTGACGGCTCTTTTAGAGGAATGGATATTTTCTACAAAGAGCACGGAGTAAAATTCTGCGGTATTCCATCTACAATTGACAACGACATAAACGGCACCGAGTACTGCTTGGGAGTAGATACGGCACTAAACGTCATCAAAGACTCCATAGACAACATAAGAGATACCGCAGCCTCATTCTCAAGAGCTTTTGTCATAGAGACAATGGGAAGAAACTGCGGTTACTTGGCACTTGTATCAGCCCTGTGCAGCGGAGCGGAACTCTGTCTAATCCCAGAGATAGAGTATGATCTAAAAGAGTATGAAGATAGTTTCAAAGAGCAGATAAGAAGCGGTCGCAAATACTTCATAGCGGTAGTCTCGGAGGGGATAAAAGAGAAGTCTAGCGAGATCGCAGAGTGGTTTGAGCAGAAGATTGGGCTTGAGTCAAGAGTGACTATCTTGGGGCATACGCAAAGAGGCGGAAACCCGACTATTTACGACAGGCTCATGGCATATAAGTTCGTAAATCACGCTATTGACGGTCTGCTCGGCGGCAGAGACGAGAGCGTGATCTGCTATGCAAAAAAAGGTTTTGAGTACAAAAGCATAGATGAAGTCGCAAACAAGAAGTATCAGCTTGATAGCGAACTTTTGGGCTACTTGAAAAGGTTTTAGATGTATAAGCTAAACTTTTTCGTACCATCCGAGGATAAAGAGAGAGTAAAAGAGGCTCTGTTTGCTATCGGTGTAGGCAGATATGAAAACTACGAATGCTGCTCTTTTGAGACACTCGGAACCGGACAGTTCAAGCCTATAAACAAGGCAAATCCGCATATAGGCAAATTGAATGTTATAGAACACGTTGAAGAGTATAAAGTAGAGATGATCTGCTCTGCTGAAATTATAAAAAAAGCTGTTGAAGTTCTAAAAGAGAGCCACCCTTATGAAGAGGTGGCTTATGAAGTTTTTAAAATGGAAGAGTTTTAGATATCTCTCTCGATAACTCTTTTAAATGTGTTAAAGTAGTTGTCTTGAAGCTCTTGCATGCTCATCTCAACGTTGTTAACTTTGATCCTGTCTCCGCCTACAGTTCCGATCTTTTGGCACATTAAAGTTCCAACCATACTCTCAAAAGAGGCGCTGTTTTCCTGCTTAACCTCAATAATAGCACGGCTCATACTCTCAGCAAAGATGTCTCTCTCATCATTTACAAGCATCTTTGTACTGCATCCAAGACCGCTTACAGCAGCCATTTTTGCAAGTGCTATCGCAACACCGCCGCTGCTTACATCTTTTGCACACTCTAATATCCCTTTTTTGTTTGCCTCTATGACCAGTTCCCAAAGAGCAAGCTCTTTTTCATAATCTATCTCAGGAAGCTTTCCTGCCACTGTTCCACAAATCTCTTTCATGTAAAGAGATCCACCGAACTCGCTCATGTTATCGCCTACCAAATAAAGAGTGTTTCCCTCTTCTTGGAAGCTTGACATCAACACTTTATTGGCATCATCGTTCACACCTACCGTCGCGATTGAAGGTGTAGGAAAAACAGATACGCCGTTCGTCTCGTTGTAAAGAGAGACATTCCCGCCGATAACAGGAGTCGTCAGTGCAGCACAAGCCTCTTTTATCCCCAGACATCCTTGTCCGAACTGCCACATAACTTCAGGATTTTCAGGATTACCGTAGTTTAGACAATCGGTAATAGCCAAAGGTCTTGCCCCGCTCATCGCAACATTTCTGCCTGACTCAATAACTGCCGCAGCAGCTCCGCCTTTTGGATCTATGTAGCAGTAACGCACGTTACAGTCAGCCGACATTGCAAGAGCTTTGCCGTTCTCCTTTACACGGATTACAGAAGCATCAAGCATCCCGCCTTTTTTAACCGTATTTGTCTGCACCATAGAATCATACTGCGTATATATCCATGACTTATCTACAACTTCCATGGATTTTGTGAGCTTCTCAAATGCCTCCTGATTTGCGACTTTTGCAAAGTCGTCTATCGTTACATCTGCAATTTTATCCAGATATGCAGGTCTGCTCATAGGACGGTTTAGTACAGGTGCTTCTTCACTTACAGGATCAACAGGAACTTCTGCAACTCTCTCTCCATGCCAGAAAAGCTCCATCTTGCCCGTATCCGTAACCTCACCAATAACAGCAGCATCTAGATCCCACTTCTCAAAAATCTTGATGATCTCAGCTTCGCTTCCCTTTTTAGCACAAAGAAGCATACGCTCTTGAGATTCGGAGAGCATAAAATCGTACGGCTGCATACCCTCTTCGCGTGCAGGAACACGGTCCAAGTGCATTATCATACCGCTTCCGCTTCTCCCCGCCATCTCAAATGACGAAGATGTAAGCCCTGCAGCTCCCATATCCTGAATACCGACAACATGGTCAGTCTTAAAGAGCTCCAAACAAGCCTCAAGCAGAAGTTTTTCAGTAAAAGGGTCACCCACTTGAACAGTAGGACGAAGAGATTTTGACTCCTCCGTGAAACTGTCCGATGACATAACTGCGCCGCCCAGACCGTCACGACCTGTTTTCGCACCCACGTAGATCACCGGGTTGCCGATACCGTCTGCTCTTCCGTAAAATATCTCATCGCTTTTTGCAAGTCCCAGAGTAAAGGCATTTACCAAAATGTTTCCGTTGTAGCACTCGTCAAAACTTGTCTCGCCGCCTATTGTAGGAACTCCCATACAGTTTCCGTAACCGCCGATACCCTCAACAACGCCGCGAACCAGATATCTCTGATGCTTTGAGACGTCATCGTTGTTTAAAACATTCCCGAATCTAAGAGCGTTCAAGTTTGCAACAGGGCGGGCTCCCATTGTAAATACGTCACGCATAATGCCGCCTACACCTGTTGCAGCACCCTGATACGGCTCAATAAAACTTGGGTGGTTATGTGACTCCATCTTAAATACCGCAGCATATCCGCCGCCTATATCGATGACCCCTGCATTCTCGCCCGGACCTTGAATAACCCAAGGAGCCTTTGTAGGAAAGCCGCTTAAGTGGACTTTTGATGATTTGTAACTGCAGTGTTCACTCCACATTGCAGAAAAAATCCCTATCTCTACCAAGTTCGGTTCACGCCCTAAAATCTGCTTGATATGTGCGTAATCGTCATTTGAAAGCTTATGCGAAGCAAGTACTTTTTCAATATTTTCTAGTTGTTGGCTCACAGGGGAATCCTAAAAATTTAGTTTTTAAAGTGGGATTATATCTAATATGAGGTAAAAAGATTTTTAATGAAAAGAAAAGTCGGATTTTGTGCGGATATTTTTCTTTAAAGAGAAGATGTTTTTATAGCTGATCTCAACTATCTCATACTCCTTTTTTCCAAGCGGAAGTGTGATCTTAAACTCATCTTCTACTTGTTTTCCCATCATCGCACAAGCTAAAGGAGAGTGGACGGATATAAGTCCGTTTTCGGGTTCTGACTCTAAAACACCGCAGATCGTATAGCTCTCCTCTTCATCCGTCTCAAGATTTACAATCTTTACGCTGCTTCCAAAACTGACTCTGTCGTGCGGAAGTTTAAAGGGGTCGATAATTTGTGACTTCTCTATCATAGAGTTTAAGTAAAAGAGTCTTTTGTCAATAAACCTGAGCTTCTCTTTGGCTGCCTGATAGTCGGCATTTTCGCTTCTATCTCCCAAAGCGGCGGCTACGAGTTTTTCCTGCGCGACCTTCGGTTTTTCAACTTCGAGCAGAAATTTAAACTCCTCGATCAAGAGGTCATACCCCTCAATGCTCATCGGCTCTTTGCTAATGGCTAAACCCTAGTATGTAATATGTGTTTTTATTCTCAAGCTTATTGATTGCAACTTTGTACTTTTCGCTAAAGTGCTGTATCTTCTCGTGAGCTTCCTCTGCAAGTTCCGGGCTTGGAGCTTCGACCTTTATCTTAAAAAAATCGTTTGAATTGGACATTGCAACATAAGATCCGTCCACTTTTAGATGGTCATGCAGATCCATGATGTGTTTTTGTATTTTTTCATAACCGGAAGTGTTCTCTTCGATCCTCTGAAGTTGTTCAAGCAAGGCGTTGTTTGGGACGTAACCAAGTTGTGTAAGCATCGCTTCTTTTTGCATATCTAATTCCTCTTTTTTTTAAAATAGTATCAACTATTTGTAAATATTCAGTACTTTTTTATGAACATATATGTATCATCTACCCTAAATTAATATTCGGTAAAAGAGAGAATTAAATGACTGAAGAGATACTCAAAAAAATCAAACAATTACCCCCGCTTCCTGAATCAGTTATGCAAATTGAATCTGTTTATCAAGACCCTGAAAGCACCTTTAACGACATGGTCAAAATACTCGAAAAAGATCCCCTTCTAACAGCGGACATATTAAAAGCGGCGAACTCTCCTCTTTATGGATTTAGCCGTGAGATCAATGCTATAAACCAAGCTGTGGGACTCTTTGGCATGGGAACCGTAAGAGGTTTTGCACTTGCGAGCATAGTAAAGAAGAGCTTTGAGCTTGACCTCTCGGTTTACGGAATTGACAACGATACATTCTCAATGTTATCAAAAAAACAGCATGCCATTACGACATCATGGTGCCTTAAAAAAGATTCTAAACTTCTTGGAATACTCTCCCCTGCGGCATTTTTGGTCGAGATAGGCAAAGTTTTAATAGCTCAGCAGATCATGTCCGACAATACCCAAGACAGATTCAAAGAAGCGATCAAGAGCTCTGCTACGCTTGAAGAGGCCGAGAGAGAAGTGACCGGTGTAGATACGCCGGAAGTAAGTGCTAAAATATTTGAGCACTGGAGATTTGAAGCGGGGCTTGTAGATACAATCCGCCACTGCCTAAATCCCCAAGAGGCGAACGATGAGATAAAAAAGCCTGCCCAGATATTGCATGTGGTACGCACGGTAGTTGAGCTTAACGGTACGGTAACGGACGAGAGCATTGCCGCTGCAAAAAAGCTAATAGAGAAATACTCTCTTGACATGGAGAGCTTCGATAGAGCGTTGCAAAATCTATAATGCTTGATATCAAATCGCTCCTTATAAAACTTACAAACGCTCTTAACGAGCAGGATGTTGCCTCGGATGAGAGAGAGTATATAAACAACTATCTTGCCAAAGGATACATCACAAAAAAAGATGATGTCTACAAGTTTAACTCAAAATATCGCGCAGGAACACTAGGCTTAATACAGAACGAGACCGCATACCTTCACGTCATAGGCGAGTATGTACGTGATATGTTCGTGGGCGAAGGGGATCTCTCATATGCCAAAGAGGGCGACCTTGTCATAGTGCAGAGACTCCTTGGCAAAAGAGGCGCCCCCGGTGCAAAAGTCGTCGAGATAGTAGGAAGAGCGCAGAGCTACAGCGTCGCATATATTATCTCAAAAGATGGCAGAAAGTCTCTGGTTGATTTAAAGACCGAGTACCCAACCGGCGTGGAGATGACGCAAGATGAGCTGGATGAGTATGAAAATGGCGATGTATTTAAGATCAACAATCAGGACTTTACCATTATGGAGCGTCTGGGCAATATAGAGGACCCTCTCGTTGATGAGAAGATCGTTCTTGCACAGTTCAACAAACATGATGAATTTGAGCCCGAAGTACTCGAACTTGCTTCATCATTCAAAGAGGTAGACGCCTCAAAATACCCTTCAAGAAAAGATCTAAGAGAGCTTGCATTTTGTACGATCGACCCAGTAACCGCAAAAGATTTTGACGACGCGATATACTGGGATGACAAGAATTCTACTCTCTATGTAGCGATTGCGGATGTCAGCGAATATGTGACCCCTTTTGGAGCGATCGACAACGAGGCGATCTACAGAAGTTTCTCTATCTACCTTCCGCATCGCTCAATCCCGATGCTCCCACGCCAGCTAAGTGAGACGCTCTGCTCTTTGCAGCCGCATGTCGACAGACTCTCTTATGTTTTTGAAATAAAACTGGATCTTGATTCGCTTGAAGTAAAGAACTCAAAAGTTTATGAGGCGATAATACACTCGCAGAGAAGATTCAACTATGAAGAGATCGACGATTTTTTAGAGGGAAGGCTTGAAGCGCAAAATGACTCTGAAAAGGAGATATTTGAGTACATCTCCAAACTCAAAATCATAACGGACAGACTCAAAGAGAAAAGACTCGAAGTTGGTTATAACTTTCGCTCCAACGAACTTGAGATGTTCATAGATGAGAATTCAAACATCACACATACAACTTACGCTCAAGAGACTCCTTCGCACGCTTTGATTGAAGATTGTATGCTGCTTGCGAACAAAGAGGCTGCAAAGAGGTTTAAAAAAGGGATATTCCGTATACATGAGCCGCCGACCCAAGCGAAACTGCAAAATCTCTACCAAGAGCTAGCAGGGATCGGTATGTATGTTGATATTAAAAAATCTATAAAAGACACTATCACCGAAATACAGAATCAAGCAAGCGAGATGGGGCTTGCAAGCGAGGTAGACACGCTTATAATCCAGTCTCAGATGCAGGCCAGATATGCACCGTTCAATGTTGGGCACTTCGGGCTAGGTTTTGATGAGTATACGCACTTTACTTCACCTATCAGAAGATACTCGGACCTTATCGTTCACAGGCTCTTAAAAGCGATTGCCAGAGGCGATAAAGAGGAGAGCTCTTACGTGCTTAGAAACATAGAGTCACTCTGTATGAGCGTGAGCGAAAAAGAGAGAGAGGCTTCAACCATAGAGAATGAGTTTATGGCAAGAAAGTTCACCCGCTGGGCAAGAGAGAATATCGGCGGCGTCTTTAAAGCCAGAATAACCTCTACTGATCCGTATCTAAAAGCAGAGCTTCATGATGAGATCCAAGGTGCCAGATTTCTTATTAACCACGGGCTTGATGCTCAGCTCTTTGAAGACGTAAAAGTAAGAATTGACAAAGCGGACATCGCTAAAGCTAAGATATACGCAAGCGTTGTCGAGAGAGTAGAGAGAGACCTCTAAGCGTGTATAAAAGCGAACTTGACAAACATATACAACAAGGAACTCTTGCAAACAGTTTTATACTTTTTGGGGAGAGCGCCTTTTTAATAGACAGATATACTCATCTTCTCACAAACATTCCTGATGCTTCCGTTGCAAAGTTCTACCATGACGAGTATGATTTTAGCAGCGCAAAAGCCCACCTATCGCAAGCCTCTCTCTTTGGAGACAGAAATGTCCTCATAATCAAGAGCGAGAAGAAGATACCAAAAAAAGAGCTTGAGACGCTGATAGAGTATTGCGAAAAAAATCAGGAGAATGTTTTTGTCTACGCTTACTACGGCGATGACCATAAGGCCTATGCAAAAGCTCCCGCAAAGACAAAGACCATGTGTGTGCGCTTTTTTAACCCAAATCAGGGCGAGGCAATATTCACGCTCTCTCAGGTAGCCCGCGAAAAAAATGTCACTATCGACAACCAGTCCATCAGCCATCTGCTCTCAATCCACAACTGGGATGTATCCCTTGCAAGCAATGAGATAGATAAGCTAAAAGTCTACGACAGAGCGATAACAACAAAAGATATAGACAATCTTGTATTCGGTCTGGCAGAGGTAAATATTGAGAGTTTTATAAACAAGATACTGAATAAAAAAGATTTTAAAGCAGACCTTGAGAGTATGCTCGATCACGGAGAGGATGAGATAAGGATACTGACAGCCATAACCTCCTACATGACGCAGCTCTATATGTTTCACATCTACATTCGCCTAAACGGCGCTCCAAATGCTATGGAGATACTTGGATACCCTGCCCCGAAATTTGTAGTCGATGCTAAAGCGGCAATGTCGATAAAGATAAAACCGCAAACCTACTATAAACTGCATGAACTGCTACTTGATAGCGAACTAAAGATGAAGAGCTCTCACGTTGACAAAGGCGCTGTTTTGCTATCAACGCTTTTAAGAGCTCAGCAACTGCTATAGTAAAAGCTAAAGATTTTTGATTTATAGTGCTTAGATTTTAGATATTTTAAAAACTAAAAGAGTGATGGAGTTTCAAGGCGCATAGCGAGGAAGCGTGCTTAAAGCACGTGACGAGTGTAGCAACGCAGAAAATGCGTCGCTATTTTAGTTTTTAGTTGTGTCTACTATTTTATTCTTAGATATCCACGGCATCATAGTTCTTAACTTAACACCTGTCTGCTCGATTAAAGAAGCTCTTGCATTTGCACGCTCAGCGTTCATTCTCGGATAGCCTGCTTGACCCTCAAGGATAAAGTCTTTTGCAAATCTACCGTCTTGGATCTCTTTTAAGATCTCTTTCATCGCAGCTTTAGACTCTGCATTGATAACACGCTTGCCTGAAACGTAGTCACCGTACTCTGCAGTATTTGAGATCGAGTATCTCATATCAGCGATCCCGCCCTCAAACATCAAGTCAACGATAAGTTTCAACTCGTGAAGACACTCAAAGTATGCAAGCTCTGGAGCGTATCCAGCTTCAGTCAGAGTTTCAAAACCTGCTTGAACAAGTGATGCTGCACCGCCGCAAAGAACAGCCTGCTCTCCGAAAAGGTCAGTCTCAGTCTCATCTTTGAAAGTCGTCTCGATAATAGCAGTTCTACCGCCGCCGATAGCAGAAGCGTATGAAAGTGCCAACTCTTTAGTAGTACCGCTTGGGTTTTGACCGATAGCGATAAGATCCGGAATACCGCCGCCTCTTACAAACTCTGAACGAACAGTGTGACCCGGTGCTTTTGGAGCGATCATAGTTACGTTGATGTCTGCTCTTGGGTGGATTCTTCCGTAGTGGATGTTAAACCCGTGTCCAAATGCTATAGTAGCACCCTGCTTTAGGTTTGGCTCGATCTCGTTTTTGTAGATCTCTGCTTGGTTTTCATCCGGTAAAAGGATCATTACAACATCAGCGTAAGCAGAAGCTTCGCCAACGCTCATAACTTTGAAGTTTTTAGCTTCAGCTTTAGCCCATGAAGAACCGCCTTTTCTTAGACCAACAACTACTTCAACACCGCTGTCTCTTAAGTTTTCCGCATGTGCGTGACCTTGAGAACCAAATCCTATCATTGCAACTTTTTTGCTTTTGATCAGTTCGATATTACAATCTTTGTCGTAGTAAACATTTAATGCCATTTGTTTTCCTTGATATTATATTAAGCTTAAAGGCAACTCTAAAAATAGTATTGTTGAGAACTTATAAAATTTTTAGAGTTGCCTTAAACGCTTAAAATTTTTTTGGCATTATACTAGAATAAAGCAAAAACTTTTATAATACCAAGCAAAAACAGAGGAATATTTATGAAAAAATTTAATCTTTTTAAAGAAATCATCACGGTCGATAAAAATAGTCTACAAGTTGCGATAGATGCACAAAAAACTTTTGGCATAGATATTGGCGGCAAGATTTGCCATGAGCCCTTTACGACAGATGATATTCTCATCTACATAGGCATTCCAGACGCAAAAGCCGCTCTTTGTGAGGCTCTTGGTAGAAAATATCAGGTTGTAGAGGACGGCAGCAGAGTTCTCATCAAAGCTTTTTCAAACTGGCAGGAGATCATTGGTTTTAACACACCAAGAGCTACATACGACGATACTACGGGTGACGGTGTCGATGAGTTCAGTACAAAAGAGATGGAGGATATCGGGTGGCATGCCGCCGAGTTTAACATCAACTACAGAACGCTTGTCGAGCTTCTTGAGGAGAAGTGCGAAGGAACACTAATCTGCATAGAGCAGGAGGACCCTTACCAATTCAGCGGTCTTGGTTTTATTGCAGACCATAAACATGCGGCAGAGACTCTCTTTGCATACTGCCAAAAAGAGGTAAAGAGACTGATCGAAGAAGATGAGGATTTTGAAAAAGAGAGTCTGAATGATGATGAGCTTGAAGCTGCAGAGTTTTTTAAGGCTCTTTAGCTTCTGCTTTTTTTAACTGCTCTTTTTCTTTCCGAACTTTGAAACAAGAACATAAAAGAGCGGAATAAATACGATCGCCAAGAAAGTTGCTGCCAACATTCCTCCCACAACTCCAGTACCTATTGAGTGTCTGCTCGCTGCTCCCGCTCCGCTGCTAAGTGCGAGAGGAATTACGCCGAGCGTAAATGCAAGAGAGGTCATAATGATAGGGCGCAGACGAATCTTTGCCGCATCCAGTACTGCTTCTACAAGCTCCATGCCCTGCTCTCTTTTTTGCATAGCAAACTCTACGATAAGGATCGCATTTTTTGCACTAAGACCCGCCAAAACAAGAATACCTATCTGGAAGTAGATATCGTTTTCAAGCCCTCTTATATGGTTTGCGACAACTGCCCCAAACACCCCAAAAGGAACCGCCAAAATAACGGAGACAGGCATCAGCCATCTCTCATACTGCGCAGCCAATATCAGGTACAAAAATATTATCCCGAATATAAACGCCATACTCCCCGCACTACTTATCTGCTTCTCCTGATATGCGGTTCCTATCCAGCTGATGGTATATCCCTGAGGCAGAACCTCGTTTGCGACCTCCTCTATGGCTTTTAGGGCATCGCCTGAGCTGTATCCAAGAGCAGGCTGTCCTGAGACCTTAGCCGCGCTAAAGAGGTTGAACCTCTCCACCAGATCGGCACTTACTATCTGTTTTAGCTCAACGAACGAGCTAAGCGGAAGCATCTCCCCTTTGTCATTTCTGACATATATCTTGCCCAGATCTTCGGGAGTTTTTCTAAAGGACTCATCCGCTTGCATATTTACCATATAGGTTCTGCCAAAGAGGTTGAAGTCGTTTACGTAAAAAGTTCCAAAGGTCGCATTTAGAGTCTGGTAAACGTCATCTATGCCGACTCCCTTTGCTTTTACCTTTGCACTGTCCACAATCACTTTATACTTCGGGACATTTGTATTGAGCGTACTTCTAACACCCTCAAGTTCTGGCCTATTGTTCCCTTTTTGTATGATCTCGTTTACATACTTCTGAAGCTCTTTAATATCCGAGCCTGTTCTATCCTGAACATATAGTTCAAAACCGCCTGCTATCCCCATCCCGCGGATCGGAGGAGGCACTACGCCAAAAGAGAAACCGTCACTGGTAGTTGAGAGCTTTTTACCCATCTGTGATGCTATATGTACGGCATGCTGATGCGGCTGTGTCCTCTCATCCCAAGGCTGAAGCTTCAAAATAGTAGCGGCAGAGTTCGTTCTTAGCGAGAATGTTACAAAGTCTATTCCCGCAAACTGGACTATGTTCTTTATGCTCTCTTTATCTTTAGAGACAATGTCGTAGACCTCTGAAGTAAGAGCGTCCGTTCTGCTGAGAGCGGAGCCCGGAGGATTGTAGCTAAATACAAAGACCGTTCCCTTATCCTCCGTCGGGACAAGCCCTGTCTTGAGAGAGTTGAACATATCGTATGTTATGTAGATAAGTCCTCCAAAGAGAAGCATACTTAAAAATGCATATCTTATGGTCAGCTTCAATGCTTTTGAGTAGCCTCTTGTAGCGAACTCAAAAAAGCTGTTGAACCATTTGAAGAAATATTTCGGCTCTTGATGTGTCGGCTTTAACATAAGCGCACAAAGCGCAGGCGTAAGAGTAAGTGCCACAAAACCGGATATTGCCAATGAGATGACGATTGTAACCGCAAACTGCCTGTACATCTCGCCGCTTAGCCCTCCCAAAAATGCGACCGGGATAAAGACGGCAGAGAGAACAAGCACTATGGCTACAAGCGCACCTGAGACCTCTTTCATGGCAACAAGCGAAGCCTCCATTGGTGAGAGCCCCTCTTTTATATGCCTCTCGACGTTCTCAATAACGATAATGGCATCATCCACCACTATCCCGATCGCCAGAACAAGCCCAAAGAGCGTAAGCAGGTTGATACTGAAACCCAAAATATACATCCCTATAAAAGCACCTATAATTGATACTGGAACTGCCAAAATAGGTATGAGCGTAGCTCTCCAGCTTTGCAAAAAGAGGTAGATGATAAGAACAACAAGAATGATCGCCTCTATAAAAGTCTTTATAACCTCGTTTATAGAGAGCTCGACAAACTCCGTGATGTCATAAGGTATCTCATACTCTACATCCTCTTCAAAGTTCTTACTGATCGAAGCTATCACCTCTCTTATGTTTTTTGCGGTCTCGATCGCATTTGCACCGCTTTGTAAAAATACGGCAACAGGAACGGCAGGAGCATTGTTCAGCTTGTTTTTCATCACATAGCTTTGAGAGCCGAGCTCTATGGTTGCTACATCTTTTAGTTTAAGAGAGCTTCCGTCCTCGTTTGATTTTATGATGATATCAGAGAACTCCGATGGATCGCTAAAGCGCTCCTGCGTCTCAAGAGTGTAGGTAAACATCTCGCTCCCGGAGACCGGCTCAGCCGAGAGCTTACCTGCAGCATACTGCTCATTTTGCTCTCTGATGGCCAAGATGAGATCATTTACGGTAAGAGAGTATTTTTTGAGCTTTAGAGGGTCTATCCAGACTCTCATGGAGTAATCTTTTGCACCAAAGATCGTTACGTCTCCGACCCCTTTGACCCTCTTTAGATCATCGACTATGTTCATAAGAGCATAGTTTGAAAGAAATGTTACATCTTTTGTCTGCTTTGGAGAGTGTAGAATGATTACCTGTAGCATATCGGGTGACTTTTCCGCAACTCTAACACCCTGTCTTTGAACCTGCTCGGGAAGTCTTGAGAGTGCGGCTTGAACACGGTTGTTTACGTCTATCTTGGCATCATCGGGATTTGTACCGACCTCAAAAAAGACATTTATGCTAAGAGTGCCGTTGTCTGCGGCGATGGAGCTCATATAGAGCATATCCTTTGCTCCGTTTATCTCCTGTTCAAGAGGTGCTGCAACCGTTTTTGAGATAGTATCTGCACTTGCACCCTGATATGAGGTTGAGACCACGATCTGCGGTGGAATGACTCTTGGATATTCGCCTACGGGAAGTCCCATCATGGAGATCGTTCCTGCAAGAACGATGATTATCGCTATTACGGATGCGAAGATGGGTCTTTTTATAAAAAAAGCAGAAAACATCTTAGTTACCGTCCATAATAGCCACTTTTGAGTTTGGTCTTAGCTTTGCGATATTGCTCACGACAACACTCTCTTGCTCGCTAAGTCCCTTAGAGATCAGTGCAATACCGTCCATTACCTGTAAAACCTCAACCGGGCGCATAGAGACCACACCCTCTTTGGCGACATACACCATCACCGCTTCCGGAGTTTTAATGAGGGCATTTTGCGGGATCTTCACGACATTGTCATAACTAAACCCGTCCATTCCGACCTCAACGTAAGAGCCCACTACAAGCTCTCTGTTTGGATTTTTAAAAACTGCTCTAAGCCCAAGCGTATCGGTCTGCATATCAAGCTTTGGAGCCACATAATCAACTCTACCGCTGTATGTTTTTGAGCCCACTCTAAGAGATACGGGCGCATAGTTTTTTATTTGCGAAGAGTATCTGTAAACATCGCTGCTAGGCACGGAGAACTCTGCATATATAGAATCCAAAGACGTTATGGTGGTGAGATTTGCACTTGGAGCATCTACGTTTATGTAGCTTCCCTCATCGCTGCCGCTCATGCCTATTACGCCACTTATCGGTGCTTTTATGGTCGTGTAGCTGTATTTCAGCTCTGCGTTTGCAACTGCCGCCTCTGCCTTTTGCACTTCAGCTTTTGCATTGTCATATGCATATAACAACTCATCTCTTTGCTGTTCGCTTATTGCGCTGTTTTTAAATAGATACTCGGCTCTGCTCCAATCTTTTGAAGCTTTGTTAAAGTTTGCCTCTGCTTTTAGGAGTGTCGCTTTTGTCTCATCGAGCGCAGCTTTGTACTCCTCTTTTTGTATCTCATACAAAACATCGCCCTCTTTGACTTCCGAGCCCTCCACAAAGTTCTCTTTTTCCAAAACTCCGTTTATTCTCGCAACGATCTGAACCTCTTTAAACGGCTTTAAAACTGCCGAGTAATTTTTGGTAAAATCAACCTTCTCATATTTTACGACTTGGGCTTTTACTGGTAGTGGCGGCATCTGTGCCATCTGCGGCTGGCTTGAAGCAGCACCCTTTTCATCACTACACCCTATAAACAGCAGTGAGACCGCCACAAGCGACAATACTAAACTTTTCATCTATAAAAACTCCTTTACATCTTTTCCGCTGTAGTAGATCAGCTCCGCTTTTTTCACTTCCAAATCCAATAGCGCTCTTTTATAACCTCTGTCAGCATCATACTTCTCGCTCATTGATTCTAGATACGCCACATTGTCGATAGTTCCGTTTTGGTACTTAAACTTTACAAGCTCATAGGTTGAAGATGCGGCATCCAGCGTTGCTTTGGTTGCATCGACTTTCTGCTTGGCGATCTCTAACGCTTTTTTTGCAAATCTATACTCGACATCCGCCCTATGCTTCTCATGCTCCAGTGCGGATTTTTTACTCAAATACTCTTGAAATTTCGACTCATAAGCCTTTGTGCGCGCGCCAAAGTCAAAGACGTTCCAAGAGAGGTTCAGCATAGCTATATTTTGAGTATCTACCAAGAAACTGCTCTCCAGACTCTTGTCGTCAAAATAGTAGTCGCTGTAACTTAGCGTGTTGTCAAAATATACCTTTGGCAGGTTCTCGCTCTTTTTTGTCTTGGCTTCATGCAAAACGGAGAGTGCTTCATACTCAAGCGATTCAATATCGGCTCTTGCAACTCTCTCCTGCTCATTTAGTGTGACTACGGAGCCTTCGTCTATCTTTTGGATCTTCTGCGTCGTGTAGTACTCAAGAGTGTGCAGTATTCTCTGTGATTCTAGCTCTATCTCGCTTAGCATAACCATTGCATTTTTAAGTCTGGAGTCGATCTTTGCGACCTCATCTTTTGTCGCAGAGCCTGACTTGTAAAAGAGATCGAGTCTTTTAAACTCCGCCTTTAGCTGCTCTATCTCCTGATTTGTAGCATCTTTGTCCGATTCCAGCGAGAGATACTCAAAATAGAGCCTTGCCACATCAAGAGAGATGCTGTTTTTGATGGCCTCAACATTTTGTCTGCTTGCATCTATGCCTGATTCCAACTGATCGTAGAGGCTCCCTTTTTTACCGCCGTCATAAATGGTGTACTTCAGGCTTGCTTGGACCTTTAGAGAGTTTTGCGCAAGTGCGGGAGTCTCTTCATAAACGTTTTGATATGTTCCGCCAAGCTCCAGTGTAGGCAGATAGGAACTTTTGGAGCTATCATAAGCTTTCTCTTTTGCGCTAAGCTGATGCGTAGCGGACTCGACAACCCTGTTTTTGTGCGATAACTCTATAAGCTCATCAAGCGTGTATGAGTATAGAAAAACCGGGATGCAGAGCATTGGAAATAAAAATCTCACTTACTCTCCTTTATCTATTAATGCGAAATGGTATCACATAAACTCTTAAATATGTCTTGCCAGAAAGATATATTTTGGCTATACTTCTACTATGAAAAAAAATAGAGTACATACTGACCTTATAACAAATTTTTATGACAAAGTGGGCGGCGGGGAGCTTCCCGAAGTTTTTTTAATGACCTTTCCAATAGCACTCATCCAAAAGACAATCTTTACACATGCAGAGAGTTTTTTAAAAGAGAAGTTTGATCTCCTAAACTCAGAAGTAGATGTTTTAGCCTCGCTATTTACACACGGAAAAATACTCTCTCCGACACAGCTTTACGACCTGACCATCTTCTCATCTGGCGGTATGACCAAGGTTTTAAAAAAACTTGAGTCTAAAGGTTTTATTTACAGAAAAGAGGATGAAAACGACAAGAGATGTATGCTTGTCTGCCTTACACAAAGCGGTGAAGATATTGTCCTAAACTCTTTGGGCGAAATCTCAAAAGAGTGCAGTAAATACTTTGAAGCTTTCAGCCAAGAAGAGAGAGAGCTGTTCTCCTCTTTGTTAAAAAAAGTACTCTTAAATATCAACAGTGTAAAGTAGCCCTCCACTTCACTTCTACTTTTTAGTCGTAAAGAGCGTGCCGTTTTCATGAACATCACTAAGCAGGTATCGTCTCGCTGATGTTAGATCAAAGCCATTACATAAGAACATCTCCAGATCGTTTTCCATTATATATTTAGCCGCCTTTAGCTTTGTTACGATGCCGCCTGATGCAAATTTAGAATTTGGTGTGAACTCTTGGTCTAACTCCTCTTTGGTTAACTCGTTTACATACTTTCGTATTTTCGCTTTTGGATTCTCTTTTGGATTTGAGTCGTAATAACCGTCGATGTCACTCAGTATCACAAGCAGATCTGCTCTTGCATAGTATGTTATATGTGCTGAGAGCTGGTCATTATCCCCAAAAAGCTGCTCCGGTGTAGTTGAGATGTCATTTTCGTTGACAATAGCCAATATGTCATTTTTAAATGTTCTCTCTATGATCTCTTGAAAAATTTCTGTGTGGGGTTTTGAGTTGAAATCATCTTCTGTCATAAGGATCTGGGAGATCGTAACGTCAAAAATATCAAACAGGTTCTTATATGAACTCATAAGGATAGGCTGCCCCAATGAAGCCAGCACTTTTTTACTTGTTGGTACAAGTTTATTGAGTTGGACTGCGGTATACCCGGCTGCTACAGCTCCGGATGTGACTAAAATAACTTCATGCTTTTTTCGCAACTCTACAATAAGAGAGACGAGATTTAACATCCTCTCATTTGCAATTCTACCATCCTCAATTAAGACGCTACTACCAACTTTAACAACGATACGTTTCATATAAAATTCCTTTATGTGTAACACCCATTATAACATGTGTATAGTTCCTACTCTTAAACTCCGAAGCAAAAAGAGATTCTCCTCTTTGTTAAAAAAAGTACTCTTAAATATAAACAGCGTGGCATAATCTATCTTTTGTGTTAGTTTATTTAGACAATATCAAGACTTTTGATATATAATGTTTTTTGAATAAGTAGTTTTAATATATCAAAATAAGGCTTTTAATAATGAAGAAAGTGATTTTACTAATGTTTATTCTTCTTACAACATCAGCAACTTATGCAGAAGAAATAAAAACAAATTTTGACAAGCACCTTTTTGCCAAAAGCCAACCGAAGTTCAAGTGTGATGGTCGTAAATATTGTAGCCAAATGAGTTCATGTGAAGAAGCAAAATTTTTCTTAAGAAATTGTCCAGATCAAAAAACAGATGGTGATGGGGACGGAATTCCTTGTGAAAAACAACATTGTATCAGTCACTAAAACTCAATCAGACACAAGGATATTATCTAATAATTACTCTTGTTGGATAAAAACCGCTGCAAAATTATCATAGCGGAGATGGAGTCGATGCGTCCGTCGCGTATCTGCTTTATCTCGCCCCTCATCATCGCTTCTGCCTCTTTTGAGGAGTTGCTCTCATCCTGATAAAATATCTCGCCTTTGAAATCGAGCAGGTTCATAAAGTGTGCGACGCGGCGTCTCATCTCATCTTCAGAACTTCCGCCCATCGGTATGCCGACAACGACCGCATCCGCTTCCCACTCGTCAAGAACTTTTTTTACATCTCTTGCGGCTTGGTCTCTGTTTTTTCGCTCAACGGCTTTAAGCGGAGTTACTAGGTCTTTATGCGCGCTGTACGCCAAACCTACTCTCTTTAAGCCTAGATCAATAGCAATATATTTCAATTATTCTACTTTTTTATATAAACTATATGAGCAAAGCCCATATAGTTTGCGCTAGCCGCTATGGCACTAAAGTAGCCTTTTACAAGGCTTAGGAAAATAGAATTTACCAATTCTATTTTCCTAGACAAAAAGAGCCGAACATCTTGTCAAGCATCTCATCGTTCTCAAAAGGTCTTGTTATAGATGCCATCTCTTTTACCGCCTCGTTTAGATGGAAAGAGAATATCTCAAGCTCTTGGTCGCCAAGCGGCTCAAACGCTTCGTCAATATTTTTTAGCGTGTTCTCAACCGCAGATATCTGTCTTTGCGATATAAGCATCATCTCATCTGAGGAGTTTGCTCTGTTCATAATATCTTCAAGAGCTTGGATCAACTCATCAACGCTCTGTTTTGTATTGAGAGCCATATCAAACTCAATACCAGAAGCCTTAAACTTCGGCTCAAGGTCTATCTTGTTTTTTACATATATGACATCTTTGTTTTTTGCATTTGACTCAAGCAGAGATATTATCTTCTCATCCTCTGCGTCAGATTCTCTTGATGCGTCAAAAAGAGCGACAACTATATCGCTCTGCTCTATCGCTTCTAGCGAGCGCTCTATGCCTATGCGCTCTATCTCATCTCCTGCTTCACGGATGCCCGCAGTGTCAACTATGCGTATAAGATGCGTGCCGATCTTTACCTGCTCTTCTATGGTGTCTCTTGTCGTCCCTGCTATGTCGCTCACAATCGCACGGTTGTAGCTTAGGAGTGCATTTAAAAGCGAGCTTTTGCCGACGTTGGGCTTTCCGACGATCGCCACCTTAAAGCCCTGCATCAGCCCCTCTCTTGCCCTGCTTGCTAGAAGGGTCGAGGAGAGAGAGCGCTTAAGTTCTTTTAGTTTTGCCTCTATCTGAGCTACCAAGTCCTCCGGCAGGTCCTCTTCCGCATAGTCAATGCTCACTTCTGAGTAGGCAAGTACATGGATGATCTCATCGCGGATACTCTCTATATACTCTTTTAGCGAGCCTTTCATCTGCTGTGCGAGTATCTTTGCGGCGTCTTCGCTTTTTGCCTCTATAAGCTGTGCGATCGCTTCTGCTTCGCTCAGATCTATCCTGCCGTTAAAGAAGGCTCTTTTTGAGAACTCTCCCGCAGTTGCAAGCCTTGCTCCGTGAGCGAGGGTGGTTTTTAGTATGCTTTGCGCGACTATAAAACCGCCGTGGCACTGTATCTCGACCACATCTTCAGCCGTAAATGAGAATGGTGCTTTGAAGTAGATAAGTATAGACTCATCAATAAGGCAGCCGTTTTGATCGTAGATGTTTGAGAGTGTTGCGTATCTTGGGGAAAAATCTTCTCTGCGGGTGAGCTTTTTAGCAATACTCAAGGCTCTATCCCCGCTTATGCGGATGATCGCTATAGAGCCTATGCCGTTTGCTGTAGCAATGGCACTTATGGTATCTTCACTCATCTCTTAGTTGTGGTAATCGTTTATGATGATAAATTTAAGCCCGTCGCGCGTAGAGCGGACTGCCACATATTTATTAGGGTACTTCTCTCTAAGCTCTTTTAGTGCTATCTGGATCAAAACACCGTCTAGTATTTTCGTCTGTGCTCTGCCGTCTCGTTCCACGTTCTCATAAACCGCGCTCAGGTATCTGGCTACCGACTCCTCTTGGTTCTTTAAAAATTCTGCTATCTCCAAACGAAGCTGCAGCTGGTACTTTGTATTTATCCAGTTAAATATCATATATGAGAGCGCTTTGTATCTGTAGCCCTCTTTACCTATGAGAAGCGCTGCATCTTCGCCTTTGAACTCTACTAGAAGAGTATCTTCATCGTATGCGCTCACCTCTATCTTATCTATTTTAAAGCAGATGAGACCAAAGAGCTCGTTTATCTCTTTTTCTACTTTTTTAGCTACTTCATATGCGCTAACGGCTCTAGCACTGCTCTCTTGTTTCTTTTCTTCATCCTCTTCGTAGTCGGCTGTATAGTTGATATCTTCCATATCGTAGTCTTCGTCTTCTTGCATACTGACGAATGACTCTGGCATAATTGTATCGTTAATTATATTTTGTGAAGGTTTATTGCTATCTTTTTTTTGCTCTGCTTTTTGTACTGTTCTATCTTTTGGTCTTTGTTCTTGTTTCTCTTTTTTAAGAGGTTTTTCATCAACGCTCTTTGTCTCTGGCTTTTTCTTAGCCGCAACTATTATCGCGCTCTTTTTAAAAAGCCCCATAAAGCCGTTGCTTGGACTCTGTACGATCTCGATCATAAGCTCGCTTGCCGAACACTCTAAAGCAGCTGCAGCATCCTTGCAAGCCTGCTCCAGAGTTGTTGACTCTATCTTAATCATCTTTTTTCTCCACATGCTTATGCGCTGCGATCTCCGCCTCTTTAGCGTTTTTGAACTGCTGGTTTACGATAAACTGCTGCGCGATAGAGAAAAGGTTGTTTACAAACCAGTAAAGAACCAAGCCTGACGGGAACGTCAAGAAGAAGAACGTAAATATTATAGGCAGGAACTTAAATATCTTCTCTTGCATAGGGTCGGTAAAGTTGCTAGGCGTAAGCTTCTGCTGATAGTACATTGAAGCACCCATCAATATAGGAAGTATAAACGTAGAATCCATTCTAGAGAGGTCGTCTATCCAAAGCGCCCACTCTGCACCCTGAAGCTCAACCGCATTTAGAAGTACGCGGTAGATCGCAAAAAATACCGGGATCTGCAATAGCATCGGCAGACAACCGCCAAGAGGGTTTGCACCGTGCTTTTTGTATGTATCCATAACTGCTGCGTTCATACGCTGCGGATCGCCTTTGTACTTTTTCTGAAGCTCTTTTATATGAGGAGAGAGATCCTTCATCTTCTGCATAGAGACCATACCTTTGTATGTCAAAGGGTAGAGGATTGTTCTAATAATAATAGTGAGAGCTACGATTGACCAACCCCAGTTGCCAAAAATGTCATATAGCCATGAGAGAAGCTGAAAGAGTGGCTTTGATGCAAACGTAAACCATCCGTACTCGATAGCGTTCGTCAAAACTGGGTTTATGCTATGAAGCGTCTTGTACTCTTTTTGCCCTACGTAACCGCTGAATGTCATATTTTGAAGTGCTTCAAAATAGATGACCGGATCATCGTTTCTGTCTCTCTCTACAATTATGTTCGTATCTTTTGCAAATCCGTACATAATTGTCGCAGAGTACTGATCAAACGCGGAGATCAGCTCAACGCCCGTAAATGTTTTTCTTCCTGCAGCGTCACCGTCTTCTATGATAGTTACCAGCTCATCGTCTGTATAGACCATCGCGCCCGATACCGTCATCATCTGCTCAGTAATGCGCGGTCTCTGCCCCAGATATACAAAGTATCTCTTATCTTGGGATAGAGATATCTTTACATCGTAATGCCCGTCAGCAAAAAAGAGAATATCTTTTGTAACCGTCAGGCTAGGCAGCTCCTGTGTGAGTATGACTCTTTGTGAACCGTCCTTTAGAGATACCTCTGAGACCGAAGTCTTGTAAGGAACCTTTGACGCTTCATCATTTAAACTTGGCTCCAAAAATCTGATGAAAAGTGGTTTTGGACCCGCATCAGGAATAAGCTGTGCATGCTTGTCGTCTTTGTCATTGTACTTGTCTTGAAGAAGCACTTTTGAAGAGATACGCCCCAGTGTATCGAGCTTCATTACGAAGTTGTTACTTGTTACGGTAACTAAAGTGCTCATATCGTTTACAGCCATCTTCTCATCGGTTGAGATCTCATGGCTTACTACATCTTCTACTTTCACAGGTGAAGCTTCGGAAGAAGTTTGTGTTGTTTGAGTTTTTTCTACGCCTTGAGCGTTTGTCTGATTGCTTTTTGCAGCTTCTATCTCCTCTGGCGGAAAAATAAGCGTATATACTACGAAGAACAGGATCGAGAGCACTACGGCTATCGTTAATCTTTGATTTGGTGTCATTTTGTCTAACACATTTTACCCTTAAATGAAAAATTTTTTATAATATAAAAGCGGTTTTTTTTATTTGGAACCAACCAATATTTTATAGAATCAACCCCGAGTTTTGCGGGCTTTAATGAGAGTTTGTCGAGCAGTGGGTACTCGATACCGCCATCAAAGAATTGATTACAACGCAGTATTCTAATAAAAGTGTGGTAAAAAGCACTTGAAATGGAGTTTTTTTCGAAGTTAATTCTCGCATATTCGCTGCAAGATGGGTAATATCTGCAACTGCCGTAACCTATAAGCGTAAAAAACTTCTGATAAAGCCACAGAACTTTAAGCAAAAACTTCCTAATCATCAGACTCTTTCTTTATCGCATTTAACCGATTTAAGATCTTTTGAAAATCATTTTTGAGTTTTTGGTGCGTGGCTTCATTGATTGATTGCTTGGCTACGAAAATATACGTGCCGTCTTTGAGAGTTGGTGAGAATTCACGAAATAGAGCTCTAAGTCTTCTTTTAGCTCTATTTCTTTTTACGGCATTGCCTATTTTTTTGGTGGCCGTAAAACCCACTTTATGAATCTCGTTAGCGGGAAGAAAAAATAGCACTACGCTATCAGAGTGTGCATCTTTTCCTTTTCTATATATATACTGAAACTCTTTGTGGAGTTTTAGCGTATAGAAATTTCCTAAACCGACAATTTTTTACGACCTTTTGCACGGCGGCGGTTGATTACATTGCGGCCATTCTTTGTTGCCATTCTTGATCTAAAACCGTGAGTTCTCTTTCTTGGCGTGTTATGAGGCTGGTATGTTCTTTTCATGACATATCCTTCTTTAAAATTAAGTCCGAAATCATATAAGAAAGTTACTTAAAGCGTGGTTAAGATTTGCACATCAAGGCAATTAACCACACTTATGTAACATCTAAAGATAGTTATTAAGATATTTTAACCTCTATCTCGCCATCTTTAAAATCAAACTCTACGTTTGAGCCCTCCTCTACTTTACCCTCAAGAATAAGTTCCGCAAGTCTGTCTTCGACTATCTCATAAAGAGCGCGTTTAAGAGGTCTTGCCCCGTAAACCGGGTCAAACCCCGCTTCGGCTATGTAGGCTTTTGCACTTTTGCTGAGTGTGAGCGTTATATCTCTAGAGGCTACCTTTTGAGCTATCTCGCTAAAGAATATATCTACAATTCCAACTATCTGCTCACGTCCAAGCGCATTGAATATAACTACGTCATCGAGTCTGTTTAAGAACTCCGGCTTAAATGCCTGTTTCAGCTCGCCCATAACCATCTCTTGAAGCGCATCGGAGTTAGGGTTGTTGATTATCTTGTCACTTGCAATGTTTGAAGTGAGTATGATAATGGTATTTGTAAAATCAACCGTTACGCCTTTGTTATCGGTCAATCTACCGTCATCTAAAACCTGCAGCAAGATGTTGAAAACATCAGGATGAGCCTTCTCGACCTCATCAAAAAGAATTACGCTGTAAGGCTTTCTTCTGACCGCTTCTGTCAGCTGTCCGCCCTCTTCATAACCCACATATCCCGGTGCGGCTCCCACAAGTCTTGATACTGCGTGCTTCTCCATATATTCGCTCATGTCTATGCGGATCATAGCATCAGGCGAGTCGAACAGAAACTTGGCAAGCGTCTTTGCCGTCTGCGTTTTACCGACACCCGTAGGCCCTAAAAAGAGAAAACTCCCGATCGGAGAGTTGCCGCTTGAAAGACCTGCTTTGTTTCTCTTGATCGCGCGTGCGACGGCATGAGTAGCTTTGCTCTGCCCTACAACTTCCTTGTTTAACTCCTCTTCGACATTAAGTATCTTGTCTTTGTCGGCTTGGAGCATCTTTTTAACTGGGATTCCCGTCCATCTTGAGATTATCGAAGCGATAGACTCCTCATCAACGCTGTTTTTAAGAAGCGTTCCCTCTTTTTGCATTCTGGCCCAATCTTCGCTTAACTTCTTCTCTTCGGCTTGAAGCTGCGGTATCTGACCATACTCTATCTCTGCAGCTTTATTGAACTCTGACGCATTTTTAGCCAGGTTTGCCTCTCTTCTTTTTGCCTCGATCTCATTTTTAATGCTTGATATCTTTCCAAAGACCTCTTTCTCGTATGTGAACTGCGCCTCCAGGCTTCTGATGTTCTCTTCAACATCCGCAAGCTCTTTTTTTATCTCTTCGAGACGTTTTGTATTTGCAGGAGTATCCTCCATCTTAAGCGCTTCCTGCTCAACATGAAGCTCGGAACTTTTTATCTTGGCGTTGCTTAGAGCATGCGGCTCTGACTCTATCTGCATCTTCAGCTCTGCCGCTGCCTCATCAATAAGGTCGATTGCTTTATCAGGCAGAAATCTGTCCGCAATATATCTGTCGGAGAGTTTTGCCGCGGCAACTAAAGCGCTGTCGGTAATAGTTACGTTATGATGTGTCTCTAGGCGCTCTTTTATACCGCGCAGTATCTGGAGCGACTGATTGACCGTCGGTTCATCAAGATTAATAGGCAAGAAACGTCTCTGAAGCGCCATATCTTTTTCAAAATATTTTCTATACTCTTTTAGCGTAGTCGCTCCTATAGTGTGAAGTTCTCCACGTGCAAGTGCTGGCTTTAAAATGTTTGCCGCATCCATGCTCCCCTCACTTGCCCCTGCTCCTACAATCGTGTGAATCTCATCTATAAAAAGTATAATGTTTCCGCTCTTTTTTACCTCATCAATTACAGCTTTAAGCCTGTCTTCAAACTCTCCTCTGTACTTTGCACCTGCTATTAGCGCGCTCATATCAAGAGCTATCACCTTTTTATTTTGCAGAGATGTCGGAACTTTGCCGTCACTTATTCTCTGAGCAAGTCCTTCGACCAATGCTGTTTTACCTACACCCGGTTCACCTAAGAGCATAGGATTGTTTTTGGTTTTACGGATAAGTATCTGCATCATACGGGTGATCTCTTCATCACGCCCTATAACTGGAGCGAGTTTCCCCTCTTTTGCTTCGTGCGTTAAATCTATTCCATACTTTTTAAGCGACTCCAAAGTCTCATCAGAACTTTGAGACTCTATCTTAGTATTTCCTCTTGAAGCCTCAATATTCTTCGCAAGTTCTGAGATGTCTATATACTTTTTCAAAAGGCTAAAGAAAGGCTCATTTTTTAGATTTGCTAAAAGATATGTATCGACGGCCAGAAAAGAATCTCCGTTTTTTGTCATCAGTCCTACGCCGTTCTCAAGCGTTTGTACAAAGTTTTTAGAGATCCTTATGCTCTCTTTTGAGACGGTAGAAGATTTAGGAAGCTTCTCGCTCATGCTCTTAACATCAAGTTCTATTGCTACTTTGTCAATGCCCATTTTGTTAAATAGTTGGTTCAATACCGAGTTGGAGTTTGTAAGTTGCGCCCATAAAAAGTGTATAGGCTCTACCTCTTGGTTTTTATTATATAGTGCCAACGAGACCGCAGACTCAATCGATTCGCTCATATTGTTCGTTAGTTTTTCAAATATATTATTCATTGTTATAAATTCCTCTTTATGATTTTGAAGAATATTATATCAAGTTGAGTGATATCTTGTCAAGTCTTTTTAGTCTAGTTGTATTATAGTGGCTTTTAATTTAATTTATATTATAATTCCAAAAAAATTTTATTAGGATTTTATATGCCGACAATTGTAGATGCTATAGTAAATCGCTCATCTAAAAGAGCTTTTTTACCAAAGCCGGTGCCGCGTGATATTCAAGAAAAAATTTTAAAAGCTGCTGCTATGACGCCAAGCGGAGCAAATATGCAGCCTTGGATCACATACGCTATCAGCGATGAAAATGTCTTAAAAAATATCGGTGATGCTATCATAGATAAAATGAACAGCGGTGTAGAGAACGACCAGTTCATCCAGTACTATCCGCTAAACTGGAAAGCACCCTATAAAAAGAGAAGAATAGAGACTGGGGTGGGACTATACAGCTTAATGGGCGTGGATAGAAAAGATGTAGAGACACGAACAAAGATGTGGCATGACAACTTTAGATGGTTTGGTGCAGGCACGGTATTTTTTGTCTTTACGGATAAATCTATGATAGACGGCGCGCAAGGCGCTCTTATTGATTGCGGTGCATATATGCAGACAATTATGCTTGCGGCTCAAGAGTTTGGCATAGATAGCTGCCCTCAGGGTTCAACTACAGAGTTTGGAAGAGTCGTAGCAGATGTTTTAAAGTTGCCTGAAAACCTTGCACTTCTGTACAGCGTTGTTCTGGGCTATGAAGACAAAGATGCAAAGATCAACACCTATAAGCCAAACAGAGTAGGCATAGAAGAGAACGTTGTGTTTATATAAAGCCCTTCTGCTTATACCTCTGCAACATGCTCTCGTTGCCGCTCACTCCGCCGCTGTGAATGTACAAAATCTCCTCATTGGTCTGTTCTAAAAGTGTTCTCCACATACCGGGAGCATATATAAGGTCAAACTCTACTCCGCCGCTTAAAAGTTTTTGCTGTATCTCTAAAAACTCTCTATACGGCTTTGCAAAGTGATACTTCTTTTTGGGTTCTAAAATAGTAAGATTATCCGGTATCTCATGAAGTGCGCTCATCTGCTCTCTTAAGTAGTCGGCATCACCTACGCACGGAGTCGTGTAAACTCTGTACTCGGGCAGCGAAAGAGCCAGAAAAAGCGCTGTTGTTCCTGTTCCGGATGGGGTGGCTAAAGATCTTAGATGAAAACTTTGCTCTCTTATCTCCTTGGCCAAAACTTCCAGCCCAAGCCTTGCTTCCTCTACAGCTCCGCCCTGATCTATCACAAATGTCTCTTCATCAAGGTTCAATCTCAAAGAGGCTATAAAATCTCTGTAGAAGTCACGAGCGATCTCCACATGCTTCATCCCGAGTCTCTTTGCATGATAAAAATTGCCGCAATTTTCATCCTTTTGTGCATGGCTCACTGGTTTTGTATAGTAGACAAACTCCCACCCTTTGCTTTTGCACATAGCTGCAATTGCAAGCATTGCATTTGACTGTGTTCCGCCGTAAGATATAACAGTTTTGAGTTTTTGAGGTGGTGTTTGTAGAAGCGTGTATAGTTTGCGGTATTTGTTTCCTGCTAAAAAAGGATCTATAAGATCATCTCTTTTAACATAAAAACGTCTCCCATCAACATATAGTTCTGAGATAGGAGAATACATAAATTTAGAATCTATTGAATTTTTGCTTTTTTCTCTAGCTCTTTCATCTTCTCAAGCATAACACTTTTAGCTTTTTCTACTTTTAGTCTCTGCTCGATCGCTGCTTTTACTTCAGAAAAACTTCTTGTCGTCTTAGGTCTTTTGTCTTCGATATAGATAACATGGTGCCCAAATTGAGTTTTTACAGGCTCCAGAGTGATTTCTTTTGCTTTCATCGAAAACGCCTTGTCGTTAAACTCAGGAACCATCTGCCCCTCTGAGAAGTAACCAAGGTCGCCGCCCTCAGGAGCACTTGCACAAGTCGATTTCTCTTTTGCGATCTCCATAAACTTGTTTTTAAGAGCATCACCTTTTAGAGGCTTCAGCTGAGCGATAATATTTTTAGCATCACTCTCTTTCTCTACCAGAATGTGGCGAGCTCTGACGCTCTCATCTTCAGCGAACTCTTCCTTGTTAGCATCATAGTAATCTTTCTTCTCTTTTTCAGAGATAGCTATCTTGTCAAACTCTCTTTTTTGCCAAACCTGAATAGCAACCTCTTTTTTAATTCTGCTTGTTACCTCTTCATATCTCTCTTTAAAGTCAGGTGCCTGTAAAAGTCCTGATTTTTTAGCGTCATCATAAACAAGCTCTTTAGCTATGAGCTGCTCTAAAACCTGCTTTCTAAATTCTGCCTGCTTTTCAGGAGGAACTTGATTGAGTCTTCCCTGCGTTGCAGTCATAAGCTCCTTGTCTACATCTTCTTGAGTAATTTCAGTGCCGTTTACGGTCACCAGGGTCTGAGCCATAGACATTGTCGATACAATAGCTAACGAGGCTACTAGTTGTGTTACTTTTTTCATTAATACTTCCTTCTTTATGTAAAAAAATTTTAGTTAGTTAATGCTAATGATTATTAAACGGAGCGCATTTTGTATATAATTACGCCATGAAAAAAGCCACAAAAAAAGAAATAAAAGAGATTCACGACCTTTTTATAGAAAAATACAGCGATGCGGTGACCGAACTAAACTACAAAAACGCTTACGAACTCGTAGTCGCGGTCGCACTCTCTGCGCAATGTACGGATGTCAGGGTAAATCTTATCACTCCAGCTCTGTTTGCAAAATATCCGACTCCATCAGCATTGGCAAAAGCTGACATAGAAGATGTAAAATCCATCATTAACAGTTGTTCATTTTTCAACAACAAAGCCAAAAACATCATAGAGATGGCAAAAAGGGTCGAAGAGGCTTACGGCGGTGAGATCCCGATGGATGAGAAGGAACTAGTAACGCTTGCAGGAGTTGGGCAAAAGACGGCAAACGTCGTTATGATAGAGTACACAGGCGCAAATCTGATGGCGGTTGATACACACGTCTTTAGAGTCTCCCACAGGCTTGGTCTAAGCGATGACAATACGGCAATAAAGACAGAAGCGACCCTTGTAAAAAAGTTTAAGACCGATCTGCGCACGCTTCACCAGGGAATGGTGCTTTTTGGACGCTACATCTGCAAGGCAAAAAACCCCAAATGCGACGAGTGCTTTTTAACGCAGTACTGCAAAACAAAAGAGAGTTTCAAAGTTTAGTCTAAATATGGATTAATTTTTGCTTGAAAAGAGCTATGACAAAATATTTACTCACAATATCAGCACTATTTATCTTCTCCGGGTGTGTCAATAAGCACGGCGTGTCACTCAAATACTACAGCGACTGCGAGGAGTATTATGACGTTCAGGGATACTACCACAAAGAGTGCGGCAAAGATGATATAGTAACTTATAAAGAACTTGAGAAGAAAGCGGATGAAGCCATCGACTATGTCGTCGGAACCGAAGAAGAGAAGCCAAAAGGGAATGTCTGGTAAATTGGTTTCTGTAAAAGAGTCCTTTCATAACCATGCTCGCTCACTAAGGCTTCACGGTGGGTACCCCAAATCTAGCACTGCTAGATTTGACCCTTCCCTTGCAGAATCGTTCACTTCGCATAATAATGAAATGTAAATGGAAAATACAAAACAGTTTTAGGCGACTTGTTGAAGATTTACTATGGTAAATTGAAACAAATCAACGACAAAATGTGCAGTATTTTTATTTTATAGCTATGAAAGTTGCAAAATTTGCCCAGCGAAATACCACCTCACAATGCGAGAAACCGCAGTTTTTTGCCATTTTGATATTTTCATCCTCACTGTAAGGCACCAGAACATTTTCAAGCGCTTCTCTCTTTTGCATTATCTCATACTCTGAGTAGCCCTGCTCTTTTTTAAAATCATAATAGCACTCGATCAGATCTTTATTCAGTTTTGGGTGATGGCTTATTACCTTTTCGCTAAATATAAAAATCCCGCCTTTTTTTAGTGAAGCGGATATCTTCTTGACAAGCTCTTCACGAATCAGCGGGCGTATAAACTGCAGCGTATAGTTGCTGATGAACAGCTCTGCCTCTTTGTACTCATACTCAAGTATATCTGCGTTTGCAAGCTCAATGTCAGCCCTGAATGCTTCACACTTCTTTCTGGCCTGTTCAAGCATCGCTTCTGAGTTGTCAAGCCCGATTAGAGTCGCGCTTTTTTTTAGTTTTCTGCTTATGTTTATAAGAAGTGTTGCGGTCGAGCATCCCAGATCATAAGCAACTCCGCCCTCTTCTAACTGTTTTAGGGCAAAAAACTCCGTGATCTTCTGAGACTCTTTATAAAAAGGCACACTTCTTTGAAGCATATCATCAAAGACTGCAGCGACCTCTTCATCGAACTCAAACTGTTTTTTTATCGGTTTTGTAAATACTTTATCATTCATTTTAATTTCCTAGGCTGAAATTTTAACCAAAATATTATGATACAAACCATATAATCTGTAAAAAACTAAAGGCAGATGGATGGAGATAGAGACTTCTCATCTTATGATGATATTTTTTATACTCTTTTTTGCGATCAGCTTCTGGAAGATATATGCATTTTTGCCCAACAAGCAGCTTGAAGATGACGATATGACCAAAGAGGCGCAAGAAGAGCTGCATAACCTAATGATAAAGGTCATAAAGAAAAACGGCGGAGATATTGACAGCAAAAAACTTTTCAGTTTGATGATATCAGATGAGGAGTTTGATAAAGAGAAGTTTTGGAGATTTAATGAAAACAGGCTAAACAGAGAGCTCTCTTCATATTTTTTACAAAATCCGCATCTAAAGAGTATAGAGGATATTTATAAAGAGAGCTAAAACTGACTGTTTTTTATTAGTTTTTACCTATGGCATTTAGGTCTGAAAATGCGCTCTCGACTCTTTGCACAAGAGTCAACTGACCTGCTCTGAGCCATTTTCTAGGGTCGTAATAGTTCTTGTTCGGCTTATCTTCGCCCTCAGGGTTTCCGATCTGCCCTTGGAGATAATCCCTGTTTTTCTCGTAATAATCTTTAACGCCTATCCAAGTAGCCCACTGTGTGTCTGTATCGATGTTCATCTTTATAACGCCATAGCTTATCGCTTCGCGAATCTCTTCAAGCGTTGAGCCTGAACCGCCATGAAAAACAAAGTTAACCGGCTTCTCTTTAGTACCGAACTTCTCCTCAATATACTTTTGGGAGTTGTCTAATATCTTTGGGGTCAAAACAACATTTCCTGGCTTATAGACACCGTGAACATTACCGAATGATGCTGCTATCGTAAAATTAGGCGAAACTTCACTCAGCTCCTTATATGCAAACGCCACATCTTCAGGCTGTGTATAAAGCAGAGAGTTGTCGATATTTGAGTTATCTACTCCATCCTCTTCTCCGCCTGTAACTCCAAGCTCTATCTCGATGCTCATACCGATCTTGCTCATTCTTTGCAGATACTTTTTACAAATTGCCACATTCTCTTCCAAGCTCTCTTCTGAGAGATCGAGCATATGAGAAGAGTAGAGAGGTTTACCGTTGCTTTTGTAGTGGCTCTCTCCTGCGTCAAGAAGAGCATCTATCCATGGAAGAAGCTTTTTTGCGGCATGATCAGTATGCAAGATCACTGGGATACCGTAGGCTTCTGCCATCATATGAACATGGATCGCACCAGAGACCGCACCAGCAATTGCCGCTTTTTCTCCCTCGTTGCTTAACCCTTTGCCTGCATAGTATGAAGCCCCGCCGTTACTGAATTGAATGATCACGGGAGATTTTACTTTGGCAGCAGCTTCTAAAACACCGTTTATAGAATCAGTTCCGACAACATTTATTGCAGGAATGGCAAAACCGTTCTCCTTAGCATATTGATAAACTTTTTGCACATCGTCGCCAAATAGTACACCCGGCTTTACAATATCTAAAACACCCATTATTAAACTCTTTTTTGATAAATTTTTTGCCTAATTGTATTATAGTCTTCATTTAAAATAACTTTCATAAAACCATTATTATGCTAAAATATCCGAAAAAATAATCGGGATTTCAAATGAGACTAACGGTAGATGAATATTGCAAATATTTTAAGATGTCTAAAGAGATGGTAAACTCGAAGATTAGAGCAAAAAAATTAAACTATATTATTGAAGAGGGCAAAACGTATATCATCGTGACAAGAAGCTCGCTTGAGAGAGACAAAAGAGAAGAGATAAACGAAGAACAAAAGAGCGCTCCAAGCGAAGAGACGCAGATAATAAAGCCTAAAACAACAGTGGCGACCGTTTTGGCACTCTACCAAAAAGAGAATAACTTTCTAAAAAACAAAATAGTTCAGCTTGAAGCAAAAATAGACAAGCTCATAGATGACAAAGAGCAGATGCTCCGCGCCGAGAGAGACAAGATAGAGCAGATATACAGCTCAAAAGACGAGCAGTTAAAAAATATCTTGGAACTTGTGAACAAGAAGATGAAGTTTGAACAGGAAGCTACTACCATACATGAGGTAGAGAGCTTTAACCATCATAACAAGATAGTGCCTCCGGGCAACCTTGAAATAGTAGAGTTAAAAGAGTATCTAAAACGCTTGGACCTCAAATCATCACAAAAAAAAGCGATAAAAAGAAGATTTCTGGATGCTTATGACAACGATGTGAGAGTAATACACAAAGACGGAAAGCTCTACCTCGATTTTTCAAAATACGACTATAGTGATCTGCTTGCTTACTAAAAAATTTAAAACTAAAAATATCAGTGCCACTATAGAGAAGTTCGCTTCAGAAAATGATCGCTCGCCACTTGAGTTCTCATTTAACATAAACGGTGTAGAGACCTATATAAAAACTGTTGCGGAAGACACCTTTGTGCTCTATAACGAAGATATACACGACTACTATAAAGATCACGACAAGCTTATAAACGAACATGTCAGGATCAGGCAGATATATACCATTACTGTAAAAGAGACCCCAAAAAAGATAGTTAAACTCAACTACAGCATTAACTTCTCCGACAACAATGTCTCTCCTGCGATAATACTTCATCCCGAATCTGATATTCCCTATAAAAAATATAAGCCAAAAGAGATATATCTGCTGCTTTTAAAAGAGCTTAACAACATAAAAGCCCTAAACGGAATCCTCATAAATATCTTTGATACGCAGATGAAAGAGAAGCTAAAAGCCTTTGTAAAGTATCTCTATGGCGGCAAATTCGTCAAAAAAATAAAAATTCCTCTCTTTAACGGAGTTGAACCGGAGGTAAGAAGAAACAGCAAGCTTGTCATGCGTTTTTTACAAAAAGAGACGAACCATCAGGTGATAGAGGTCGACGAAGGCGAGGTCTTAGTTGATTTTATAAAACCTGTTTTTGGCAAAAACGGGCTAAATGCCTTCGGGGAGATCGTCAATAACGACTATTTAAAAAACAGTGAAGACCTGAAGTGTCACGTTGATAAGAAAAGCATTGAGATCGTAGAGAACGAAGATAAAAAGATCTATAAAAGCAGACTAAAAGGCTATGTTCACTTTGATGAAAACAACTTCTATGTCGACAACAAGATTAAAATGGAACATCTATCACGTGTTCAGGACTCCGTAGCAAAAGATGAAGCCAACAACATAGAGGTAATAATATCTCAAAACGACACATCATTGGACAGTCTTGGAGAGGGAGTTGAGCTTACCTCGGAGACGATACATATAAATGGCCATGTCGGAGCAAAATCGACTCTGAGAGCAGTTAATCTTACCATAGACGGCGCAACGCACAAAGACTCCAGCCAAGAGGCAAAGTTTGCCACAATAAACAGACACAAAGGCAGACTTAGATGCCATAGCGCTAAAATAACCCTTTTAGAAGGCGGTGAAGTTCACGCGACAAACGTTGAGATAGAGAACTCTCTTGGCGGTACGGTCTATGCAGAAAACGTAACTATACAAAACGTTAAAAGTAATCTAAAAGTATATGCATCCAACTCAATAACCATAAAGCGTGTAAGCGGAGAGGACAATCTCTTTAAAATCAGCTACAAAGACATCCCGACACTAAACAGCAAATACAACTTCTTAGCTCAGGAGATGGAAGAGTTAAAGTATAAACTTGAGGGAGCTCTAAGACACACCCCTTCAGATGTCCCTGTTTTAAAAGAGCAGATAAATGAGCTAAAAACAGAGCAAGAAAAAATAATCAACTGCGTTAAACATGCAAAAATAAGCGTACAAGAACCATTTAGGGGTCTTAACACCATCACTTTCACATTTGCAGACGGCGAAGAACTTACCTATAAAACGGATGAAGCGGCTTATGAGCCGTTCTATTTAGTTGAATCTGGCGACTATATCACTCTGCACCCAACACAGAAGAAGATTCTAATAGAAAAGTAAATTTCTAAAACCTCTCTTCTGCCCCCACTTTTTCAATCTTTTAATTTCTTATTGTTTTCATAACATATAGAAGATTTTTCAATACAATTATAACACGGTATTCCGTATAAAATATAATATTTATATAATAAAATATATATTTATTATTATATAATATATGTTAATTATCATATTATATAATGATTAATGTATTTTATTTATAATTAAATGTATATTTAAGTATTTATTCCGTACAATCTCTTATGCAAATTAATGACCTGTTTAATATTCTTCATAACTCACTAGAGTCTCAAAACAATGGAAAGAAAATATCTCTTAAAGATATGGCTGATTCATTAGGGATATCTATGCGTACATATCAGGATTGGAAGCTGGGACGTGCCAAGCCTCAAGCTGCTATTACTGTGATGGAGATGTTAGGCAGACTAGAAGACGATGAGATCATTAGAGCTGTAAGAAAAATAAACAAACTTAAGGATTGAGATTATGAGTACACTGACAAAACAAGAAAAAGATGCTTTAGAAGATGTATTTTTATCTATACATACAGGCAATAATAAATATAAAAAACTAAAAGAATTATCGTCTTTTATTATAGCTGATGAGATCAGCAGTGTCCTCTCAAAACTACTCAAACGTGCAAAATTTGGACTAAAAAAGAGAAAAAGTTCACATTTTTTATCATTTTTAGATAAAAAGAAGAAATCTTTAAGCAAATAAACTATAAAGTGTCTGTAGCTGAATTGCGTAACTTTAAAATCATCTTTTAAAGATGCGTAGTTTCGGAAAATCTTTATAAATTCAAGGGTAGATTTATGAATAAAGCTCAATTCGTTGAACTAGTGCAAGCAAGCGGTAATTACAAAACTAAAGTTGAAGCTGAAGCAGCTATCAGAGCATTTACAGATGCAGTAGCGTCTGCATTAGTAAAAAAAGAAGATGTTTCTCTTGTAGGGTTCGGAAGTTTTAGTGCTTCACTACAAAAAGGAAAAAGTGGTAAAGTTCCTGGTACAAGCAAGACTTATACTACTAAAGACAAGATGGTTCCTAAATTTAAAGCTGGCAAAGGTCTTAAAGACCGCGTTGCTGCTGGTAAATAAGACCTCTATTTGCCGCAAATTCATTTTGCGGCAAAACTCTTCTAAAATATAATCCTTGCTACTTAAACACTCTATATAATCAATCTCTAAACAAACCTCATAAAGTCTTTTTAAATTCAATAAAAATAGATACAATATAATTATCATACAAAGGAGATAGAATGAAAAAAATTCTACTTATTCTACTTATGTTTTTTTCTGTAAATCTTAGTGCCCAAAACAGTGAGCCGCATGTTGTTCTGGAGACGACGCAGGGGAGTATAGAGCTTAGACTCTTCCCTGATATCGCACCTCTTGCAGTTGAGAATTTTTTAACACATGTAAAAAACGGCTATTATGACGGTGTCGTTTTTCATCGTATTATCAGAGACTTTATGATTCAAGGCGGCGATCCGACAGGAACAGGCAGAGGCGGCGAGAGCATCTGGAAGGAGGACTTCAAAGATGAGTTTACAAATAAAATGTTTGACAGAGCCGGCATTTTGGCTATGGCAAACAGAGGTCCTCACACAAACGGCAGCCAGTTCTTTATAACAACGGCTCCTGCTCCATGGTTAAACGGAAGACATACCATATTCGGTCAAGCTACCGCACAATCAATGGCTGTAATTGACAGACTTCAAAGCGTTGCGACCACTGGAAGAGCCGGCGGTGACAGACCGATAGAGGAGCAGAAGATCTTTAAGGCATACATCAAATAGGCGGTGTCATTTTTTCTGTTAAGTAATAGTGTGTAATTATTCTATAATTAATTTTACAATATAATTGCACCATCAATAAAAAGGTATTTAATGGAAATTCGTACTGTCGATAAAATTCAAAAGCAGGCACTCAAAAAGAGTGCGACAGATTTCACAAGACTAGGTTTTGCCCTATTTTTCATGATAGGTGTTTTGACATTTAGTTTTTTAAGCAACGGCGGAGTCTCAAATAACCTCTTTCTTGCTGTAGCAGCCCTTATCGGTGCTTATATGGCTATGAACATAGGTGCGAATGATGTTGCCAATAATGTAAGCCCTGCCGTTGGAGCAAAAGCGCTTACTCTTACTACTGCCATTATTATCGCTGCTGTTTTCGAAGCTGCAGGCGCACTTATCGCCGGCGGCGACGTTGTTAAGACTATCAAAAACGGAATTATAGATATCACGGCTTTTGGCGGAAACCCTGATCCTTTTATATGGGCTATGATGGCGGCTCTTCTGGCAGCTGCACTATGGCTTAATTTTGCAACTATGATGAAAGCTCCTGTATCTACGACTCACTCAATTGTCGGTGGTGTAATGGGTGCCGGAATTGCAGCTGCGGGAGTTGGCATAGTAAACTGGGGAACCATGGGAGGCATAGTTGCATCATGGATTATATCTCCTGTTTTGGGCGGCGTCATCGCTGCAACGTTCCTTTTTGCGATCAAAAAATCGATAGTCTTTAAAGATGACAAGATCGAAGCTGCTAAAAGATATGTTCCCATCTTTGTTGCAATTATGTCGTGGGCTTTTGTCACGTATCTTATACTCAAGGGTGTTAAACACATCTGGCCGAAGATACTGGAGCTTTTAAATGCACTGCCTCTAATATCACTGGAGATCACAAAAAAGCCGTCATTCGCGACTGCATTTATCATAGGTTTGATAATAGCCGTGTTCGTATATATGTTTGTTAAAAAAAGAGTCGGCTCAAATACCACCGCTCTTCAAAACTCTAGAGAGTCTGTAAATACACTATTTACCATTCCACTTATTTTTGCAGCTGCACTTCTTAGTTTTGCTCACGGTGCGAACGATGTTGCAAACGCAATTGGGCCGTTAGCGGCGATTAACGATGCAGTTGTTAACGGAGGTGTGTCATCAGCCGCTTCTATCCCACTTTGGGTTATGGCTGTCGGTGCATTGGGAATCTCTCTTGGCTTGGCTCTTTATGGACCTGGCCTTATCAAGACTGTAGGAACCGAGATCACAGACCTTGATCAGATGAGAGCTTTCTCAATTGCGATGGCTGCTTCTATAACCGTTATTATAGCTTCTCAGCTGGGCTTGCCTGTAAGCTCCACGCATATAGCTATAGGTGGTGTCTTTGGTGTCGGTTTCTTAAGAGAGTGGCTCTACGCAAAAGATGAAAAGAATCATACTATAGAGGATGATATACTAGCTATTGAGGATGAGAAACTGACCAAGAGCGCTTATGAGCATGAATTAAAAGCACTTGAACAAAAAGAGGAGAAGTCTCAGGGTGATTATACAAGAATCGCAGAGCTCTATAAACTCATAGCTAATGAGAAAAAGATAATAAAATCAACTAAAAAGAGCATCAAAAAAGCTAAAAAGATACAATACGTAAGAAGAGACGCGATCAAGAAGATCGTTGCCGCATGGCTTATTACAGTACCTGCTACTGCTGTTCTTGCCGGCATGTTATTTTTTACCATAAGAGGGATTATGCTTTAACAGAGCTGTTTTGTATGGACTTAACAAAGCATAAACTTATAAAATATCTAAAGGAGGCTCTTCTTTTTATTGTTGTGATGGCAATATTTGCCAACATACTAAGCTTCTACAGAAGCAGCAGTTTAAACAAAGAGCCCATCAACCTCAAAGAGGCAACTCTTCTAGATGGCAGCATATACAAAGTGCCAAACAATGAACCCATACTACTTCACTTCTGGGCCTCTTGGTGCCCTACCTGCAAAGCAGAAGCTCAAAATATACAGAGAATATCAAAGAGTTTCAACGTCTTAACAATCGCTCTTAAATCTGGCAGCGATGAAGAGATAGAAGAGTACTTAAAAAGCCGCGAGCTTACATTTAAAACAGTAAATGACGGCAACGGGGAGATAACTGGGAGATACTCGGTCTCTGTATTTCCTACTACCATTATCTACGACAAAGACGGCAATGAGCTCTTTAGCGAAGTGGGTTATACGACTACATTTGGATTATGGGTAAGGATGTGGCTGGCAGGGCTATAAAGTTTTGTCAGCTTGATATTTTTACTTAAAGAATAAAGAGAGTGTATTATAAAGCCTCTAAAGAGGCTTTATAGAGTTATTTACTTGCTGATTTTAACAACATATGCTTTATGAGACAGAGGTACCCAAGGACGCTTAATGTGCTCTGGACGACGAAGCGTAGAGTTCTCATCCAATCCACGAGTCAACTGATCTCTCCAACCCTCATAAACTTTGAAGTTGTTGTCATAGTTTACAAAGATATCACCTATCTTATCGCCGGCTTGTGCAGGCTCTAAGATTACCTTTTGGTGCCAGCAGTGCATACCTGAGATCGGGTCAGGGTGCGGAGCAGCAACGGCATTTTGCCATGAACCGCTAAGACCGTCCCACCATATATTTCCACTATCTTTATTGTAGTCTGCAAATCTGTTTGCATGGAAAGGTTTGATACCGTCAACATACTTGAGTTTACCCTCTTTGCCATCCATTTGAAGTTCTGCAGTAGGAACACCGAAGCTGTTTATACCGCCCTCTCCGTTATAATCTTCTATCTTGATCTGTCCGCCTTCTCTACCCGCATTTTCAGGTGAGTGAGCCATAAACTTAGGATCGTTCATATTTCTTGCAACCGGCTGAGAATCAACTTTTCCGTCCGTTACACCGTTAGGAATGCTCACGGAGTTTACAAGCTTCCATCTTCCGCCGTGGTGTGAACAAGCAAGCGTACCAGGTAGAACACCCTCTGTTGGAACTGCCATAGCTACAAAGTAGCCAGACTCTAAGCCAGTAACACTGTCAACAATTTTTACACGAATTGCATCACCGCGCTTGAATCCTTGACGAGCTGCATCTCCTGTAGATATCCAGATCGGATCGTGGTTCTGTGAGATCTCCATCAAGTGCTTAGAGTTCGCAGAACGCGTATGAATGTTATATGGCAATCTAAATACAGTGTTTAGAGCATAAGAGTTCTTCTCAGTCATATAAGAGTGGTTTACATGCGATACTATATGCTCCATCTCTTTTTTCTCTTTCTCGTTTCTTGGGTAGAACGGAATAGCATACTCCGGCCATTTCCAATCTTCAGCAAGCCATTCACAGAAGAAGTCAAGCTTCTTGTCGAGCGTTGCAAAACCTTCCATCTTTTTGCCGTCAACGACAATACCGATAGCTTTCTCTTTACCGTGGCTCTTAGCAGTCATAACACCTGTTCTCTTATCTATAGTTACATCTTTTTTGCTGTATTTATGTCCGTGAGAGATATAGTTTTGGCCATCATCAACTATTTCACGCTCTTGTGCTGAATAGATATTGTTCTCTTCCATCCATGCACCGTGATCTCTCATATACTCATATACAGGGTATTCAGAGTTTTTGTATCTATCATCAGACGTAGCAGTCGCTTTAAGATTCGGCAGATTGTCACCAAATGCCGCATCATACCACTCAGCGATAGTAACAGGCTTGCCTGGGTTCTTTTTAGACTCCCACATAGATTTGATAGTTTTAGTTTTTGACTCATCTAAATAGAGCTCGCCTTTTGGATCTATGTAGTTAACACACATATCAAACCAGAACTCATTCTCTTCCCAAACTTCTCCAAGACCAGCTTTTATGTGAGCCTCTAATGTAGCGCGGTTAGGGTTTTTAGGCTTCCAACCAGCTTTCTCCAGTGCTACTCTCATAACAGGCTGACGGAAAGATGTCCAGCGAGCAGGCATTGTAGCTTCAGAGTGCTGATCGTGTCTCTCACCCGCAAGTCCAACAGGCAGAATATAATCTACATACCAGTTAGTCTCTGACCATACAGGAGAGAGGTTCATAGTAAGTTCCATTTTAGACTCATCTTTTATTGTATCTATCCATCTGAATCCATCCGGATTGATCCATACAGGATTGTACATACGAGGAATCCAAACTGCAAGTTTTTGAGGAACATTCAGACCTCTGTCTATCCATTTCTTCTGCCACTTCTTATCTGCAAGAAGGTGTGGAAGAAGGTAAGATAACTCATAAGTTGACAATGGCCATTCAGGCGGCCACGAAAGCTCATTATAGACATCAATTTTTGGAACATCAGAACCACGTTTACCTTGACCTACTGTTGCGCTTCCGCCTTTTCCACCGACAGAGATAACATGCCAGTGGTGAAAGAATGTACCACCCTCAGGTCCGATGGCACCGCGAAGAGCAAGTGAAAGATAGCCTGTACGACCGCTCATCCATCCACCGCGGTTTCCTGCAGCTGTTGCTCTCCAGAAATATGAAGATATAGCTGTTCCGGCCCAGATAAACATATCGTAAAGTTTTTCTAGCTTATAAGCAGGAACGTGTGTCTCTTTAACCGCATAATCTAGTGTAAATGGAGAGTAAAGCTCTTTTAATACATCCAAGAATGTATCGAAATCGTCACCAGATGGAACTTTAGAGATATACCCTTTGCTTACCATAAATTCTAAATATTTTTTGTTATCTAAGAAAACTTCCCAATTTAACCATCTTCTAACAAAATCTTTATCTACTTTACCTTCGCTTAACATTCTTTGAGCAAGGTATAGATAGATAACTGGCTCTGTTCCAGGCCATGCAGCGATCCAAAGATCAGCCATACCTGCTGAGTTAGAGAGACGAGGATCCATAACGACCATCTTCGCACCCTTAGCTCTAGCATCTGCAATAAATGATGCCGACTGCTGAAAGTAGTGACCTGCATCAGCCGCATGCGAAGAGTTAAGGAAAATAAGTTTCGCATTTGCCCAATCCGGAGAAGTTCTGTCATCATTCGCCCACTGGATAGTAGGCGTACGTCCACCTGAAGAACAGATGTTTGTGTGCGAGTTAAAACAGTCTTGACCTATTGTAGACCATACCTGACCGGTAAATCCGTTCTCATTCGGGCGACCGACGTGGAACATACATGATTTTTTAGAGAGCTCATCACCTACTGCGATAGCATCATGCATCTTCTTACCGATAGTAGTCATCGCCTCATCCCAAGTAGTACGGATCCACTTACCTTCACCGCGAGCAGAACCAGGAGCACGCTTTAGAGGGAATGCTATACGATCCGGATCATACATCTGAGACTGAGCAGCATACCCTTTCGCACAGTTACGTCCGCGAGATGCCGGGTGCAGAGGGTTACCCATATACTTTTTAACTGTGAAAGTCTTCTTGTCAATCCATGCAGTCAGACCACAAGATGCTTCACAGTTTGAACATGCAGATGGAACGATCATATAGTCGTTTACTTCTATACCTTCAGGATTTGAAGCACTTCTTACACCATGGCGATCTATACCGCCTCTTTTCCAATCATCTCCGTCTAACTCTTTAAAATCATCCCATTCGCTCATAGGAGGATAAAATGATAAAGAGTCCGGAGTGTTGGTAAACTTGCTGTCACTAACTGAGTCAGCAATAGCATCGGCCGTGAACACGCCTTTTACAATTGAAGCACCGGCTACTGTAAACGCGGCACCTTTTAAAAATGTTCTTCTACTTTCTAAATACATTAAAATCTCTCCCTAACTCATTGGTAATAATTGTGGAATAATCAGCCATACATGCTTAACTATAGCAAGACCTACCAGCGCTAAAATAGCTGCCAGTTTTAAAATACTGTCACTTTTGCCTGCTCTGCTTAAAAGAACAAAAAGCATTGGTAAAATATAAGTCATCCACTGACCTATCCAGAACATTACAGCGTATGGTCCGTCACCCTGAATATAACCCACAACAGCAGCTATTTCTTCCGCTTTCATCGGACCAAACACATACTCTGCCATATAGATTATAAATGCCATTAAAGCACTAAGACCAAGAACAACACCTAGTGTGTTTTTTGCTTCTGCGCTTAGTTTGTTTCCGCCTATAAGTATCATAGCCGCAGAACCTGCAAGAAGCGCTGCTAAAATCATTTGAGCCGACTCTGTAGGCATCTGCCACAGTTCACGTGCAGTACACTGAGCCATAAGAGCAGCCGTATAGAGTGTCACAGGTATCGCAAGAATAGTAGTCCATAACAACACTTTGTCAAATGTTTCATTGTTTTTCTTATAAGCAAGAAATGCAAGAAGCGTTAAAAGACCCAAAAATGCTGAAGCCATCAATGAACCCCAAGCAATTGCCGATGACCAGCTGGAGTAAACAAATATATGCCACATTCTAAATGGCTGATGAAGGTCCGCCAATGTAAACAATAAGAAGATATTAATAAATAAAAATGCTACTATTGCTGTCGGAAGTCTTAAGTTCTTCACTGATTCAGGGTGCATTCTAAGAAGCAAGAAAAGCATAAAAATCACACCTGTACCGATGCTCTTTGCCCACATATTTACTGTTACAAGCCAAGGCCAAACTATCCCGGGAATCGCTGCATCTAATGTAACTACAGCATTTGTTGCTGCTAAAATTTCATGTGTCATTGCCATTAGTGTTTTCCTCCTACCGGAAGTGTTGTAATATTGTTAAAGAGCGAGTGTCCGTCAACTCTCTCTGAAGCAAGAGGATTAAGAGTAACATTTCCACCGCCTACGTAGTAGTGATGAGGATTTGTTCCCTTTTCAGGTTTACGAACTTGAACGCCACCCTGATGCACTTGAATATACTTAGAGATATTTGAAGTAGGATCATCAAGGTCTCCGAAAATATTTGCCTGAACAGGACATGCAACGACACAAGCCGGCATCATACTTGAAGCAACACGGTGAGCACAGTATGTACATTTATCTGCCGTATGCGTCTGAGGGTCAATATAGATAGCTCCGTAAGGACAAGCCATAACACAGCCTGCACAACCTATACAGCGCTCTTTGTCAATATTTACAATACCGTTTTCCAGATAGTGAAGCGCACTAACCGGACATATTCTCTCACACGGTGCATTTTCACAATGATTACATCTAAGCGGTGTAAATGTTCTTTTCGTCTCAGGGAAAGTTCCCACATCTACATATTTAACACGAAGTCTCCATGTACTAAGCGGAACTTCATTCTCCACTTTACATGCGATTTCACACCCTTTACATCCCATACACAGATGTAAATCAACTAGGAAGCCTAATTGCATATATTCTCCTTCTAGCCTAATCTATTAGACAAATGTTAGATTTATAACTACAGTTAATCTTTGAATAAAAAACCCTTATTTTAAAAACACGGAAGTTCTTACTACGAGTATACTATCTATATAAAGCTTAAATTAGTTATAAAAATGTGATAATTTTATAATATTTTCTATTATTGGGAATATTTGAAAAACAGAAAGCTGGGTAGTGCTTTAGCTCTTAAGCCTTACCCTGACTGACTCTTCATGTGCAGTCAATCCTTCTGTATTTGCAATTAATGCGCACTCAGAGCCTATCTCGTTTATAGCTTTTTGGCTAAAATAGATAATTGAAGATTTTTTCATAAAGTTCTCTACTCCAAGCGGAGAGTAGAATTTTGCTGTTCCACCTGTCGGAAGAGTATGATTTGGACCTGCAATATAGTCACCTATTGCCTCCGGTGTGTTGTGTCCTAAGAAAATTGCACCCGCGTGTTTTATACTTGCAAGCAACTCAAAAGGAGATGTTGTCGCAACTTCTAAATGTTCCGGTGCTATTTCATTCATAAGAGTAACTGCTTCTTGCATGTCACTTGTTACAATAATTGCCCCACGATTCTCTATCGACTCTCTTGCAATCTCTTGTCTGGGAAGTTTTTTCAACCAGTTCTCTAGCTCAATCTTAACCTCATCTGCTAACTTTTGCGACGGAGTTATGAGTATTGAACTCGCCATCTCGTCATGCTCGGCCTGAGAGAGCATGTCGATTGCCATATGAGAAGCATTCGCGCTATCATCCGCCAATATCCCTATCTCGCTCGGTCCTGCGATCATATCTATATTTACATCTCCAAAGACCATCTTTTTCGCAGTAGCGACAAAGATATTTCCAGGTCCGGTAATGACGTCAACTCTAGGTATGCTCTGAGTTCCGTATGCCATTGCCGCGATCGCACTTGCTCCGCCTACTTTGTAAACATCTTTCACACCGCAAAGATGGCACGCCGCAAGTAAGAGCTCGTTTGGCTCGTTATCGGGGGTCGGTGTACAGACCACTATATTTTCGACTCCCGCTACCTGAGCAGGGATGACGTTCATTAAAAGGGAAGATGGGTATGCCGCTTTGCCTCCTGGGATATAGAGACCTGCACTATCGACTGGAGTGACTTTTTGACCCAAAATAGTACCGTTTGCTTCACTGTCAAACCAAGATTTCGGCTTCTGTTTTTCGTGATAGCTTTTTATTCTATCGTATGCTAAGTGAAGAGAGCTTTTTAATTTCTCATCAATATTGTCATATGCTTTTTTCATTAGCTCCGTAGATATTTTAAGATCTTCATCTTTTAACGGAGTCCATTTGTCGAACTTTGTGATATGTCTCTTAAGCGCCTCGTTTTTATCGCTCTTTATCTCGCTTATTATGTTTCCCACTATTGCCGTGACCGACTCTATGTCCATCTTGCCGCGCCCAAGTAGTTCGCTGAACTCCGCTTTAAAACTGCTGCTTTTTGAATTTGTAAAGATCATTTTTTGTTCTTTTCCTTGTTAAACTCTTCTTCGACGATGGAGAGCGCCTTTAAAAAATTCTCAGCGTTCATAGCTCCCATTAGCGGCTCATACATCGGCTGACCGCTCGGCATCAAAAACCAGATGGCAGGGGTTCCCGGTCTCCAAAGTTCCTGCGGCAGATAGTCTCTCTCATCACTGTATGAGATCACCGAGACAAACCCTTTGTTCAATCTCTCAACCACCCTTGCGTCTTTAAATGTAGTTTCATCCAGTATCACACAATATTTACATGCGTGGCTTGATGAGACAAAAAGTACCGGCTTATCGCTCTTTTGTGCATTTTCAATGCCCTCATGATAATCTTTTGCCCAATTTATCTCCGCTGCAAAGAGATTCATCGCTGCTGTAAGCACCAAAAATATAAAAATTCTACGCATGTTCTTTCACCTTTTCTAGAAGTTCTTTAGCGCACTCTAACGCGCTTTTGTCGGTTACGTCAATCACAATATCCGCAACGGCCATATACTGCGGCAATCTCTCTTTATAGAGCTCTTTTGCCTTTTTCAAGTCATTTAAAAGCGGTCTTTTTTTAAGTTTTTTTGACGCATTGGGGTGACTTTTTATCCGCTTTAGTATTTTATCAAAAGGAGAGTTTAAAAACACAACTATACCTATATCTTTTAGATTATCCTGTTTGTAAAATCCGCCTCCCGTTGATATAAGAGTATTGCTTACGGAGTTTTGCAGCCACAAAGAGACTCTCTTCTCCAGATCTCTGAAATACTTCTCACCGCTCTGTTCAAATATCTTCTTGACGCTTCTGTTCTCCATGCTCTCTATAAGATCATCGGTATCTATAGATATGTAGTCAGATATTTTAATAACCTCGCGGGCAACGCTGCCTTTGCCGACACCCATAAACCCGACTAAAATAATATTTTTCACTTTTAACTTTCCACTTTCATAGCAAATGCGCTCATGTCAAAATCAGGCTTCGTCTTAATAGTTTTTAAGTAGACCGACACTGCAACTGCGATATTGTACTCTAATATTAACATGCTTAAAATAAATGTAAGCGCAAACAGAGCCAATAGTTCCGGCACAAAAAATGAGATTATAAAGCCTACAAGAGATACAATAAATAGTATAAACTGAGCAATAGAGAGCTTTTTGCTTATCATCTCATTCATAGTAGGAATGCTCATATACCCTTTTGCGTTTAGATGGAACCAGACCAAAAAAGGGACAATTTTATAGAGCATTCCGGACATTATGGAGATAATAAATCCTCCGCCTATCATCACTGAAACCACTACAATATACTCTGAATCAAAAAAGTCGTTAAGCACCCATGAAAAAGCACCAAGTGTCATAAAAACCGCCCCGCTTCTCCAGTACCAGATAGTAATATCGCTAACTTTTCGGCGTCGCTGATTTAGTTTTATATAGACCGTTGTAGCAAAAGCCCAGAAAAAAAGAGCGACCCATATCTTTGCAACTGCTGCGTATGACTCAAAAAATAGATTTAAAAAGAGCCATAAGAGAAGCCCTGCGCTTATGATCCATACAACTCTCTGTTTGCAAAACTTTTTGAATTTTGGCGCCACGTAAAACATCGGCAGTATGTGAAAAGCAACACCGATTATCAAGATCCCTGCAAAACCGAAAACTGCCCAGACGCTGTGAATATTTGCAAAGAGCAGATGTGATTGCAGAAAATTGCCGCTTGCGTAAGATGCCAAGAGATGGATTCCCATCAGCGCTATAAAGAGTGCAAAGATTAAACTTGTAATCATTGCTCTTATGCTTGGAGTAAAGTTTATGACGCTCTTAAAAGCTACAAGCATTGAGAGCATAAGTATTAAAAATCCGCCTCCCAGCAGTCCGGAAGCAGCAAACATAAGCACTGAGGCTTCAAAGAGCAGCCCAAAGATCATAAATAGAGTTCCAAAAAGCAAAAAGAGATATGACACAAGCGAGACAAGATTTACTTTTGCAATTTTAACTCCAGCCAGAACAGGAAGCATCTGGGTAAGCGCTCCAAAGATAATAAAACTCAAAAAACCTATGGTCAGTGCATGCGTAATTGCGATCGACTCCAGTGAAAATCTGCTTGAGAGCACATTAGCATCGCCAAAAAGCATCAATATACCGGCAAGAACTCCAAAGAGAGGTGCCGTTAAGAAAAATCTAAGAGGCGCCCATATCGGAGGCGCTTGATCTACAGAGAGTCCGTTAAAATCCAAATCCGTATCTTCTCACTACTCTACGATCATTGAGCGCATCATATCCACAATGCGGTCCGACTCTGCGCTTAAGTGCTGCTGCGCCATGGTATAGAGCATCTGCTCCTCTTTCATATTGTGCTGCTGCATCAATATCATCAGCGTCTCACTGCTTCCAAAAAACTTATCTTTGTCTTTAGATTCGATCGCCTTGCCAATGTCGGATATAAGATTTCTCATCTGCGCATGTTCATGTCTCATCATCGCTGTAGGACCTTGCGTCATACCGGTCTTTTGTTCAAACTCCAAGAACATCACGCGCTCTTCCATCTGAAAATGTCTCTCAGTCTCTTTTGCGAACTCCTCATAAGCCGCCTTTGCGCTCTCTATAGAGTTTGTTGCCGCATCCTCCATCGCCGCGAACAGCTCATCGCAACGACCATGATCCGCCGTTAAATACTCTTTTATACTGCTCATAAATATATACCTTGATAATTAAAATTTTCGTATTATATTAAAAATAATTTAAATAAAAATTACCGCAAATCAATTTCGTCCAAGTTGTTATTTAAACAGCTTTTTACTATAATGTCCTTTTTAATTTATACAGGAAAAATAATGAAAAACAAAAAGTTACTTACTCTAGGTTTTGCCTCTGTAACGGTCGCGTTAGCTCTGCTCTTTTCCACAAATCTTCTTGCCTCTACAGATGAAAAGAGTGAGGACAAAGAGGCTTCCAGACTTGAATCTTTGGCAAAATTCACAAAAGTCATAAGTATCGTAGAGCAGTACAATGTAGACGATGTCACGATCGAGGAGCTTATGGACAAGGCGTTAGAGGGGATGATGAGTAACTTGGATGCACACTCAAACTACCTTACCCAAAAAGATTATAAAAATTTAAAAGTCCAAACGAACGGTGAATTTGGCGGTCTTGGTATCACTGTGGGTGTCAGAGACGGCGCATTGACGGTAATAGCACCGATAGAGGGCACGCCTGCGGACAAAGCGGGAATCAAAGCCGGCGATATTATCTTGAAGATAAACAACGAATCGACTCTCAATATGACGATAGATGAAGCGGTCTCCATCATGAGAGGCAAAGTAGGTACGCCTATAGAGCTGATGATAGTAAGAGAGGGTGAGAGCAAACCTCTTACAATCAAAATAGTAAGAGGCACTATCACAATAGAGTCTGTTTATGCAAAATCAATCGGCAACGATATCCAGTATGTCCGCGTAACAAGCTTTGACAAAAAAGTGGTAGATGAAGTGACAAAAGCCATAAAAAAGAGAAAGCCGACGACAAAAGGAGTTGTTCTTGACCTAAGAAACAATCCCGGAGGGCTTCTTGATCAGGCGGTCGGACTTGTTGACCTTTTTGTCGACGAGGGAGATATAGTCTCACAAAAGGGAAGAAACAAGGCAGACGATGAGATATACTCTGCGAGTTCTAAAAATACTATAACAGATGTTCCGCTCGTAGTGCTTGTAAACGGCGGCAGTGCAAGTGCAAGCGAGATCGTAAGCGGTTCTCTTCAGGATCACAAACGTGCTATCGTGGTAGGTCAAAACACCTTTGGAAAAGGGAGCGTTCAGGTTGTCCTTCCTATAACCGAAGAGGAGGCTATCAAGCTTACAATTGCGAGATACTATCTTCCTAGCGGAAGAACAATACAAGCACTTGGCGTAAAACCGGACATTGAGGTGTTCCCTGGTGAAGTAACTGTAAATAAAAATGAATTTGCGATAAAAGAGGCTGACTTAAAGAAACATTTAGAAGAAGAACTGGAAAAAGTAGAGGGCAAGAAGGAAGAGGATGAGGCTCAAAAAGACTCAAAATATATCATCACTGACGAGATGATAAACAAAGACATGCAGCTAAAAGTTGGTGTTGATATTTTAAAAGCATTAATCATTACAAAAGGACTATAAAAAAGATGCAAAAAAGAGAACTGCTCTACGAGGGAAAAGCAAAAAAACTGTTTACAACTGATGATGAAAATCTTCTTATCTCAGAGTTTAAAGATGACTTGACTGCGTTTAACGGAGAGAAAAAATCCAGCGAAGCGGGAAAAGGTGCTCTTAACAACAAGATATCTACGGAACTCTTCAAACTTTTAGAGCAAAAGGGTATACAAACTCACTTCGTAAAGATGCTTGATGAGAATCATATGCTTCACAAAAGAACAGAGGTTATTCTCATAGAGGTTATCGTTCGTAATATTGCAACGGGAAGCCTAAGTAGAAATCTCGGCATAAAAGACGGTACCGTTCTTCCGTTTACACTTGTTGAGTTCGACTACAAAAACGACGCTTTGGGCGATCCTAAACTAAACGACCAGCATGCACTTATTCTCGGCCTTGTTGATTTTCAAGACGAGCTTGACAAACTTCGCCGTATGGCAAGACAGATAAATGATATTCTTAAGCCTTACTTTGCAGATAAAGGTCTTAATCTGGTCGACTTTAAACTTGAATTCGGCAAGGATAGCAGCGGCAATATCATCCTAATAGATGAGATCAGCCCTGACAACTGCCGTTTTTGGGATATGGCAAGCGGTGAGAAGATGGATAAGGACAGATTTCGTCAAGGTCTCGGCGGACTGACAGTTGCTTACGAGCAAGTTTTAAATAGAATTTTAGGGAAGTAGGGATTATGAAAGTTATAGTAAACGTATTTTTAAAAGCTGGTGTTTTGGATTCTCAGGGAAAAGCGGTGCATCACGCACTGGAGTCTCTGCACTTCGACAATGTAAGTGACGTACGCGTAGGAAAGCAGATAGTTTTAAAGCTTGATGAGAGCGATGAGGCAAAGGCGATGGCTGATGTAACAAAGATGTGTGAAGAGCTTCTTGCAAATACGGTAATTGAAGATTACAACATAGAGCTGGTAAAATGAAAGTAACTATTTTACAGTTTCCCGGCACGAACTGCGAATATGATACACAATACGCTTTTGAAAAACTTGGCGCCAAAACAGAGATATTGTGGCACAAGTCGCAGAGCGTTCCTTCTGATACAGACCTCTTTGTAGTTGCAGGCGGTTTTAGCTACGGAGACTACTTAAGAAGCGGCGCTATTGCAAAGTTCAGCCCTGTTATGAAAGCTGTTTCGGCTTATGCAAAGAACGGCGGAAAAGTTTTGGGTATCTGCAACGGTTTTCAGGTTCTAACAGAGTCAGGACTTCTTCCGGGTGCTCTTAAGAGAAACGAGAGCCTGCACTTCATCTCAAAACACCATCATCTTAAAGTCATCAGTAACGAGAATGTGTTTTTAGAAGAGCTGCAAAACGGCGATGTCGTAAATATCCCGATCGCCCATCATGACGGAAACTACTATATAGATGAAGATGGATTAAAAGAGCTCTACGACAACGATCAGGTTCTTCTGAAGTACTGTGACGCAAACGGAGATGATAAAAATCCTAACGGAAGCGTAGACTCTATAGCGGGTATCTGCAACAAAGAGAAGAATGTTTTTGGTCTTATGCCGCACCCAGAGAGAGCTATGGAGAGCATTCTTGGAAGCAGCGACGGTGTTAAGATGCTTCAAGGGTTTTTAAAAGCGTGAAACTCTTTTTATTAGCATGCTTTTTTCTCTTTACAGCCTCGCTTGCAAATGCAACGCAGAGTTCAGATACAAAGAGCTATGCTGATACGCAAAATATAGATCAGAACACTTTTATTACCGAAGATGAGATACAAAGCCTGCCAAAGGTGTTGTATCTAAGCTATGAAAAAGTCCCCGCAAGAGTCCTAAAGGGGGAGATTTTTACCGTTACCATAAAGAGCCTCTCAACGGTTAAAGACTTTATGGATATCTCATACACACTCTCCAACTCTGAGGGTCTAAAACTTCTAAGCGATTTTCCCTCTAGAGAAAAAGACTCAAAGTACTTCTATGAGACCTTTCACTTTTTGGCTACTTCACAGAGCATCAGACTTCCTGATTTTACCGCAACCATTATAGGTAACAATGACGAGATATACAGAAGCACAACTCTTCTTGGTCAAAGCATGAACGTCATCTCCTTAAATCCTAAAAAAGATTTCTCCAATATAGTAGCTTCCTCGTTTGAGATACTGGAGTACAAGACCACAAGCTATGACAACGCGCACAATATCGTCGTATTCGTGGCGACCGCTACAAACTGCGACATAGCCGCTCTTCATTTGAACAGTGCTTACAAACAGGGAGTAGAGTCTATTACAGAGTCCTACTTTGACTCCAAAATAACCTACTATGCGGTAATTGACAAAAATATGGAAAACCTATCATTTTCATACTTTAATCTGCAAAAGAACAGGTTTATCCCAATCTATATACCCATCGTAGTTGATGACGACAGCGTTGCTACACAAAGCGATCTAAAACCAAAAGATCAGTCTCGCGAGATGCTCAAGATGGCTATTGCAGGAGCAGTGGCGGTAGTCGCTTTTTTTGTGATCTTGTGGAGAAAGAAGTATATATATCTTGTTTTCATTATACTGCCTCTGGCATATATAGCATATGTCGCTCTTCCTTCAAAAGAGGTGTGTTTAAAAGAGGGCTCAAACATCTATCTGCTTCCTCTTTATAACGGAACGATATTTGAGACTACACAGGAGAAGCTGCATCTTCAAAAAGAGAATGAGGTTGAAGGCTGGATAAAAGTACGTATTGATGGAGAAAAAGTAGGTTGGATAAAAAATGAAGATATTTGCTCACGTTAGTTGGCTTTTCGCAACTCTTATAATTGCGACTTCGCTAACTTTTATGATTGTTACCTTTTACCTTCTTCCAAGACCATACAGCAGAAAGATAGCTGCGTGGCTTATCAGGATAGGAACTTTTTTCAGTGTTACGGTTGAAGGCAAAGAGGATCCAAAAGCCCAGATGTTTTTAGTCAACCACCAAAGCGATCTTGATATCGTAGTGATGGAGACAATCACCTCAAGAGACATTACCTGGGTCGCTAAAAAAGAGCTATTTGATATGCCTTTTTTCGGTCTAGCCCTTAAACTGCCTCAGGATATAGCCGTAGAGAGGGAGAGCAAGACATCTCTTATAAAGCTTCTAAAAGATGCGAAACGTATTCTTAAAACAAACAGGGTCATTACGATGTTTCCGGAGGGTACACGCTCCACAAAGGGGACAATGCTCCCTTTTAAATCGGGTGCAAAGATCATTGCAGATTCGAACAATCTTCGTGTTCAGCCCGTAGTTTTGATGCAAACGGCAAAATATTACAACACAAAAGAGTTCTACTACAGACCTGGAAGAGTAAAAGCTATCTTTTTAGAGTCGTTTGTGGCTGATAAAAGCGATGAGAACTGGCTAAGCGATCTAAGAGTAAAAATGCAAAAGGTGTATGACGATGAGTTGGCAAACAATCCTCGCCATAGGTAGCGGCGGCTTTATCGGCGCGGTTCTTAGAGCCTACCTAAACGGTCTTATATCTCACAGAGTGCCTCATGAACTCCCTTACGGAACGCTTGGCGTAAACCTCATTGGAAGCTTCGTTATGGGAGTGCTTATCGCATACTTTATGTACACTACCGTTTTTTCCCTCCATGCAAAATCGTTTTTCTCCACTGGAATTCTCGGTGCGCTGACCACCTACTCGACTTTTGCCGTAGAGACTCTTCTACTGATAAACGGAGGGCACTTGGCTCTTGCAGCTGCAAATATGGGACTTAACGCTTTTGGCTCGGTCTTTGCCGCAGGCGGAGGTTTTTACCTGGTAAAGTATCTTCTTAAAGCATAATGATCTCATCCGCACACCACTTGGCGAGGTCGAGATCGTGTGTAATAAGAAGCATCCCCATTCTATCGAGATGTTTTACAAGCATGCTCATAACCTCCAACTGAATGACATTATCAAGTGCGGAAGTAGGTTCGTCTAGCAGGAGCAGATCCGGCTTCATAAGCATAGCGCGGAGTATGGAAGCACGTTGAAGCTGACCGCCCGAGAGTTCATGCGGTAATTTTAAAAGAAGCTCATAATCAAGGTTTATATTTTTTAAATACGACTCTATCTCATCAACTTTTGCGACATCTTTTATCTGGTTTAGAAGCGTATAACTCGGATGAAAAGAGCTGTACGGGTCTTGAAACACTTCAGAGCAAAAAGAGCTTTTAATGCTTCCGCCAAGAGGTTTCAGGTTGCCCAAAATAAGTTCAAAAATAGTGCTCTTTCCGGCTCCGCTTGCTCCCACTATCGCTTTTATCTCTCCTTTTTTGAGAGAAAAAGAGAGATTTTCAAAAAGCAGATGCTCCTTTTTATAACCAAACGATAGATTTTCAACTTCTAATATAGCACTCAAATATTAGCTCTTATTTAACGCCAAATAGAGTTTTGTAAGCTCTTTATAAAGCTCATCGGGTTTAATATCGCTGTTTTGCTCTAAGATTCTCTTCATTATAACGTTATCCTCTTCTCCTGCCCATACCTTGATATAAGAGCCATCTTTGTAGCCATTGTCCTGTCTGAACTGGTTTAGGATATTTTTTCCTACATAGAGGTTGTAGAGACTCTCAAGATTTAAACCGCTCATAACCACAAGATCAAAGAAGTCTGCTATAAGGTTTTCAGGGTCAAGCGGGCCTCTTGAGAGAGTGTCTATCATGATCGATTCTATCTTTTGGATGGTCTCATCCTGAGAAGCAAACAGCGCCTCTTTAGTATCTATCTTTTTAAAGCTCTTTGACTCTGAGATATTTATCGCCAGATCTTCAACCTGCCCTCTTAGGGTCTGTGAGTAGTTCTCTATTGCCAGACTCATAACGAAGTGCCAGACATCAACGACCTCAACCTGAAGATTGTCCCAATCTGCCTCTTGGTCTATGTTTTTCCAGTGTTTCCAGCTAAAGGAGTCTATCATCTCTGCACACTCCATATAGATGCAGCGTCTCCAGTTGATTACTTTGCCGTTCTTCGTGATTCCCTCAGTCCATTTATCGCCGTTTGTAGCCTCATTTAGAGATGCTTGCAGTTGCAGCATTAAAAGTATTTTATCCATCCGCTTCTCTTTAAAATTTAATTATCCCATTGTACCAAATATGCTAAAATAGCGCACTTAAATTAAGAGCCGATATGAAAAGAATTAACTGTAGAAGATGTGAATACTATTTTGTTACGTGGGAAGCCTCAAGACCTCACGGATGCCGAGCTTATGGATTTAAATCTCCGCAGATTCCCTCACTTTTGGTCTTTCAAAGCAGTGGAAGCGATTGTACGATGTTTAAGGAAAAGAAGCCTGCCAAATAATCTTTTTGCCAAAGCCCAAAGTATTGTCGGTTAGCTTAAAGTAGTCTACTTTTATCTGCCAAAGCTTCGGGCTCATCGCAAGAGCGTACGGAAAAGTTTTAAAATAGAGTTTTTTTAGCTCATCATCTTCAACCTCTACAAACTCGCCCCTAAACTGAACTCCCTCTATCTTGCCTACGGTTTTCGTCTCCAAAACGACAGTTCCTGCAACTGATGAACTTTTGGAGATATTTTTTATATGTGTCGTGTCGTCGCTGCTTGCAACCACAAATGAGACTCTTTTTGCATCATAGGCATAAAAAAGGTTGCACGCGCTAAGCTCTAAGCCATCAGTTGTAGCCAGAGTCAAAACGTGGTGTTTTGCTAAAAACGACTCTATCTTTGCTAGATCATTTTGCGACATTGAAGTTTCTAAAGAGATGCTTCTCTAAATCTTCCACCGAGCGTATCTCACGCTTGTTGAGCATCAGCTGTGCGGTGTCGTCGTTTGCCATCGTCTCATACATCTCTTTTATATTTGTCATGCTATAGTAGCTTTTTAAAAAGTCTAATAGCACCTCGAAATTATCATTTTTTTTCTCACTGTACTGCTTAAAAAATTTAAACTCGTCCCAATTTATCTCGATCAATTTTGTCTCCCAAAATTCTTTAATGCATTCTCTAGGTTTTTTATCATTTGCGACATTTTATCAGAACTAACGGCAAAGTTCAATCTCATAAAACCGCTCCCCTCTCTGCCGAAACTTATCCCTGGGCTAAGACCAAGACGAGCCTCTTTTACAAAAAACTCTCTAAGCTCGCGATCACGCAATCCCAAGCCCCTGCAATCAAGCCAAGCCAGATATGTAGCCTCTATCGGCGTTACATTTATGGAGTATTTTTCGCACGTCTCTTTTAACATTAAAAAGTTTTTTTCAAGATGTGCTTTTAGCTCTTCAAGCCACTCCCTACCATCTCTGTATGCCGCTTCAAAAGCCACATGCGAGAGAGAGGAGCCTTGTGCGAAGTGGATGCGGTTATATACTTTTAAAAACTTCTCTCTTAACTCTCTACTTGGTATGGCAACACTACTTATGGCAAATCCCGCCATATTGAACGTCTTGCCGACCCCAATAGCCGTTACGCTAATCTCTCTTGAGTCTTTGCTAAGCGAAGCAAACGGGATATGCCTGTTTGGCTTGTAGATAAGGTCGCAGTGTATCTCATCGCTAAAGACCACTATGTTGTGTTCTAAACAAACTTTTAGTATCTCCTCAAGCTCATCTCTTCTCCAGACGCGCCCCACAGGGTTGTGCGGAGAGCTTAAAAGCAGAAGCTTTGTTCTCTCATCTATCTTTGATCTTAGATCTTCTATATCAAAAGTATAGCTTCCGTCATCTCCAAGACGCAGAGGATTTTTTAAAAGCTCTCTATCATGCTCAATCACGCTGTGAAAAAATGGCGGATAAACCGGTGTTTGGACTATTATTTTATCGCCCTTATCAGTAAATGCCTCTATGGCCGCATTCATACTCGCTACGACCGAGTGAGAGTAAAGCATCTCTTCTAACGCAAACTCTACGCCGTGCTCTTTTTTCATCCATGCTATCTGGGCTTCAAACATACTGGACGGCACCTCTTCATACCCTATGATTGGATGCTCTAAGCGTTTTTTTACGGCATCTAGGACAAAAGCAGGAGTCTCTATGTCCATATCTGCCACCCACGCAGGAATAACTTCGTTTGTACCGAAGAGCTTCTCTCTTAAAGTGTACTTCTCCGCGTTTGTCTCTTCTCTGCTTACAGAGGTTGAAAAATCATACTTCACTTTTTTCTCCAGACACTAACCTCTGCGATGCTGTGCTGAAATTTTCTGGCTGTCTCTTTTATGACAAACTCCAGATCCTGCAGATGGAGAAGCTCAAACTTTTTGCCCAATATCTCTTTTAGCGTATCTATGGTTCTTACATCCTTACCGCTCTCATCTCTGTATCCGCCGAGCCAGAGCTCTTTTTTGGTTGAGCTCTCCTGCCAGGTATATGGCGAAGTCAGGATCAAGATGCCCTCGCTCTCTAGCCTCTCATCCACACTCTGTAAAAATAGCCTAGGATTGTAAAGCCTGTCAATGAGGTTTGTAGCCATTACTAAGTCGTAAGAGTTGAAATTCGGCTTTAGGTTGCACGCGTCGCCCTGCCAGAATGAGACTCTATCTTTGAGTGCATCATAACCAAGTTCATCTATGCTTACCCTTTTTTTCTCTGCCAGATCGCCTTCTGTTTTTGAAACAAATGCTACATAGCCATCATTTTTCAGCTTTACCCCCACGCCGATAAATCTAGCCGAGAAATCAATTCCCTCCACCTCATCAAAACTCTTGGCAAGCTCAAATGTCGCACGTCCTGTAGCACATCCAAGATCAAGAGCTTTTGTGTGGTTCTTTGCAAATTTTGAGGCGATTTTTGCACACTCTATTGCAAAATTCTTTACGCCGAACTTCTCATCGCCGTACTGAAACTCACAGTACTGCGATACAAGCTCGTCGCTCTCATAAATATCGTTTTCAATTTTCTCATCACCGCTTGATATAACGTATCTAAAACCGGCATTTTGAGGGAAGTGTTTGCGAAATGCGTAGCGTGAGTGTTTCATTATAAGATTTCCGCTGCTTGCCCATGATGAGCCTAGTATTAGAGAGTGTTTGTTGTCAAAAGTAGGAGTTGAAAAGTCATCGTAAGCGCTATGAACTTCAAACCCATTAAAACCGAATATCGGCGTGCGGCTCCACTGCCAGACATTCCCCACGACATCATATATGCCGTTGAAACCAAACTCGTTTACGGGGCAGGAGCTAAAATAGTGGTAGAAATTCAGGTTTGCCCTGCTCTCGTGAAAGTCCGGAATATCACATAATCCTGCATACTCATATATCAGCCTATACTCCGCCTCGCTCGGCAAAGAGTAAACTACTCCATCCTTTTTGCTTTTATAGCGGCAAAAGGCCTCCGCTTCAAGCGCGTTTACATCAACCGGCCAGTCAAGCGGCATATCTATAAGCTTGCAGAGTGTTCTGTATCTAAAACTACCATCTTCTAAAACCCAGAAAATAGGATGTTTCGCACCGCTTATGGCTAAAAACTTCTTCCCCTCGTCATCCCAGAACTCTTCATCTTCATATCCGCCATCTTTTACAAATTCCATAAATTCCGCGTTGCTTACAAGATATTTTGAGACTTTGAACTTCTCTATCATCTCACTGAACTCTCCATACTCGTTATCCCAGCCGTAGAGATTATGCGACTTATCTTTACCCAGAAAAACACTGCCGCCATCTATATCTATCATCTCATTTTTTGGAGCCGCTGAAGTATGCGTACAGATGTTAAACTCTCTGACCTCTTTGACATTATAAAGAGGCATCTGGCGGTGCAGAACCAAAGATGTCTCTATGTGGATGCGCTCATGCTCTATACCCATTAAGATTATCCACATGGGCGAATCTTGAGTAATCGGCAGAGTGAGTGGAAGCGAAGTTATAAGATCATCGACAAGAGCTCTTACCTTTTTACGGTACTCTCTAACCTCATCCACTTTAGGCCATTTGTAATGAGTGCCATTTGTATCGTCCCACTCCATCTCATCCACGCCCACGGCAAAGATAGACTCAAACTCAGGATTTATACGCTCTTTTATTATCTTCATAAGGACAAGTTTGTTTATAAAAAAGGTTGCGGTATGACCGAAATAAAATATCATAGGGTGGCGTGTAGGCTCCGACTTTTGGTAAAATACCTCATCGCTCTTTAAAACTTCAAATATCTTCTCAAAAATATCAAAAGTGTTGTGAAAATATGCCCTTATCTCTTCCCTTTTTGCTTCTATATCCGACCCGTCCAAAGTGACGGGGTATAAACTAAACTTACTCAAAACACTCCCTTTTGGATATAATTTTTAGATGAAATTCTATTATAGTAAAAAACTAAGCTTATTTCCAGAACTATTGCATGCTTTTACTACAAAAGAGAGTGGTAACCTTGCATTTCATGTCCAAGATGATGAGATAAGCGTGCAAGAAAATCACTCTATCTTGGCAAAAGAGCTTAGATATGAAAAAAACTCACTCGTTCATATGAAACAGATCCACTCAGACATCGTGCATATTGTCAAAGATGAGGATTTTGATACTCCTCCAACATGTGACGCACTTGTAACAAACAGACCAAACACTCCTCTTATGGTCATGGTCGCCGACTGCTCTCCTATTCTGTTCTATGACCATGAAAAAAAGGTTATAGCGGTGGCTCATGCGGGAAGGCAGGGGGCATTTAAGAACATAGTAAAAAATGTTCTTGATAAGATGCAAACCGAGTTCTCTTCAGACCCAAAAGATATATATGTAAGTGTGGGTGCGAGTATCGGAGTATGTTGTTATGAGGTTGGGGGCGAGATCTACGATGAGGCAAGAGAGAAAGGATTTGAGTATGCTATGCAAAAAAGAGGCGAGAGCTTCTATCTTGATGTAGGTGCTATTTTACTAAAACAGTTACTCTCCTGCGGCATAAAAAAAGAAAATATTGAGTTTTGCAATGATTGCTCATGTTGTAAGGCAGAGTCTTACTACTCATACAGAGGCGAGGGGCAAACCGGAAGGTTTGCAGGAGTTATCTCACTGACTCAGTGACCTTTTTTGCAAGCTGCTCAGGCAGAAGTCCCAAAGACTCCTCCACCTGCTTTGTGCTTCCGTGGGTAATAAACTTGTCCTCGTACTCAAAGCTTACCACTTCTACATCTAAAATCTTCTCTTTTGCTAAAAACTCCAAGATAGCACTGCCGACTCCGCCCATCTTTGCGCTGTCGCTAAATACAAACCACTTTTTATGTTTTTTAGACATCTCTAAAAGCATCTCTTCGTCAAGCGGCTTGACAAATCGCAGATCCAAAATACTTACTTCAAAATCCAAATGTTTTGAAGTCTCATAAGCACGCCCCACTCCGTTTCCGTATCCTATAAAGAGAACATCGCCGCTCTCAGAGCGCAGAAGCTGAGATTTTGAGAGCTCAAAAGGCAAAGAGTCCGGCAGGTCCGTCTGGATAAATGAGCCTCTTGGATACCTAAGCGAGCACGGATATGGATACTCGGACGCAAACGCCATCGCCTGATGAAAGCTCTTCTCATCTCTTGGGGCAAAAAGCGTCATATTTGGAATGGCTCTTAAAAAACTGATGTCAAAAACACCCTGATGCGTCTCTCCATCCTCGCCCACTATTCCTGCACGGTCAAGTGCAAAGACAACTGGAAGATTCATCAGACAGGTATCATGTATAACCTGATCATAACCGCGCTGTAAAAATGTCGAATAGATGGTACAGAAGGGTTTAAACCCCTCTTTTGCCAAAGCTGCCATTGATGTAACAGCGTGCTGTTCCGCGATCGCCACATCCCAAAATCTCTCAGGAAATGCTTTCATCAGCTCATCCAAACCTGTTCCCGTCGGCATAGCCGCAGTTGCTCCGACTATCTTTTCATTCTGTTTTGCAAGGTGCATTAGTGCCTCGCTATATATCTGCGTAGTACTTTTTGCACTGCTTTTTTTGGCTGCGTTTCCGCTGTCTATATCAAAAGGTCCGACACCGTGCCACTTCTCCTCTTGACCCTCTGCTATCTCATACCCTTTGCCTTTAATGGTCTGGGCATGAACTATAACAGGCTTTTTAAGCTCTTTTGCTTTTTGGAGTATCTCTATGAGCGATGTCAGATTGTGCCCGTCAACCGGTCCTATATAGTCAACCCCCATCTCTTCAAAGAGTATGCCCGGAGTTATAAGCTTTAAGGACTCCTCCATTCTTTTTGCAATGTATCTCGCACCCTCACCGAAATTGTCTACAAAGTTCTCGGTATGTCTTTTAAAGTTTTGGTAAAACGGTGAAGCCATTGCTGAACTGAGCATACGACTGACCGCACCGATAGGTTTTGATATGCTCATCTCGTTATCGTTAAGAATGATGACCATCGGGTACTTTCTATCGCCAAGTTCATTTAGCGCCTCATATACCATACCTGCGGTCATAGCACCGTCGCCTATCATAATAACTGGAACTCTGGAGTCCTGCTCGCCTTTTAGTGCGATAGCTTTGGCCGCACCCACACCCAAAGATATGGATGTTGAGCTGTGCCCTGCTACAAAGTAGTCATGTTCGCTCTCGCTGGGCTTTGTATATCCGCACAATCCGCCGAACTCTCTTAGAGTGTCAAACTCCCTCCATCTGCCAGTAATAAGTTTATGAGCGTATGATTGGTGGGATACGTCAAATATAAAGGGGTCTTTTTTGGAGTCAAAAACTCTGTGCATAGCTACAATAAGCTCTGTAGCCCCCAAAGTAGAGCTTAAATGCCCGCCGTTCTTACTAACAACTCTTAAAATCTCTTCTCTTATATCCGTGCAAAGAGTCTCTAACTCTTCTATACTGCTTTGTTTTATATTCATAAATAAATTTTACTCACTTAATGCCGCTCTTTTTACGCGTTCAAATCTTTTTGATATCTGTGAATCTATATTGCCAGCGTCACTTATCGCTATAACTCCGCCAAGGCTCACTGCGCTGTCTGAAATTACTTCTACGTGTGCCAGTGAACCGACTGCCTGTGAAATTGCTCCGTGATCTTTTGGGTTTACTCTAAGTACAACTTTAGATGCGCTCTGAAGCTCTTTTATAAGCTCTTTTGCCAAGGTGAACGCCACTTTTTTGGAGTTCTCCTGAAGCTCGATCTTTATAACCTCTTTTGCAATATCAAGAGCCGCACTTACAAGCTCCTCCTTGATACCCTCCAGAGCACTCTCAAACTCTTTTGCACTACTCTCAAGTTTGGCAACGGAGGCAGAGTACATAGAGATTGCATCGGTTACGCCTTTTTCGCCCTCTTTCGCATGTAGCTCTTTGCCCGTTTCTACACCTTCGGCATAAGACTCCTCTTTGACCTTTGAGAGCTCCGCCTTATGCTCTTCGCTCATATTTTCAAGCTTCATCTGAAGTTTGATGAAGTTCGATGACATCTCATCTGTTTTTTTAAGCAGAGACTCTATCAAAGAGTCTTTTGAACTTGAACTCATTGCAGTAGCATCGATCTCTTTGTCTTCAGCTGTTTGCTGTACTTCCTCTTGAATTGGAGGTTTTTTAGCCACAAGCGATGATTGAGGCGCCTCATTTTGGGTATCGTCAGCACCAAAGGCTAAAACCTTAAAGTTGTACTTATCAACATTATGTTTTGCTATTCTTTGATTAGTGATTATACTTGACAAACTATTCCACCATCTCTTCAGTTGAACTTCCAAGCTGGATCACTCCGCCCTCAGCCAGGCCGTTTACCACCTCGACAATTCTTCTTTGGGCACTCTCGACATCTTTCATCTTAACTGCGCCCATGAACTGCATCTCTTCTTCAAATGCCTCTCTTGCTCTCTCACTCATAGCGCTGAAGAACTTCTCTTTAAGCTCTTCAGGAGCACTTTTGAGTCCAAGCATCAGATCAGGTTTTTCAATAGCTTTTAGAATCTCGACTATCGCATTTTTATCGAGTGTCTCTATATCTTCGAACGTGAACATCATCTCTTTAATGAGGTTAGACATCTCTTCATCTCTCTCTTCGATCTTAGCCAAAGTCTCTTTAGAGGCTTTTGCCCCAAGACGGTTGAAGATATCTGCAACAGCGCGAGGACCGCCGACTTCGACTTTGTACGAAGCAAGAGACTCAAGTTTTGACTCTAACACTGCGGAGACTCTTTTGATGACCGAAGGAGATATATCGCCAAGCTTCGCCATTCTCATTGAGACCTCGCTTCTTAGGTCATCCGGAAAATACTGAAGCGTATCTGCCGCCTCTGTCGCATCCATGTGAGCCAAGATAAGAGCGATTGTCTGAGGATGCTCGTTGATAATAAAGTCTGAGAGCTGTTGAGGCTTGATCTTTGATAGATATGCAAAGTTTTGGGTCTCCTGCATACTTTTTGAGAGTTTTTCAAGTACTTTTTTTGCCTCTTCGGGGCCGAGTGTTCTGTAAAGAAGCTCTCTTGCATACTCAAGACCGCCGGATGTGATGAACTGCCCTGATTGGAAAATCGCATAGAACTCTTCAAGTATAGCAATTGCTACAGCTTTGTCCACACTTCTGTTTGTAGCGATATGCTTTGAGACTTCCGTTATAGCATCAACGTTCATATTTGTAAATATGGCAGCAGTAGCATCTTCGCCCATCTGCATAAGCAGTATCGCGATCTTCTCCGCCATGCTCATCTCATCAAATTTCGCCTGCTGTGTCGGACTTAAATTCATCTACTTCTTACCTCTATTTAATTGATACATCCGCTTCTTCCGTCATCAATGCTTGAAGAACAAGTGCCACCGCTTCAGGTGACTCATCTATCATGCCGCGCACCTTCTCTAGAAGAACATCGTATTTAAGCTCATCTTCACTGAACCCTTCTCCAACGCCAAGCTGTTCTTCAACTTTGCGGCGCATAGATTGAACCTTCTCGACAAGATCCTCGTCCGCATCGTTTTCGATATCAAGAAGCGGTTTGCCGACCTCCTCTTCCTCTTTTGATATCTCAAGCATTCTCTCTGCGAACGGAGAGATGACCTTCTTGTAGAGAATAAGTAGAAGCAGAAGAACAAAAAGGTACTTAAAGAGCTCGGAAAACGGAGCCAGATACGTTTGAGAGAATGTTACCGCCTGATTTACTCTCTGCTGCGTCTTATCGACTTCAGGAAGCTTGAACTGAAGATTCTGGACGCTTATCTGATCCCCTCTCTCTTCATCTATCCCGATAGAGCGGCTCACCAAAGCAGACAGAGCCTCAATATCCGTCTCAGAGAGAGGCTCATACTCCATCTCGTCTGTCGGATTTCCATCGGCATCCAGTTTTGTTTTATATTTTCCGTCAACAACGACAGCCGCTGTCACTCTTTTTATGCGTGCAAATTCGCTCTTTATCGTAGAGACTGTCTTGCCTACCTCATAGTTCGTAGTGCCTGTATTCTTCTCATACTTCTCTGTCGTCTGGTTGTTTGAGAGCCCCTCTACAGGTCCGATATTGCTTATCGTGCCGGGAACTCCGCCTACTTCTGCAGGAGTTGCGCCCTCTCTTTTTTCTTCGCTTATCTGCTCGCTTCTTACAACGTTTTCCGGATCATAAACCTCGGAAGTCGAGCTTTTTATAGAGAAATCGAACTCTATAGTGACCTGAGCTACCACCTTGTCGTCACCGCCGACAAAAGGAGAGATAACCTCTATGATCTTATTTTGCTTTTTCTTCTCTTCTTTGGCCTTGTAGCTCTGTTGAACGGCCGAGAGCTCACCCATCTGAGTCATCTCATCCTCATCTCCTAGAGTCTCGCCGTCGCTGTCTATAAGCATTACATTTGCGGGAGTCAGGTTTGGAACGGCAGCGGATACAAGGTTCTTTATACCTCTGATCTGCTTGGTAGAGAGTCTTCTGCCCTCGACCAGCTTAAGCATGACAGACGCAGTAGGATCAGCTTTTTTCTCAACAAAGAGAGTCTCTTTTGGAAGAGCAAGGCTGACACTCGCTTGCTCTATCGGAGCCAGAGCGTTAATGGTACGCGAGAGTTCCCCCTCTAAAGCGCGAAGGTACTTTACATTTTGGTCAAAGCTTGTTGAACCGAACTCCTGTTTGTCAAAAAGTTCGAACCCAACGCCGCTGTTTTTCGGGATACCAAGCGATGCGATAGCTATACGCTCTTTATAAACCGCACTCTTTGGGACTTTGATGATATTGTTGTCAAAAAGCTCGTACGGAACATTGTCTTTTTCAAGCTGCTCTACAACTTTGGCAGCGTCTTCAGAGGTTAATGAATCAAAAAGAACTTCATACTGACTTAGAGCATCTTTTTTAGCCGTGTAAACAACCATGAAGATTAAAAATGCAACAATGCCTACAACCGCAAAACCAATGATAAGCTTCTGCTGTTTGGTCAGCTTGTCATACAAAACGACCAGTTGTGAAAAAAGTACCTTAAAATCCATCAATTTCCAATTTTTTTATTACAAATATTGTACTACCAGCTCAAAAAAACGGCTGTTTTGTTCATGTGTGCCCACTGTAACTCTTATAGCGTTCATGTTGTAACTGCTTAAGTTTCTAACAATCATACCCTTTTGCAAGAGCTGATTTGATATCTTTGTAGAGTCCTGCTCAGGGTTAAGACAAAGCGTTACAAAATTAGTATAACTGTTTATTATATCTATTTTTTGCTCTTTTGCAAACTCTTCATAGCGTTTCATCTGCTCAAAATTTAGAGTTATACTTTTCTTCACAAATTCCTCGTCATTTAGCGCTTCGCTTGCCGCTTCCAAAGAGAGTGTCGTAATATTAAACGGAGGTCTCAGCTTATAGAGCTCCTCTATTATTTTACTCTCCGCCAAGCCGTACCCGACTCTCATACCGCCAAGACCGTATGCCTTTGAAAAAGTACCGAGATAGATAACATTGTCAAACTTCTCTATAAGCTCTTTTGGAACTATCTCTTTTTTACTCTCTTTAGCAATTGCGTACTCCATATATGCACCGTCTATCACTACAAGAGTATCGTTATCTATTTTGCCTAAAAAGTCATATATCTTGTCGGTATCAAGTGCGTCTCCGGTAGGGTTGTTCGGTGTACAGATGAAGATAATCTCGGGCTTCTCTTCTTTGTAAAGCTCATAGAACTCATCAAGATCATGCTCTTGTGAAGTAGTTCTTATAACCTCTGCGCCAACATGCTTAGCGTATATCTCATACATGGCAAATGTTATGGAGTTCATTAGAATCTTTGTGCCGTTTGAAGCTTTTGCATGGATAAGAAACTCTATGACCTGATCGCTTCCCGAACCGATTATCACATTGGAGTTTTGCACGCCGTATCTGGCACTAAGACCATTTTTAAGCTTTATCATCGAATCGTCAGGATAGAGCGCCATCTTTGGCAATATTGCACCGACAGCCTCTATAACTTTTGGCGAACAACCCAGAGGATTTTCGTTTGAAGCGAGCTTCACAATATCTTTTGGCTCTATACCAAACTCTCTTACGACCAACTCTATAGGCTTTCCTGCCTCATATGTTTTAATATTTTGCAAATTTTTATTGAACTTCAATCTCTTCACCTTTTACGTAACTTCCTAGCCAAGTTACCTCATCTTTATGTTTTTCTAGCACTTCTTGAACATTTTTATCATCTATATGACCGTAAAAATCCATAAAAAACAGATACTCAAATCCACCCTTCTCTTTTAGAGGACGGGACTCTATTTTTGATAGATTTATCTTTTTTGCATCAAAATCCTGTAGAAAATGGACCAAAGAACCTGCTTTTACTGAGTCCTTAAGTCTTACCAGGATAGATGTCTTGTCATCTTCGCTTTTTTGATTTTTAAAGTCGCTTAATATTACAAAGCGGGTTTGCGAGCCTATGTCGTCTTCGACATGATCAAACATCGTCGGAACGCCGTATAGCTTTGCGGCAATATGACTGCAGATCGCAGCCGCATTTGGATTCTCGGCTGCCATTATAGCGGCCTTTGCGGTCGACTCGACAGGAATCTGTTCAACATTGACCAAGTTGTGTTCCTGCAAAAACTCTCTGCACTGTCCAAACCCCTTGTCTTTTGAGTATATCTTTGTAATTTCACTCAGTTTTTTCGCTTTTGTAGCAAATGACATATGGATCGGCATATAGAGCTCTGCAACAACTTTAACCGGGCTTTTTGCAAGCAGGTCCAGCGTCTCGCCTACAACTCCGTCTCTTGAGTTCTCGATCGGGACAACGCCGAATTTTGCCCTCTTTGCTTCTAGCGTTTTAAAAACAGAGTGGATAGAGCTAAGAGAGAGGTAGTCGCTCATAGCTCCAAAACGGCTCTCTGCTGCCTGATGGGTAAAACTCCCCTCAGGGCCCAGATACGCTATACGCTCGGGAAGTTCTAGATTTCTTGAGACCGCAAATATCTCCAAGAATATAGCCTCGATTGCAGCAGCATTCAATGCTCCGTTTTGCTCAATGCTCTGCTCGGTCAATCTCTGAATAATCGCCTTTTCTCTCTCGGGTCTGTAGATTGCACCGTTAGAGCTTTTTTTGATCTCGCCCACATGTTTGACAACTTCCATTCTTTGATTGAGCAGTTTTAATATCTCATCATCTATAGCATCAATCGCTACTCTGCAATCATCTAATGTTTTCATAACGCCTCCAAAATTTCTTGCATATCTGCATAAACCGCGTCAGGTCTTAGCTCCTCTTTTAAAAAGGGGATTATCTCGCCGGCACTCTTATACTTTCCGCTTGTAACGAACACTGTTTTCATCCCGAGCTCTTTTGCTCCGCCCAAGTCTCCCTTTACATCATCGCTTATGATAGTTATATCGCTAAACTCCGCATCTTTTTGCTGCTTTCTAATCGCCGCCAACGCCTCGGAGTAAAAAGAGGTGCTCGGCTTTCCAACAACGTCGTAGCTGCAAGATGTCGCAAACTCAAGCATCTTCAATATCGCTCCCACTCCGGGGTATCTTTTGGCATTTTTAGCATATATTGAGGTCTCATGCATCCCGACCAGAGATGCGCCTCCTAGCAAAAAGTCGATTATCTGCGCATACTCCTGCGCAGAAAAATCCTCTTTTATGGCGATCAAAACACTCTTTGGGTTTTCATAGTTGAGTGTGTAGCCCATCTTTTTTAAAACTTCCAAGAACTCTGCAGCGCCGTATGCCGCGACACTCTCTTTTGCAACGCGTGATTCTAGGAGCATCAAAGGGTCAAGGTAGCGTGAAAAATCAAAATTAAAACCACTTGAGCGAAGGAAGTTGTAAAAATCCAAAGATGCTTTTTTGGTGTTGTTGGTAAGGATCATATAGGGAATATTTTTTTCATTGAGTCTGTCTATGAACTCAATGCTCCCTCTTATAGGAGATTTATCTTCGTCGCTGATGAGAGTACCTTGAACATCAATAAAATACATCTTATTTAACCAAATAATCTTTCTCTAGCGCTATAAGATCTTCAAACTCCTCGCGTCTGCGAATAACTCTTGATTCGCCGCCTTTTATAGCAACTTCGGCACTTCTTCCTCTTGTGTTGTAGTTGCTTCCCATTCCAAAACCGTAAGCTCCGGCACTGTGGATAACAAGCAGGTCGTTATGCTCCAGAGTCGGCAGCATACACTCTTTTGCAAAAAAGTCGCCGCTCTCGCAAACAGGACCGACCACATCCGCCTCACTAAGCTCACCTTTACTCTGGGTTATTGCCTCGATCTTATGATACGCCTTATAAAGACTCGGACGCAGAAGATCGTTCATAGCGCCGTCAACTACGACAAATCTCTTCGCTCCGTTCTTCTTCTCATAGAGTACTTTTGTTAAAAAATATCCTGCATTTGCGGTCAAGAATCTTCCAGGCTCACACACTATCGTCAGGTCAAGTCCCTTTAAAGTTCCAAGTACCGCCTGTGCGTAATCGTAAGGTTTTATGGTAACCTCATCTTTATAGGTCACACCGAGTCCTCCGCCGATGTCAAAAAACTTCAACTCTATCTTTATGCTTTGAAGTGAGCGCACCATATCAGATACAATCTCGGCAGACTCGTAGATAGGCTTTAGTTCTGTCAGCTGAGACCCTATGTGAAAATGGATTCCGACAGGGTCGAGATGCTCTGAATTGTTCGCGCGGATATACATTCTCTTCGCACTCTCTATGTCTACTCCGAACTTGTTGTCATGAAGTCCTGTAGAGATGTATGGATGCGTCAACGGGTCAATATTCGGATTTACTCTTATGCTGATCCTGCAGTTTGCGCCAAGCTCTTTTGCAATAAGCTCTACACGTCCAAGCTCAGCCTCGCTCTCTACGTTTATGTAGAGTATGTCTTTCTCAATCGCTTCGCGTATCTCTTCATCGCTCTTTCCTACGCCTGAGAAAATTATCTTATAGCTTGGAACACCAGCCAAAAATGCACGGCGCACCTCTCCGATGGAGACACAGTCGGCTCCGCTTCCCATTTGGGCGAAATGGTTGATGACGCTGAGATTGGAGTTTGATTTTATTGCATATGCCAGAAGGGATTTTCTCCCTTTAAAAGCCTCTTTAAGCTCTTCGTACTGCTTTGTCATATAATCCAGGTCATATATATAAAGCGGTGTTTTGTATTTGGATGCAAGTTCTCTAAAATTGATCATAAAAGTCCCGAATATTTTTTAGGGCATTCTATCCAAAAAGTACTTATATTTTTGTTATAAACCCTTAAGTAGCGAGGCGATATCTTCTCCACTGCCGAAGAGCTATCAAAAAGAGAATAAAGACGGGAAGTATGATTCCTACTTCGCTTGCGAGTGTTTTGTGGCTTGAGAGCTCAATTAGCGCAAACAGCACTGCCCATATCATCAATGAAGATATTATTGCTGCAAAACTAAAGAGAGAAATATTTAAAAATCTTACACTGATTGGCACGAAAAAGAAGATAATAACAACAAGGCTCGGCACAAAGAACGGGTATACAAATATCTTGTATAGTGAACTTTTGACGACATCCGTATTTATCTTCTGCTCATTAAGGAGCATATACGCATCGATCGCATCTTTTATGGTAAAGTTCACTTTACCCTCGTAAACCTGGTCGAGCATCTTAGGACGAAAGCCTTGAAGTATCTTTAAATCTTTCTCTTTTGTGACTTTTATCCCCAAAGAGTCAAAGTTGATCTCATCAGGTTTTGTAATTATATCCGCTGCATTTATATGCCACGCATCATCCCGGTATCTCGCTCTTTTTGCAACCAGAACCTCTTTTAGAGAGTTGTTGCTGAAACTAAATACCCTTACATCCACTGCGCTCTCCTGCAGCGGGAGCATCTTTGAGAAGTAGACGAACTTGTCTTTGTATGTAAAGAAAAGATCCCTTGTAGGGCTTAGGTATTGAGCATTTTTGCGAATGTTTTTAGCCATCTCATCCGCTCTTGCAAAGTTTGAGACCGAATGCAGTGATATAAAAATAAGAATTATTACAGTAGATACCACAACAAATGGCTTGAGAATATCAACCCTTGAGTAGCCCAAAGAGTAAAAAGAGACCAAAGCATTTGAGCGGATAAGAAATATCTTGGTGCTTATCATTGCAAAGACAAGCGAGAGCGGCAGAAGCATATCGATGGCAAAAAAGGTCTTATAGACAAGGTAGATAAGAAGAAGGTTCGCAGAAATGTCGAGTTTTTCGGCACTTCCCATATAGTCGAATCCGACCAGGAACATCACAAGTGCGCTTAAAATAATAAGAAAGTATTTTATGTAATGAAAAGAGATATATTTAAACGCCAACATAGTGTGCAAGTCCAATTAAAAAATGTAGTGCTATTTTAGCTGAAATTTTTTAATTGTATATTTAGCGCTTACATCTTCTAACGGATGCTCAAGCAAAGATTCAACGGCTTCAGACGCAAAAGATATCCATTTGGCCAAATGCTCCTGCTCATCTTTGTTAAAATCACTCAAAACATAAGAGGAGACCTCCCCTTTATGTTCGGGCTTTCCTATGCCCATTCTCACTCTTATATACTCTCTTGAGATATTCTCATCCGTTGATTTAAGTCCGTTATGTCCGCCATGACCGCCTCCTTTTTTAAAACGAAGCGTGCCGAATGGCAGGTCTAAATCATCATGTACTACAACTACTTCTTCGATTTTATAGAACTTTTTTACGGCTGCAATAGATATGCCTGATAGATTCATAAAAGTAAGTGGTTTTAATAGATAATGATTTGAAAACTTGAAGAGTTCGCCGTTAAATGACGAGGAAGAGAGCTTTTGGGCGTCAAGCCTTTTAGCAAGCTCGTCAATAACCATAAAACCTATGTTATGACGAGTCTTTTCATACTTCGGGCCAGGATTACCCAGACCGACTATAAGCATGATTACTTAGCTTTGATTACACTCAGTACAGATACGCGATCAGAATCTGTGAATGTAACGTTATCTACCTTTGCAAGATCACGTACCATTTTTGCATCGCCTACGTCCATTTTTGTAACATCAACATTGATGGCATTAGGAACGTTCTCGATCGCAGCTTTTACTCTTAGACGAGGTTTTGAAATGTGTACAAGACCTTTGTTCTTAAGTCCTATTGCTTCACCTTGTGGAACAACTGGTACATGGTAGTGTGTCACAACACCTGGTTGTGCTACCATCAGGTCAACATGTAAAAGTTTAGATGTTACGGGATGTGCTTCATACGACTGAACAACAACATTCATCTCTTTTGATCCAACTTTTACCGGGAACGATAAAGTCTCTTTGTTGCGAACAGTACGGATATACTCATTCTCTTTGAATGCAGCGTGAATATTTTCAAGCCCTTTTCCGTAAATATTTGCAATTAGATAACCATCGCGGCGAAGCGCTTTCGTGCTTTGTTTGCCAATACTCTCTCTAATAATGCCTTCTAACATGTTAAATCCTTAATAAAAAATGTTTGGAATTATACTTATTTAAGCTTTAATTGTAGTTAAAACTTATTTTAAATCAAAAACATCCTCATCAATGCTTCTTGCATTGCCGTTTCGCTCCGCTTTTTTAAGTACATCCGCCGCATTACCGCTGTTGAGTCCGCTCATCTTCAGCTCAAGATCAGACGCACTTGTAGCATAATCTTTAGCTCTCTCTTTTGTGATGATTCCAGCATTGTAAATATCCAGAATATGCTGATCGAAACTTTGAGACTTATAGTGCTCACGACCTTTTTCTATCGCCTCTTTGATCTCATAATCCCTGTTTTCGAGTATCAGCTTCTCAATCGTAGGCGTCTTAACAAGTATCTCCATAGCCGCAATTCGCTTATCCTCCTTTGTAGGAATAAGTCTTTGCGATATTACCCCTTTTAAAACGCCGGCAAGAGAGAGACGAACACGATTCTGCTCCTCATTTGGAAAGATTGCGATAATACGGTTAATGGTCTCTTTTGCATCAAGTGTGTGAAGCGTTGAGAAGACCAGGTGTCCCGTATCTGCCGCATGAAGTGCAAGCTCTATGGTCTCGCGGTCCCTCATCTCCCCGACAAGTATAATATCCGGGTCTTCACGTAAAGCAGCTCTTAGAGCTCTATCAAAAGAGAGAGTATCTTGTCCTAACGAGCGTTGATTTATGATACATCCTCTATCTTTATGCACAAATTCAATAGGATCTTCAATGGTTATAATATGCTTTTTTTGAGTTGTATTGATCTCATGCACCATTGCCGCAAGCGTAGTTGACTTACCGCTACCCGTTGTTCCGGTGACCAGGATAAGCCCGCGCGTCTCTTTGGTAAAAGTTCTTATCATCTCCGGATATTTCATCTCATCGATCGTAGGAATGGTCATAGGAATAACACGGAATACAAAAGAGGGACCGTCTGTTTGAAAAAAGATATTTACACGGAAACGGTTACGCTCGTCAAACTGATAGACAAGGTCGACCTCTTTATTCTCAACAAGCTCCGCATACCTGCCTCTTAGTATCTCTTTAGCCAAAGTCATAGCATCGTCGTAGGAGAAAATACTGCCAGAAAACGGAACAATGGTTCCGTTGATTCTCGCTCTGATAACACCGTTTGACTTGACATGCAAGTCACTTCCTCCGTTTTCAATGAGCTTTTTAAGATAAGCTCTGATCTTTTTGATCTGCTCAAACGTTAATTGACTTACATCCACTTCATTTCTATTTTCGCTCATAATGACTCCAATATATCTTTAAATGCATCTTTGAAAGATTTCAATCCATCAGCTATCTGCTTATCCAGCAGAGAATCAAAATCTATGCCTAAACCTCTGACCTTTTCAAAATGTTCCTTTATTGTATGGGTTGGGATCGGTAAAGCACTCTGCTTCAGGCCGTTTTGATGAAACGCTTTTATCGTATCTACCGGAGCAGTATTTACGCTGTTGTATGCTAAAAGTTTCTCCACATAGTAGTGAGGAGGAAGCGAATCATCCTTTACGCCTGTGCTTGCAAAAAGAGTCCTGCACCCCTCTACTCCCATTGACTCTACTTCCGAGTAGATATCTGCACTGTTGTAGATTCCGCTGAGTGCAACCTCTACTCCGCCTTTAGCTAACTCCTCATCAAGTGCTCTGTCTATCCTGCTTACAAATACGCTTATAACGGTATCTACCTTCGCTCCATATTGTGCCAGACCCTCTCTAAAAGCATCTGCACATGAGACAGCCTGCTCTTTTTTGAATATCAAGGTGGCATTTACCGGTATCCCGCTTCCTACAAGCTCTCTCATTGCAACGTAGCCGGCCTCAGTAGCGGGAACTTTTATCATCACGTTTTTGCGCTCTATCTCAGAGTATAGCCTCTTGCCTTCTTCTATGGTAGCATCGGCATCGTCGCAAAGATATGGATCTACCTCTATGCTCACATAGCCGTCATCACCTTTTTTATACAAAGGCTCGAGTATTTCTGAGGCTTTTCGTATATCGTAGATCGCAAGAGCCTCATACTTCTCTTTGGGCGACAATGAACCGAGTTTTGAGAGCTGCTCTTTATACGCGCTTGAAGTCAAAATTGCATTTTTAAATATTGCCGGATTGGACGTTGCACCGTTTACGATACCGCTCTCTATCAGCTCTTTAAACTCTCTGTCCAAGTAGTCTCTCTCTATAAAATCTGCCCACAAAGAGAACTTCAAATCTTTCAAATACATCTACAAACCTTAAGTCATTTTGGTAAATTATAGCTCAAAAACTCTTAAGCAATATTTTTAGGAATCTTTATAATAAAAAGTGATCCATCCTTAGATGTCTCTACTCCTATTTCTCCGCCGAACTGCTTCTCTATTATCATCTGGCTCATATAAAGACCCAGCCCCGTTCCGTTTTTGCCTTTGGTGCTAAAGTACGGTTCAAAAAGGTGCGGCAAATTTTGACTATCTATGCCGCCTGCGTTATCCTCGATATATATAAAGACCCTCTCGCCGACTATTTTTGCACCGATATTTATAAAAGAGTCATTTTTCTTGACCTCGTTATGTGCGTCTATAGCATTGTTTAAAATATTTAGCACGACCTGTACGAGCTCATTTATATAGGTCTTAACCTCTATCTCCTCGCTCCTGCTGATTGATATCTTTATCCCTCTGTCGCTTACTCTAGACATTGCAAAGTTTAGAGCCCTTTGAAGCAGGTCATGTATCTCGATGTTCTGCATCTCTTTATCTGGATGAAAATAGGTCTGAAAATCATCGATCGTATCGGATAGATAGACTATGGTATCACTGATATTGCTAAGGGCTTCATCAATATCTTCACCGCTTCTGTCCTGCCCAAGCAGCTGCTTAAACTGAAGGTTGGCTATCTGCAGCGTAATCGTAGAGAGCGGCTGCCTCCACTGATGCGCTATCATACTTATCATCTCACCCATCACCGCCTGTTTTGACTGAGCCTCCAATATCTGATCTTTGCTTCTTAGCTCTTCAAGCTTCTGCTCGACCTTTAGCTCCAGCGACTCGTTAAGTTTGGTAAGCTCTGTAGTTTTGTCTTTTACCTGCTTTTCAAGCTCAGAGTTAAAGTTTCGCAGCATCTCTTGCTGCTCTACAATAACAGATCTCGCTTCATCTATCTTCTTTTGATAAAAGTAGATAATTATACTGATTATGACCAAAACAAAAGAGATGTATGTAACTTGGTACATCGTATATTTTATATCCAAAAGGCTCTGCAGAGGCGCTATAATAAGCATAAAAAGAACGAAGAGAAGCCAATATACCGCATGTACGGTCTTTTGAAAATATAGAAGTATTATGGGGTATGTGAAGATCCAGAGATGCTTAAGATCGCTTGGCTCACCAGTATAGATGAGAAACAGAAATAAAAAAGTATATTGCAGCGTCATGGTCATTGCAAAGAACTCAAAAAAGTGGCGATACCTTCTTAGAGCAAAAAACATTATGATATTCATAAATAAAAGGGTGATCTCTATGGGGATAAAACCTGGGATCTCTCTTACATAGTTTCCTATTATCCCGTATATCAGTCCGCCTCCGGAGAGCAGTATACCGATATTTACCATCTGATATCTGTTTTTCAGGTCCTGCTGTGTCTCGTTAAAATCCCATCCACTTGTAAAAAAACCATCTAGTTTAAGCATTACTATCTCCTCTTTTATGGCAGATAAACTTTGTTTAAAAGCTCTTCATACTCGCTTTTGGCATCACTCTCCAGAGTTATTCCTCCGCCGCTTTTGTAGATATAGCCGTCTTTGGTTTTCTCGATAAACCTTATCATAACCGCACTCTCAAACGTTTTGCCGTCATAGACACCGAATACTCCGCTGAAGTATCCCCTCTCATAATCTTCAACCTCGTCAATTATATCTAAAGTGCTCTTTTTTGGCGCTCCGCTTATACTTCCCGCAGGCAAGAGCGTTTTTAAAATATCCCCGATTTTTGCATGCCAATCGCTCCCCACATCTCCGCTTATGTGCGAGCTTACATGCAGAAGCTCTTTATCTCCCGCCTCTATTTTTGTTATATATCTGAACTCCTCTACTTTGACATTTTTTGCCATGATGGAGAGATCATTTCTTAGCAGGTCCACTACCATAACATGTTCAGCCATCTCTTTTGGATTGTTCAATATAAGCTCTTTTGCATTTGGTATTGAGGCATCTATGGTGCCTTTCATAGGAAAGGTTGATATCTTAGAGCCTTTTATCTCAACAAACTGCTCGGGAGAGAAGCAGACGAACTCATCTTTGTATCTAAGCTTATAGCGCGCATTTGCACATACAAACATCTCTTTTAGGCTCATCTCGCTCTTTACTTTTGTAGGCTGTGTGAGATTTAAAAGATAGGTGTCGCCCGCTTTTATTCTATCTATCACAAGGTCAAACTTTTTTTTATAGTCGCCAAATGAGACTGTCTGCTTATCAAAAAAGTCCGCATGAGATTTTATAGAGTAGTTTTTTGTAGTGGAGTATTCGACGTCTTGTGAGTCAAGTTCGCCAAGAGGGATGACTTTGAGGTTTTTTGCCCAAAAGTCGGAAATAAATAAAAAAGGCTCCCTCTTTTTGCCCAGAGAGTTTAGATCATCAAACGTCATAAATAAGTTTTTTAAGCACTGCCATTCTGATCGCTACGCCGTTTGAGACCTGTTCTAAAACTTTGCACCTCTTATCTGCCAACAGTGCGTCGCAAATATCTATATTTCTATGCACCGGCCCAGGGTGAAGCAGCACTATATCTCTCTCCCCCAAAAGCTCGGTCGTTATACAGAAGTCGCTTGCATAATCTTTTAGAGATGCGTAGGTCTGGGAAGAGTGTCTCTCGGTCTGTGTTCTTAGACTCATGATGACATCCACTTCATCAATGATCTCTTTTAAAAAATGTGTACTTCTTAGATCTGTCTTTGGCAAGAACTGCGGAGGAGCGACTAAAATGACCTCCATGCCGAATCTGCCAAGCAGTTCAATATTGGAGTTTGCAACTCTTGAATTTTTTATATCACCCACGATCGCTATCTTTTTTCCCCTTACATCACCAAAATGCTTCTTAAGCGTAAAAAGGTCTAAAAGTGCCTGAGTAGGATGAGCGTGAGCACCGTCTCCGGCATTAATTATCGAAGCGTTGGTATGATTTGAGAGGATTTTAGGAACACCGGAGTTTTGATGTCTGACAATTATAGCATGCGGGCTCATTGCATCAAGATTCATTGCCGTATCTACGAGTGTTTCGCCTTTTTTGGTAGAGCTGTTCGCGACATCCAGATGCACAACTTCCGCTCCAAGCCTCTTTGCTGCTATCTCAAAAGAGCTTCTTGTCCTTGTAGAGTTTTCAAAAAAGAGCGTGACTATGATCTTGTCCTCTAATATCTTATCAAGCTTTGCACCATCTTTTATGCTCTTGCCAAACAGGTCGGCATCTTGTAATATTGCCTCTATCTCTTTAACCGTAAAATCTGCAGTCGTAGTTAAATGTTTCATAACGCTCTTTTTTTAAAATAATTCATAAATTATACAAGACATCACATATAATATCAATATCACGGGAGAGTTTTAAAACCCTAAAATCCGTTTTTAAAAAGTAGGGCTCGGATATTTTAGAGAAGCTCTCATCATCCTCTTTGCAGTTAAACGCCACAGCGTGCTCTATTTTTCTCTCTTCTAAAGCTTTTTTGCTTAGCAGCGTGTCGTTTATGCAGCCAAGAGAGCAGTGAGTTACAAGAAGAGCTTTTGCATTAAGCAGCGAGATAAGATCGACCATCATATACTTCTCATCAATGGGAACGTAAAGCCCGCCGGCACCTTCAATGATAATGATGTCGCAGAAGGCTTCAAGCTCCTCTATTTTTGTCAATATTTTTTTCAGATCAAGCGGTGCATTGTTTGAAGCGACAAACGGAGCTGCTGCCATCTCATAGATGATCGGTGCTATATCCTCGGCCTCAAGATGCCATAGTTTGGTATTTAGCTCTTTCACCTCCTCCAAAAGCTCCTCAGCGTCCTCTGCATATCCGTTGACGACACCGGTCTCTATCGGCTTTATTACGCCTACCTTAAGACCGCGGGAAGCATACTCTCTAAGAAGAAGTTTTGTCGTATATGTTTTGCCTATATTTGTGTTTGTAGCAGTTACGAAAATTCGTTTTGTCATAGTTATCTCTATTTTGTTATAATTTTTAACAATTAGACTGCTTACAAAATTAAAAACTAAGTGAGCGATTCTGCAGCCCAGCGAAGCCTCAGCGAATCTGTTTTTGGTTTTGTAAGAAAATTTATTATAGGAAAATTATGGCAACAAATACAGATTTAGAGACCATCAACGAGATATCGCTGAAATATCCTAAAAAATATAAAGTATTTATTTTAAATGACGACTATACTTCTATGGACTTTGTCGTAGATGTTCTCATGAGCATATTTCATAAAAGTTATGAGGAAGCAGAGGCTATCATGCTTGAAGTTCATAAAAAAGACAAAGGTATTTGTGGTGTCTATACCCACGAGATAGCACAGACCAAGGTTATGCAGGTGCATAAAAGAGCCAGAGAGAGCGGATTTCCTCTCAGAGCCGAGATGGAGGAAGAGTAGTGATAAGTTATACATTAAACGAAGTTTTTCAAAAATCTATTCTATATGCAAAAGAGCTTAGACATGAGTATATTACCATTGAACACGTCTTTTACCAGATACTAAACTCACCCGAAGGTGCGAAGATCATATTCGCATGCGGCGGAGACGTAGCTAAGATGAAAGAGCTTATGAAAAACTATATAGACACAAACATAGGTACACTTGAGCAAAATATAGAAGAGGAGCCATTTGAGAGTCTTGCACTCTCAAGACTGATCGAGAGAATGATAAAACATATTCAAGGCTCAGGTCAGCAGAGCGCTGATATAGGAGACCTGCTAGTTGCCATCTATGATGAAGTGAACTCCTTTGCTTACGCACTCTTAAAAGAGTCTCATATTTCAAGACTGGATATTTTGGAAGTTATTTCACATACCAACGAGAAAGAGAACTTAAAAGAGAATGACTCATACCTTGAAAAATACTCTATAAATCTGCTTCTAAAAGCAAGAGAGGGAAAAATAGACCCGGTGATCGGCAGAGACGACGAGATACAAAGAGTCACACAGATACTATGCCGCAGAAAAAAGAACAACCCTATTTTAGTAGGAGAGGCTGGTGTCGGAAAAACAGCTATTGCAGAGGGGTTGGCGCTAAACATAGTCGCTCTCAAAGTTCCTCCCATCATACAAAATACAGAGCTTTATGCACTTGATCTGGGAGCAATGCTTGCAGGAACAAAATATAGAGGAGATTTTGAAAAACGTCTAAAAGGCGTTATGGATGAGTTAAAATCAATCCCAAATGCCATTCTTTTTATAGATGAGATCCACACTCTTATAGGTGCGGGTGCGACAAGCGGAACTATGGATGCGGCAAATCAGCTAAAACCTGCCCTTGCATCAGGCGAACTAAAGTGCATGGGCGCGACTACATTTGCAGAGTACAGAAACGGTTTTGAAAAAGACAAGGCTCTAAGCAGAAGATTCTCTAAAGTAGATATCAACGAGCCGTCTGCTAAAACAACATATAAAATATTAAAAGGGCTAAAGAGCAAATATGAAGAATATCACAATGTGACCTTTACCGACAAGGCTTTAAAAACTGCTATTGATCTCTCCAAAAGATATATTACTGATAAATTCTTGCCGGACAAAGCGATCGACCTTATAGATGAGACCGCCGCATCTTTTCATCTTAAAAACAAGAAAAAAAGAGTTGTAGGTTCAAATGATATCGAAAACACCATCTCAAAAATTGTCGGTATTTCAAACTCAAAAGTGACTCATGACGAAACACTCTCTCTTGCAAATCTGGAAGAGAATTTACGTAAAAAAGTAATAGGACAGGACAGAGCTGTAGCAGAAGTTGCAAAAGCGATAAAAATATCCAAAGCAGGTCTTACTCCGCAGAACAAACCTATTGCATCATTTCTGTTCTCCGGCCCAACCGGAGTCGGCAAAACGGAACTAGCCCTCTCTCTCAGTCAAACTCTAGGCATAAATTTTGAGAGATTTGATATGAGCGAATATATGGAAAAGCATGCCGTAAGCCGTCTTGTCGGAGCACCTCCTGGCTACGTCGGATATGAGCAGGGAGGTCTTTTGACAGAAGCTATAAAAAGACACCCATATACTGTTTTACTCCTAGATGAGATCGAAAAAGCACATCCTGATCTTGTAAATATTTTACTTCAGATCATGGATAATGCAACCCTGACCGACAATAACGGATACAAGGCTAATTTTCAAAACGTTATATTAATAATGACATCAAATGTAGGTGCGACTGCCAGAAGCGTTATGGGATTTAATAAAGATGATTCGCTCTCGAAAAATGAGGAGCTTAAACTCTTTTTTACCCCGGAATTCAGAAACAGGCTTGATGCGGTTGTAGAGTTTTCTCAACTAAATAGTGAAATTGTCAAAGGCATTGTAGAGAAATTTATAGAAGAGCTAAACAGTGACCTAAAAAAGAAAAAAATAACCGTAACACTATCCCCAAAAGCCGTAGAGTTTATCGCCAAAAGCGCCTACTCTCCTGAAATGGGTGCAAGACCGATCAAAAGATATATTCATGACAATATAACAAACAAGCTCAGTGATGAGATACTCTTTGGCAAACTGAAAAACGGCGGAAGTGTAAATGTCTCTTTTAACAAAAAATTGATTTTAAAATTTAAAGAGTCCGGCGTTTGAATATACCAAAACTCTCAAAATACGACCTGCTCTTTCCTGACCCAAACAGCGCAAACGAAGACGGCATAGTCGCCTGGGGAGGCGATTTAAATCCGTCTAGGCTCATTCGCGCCTACCAAAACGGCATATTTCCGTGGTACGGCAAAGATGACCCTGTTATATGGTGGTCAACCGACCCCAGGCTTATTATGGAGTTGGATGATTTCAGACTAAGCCGCTCTTTAAAAAAAAGCATGAAAAAATTCGAGTACAGGTTTGATACAAACTTTACAGAGGTTATAAAACAGTGCAGCACTGTAAAGAGAGATAACCAAAACGGTACTTGGATACAAGACGATATTATAGAAGCGTACACCCTTCTTCATGGTATGGGTATGGCACATAGCGTTGAGAGCTATAAAGATGGAAAACTTGTAGGCGGGCTTTATGGGGTTGTCGTAGGTAAAGTATTTTGCGGAGAGTCCATGTTCTCTCTCGTAAACGATGCATCAAAATCTGCTTACGGAGTTTTGGTAAAACATCTAAAATTTTGGGGATATGACTTTATAGATTGTCAGGTACCGACAGAGCATCTAAAAAGCCTAGGTGCAAAAGAGGTCGCAAGAGAGTACTTTTTGGATAGATTAAAAAGAGTAAATATGCACAATATAGAACATAGATGGAATATTGAAAAGTCGTTGCTAACTGATTAAAAGATTTGATTTAAATAAATTGGATTGATTGAATAAGTTTTCATGCTTTTGTTTTGATTATTTATATTGTAGAGGAAATGACCAACTAGGCAGCGACCTACGTTCCCACACCTGAAAGGTGCAGTATTATCAGCGATGAGAGGCTTAGCTTCTGGGTTCGGAATGGG
>NZ_JAVEUF010000017.1:0-35802 GCF_034005705.1 Sulfurimonas sp. | reverse complement strand
TTGCAATTATAGACGATCCTCAAAATGTCAAGAACGACATCTCAACCTTTGCCGGACGTATGCAGGAGTTCTCAAAGATATTCGAATGCAGGGATGCGCTTGTCGGAGTGGACGAGATAGAGCTCGGAACAGACAGTGACGAGGCAGCGGCGCTATTTAAAGTTATACTTGACGAGCTGATACTAAAAGGGCATAAGATAGTGGTGACAACCCACCATAAGCGTCTAGCGGCCCTAATGGCAGACCGCGAAGACGTAGAGCTGATGGCGGCAATCTATGATGAGAAAAACAGAGTTCCGACATATGAATTTATGCACGGTATCATCGGAAAAAGCTACGCATTTGAAACGGCACAGAGATACGGCATCTCAAACAAGATCGTACAAGAGGCAAAAGCCCTCTACGGAGACAACAGCGAAAAGCTCAATCTTCTTATAGAGAGAGGCTCGCAGCTGGAGCGCGAACTAAAGCAAAAGCACAAAACAGTCGACGAAAAAATAGATGAACTTGAGGCAAAAGAGCGTGAACTCAAAGAGGAGAGAGTAAAGATCTTCGAGGAGCTTGAGCGTGAGAAAAATGCTCTCAAAGAGAGCTACAAAACTGCAATAGACGAGGCAAAAAAAGCGGCTCGTGCAGGAGACATGAAGGCTATCCACAGAGCCATGAACGAGGCGAACAAAAAACTCCCTCCCGAGAAGAAAGAGCCGCAGATTGCACAGATTGCCGAGTTTAAAGTTGGCGACAATGTAAAGTACCACAGCAAAAAGGGTGTCATAGTCGCCATAAAAGAGAAAAAAGAGGCTATTGTCGAAGTCGACGGTATGCGCGTGAGAGTAAAGACATCACAGCTAAAACATACGCAGGTCATAAAGCAAAAACCGACCACCGACATAAAAGTAAACGTCCAAAAAAGAGCCGGATTAAAGTGCGACCTGCACGGCATGAGGGCCGAAGAGGCAACGGAAGTGCTCGATAAATTCATATCCGATGCTCTTATAAACGGCTGGGACGAGGTGATAGTTTATCACGGCATAGGAACGGGAAAACTCTCCTATGCCGTCAAAGAGTTTTTAAAAGCTCACCCAAGAGTAAAAAAGTTTGAGGACGCACCGCAGCACCTGGGCGGATTCGGCGCGAAAGTCGTGACACTCTAGATGAAGAGGACAGCGATCATCGGCGGCGGGGCAAGCGGACTTTTATGTGCAATATTTTGCGCAAAAAACGGCGTTGATGTAGAGCTGTTTGAACAGAACCAAAAGTGTGCCAAAAAGATATTGGTATCGGGAAACGGGCGCTGCAATATTACAAACAAAAATTTGAGCACAAATGACTACTTCTCTCAAAATCCATCTTTTGTAGAGTTTGCTCTCAAAGAGTTTGGATTTAATGAGTTTGAGAAGTTTTGCGAGAGCATCGGGCTTCTGCTTGACGCTAAAGAAGACGGCCGCGTCTACCCTCTTAGCAATGAGGCAAAAAGCGTTGCCGCTCTGCTTCTTAGCCATGCAAAAAGTCTGGGCGTAAAGATAAACACAGAGACAAAGATCAGCGATATAAAAAAGCTTTTAAACGACTATGATGCCGTAGTCGTCGCTACAGGTTCAGAGGCTGCATCTCATCTTGGCGGAAACAGGGACGGCTTGGAGTTCGCCAAAGAGGTCGGGCACAACATTATCCCCACATACCCATCTCTCGTTCAGCTCCATCTTGACTCCGGATGTGTCAAAAAAATGAGCGGTGCAAAAACAGATGGCGAAGTAACTCTGCTTATAAACAACAAAAAAGAGACAAGCTCAAGCGGTGATATTCTCTTTACTGACTATGGGGTTTCAGGCTTTGCAATTCTTGATATCTCACAAGCTGCAAGCGTTGCCATAAGAGATGGAGCAGATGTAAGCATATCCATAAACCTGCTACCATCATTTAACGCCCAAAAGCTCTCCTCCCATATCAGCAAGCTTGCCTCCGTGCAGAGTGATTTTACATTATCAGATATCTTAGCAGGGCTTGTTCCGCTTAAGATCACTTCGGGAATTTTGGATGAATTAAAGCTCTCTGCCACATTGAGCGGCAAAGATATCGACACTAAACTGAGCAAAAAAATAGCCAACCAGATTCTGAGTTGGCGTTTTAAAGTAAGCGATACCCACGGTTTCAGGCATGCTGAAGTTGCAGGCGGCGGAGTTGATACGACCGAGATAAATCCAAAAACATTTGAGTCGCTAAAACAAAAAAATCTTTACTTCTGCGGAGAGGTTTTAGACGTTGTAGGCCGCCGAGGCGGCTACAACTTCGCTTTTGCCTGGGCAAGCGGTTATTTGGCGGCAAATAATATAATAAAATCTTAAAATAGTTTTAACTATTTTAGGGTAAACTACTAGCACCTACCATTAAAGGAGTTCTAGATGTCGATGCCCTTTATAATTCTCCTCGTTTTAGCACTAATCTTAGTTTTGATGTACAACTCTCTGGTTGCAAAGAAAAATCAGGTTGAAAATATCTTTGCAAGTGTTGATACTGTCCTTAAAAAACGCTACGACCTCATTCCAAACCTTGTCGCTTCCGTAAAAGAGTATATGCAACACGAGAAATCGCTTTTGGAAGAGGTGACAAAGCTGCGCGCCGAAGCAATAAAACCAGACATCAGCGATGCAAACAAAATAGCTCTTGATGCAAAAGTGACCTCAGCCCTTGGCTCCATCATGGTCGCTGTTGAGAACTATCCGGAATTAAAGGCAAATGAGAACATTATGCATCTGCAACACACGCTTCATGAAGTGGAAGAGCAGATATCAGCTGCAAGACGTGCTTACAATCAAGCCGTGACAGACTACAACAATGCCATAGAGATGGTTCCTACAAATTTTATGGCATCTCTTATCAACTACAGAAGAAAAGAGGTGTTTGAGATCGTAGAGAGTGAGCGCAAAAATGTAGACGTTAAAGAGCTCTTTAGCTAGGTTTGACAGTGAAGAGCGTAAGTGAATTGACAGACTTTTACTACAAGAGTCTCTATCCCACGCTTGAAAAACTGGAAAAGAATAGAAAAAATCTCAGTCACCGCATCATTATGGTTGGGATTTTTCTCACGGTTATTGCAGGTGTTGCGGCATACTCGCTTCAAGGTTTTTATGAGTTTGTTCTCTTTGCTACCATCGCGCTTGGGGGTATTGCTTATAAATTTTTGGTTCACGACTATACGCATGAGTTTAAGATGAGCGTTATCAAGCCGCTTGTTCATGCCATAGACTCTTCGCTTGTATACGCATCAAACACACATGTATCCGACTACTATTTTGAGAACTCTAGACTCTTTGAAAAACCTGATAAACTCAGCGGAAATGACTATGTAAAAGGTCTTATTGACGGTATCAACGTCCAGTTCTCAGACATACATGCCCAAAAGAGGCACAAAAACTCAAAAGGAAGAGAGAGCTGGAGTACTCTCTTTCAGGGGCTTTTCATAGTCGCTGATTTCAACAAGCACTTCAGCGGAGAGACCGTTGTCCTGCCAGACAGCGCACAAAGTACGTTCGGAGACATCATCGGGCACTGGCTGCAGTCAAACAATATGGCAAGAGACGAACTGGTCAAGATGGATGACCCGGAGTTTGAGAAGGAGTTTGTCGTCTACTCCACAGACCAAGTGGAAGCAAGATATATCCTCTCAAATTCGCTAATGAAAAAACTCTTGGCCTTTCAACAAAAATCAAGCCATCAAGTTCACATCTCTTTTGTAGGATCTCATATCTATATGGCGATCAGCTATAACAAAGACCTGTTTGAACCATCAGTATTCCGCTCGCTGCTGGACTACAAGGTGGCTATGGAGTATGTAAAGACTCTGCATCTGGCAATAGGCGTTGTAGAGGAGCTTAAGCTCAATCAAAAGCTCTGGAGCAAAATATGAGCGAAAAAGAGATACTGTTTCAAAGCATCAAAGATTTTTTAACGCCGAAAATGCTTAAATACGCCCTTTTGCCATTTGTTATAAGCCTTATCGTTATGTATATCATCTTCTTTGTTGTAGCAGGTATGGGCGTTGAGCAACTTGGCACTATGCATATAGAGAGTTCTCAGACCACCATGCAAGAGGGCATCCCTCATACCGAGAACATAGAAGCGGAGCTAGAGGGCTCTGCTATCATAAAATTTTTGATGAGCTACACCATCACGTCGTGGCTGGCTACTTTTCTTATCTACGTAGTAGGAGGTTTTTTAACCATCTATCTCTCTGTCTTTGTAGCAGTCATTATCATCGGGTTTCTAACTCCGCTCATACTAAAAGAGCTTCGCCTAAGACACTACACAGAGGTTGATCTAATAGGCCATTCAAACCCTCTCTCTGCAATCTTTTTGGCCGTCAAATACTTTGCGGTAATGGTACTTCTCTTTTTTCTTCTCATCCCTTTTTACTTTGTCCCGCTTCTAAATATAGTGGCGATCAACATACCGCTCTACTACTTTTTTCATAAGATGCTTACCTTTGATGTCTCTTCAACCATATGCACAAAAGATGAGGCTAAACAGATCGCCTTTTTCAATAAAAGCAACATCAGGCTAAAAACCCTTCTGCTCTATCTTATCTCGCTTGTTCCGTTTGCCATATTTTTCGGAGCTATATTTTTTGTCATCTACCTAGGGCACACTTACTTTTTGGAGACCAAAAAGATCAGAGCACTCACTCCCTCTTTGTCTCAAGATCTTCAAGCATAATGTCGATGAGAGTCAAATAGTGCTTCTCGCCAACATCTTTCTTAATGTCTCTAAATATCGAATAGACTTTACTGCCGTTGTAAAAAAGTTCTAAAACAAGCAGCCCTTCATAGGTGTAATCTGAGGAGGTTTTTGAGAGCGGATTTGTGCATGAGAGAGTATAATCTCTATACTCAACCCGCAGCATATAATCTGACTTACCGACAACAAAACCTTTTTTCTCCATAACTTTTTTTGTGATAGCAAGAGAGCGTTCATCATTTGCGACGATATCTATTGATGAGATATTTGCACCGACCATGCTCTTGTCATAGATGTTTTTATAGACCTTTCCGTCACAACCTAAAAAGAGAAAAAGTAACAGTACCAAAATAGTGTTTTTCATAAAAATTTTCTTTTTCTATAATTTTATCTCTTAATCGCTACAATTTGACAAAAAAGGGGAATTAATCGTGAAAAGACCATATTTAGACTCTATACCTGATGAAAACGGATTTTTTGGAAAGTTTGGAGGCGCATTTATTCCGCCTCAGCTTGAAAAGCCTTTTCAAGATATAAACGAAGCGTATGACAAACTATCAAAATCTTTTGTTTTTCTTGATGAGCTTAAAAAGATCAGAAAACATTACCAAGGCCGTCCTACTCCAATCACCTACTGCAAAAATCTCTCAGATTTCATCGGCGGAGGGCAAATCTACCTTAAGCGTGAAGACCTTAACCATACGGGTGCGCACAAGCTAAACCACTGTATGGCGGAGGCGCTCTTAGCAAAACATCTCGGTAAGAAAAACTTATAGCAGAGACAGGTGCAGGTCAGCACGGTGTGGCTCTTGCGACCGCTGCAGCCTACTTCGGACTTGAGTGTGAGATACATATGGGCGAAGTCGATATTGCAAAAGAGCACCCGAATGTTGTGCGTATGCAGATACTGGGAGCCAAAGTAGTTCCTGCGACTCACGGTCTTAAAACACTTAAAGAAGCGGTTGACAGCGCATTTGAAGCGTATTTAAAAGATACGGACAATCAGCTCTTTGCCATAGGCTCAGTCGTTGGACCTCACCCTTTTCCAAAGATGGTAAGAGACTTTCAAAGCGTAGTTGGAATCGAAGCAAAAGAGCAGTTCTTTGAGATGACGGGCAAACTTCCGGACATGGTAACGGCTTGTGTAGGAGGCGGAAGCAACGCTATGGGAATTTTCAGTGCTTTTATAGAAGACGCTGTGAAGCTCTACTCTGTAGAACCTGCAGGAAAAGGTGTTAACATAGGTGAACACAGTGCAAGTCTAACTTACGGAAGCGAGGGGGTAATGCATGGATTTAACTCCATTATGCTAAAAGACAGCGAAGGCAACCCGGCTCCGGTTCACTCTATCGGAAGCGGCATAGACTATCCATCTGTTGGACCGGAACATGCCTACTTGAACAGTATAGGAAGAACAAACATCGGTCTTTGCAGTGACGACGAAGCGGTAGATGCTTTTTATAAGCTATCTCAGCATGAGGGGATCATCCCTGCCCTTGAGTCGGCACATGCAGTAGCATTTGCAATGAAATATGCAAAAGAGAATCCAAAAGAGGCTATTTTAGTAAATCTCAGCGGAAGAGGAGACAAGGATATTGACTACATAGTAGAAAACTACCCTATTCCTCTAAAAGACTAGAGTTTAGAAATATGCTCTGAGAGGGCTTGTATCTCAGCATCTCCAAGCTTGGAGACCTGCCCTACCATAATACTTTTCATAGCTCCGCCGTAAGTTCCCGCTTTATATCCGTTTAAAGCATCTTTTATCTTATCAGAACTCCAGCCCTTTATGATCTGAGACTTGCCAAGAGCTACTTTTGAGCCGTCTGCACCGTGACATCCTGCACACACTTGGTAAAGTTTTGCTCCATCAACCTGAACTTCGGCTATCATTGTCTCTGCCTCTTCAACTTTAGCTGCGACTGCTTCCTTGCTCTCTTCAACTTTCGTAGCAACTTCCTCTTTTACTTGCTCGGCTGTCTTAACAACCTCCTCTTTTACCTCTTTTGCTGCTTCGATAGCTTCGCTCTTTACATCTTTAACGTTTTGAGTTACACTCTCCTTCTGCGCAGTTGCGCTCTCCTCTGCCGACTGTTTGTTATCACCGCTGCAACCAAGTAGAAACAGGGCTAATACTGACGATATGAAAATTTTCATGAAACTCTCCTTTTTCCTCATTATACTCATAAGTTTTAAACTATAACATAAAAAAAATTTTAACAATTTTTATCTAATTTATTTAAAATTATGATTTTTAGAAAAATAAGGATAGAATGGTTAAAATCTGTTATATGTCAAATGGAAACAGCAGTATGAAAAATATCGACCATGACACAACAAAAGAGAACTTCAAATACTTTATCTTAATAACTATTATGCCGATAATTGGCGTTACCATAATATTCTCCTACGCTTTTTTACATCTGCAAAAAGATTTAGAATTCATAATTGACGAGATAAAAGGCTTATCGACCATAAAAGAGGTTCAAAATACGGTTTTCAATCTCCAAAGATTAAGGGGATTAGTGTGTATACAGGAGCCTTCAACAAACTCACTTCAAGAACTCGAACTTACAAAAGAGAACATATCGAAAAATCTCATATCTCTAAGAGAGGCTATTAACGCTTATGATAAAAATGGCTTTTTAAAATCGGAACTGTTAGATTTTATAGACTCTATAGATAAAAACTCTTTGGAATTTGCCAGTTTTGGCTATTTTTCCGAATTGATTGAAGAGTTTATGAACTACTCCAACCGTATCTCTTACGGATGTAATCTTATTCTAGACCCTAAAATGGACTCTTATGTAATGATAGAGAATGTGGTCTACCTTCTTCCACAGCTTATCGAGTACAACGGTCAGATAAGGGCAACCGCGGCAGGCACGAAAGGCAGAGAACTTACAAAGCACCAAAAAGAGTACTTCGTTATACAGATGAACAAGATAGAAGAGGTACTAAAAAAGCTGGAATTCAATCTGGATATACTCTACGCCACAGAGCAAAACATAGATATGAAAGAGCAGCATGTAAAGATGAGAAAGGCGCAAAAAGCCATCATTGAATTTACCCAAATAAATCTCTTGAGTGCGAGCAGTGTAGCTCTTGAACCGGATGGGATTTTTGAGCTGATCACTAAAAACATCAATCTTATAATCGCTCTTTACGATGTCAACGCTATATATTTAGAAAAAAGCCTTAACAACAGGCTTAAAGAGACAAAACAGCTCTCCATCTACGTAATAATAGCGGGGGTTTTCTCCATCTTGTTTATTGCATATATAAACGGCATCTTTTATTGTAAAAACAGAAAATATATAAAAAACATACAAAAATTGACAATTACAGACTCTATGACTTCCCTATACAACAGAAGACACTTTGACAAAGTTTTTGAAGATAACCTAAAGATACAGAGCAGGACAAAACAGCCGCTTGTGTTCATTATTTTGGATGTTGATTTCTTTAAACAGTTCAACGACACCTATGGTCATCAGGCGGGAGATCATGTTATAAAAATAGTGGCAAAAAATCTTAGAAACTCACTTAAGAGAGCCGGTGATATGGCTTTTAGGCTTGGAGGCGAAGAGTTTGGCATATTATGTACGGGTATGCATCACAAAGAGGCTCTCTCTTTTGCAAACGGCATAAAAGAGAGTATCGAAAATGAAAAGATAGAACATGAAAAAAACGGTGCAAGCAGATATATAACTATATCTATGGGAGTTATCGTCATTGAACCGAACACTCTCCACAATGTTAACGAAATATACAGATGCGCCGATGAAGCGTTATACAGAGCTAAAGAGAGCGGACGCAACAGAGTTGTAGTATATAACAAAGAAACCTTTGCTTAGAACCAAAGCTACTCCTCTTTACCCTCCTCTTTTAGTACCATTGCCCTAAAAGCCTCATCCTTTGGAACCAATCCGGCTTCGTACAAAAACTGTGACGGCAGGAAGTTTAGTTTTTTGATCTTGTCATATTTTGCGTAGCTAAGATAGAGTATATCCTTTGCGCGCGTAACCGCCACATAAAAAAGCCTTCTCTCCTCATCAAGCGAGCCGCCGCGCTGCATAAGTTTACGGTTTGGGAAGCGCCCGTCCATCAGATCGACAATATAGACCTCTTTATACTCCAAGCCTTTTGAAGCGTGCACGCTAAGAAGATTTACCCCCTCGCCCTGAGTCAGATCGGACGAACCAAGAATCATTGCATTTAAAAATCTCTCATGTTCGCTGTACGGTTTTGAGAGCTCCTCTAGCAAAACCATTTTTCTTGCTATCTTAGATAGCGCATCCGCCTTTTGCTTCTCATCGATAGTGCCGTCTTTAAGCTGCGCTCTTCTACTTGCCAAAAATTCAGCTATATATTTGTATATTGCCGACTCTGCGATCTTTTTGACTATGGTACGCGGCTGTTTCACACCCTTTAGATCTCTAAACAAGAGGTAAAAATCATGCAGAAATGTAGCGTTCTCTTTTGTAAGTTTTGGATGTTTTAAGATCGGATTGCGCATAAATTTATCTTCAAATCCGAGTTTTGCGAATTTACCCACACTGCCAAGCTCTAAAAAATCATCAAAAAGACCCAGCTGATGGTTGAGTTTTCTCTTCTCAAACGGATTTTTGTTTGATTCGTCAGGCGCATAAAGGCCGTAAAATATGCTGCCGTGGCCTAACGTCTTAAGAGCAATGTAGAGCTCTTTTGCCATAGCACTTCCAATGCCTCTTGCAAACTCAAAGAGATGTATAAATGCCATCATGTCGGACTCGTTTACAAGCAAAGTATAAAAATCTAAAACTGCTTTAACTTCACGCGAGTCAAAAAAGCTTGTCCCGCCTTTTCGCTTGCACGAGATGCCAAGCTCACGAAGCCCTACCTCTATGCCGTCAGCCGAGGAGTTGTTTCGAAATATTACGGCTATCTCCTCCTGCGGTGTTTGCGTTGTGCTTATTTTGCGGGCAATGTCATGGTACTGATCGAAAAGCTCGTCATAAGCCAGCAGTGTCGGAGGCTGCGAAGTGTGAGAACGTGTAACTTCAAGTTTTTTTGGATATATCCGCTCATTGTGCTCTATGACCTTTGTGGCAAGCGAGAGGATCGGCACGGTTGAGCGGTAATTTTTAGTCAGGGTATGCACTTGTGCGGTCGGAAATTTTTTTGAAAATGTCCCTATTATGGATATGTCAGCACCGTTAAAAGCGTAGATGCTCTGATCGTAATCCCCGACACAAAAGAGTGACGGCGGGCTCATCGCATCTATAAGCGTGCCTTGGAGCGCATTTGTATCCTGATACTCATCGACAAGCACCTCTTTGTAACCAAGGTCTTTGCTCTTGCACATCTCTCTGAAGTTTAGCAGCAGATCATTGAAGTTTACAAAGCCGTACTCTTTTTTCAGAGCCTCGAACTCATCGACAATGTCTGCATATATCATCGCAAAGAGCTCATGTTCAGGGTATCTGTTTTTAACCCACTCTTCAAAGTTATCTTCAAGTTCCGTATTTTGGTAAAAGGAGTATACGTCATATAGATAGTTTCCGCCATAAGGCATTATCTCCGCCCCTATGTGCCCAAAAGAGCGCTTTTCATAAACGCTTCTAAAGAGCGTCTTTAACTCTCTTTGCTGCTTTAAAACGACTTTTTTGTCATCCTTTTTAAGCCATCTGTAACTTACAGCATGAAATGTCCCCGCATCTATCTTTGAAGCTACATCATTGCCGAAAAAATCTGCAACACGCTGAACCATCTCTGCAGCTGCTTTGTTTGTGAAAGTAAGAAGCAAAATCTCTTGTGGTTTTACGCCCGCATCTAAAAGATAAGCGATTCTGCCTACAATAGTAGAGGTCTTGCCGGTTCCTGCAGAAGCTATGATGAGATTTTGTCTGTTTTTTGATGTTGCAGCGAGGTACTGTTCCTCATTTAAACGCGAAAGTGGCAAAAAGACTCCTCTTAAATTAAGAGTGAAATTATACTATCATAAGCTTCAACTTTTTAAAAAAAGAGCTTCTATTGTGTAGTGTTTGCGCAAGAACAAATAAAACTCAAATAAGCAAAGCCTCACATCTTTTTGGATATAATCGCGAAAATTTTTATACTATTTAAGGTCAAAAACATGTCAGCAAAGAGCTATGAACCGAGCATTACGGAAGATGAATTTTACAAGATCTGGGAAGAGAGAGGCTACTTTGAGGTAGATGGCAACAGAGCCATTCAAGAAGATGGAAAAAATTTCTCTATTATGATGCCTCCTCCAAATGTCACAGGTCGTCTTCACATAGGTCACGCACTTACGTTTACGCTTCAAGACATCATCACACGATACAAAAGAATGGACGGATACAAAACTCTTTGGCAGCCGGGAACCGACCATGCGGGGATAGCGACGCAAAACGTGGTAGAGAAACAGCTCCTAGCACAAGGCACGACAAAAGAGGAGATCGGCAGAGAGGCGTTTTTAGAGCGTGCGTGGGCGTGGAAAGAGGAGTCTGCGGGAGTTATGACCTCACAGCTTCGTAAAATGGGTGTAAGCCCTGCGTGGAAACGTGAGCGCTTTACTATGGATGAAGGACTTCAAAAGTCGGTAAAAGAGGCTTTTGTTCATCTATACAATCAAGGGCTTATCGTTCGCGGAAACTACATGGTAAACTGGTGTACGCATGACGGCGCGCTTAGTGACATAGAGGTAGAACATGAAGAGCATGAAGGCAAGTTCTACCACATAAAGTACCCTTTTGCAGACGGCAGCGGTTTCGTTGAAGTTGCGACCACCAGACCTGAGACATACTTCGGCGATACGGCTGTAATGGTGCATCCGGATGATAAAAGATACAAAGATATAATCGGTAAGAAGATAAGACTTCCTCTGACTGAGAGAGAGGTTTCTATTATTGCCGACGAGCATGTAGACATGACATTTGGAACGGGTGTTGTCAAGGTAACTCCCGCACATGACCAAAACGACTACGAAGTAGGCAAAAGACACGATCTTGAGTTTATTACCGTGTTTGATGAGAAGGGTATTTTAAACGAGTACGCCGGAGAGTTCGCAGGCTTGGAGCGTCTTGAAGCCCGCGATATTATCGTTAAAAAACTAGAATCCGAAGGCTTTGTTGTAAAGATAGAGGACCACAAACATCAAGTGGGACACTGCTACAGATGTAAAAACATCGTTGAGCCTTACATCTCAAAACAGTGGTTTGTAAGAAGTGAAGTCGCAAAGAAGTCGATAGAAAAGACAAATGGCGGCGAAGCGAAATTTTTTCCTCCTCACTGGATAAACTCATACAACTCATGGATGGGTGATCTAAGAGACTGGTGCATCTCCCGTCAGCTTTGGTGGGGACATCAGATCCCTGTTTTTTACTGCAACGACTGCGATCATGAGTGGGCAAGTCTTAAAGACGCGGAGCATGAGTGTCCAAAATGTGCTTCAAAAAACATTCATCAAGACCCTGATGTTCTTGACACTTGGTTCAGCTCCGCTCTATGGCCGTTCTCAACGCTTGGCTGGGGTAACGGTGATGTTGAGATGGATAAACTCTTCCAATCAGACGACCTAAAAGAGTTCTACCCGAACTCTCTTCTCATCACGGGCTTTGACATACTATTTTTCTGGGTTGCAAGAATGATGATGATGGGTGAGAGTTTTATGGGAGAGCTTCCGTTCAACCACATCTACCTTCATGCACTGGTCCGCGACGAGCACGGTCAAAAGATGAGCAAGTCAAAAGGCAATGTCATCGACCCGCTTGATATGGTAGAGAAGTACAGTGCCGATATTCTGCGCTTCACTCTTGCCATCAGCGCGGCACAGGGGCGTGATATAAGAATGAGCCAGGACAAGCTGGAGCAGAACCGCAACTTTACGAACAAACTATACAATGCGGCAAAATTTCTGCAGATGAACGTAGACACCTTTCCTGATCTAAAAGGTTTTTGTGTCGAGAGCCCGCTTGGAAGATATATGCTCTCACGCCTGAACGTTGCAACTGCCGAAGTGCGCTCTTCTATGGATGAGTACAGGTTCAACGATGCTGCAACTGCTGTTTACCGCTTTATCTGGAACGAGTTCTGCGACTGGGGAATTGAACTTAGCAAAGCTGACAAAAGCTCAATTGTTGAACTTGGCGCTATCTTTAAAGAGTCTATGAAGCTTCTGCATCCGTTTATGCCATTCATCACGGAGTATCTCTACCATGAACTCTCGGCAACAAGCCTGGAGAACTCTGAGTCTGTTATGGTCATGAAGTATCCGTATAAGACGAAAAAACGTCTTAAAGACGAGGCAAGATTTGAGGTGATCATGGATGTAATCATCTCCATCAGACGTGCAAAAGTCTTGGTAGATCTTGCAAATCAAAAGATAGAAAGAGCTTTTGTCAAAATAGACGGCATATCACAAGAAGAGCAGGAGCTTATGAAGCCTTTCATAATCAAACTTGCCAAAGTGGACAGCGTAGAGTTTACAGAGTCTAAAGTAGAGAACTCCGTAAGTGACATCTCACAAAAATGCGAGACATTTATTCCTACAGAGTCAATTGACCTCGCACCTATTATCAGCCGTCTTTCAAAACAGGATGAGAAGCTACAAAAAGAGATAGACAAGCTCGGCGGCATGCTAAACAATGAGAGATTTGTTGCAAACGCACCGGCAGATGTTTTGGCAAAGAACAGAGAGTTTCTTGCAGATGCACAAAGCAAACAGCAAAAAGTTCTCGAACAGTTAAATTCGCTGAAAAACTAAATGAGCAAAGTTTTTGAACCTAAACTTTTCACACTTCTAAAGTCAGGGATAAGCAAAGATCAGCTTGTCTCCGACATCTTTGCCGGCATCGTTGTCGGTATCGTTGCACTTCCGCTCTCCATCGCATTTGCCGTAGCTTCTGGTGTCTCTCCCGAAAAAGGTCTTATCACTGCGATCATTGCAGGTTTTATCATCTCTTTTTTTGGCGGAAGCAGAGTACAGATCGGAGGGCCTACGGGAGCTTTTATAGTAATTATATATGCGATAGTTCAAGAGTACGGCATTGACGGGCTCATTATCTCTACCATGATGGCAGGGGTCATTCTCATACTATTTGGGCTTTTACATCTAGGAAACTTGCTGAAATACTTTCCCCATCCGCTAATTGTGGGCTTTACAAGTGGTATTGCCGTTATTATCTTTTCAACGCAGATAAAAGATGCACTGGGGTTAAATATTGAGAAAATGCCATCGGAGTTCTTCCAAAAATGGGTCACATATTTTTCTCACGTAGATGAGACAAACTTATATGCGCTCGCAATTACGGCTGCAACGATTTTGATAACGATCTATTTTAGAAAGATAACTGCCAGAGTTCCAGGCTCTTTTGTTGCCATAATCTTCATTACATTTATCGTTCAAGCTACAAATATTCCAATTACAACCATTGAGTCCTTCTTCGGAGAGATCCCAAACACTTTTACTTTCTCGCTTCCAAGTATCGAGATTGAGAACCTCTACATCTATATCGCTCCTGCTCTTACCATAGCGCTGCTTGGAGGTGTAGAGTCACTTCTCTCTGCCGTTGTGGCTGACGGTATGATAAGCGGCAATCACCGCTCTAACACGGAACTTATAGCTCAAGGTATTGCGAATATTCTCACTCCTATTTTTGGCGGTATTGCGGCAACGGGTGCAATTGCGAGAACCGCTACGAACGTAAAAAACGGCGGAAGAACTCCGATAGCCGGAATTGTGCACGCCATGACACTGCTTCTTATAATGCTTATATTTGCAAGCTACGCAAAGCTTATCCCTATGGCATGTTTGGCTGGGATATTGATAGTAGTAGCGTACAATATGAGCGAGTGGCGCTCTTTTATATCTATATTAAAAGGCTCACCTTTTGACATCATAGTCCTTCTTAGCACATTCTTGCTTACCGTATTCGTTGATCTGACAGTAGCTATTGAGATCGGAGTTGTCCTCTCCTCGCTTCTGTTTATGAAGAGAATGGCGGATATCGGCATAAAGACCCCGTGCCGTGTTGACAGCGACCTGCTTGATGACTATTCGGATCTGCCTGAGGGCGTCTCCATCTACGAGATAAGCGGTCCGCTTTTTTTCGCATCTGCAAAACAGTACTCGGGAGTCATAAAGGAGATAGGGCTTAAGAGCAAGATACTCATAATCCGTATGCGTCACGTTCCTTTTGTGGACTCAACAGCCCTTCACAACTTTGAGGAGATGCTAAAGACACTGCAAAAATCAGATGTAAAAGTGCTTCTCTCAGGTGTAAACAGCGATGTACTGCAAGATTTGAAAAAGTATGAGATAACTAGTCTGATAGGCGAAGAAAATATACTTGACTCTTTTGATGAGGCTGTAAAAAAAGCCAAGAGCATTACGCCGGCTGCTTAGTTGCTCTTTACGACTATGTAACTTTGGGGCTTGATAGACCTGTATTTTGGCATTCCAGTGCCTATGGTAGAGTTTATATATGTCGGATCTGCTATAACATACTCTTTTGAACCTGCTCTTATCTTCTCTCCCTCAAGCGGGATATAAAGAGCGGTTGCCATATGGTCCTCATACTTTACACCGAGCGTGCTTACTCCGAAAAGCTCTCTTATCAAGTAAGAAAAAAGGATCGCTCTGTCTTCACAATCTGACCTGTCGTAAAAAAGCGTCTCCTGAGCGAACATCACCTTCTCTTTTCCGAATTGCTGATTGTCCTGCTCATATTTGAACGATTTTTGCACAAAAGTAAGCACAAAGTTCATAGCTTCGCTCGCTTTTTTGCCGTCAATATATTTTTTGATGGATATCGCCAGCTCTGTGTATGTCCTCTTATCAAGAGGAGCGTTGAAAAAGGTCCCATAGTCGGCCTGCGGATATGTGGACATAAACTCTATAAGGTTCTTGTTGTATGAGATAGCGATCTCGTATCTATTGTTAAAGTGTTCGAAGCTCAGAAGTTTATCCTCAAAATCCTCTCCTAAGATCGGAAGCTCATCGAGCGAGAGATCAAGCGCCTTTGTGGCACCCGGATAATCTTGTTTGTAAGAAAAGACTCTCCCTATGCTCTCTTTTGAGTTGTCTAAGAAAACATAATACTTTTTGCTATCGAAGTTAAAGCTTGGTGCGGCATAGATCGTCTTTGTCGAGTAGTGCATCAATACTACATGCCTGTCGTCCAGGCCGATCTTTACTCCGTAGCCCAATTTATTTAACAAAAACCAGCTAAGAAGCTTAGCGTTGTCTCTGTTTTCATATATGCTCTTAGATATCTTTGAGACTAATAGGTAGAGACCCCAGTCATTTAAGTTCATAGAACTTGAGACTCTTTTTATATCCAAAACCAGATCTTCATAATCGCTTGAAGCGACACTCTCAAAAAAGTTGGCTATACCGGTCTGATTTGCAGGGTAAAAAGTCGCTCTTTTTACACCGTCTGAAATATCAAACTCCAAATTTTTACCGTAAAAATCAAAAGTGATATCTTTTTGCACTTTTTGTGCAGGCAAAGACTCGGCAGGCTCTTTTTGAGGTGGTGGCAAATCCTCTTTAAGCTCTTTTTTTTCTTCTATCTCTATATTTATCTTCGGTCCGACCGGCTTGATCTGAGTCGGTTTTGCAGGCTCGATCGTTACGGGTTTTGGCTTATCGTAAAGAGGTTTCATCTCCTCAAGTACATAAGCTTTCCACTCCTGTTTCAAGTAGTTGCCAAATTCCCTGTCCCTCTCATCCTTATACTCTTTAAAGGAGTCCGTTTGAGACTTTTTAAAATCTTTAAAGCTCTGCTGGGCAAGAAGTGTTGAAAAACTCAGTGCAATAAGTAGACTAAAACGGCCAGACAGCCTGAATAATTTTTGTACCCCAGCCCTGTTTTGTCGCACGGTCAACATCTCCCTCTGTCTTATAAAGAATTTTAGCATCACTGATCTGTGAAGACTCTATCCTGTTGTACTGATCAATATCATAAGGGCGTATCACGCCGCCGATCTGTATGATCTGCTTCTGGTCATCGACCAGGATCTCTCTCTTGCCCGATATAAAATAGTTTCCGTTCTCCAGCACTTTTACAATTCTGGCAGAAATTGTCGTACTGAAAGATGCATCTCTTGATGCACTTCCCTGTCCTGCATAAGCACTGCTTGAACTGCCTGAAAAGCCTATATTGCTCAAGCCGTTTAGTTTATTTACAGCCGAATTTACCGCAGAATTCGTACCGCCTGAACTGAAAAGACCGCCGCCCAGACCCATAGTGTCATCTTCGCTAAGCTGTTTTGAACCGGTACTTGAACTCTGCGCATTTTCAGATATGATGACCGTCACGACATCATTTACGTGCATAGCCTTATGATCGGTAAAAAGCGGGTTTTCTCCCTGCCCAAAGATACTTCCTACAGAAGCAAAATCTTTCTTGTCTTCACGTGAGGGCATCTGCTCTACATAAGCAGGAGGCTCAAAGTCTATCTCAGGATCCGTCAAATTTGCCGTACAACCGGAAAAAAATAGTATAGCATAAATTGGCATCAGCACCATTAAAACGGTTTTTTTCAATTCTTCTCTTTCGGTTCTTATTTATTAGTTATAATTCTAGCAATAATAGTTCCACATAAAAGGAAAAAAGTGAATTTAAGAGAAAGAATCAATCAAGACGTAAAAGATGCCATGAAGGCAAAAGATAACAAAAAAAGAGATGCTCTAAGACTTTTGAGTAGTGCCTTTAAACAGATAGAAGTAGATGAGAGAAAAGAGCTTAATGATGATGACGTTATAAAAATAATTCAATCGCAGGTCAAAAGAAGAGATGATGCCGCGACTCAGTACAGAGATGCAGGACGCGACGATCTGATGCAAAAAGAGCTAGATGAGATAGCTTACTATAAAGAGTACCTGCCGGCACAACTAAGCGACGAGGAACTAAACGAAGCGCTAAAAAGTATAATTGCAAAAATAGGTGCAACGACCATTAAAGATATTGGAAGAGTTATGGGAGCAGCATCCAAAGAACTCTCAGGCAAGGCTGACGGCAAAAGGATCAACGAGTGTGCAAAGGCGCTATTATCATAAGAGAAGATACTCTTCTCTTATCTTAGTTTAACCGAACTTCAGTTTTCTAATCGTGTGCGAGGCGTTTGCCTCTTTTTAGGCGTTTTTATTTTTTTCCGTATTTCAAATTTCTAAGCGCCACTTCTTCATCTGCTTCTCTCATTAGAGATTCGCCTACCAAAAATGCATCGACACCAGCTTTTGAGAGATCCTCAAGCTGTCCGTGTTCATAAATACCGCTCTCTGCAACGATTATCTTGCCGTTTGGAATCATCGGTATCAACTCATAAGAGAGCTGCATGTTCATCTCAAATGTTTGGAGGTTTCTATGGTTTATCCCGATAATATCGCTCCCCGCGTAGATCGCTTTTACCAGATCGCTCTTGTCATGAACCTCAACGAGTGCTTCCATACCCAGATGTCTTGTATATCCCAAAAGCTCTTTTAACTCACCTTTGCTAAGAGCCGCAGCGATAAGTAAAATAAAATCCGCACCATGCACCATAGCTTCAAGTATCTGATATTTTGTAACTATAAAATCTTTTCTAAGAAGCGGTATCCCAACATATCTTCTTATCTGTCCCAAATAGTCCAAGTTTCCTTGAAAAAAGTGAGGTTCGGTAAGAACAGAGATAGCGCTCGCCCCTCCCCTCTCATAACTCTGTGCTATCGCTATGGGATCAAAATCTTCACGGATAACACCTTTTGAGGGAGAGGCTTTTTTTACCTCGGCTATAATTCTGTACGGATCCTCCTCCGTAGCTCTTAAGTATGGAAAGACATCTCTCGGCGCTCTTGCATTAAAGGCGAGTGAACGCCCTAACCAGTCGAGCGAGAACTCCTTCTCTCTTTTTATTACATCTTCTCTTGTTTTTTTTATTATCTCGTCTAATATCATTCTACTTTTTACCCTTTTGTTTTTTGTTACACTTCTTTATAGCTTCAATATGTTCTACCACCTCGCTGTTGCTGCTTCCGTCCATATTTGCCACTTTTTTCATGATCTTTGCGGCTCTTTTGCAATCTCCGAGCTTATAGTACCCCCACGCCAGCGAGTCGAGATAGTAGATAGAGTTTGGCTCTATTTTAAGTGCCTCTTTAACATACTCTATCCCTTTTTTCACATCTATCTCATGATCTATCAGAAGATAGCCAAGGTAGTTAAGATAGGTGCCTTCTCTTTTTGTTTTTATTACCTCTTTTAACTTTGAGATAACGCTTTTGTGCATCTCTTTATCACGTTTATCCTCAGCGCTCTCGTATTCAAAAATAGCGCTCTGTCCGAGGTAGGCGACGTCGCCGCTCTCTTCATAGAGCTCTTTTGCGACACTGACGGCTTTTTTATAGTTTTTTGCCTGAATATAGAGCTGAAGCAGCAGTTCTTTGTTGATGTTGCTCTGCTCCAAAAACTCTATCATCTTTTTATAATCTTTTTTATAACCGTATATCTGAACTATTTTTTCACCTATATCTCTGCTTGAATCTATTTTATAGAGTCTTAGATAGGTAGATAAAAGACCGTCAACATTATTGTCATTGCTATAAAAACCTATAAGTTTTGAACAGATGAATTTTGTGCAACCATGTATTCTGGAGTGAGTCTCAAGCTGTGCGATCGCATCTTTTTTTCTTTCCAGATTTACATATAAGATGACTGCGATCTTCTCAAGTATCTTCTCGTTATAATCTTTAATATACGCGCCCTCAAGATACTTTACGGCGGTATCAAACTGCTTTAGTTTTACATATATCTCGCTTACAAGCAGATAGTCGTCAACGTTGTTGGACTTTGATACAAGCCTTAGACCAAGCTCCTTTGCCTCTAAGAGTCTCTGGGCTCTCATAAGGGCCACTATTTTGATCCTTACAAGCTCAAAATCATCTATCTTATCCCCTAAAGCGTCATCTGCTCTGCTTATTACTCTTTCGTTCTCATTTGCCGCCAACTCATCTCTTAGGGAGCGGTATAGGTACTCTTCTTTGCCTGTTTTTAAATAGAGAGTATTAAAAATATCCGATGAGTTCTTATAATCCTGCCTCTCCTCAAACAAAAGAGCATTTAGTATGTAAAGATCCTCATATTCAAAAACTTTCTCATGCCCCTTTACCTCTACTTCTTTAGAGGAGCACCCGAGAATGAAAATAAGTGCGGCAACTAGAAGAGAAAACCTCATAATACTAAGCATCAATGACTCCGGGGCACTCCAGTTTCAACTCATCGACCCTTGTCTTAAAATAGTCCCAAAAAGGAAAAGTTCTGCACTGCTGCGGTCTTGCTTCATAAATCGCACATCCGTTTGATTCTCTGTCATAAAAGGCGCACTCATAACTACCTGCGATCTTTCTCTCTTTTATAGAGTATCTGTATCCGTGTTTGAAAAGGTATTTTTCGCTAAAGAGTTGCACATCTAATCCTAACAATTTGGCGATACTCTCTATCTCGGAACTGCTTACGTGGATATATCCGCTCTCTCCTGTGCAGCATCTCGCTTGACATGTGCTGCATGCAGAGGCATCAAAAATGTAGTCGTATCCGTCTTTTTTAATTATATTTGACATTTTATACTTTGTGTCCGTGCTTTTTTATATATATTTTGAGCCTCTTTTGAAAACTCTTCGCCGTCAAAACTGATAAAGGGCGGCCAAACCTTCATAAGAGACTTTGAGCCGTTTCTGGCATGTATCATCACAAGAGATGCCTGCCTGTCGCTTTTAGGATGGACAAAACGCACATCAACCGCTCTCATATTTGTTTTTGCAAGCTCTGCGCAGATAAGTCCAAACTGCGAAGCGTCATAACAGAAAATAAAATGAGACTTCGGTTTTAAAAGTCTTGCGACCTTTTTAAAAAATCTATCTAACGGTAAGTTGACATTATAGCGTGCATTAAACAACATCTCATTTTCGCTCTTTGTAACACCGTCATGATAAAAAGGCGGATTTGAGATAATAAAATCATACTTCACATCCTCATCCAGTTCCAAAAAATCGCTCTTGTAGAGTCTGTAATCTATCTTGTTCACTCTCGCATTAATGGAAGCATACTCTGCAAAAACATCCTGCTTCTCAACCGCCTCAAGTTCGACTCTCTTAGCGTCTCTTGCCACCAAAAGCCCTACGACGCCGCACCCTGCTCCGACATCCAATACCTTGCCGCTTGGTTTGAAGTGCGAGATAAAATCATATAAAAATATTGAGTCGCTGTTGTAGCAGTAGCCCTCTTGCGGCTGGTAAAGAAGCATATATGCGATTCCTAAAAGTTCATTTTTGGATATAATTGCGCAATTATATCAAAACTGACCTTACGCACTATATGCTTTTTTGTACAAAAGATTAGAGTACCAGATATGAGGCAGATTTTTAAAGCCCTAGCATAGCTAAGGCGAGAAAATCTAACGATGTAGCTGATGCTTTAATCTTTTGCCCTATAGGTGGCTTTATATATACGCTCTTGCGTCGTCATAAAGTTTCGAGTTAGCTTTAGCTAGCTCTGCAACTTTTTTCCTTGCAATAACATATATCTAAAGCCATACAAAATTACATCTAGTGCGTAAGGTCAGTTACAAAGGCTTTAAATGATAATTATTCCGGCAAGGCTTGCTTCAAGCAGATTTCCACAAAAAGTTTTAGCAGACATCGGCGGAGTCCCGATGGTGGTCAGAACCGCTCAAAGAGTCGCACACTTGGGAAGGGTCGTAGTTGCGGCGGACGATGAACTAATTATCTCAACATGCAGAGCCCACGGCGTTGAAGCGATGCTGACATCAACAACTCACAAAAGCGGAACCGACCGCATAAACGAGTGTGCGAACATACTAAATGTAGATGATGACGAGCTTATTATCAACGTTCAGGCAGACGAGCCTTTTATAGAGGCTGATGTTGTAGAAAAGCTGATTAAAAGATTAGAGGAGCTAAAACAAAACGGCGAAGAGTTTATCATGGCAAGCTGTTACAACTCCATAAACAGCGAATCTGCGCAGGATGCCAACTTGGTAAAAGTGGTTCTGGACGACAAAGACAACGCCATCTACTTCTCACGCTCGCCAATCCCATATAATAGAAGCGGAGAAGCGCAGTACTTCGGTCATATAGGTATATACGGTTTTAGCAAAAAGAGCCTAAAAGAGTTTTGCGATCTTAATGATGCGCCTATTGAGGATATTGAAAAACTCGAGCAGCTTCGCGCGATCTATCATCAAAAGAAGATAAGCATGGTAAAAGTTACAAGCACAGGGTTTGGCATAGATACCGAGGAAGATTTAAAAAGAGCGGTGGAGATTTTTCTATAGGGAATTAAAAGAAGAAACGAAGCAAAAAGCTTCGTTTTGGGTATTTAGATATTGTCGCGAATACCTAAATCTGCTACAAGTTTAAGATAAGCATCTTTATCTTTTCTTTTAAAGTATTTCATAAGACGGCGGCGCTGTCCTACTAATTTTAAAAGACCTAGTCTTGATGCGTGATCTTTTTTGAACACTTTTAAGTGTTCAGTCAGTTCACTGATTCTCTCTGTTAATAGCGCGATTTGAACTTCACTTGAACCAGTGTCATTCTCACCACGTCCATACTTTGCAACAATCTCTTGTTTTTTCGCCGAATTTAAAGCCATGATAGCCTCCAAATGGTATATTGATCTAACAGTTATACAGGTCAAATAGATATCAGTGTATAAAGTTGAAGTGAAATAGTATCTAATTTATTCTTTTATTTCAACTTCTTTTGATATAATTTACAAAAATTTAATTAAAGTAATAATATGTTAATAACCCGTGCTAGCGAGTATGCGATACTCTCCCTAATTGTTTTGACAAAAGCTTCCGCTCCGATGGATAGCGAAACACTCTCAAGCCAACTCTCAATTCCAAAAAGTTTTCTGGCAAAGATCCTGCAGTCCATGGCAAAACAGGGTCTTTTAAAGTCATATAAAGGCGTCAACGGCGGTTTTGCCCTTGCACGTGAGCCAAAAGATATAAGCATGTTGCAGATCATGTCAGCGGTTGAGGGCAAAGCGCCTACGGTTTTTGATTGTGCGCCCTCTCTTGAGAGTTGCCCTCTGGACAAAGGCTCTCTATGTTCGATATGGCCTTTTTTAAATAAATTACAAGGTAAGATAGACTCTTTTTTAGCAGACTTGACTTTAGCAGACGTATTAGAGTAAAAAATTGGCAAAAAAATTAACTACTAGGCAGCAGATCGGCACTACCTTAAACTTTTTACTTGGTCAAAAAGATCTAAGCGTAGTAGTTTTCGTGATGGCGATACTTGCCATAATCATCGTTCCTCTGCCATCTTCCATACTGGATGTTTTACTTACGGTCTCTATGGCTCTTGCGGTGCTTATTCTGCTAATATCTCTATATGTCCCAAAACCGACCGACCTGACTACTTTTCCGACACTTATACTTATACTTACGCTCTTTAGGCTCGCTCTTAATATTGCGACCACCAGAATGATCCTAAGCCACGGTCATGAAGGCCCGGACGAGGTGAGCAGCATTATTAACAGCTTTGGAAACTTTGTTGTCGGCGGAAACTATGTCATCGGTATAGTCGTATTCTCCATTTTAGTTCTTATAAACTTTATGGTAATCACAAAGGGTTCAACAAGGGTTGCAGAAGTTGCTGCACGTTTTACGCTTGATTCGATGCCGGGTAAGCAGATGGCGGTCGATGCCGACCTAAATGCAGGACTTATCGACGATGCAGAGGCAAAAAGAAGAAGAGCAGAGATCCTCCAAGACGCAAACTTCTACGGAGCGATGGACGGTTCGTCTAAATTCGTAAAAGGTGACGCGGTCGCAGGTATAATCATCACTCTTATCAACATCATAGGCGGCTTTTTAATAGGTGTCTTTCAGCATGACATGAGCGTTGGAGACAGTGCTACAACATTTACTCTTCTAACAATAGGTGACGGCCTTGTAGGACAGATACCCGCTCTTATAATCTCAACCGCGACAGGTATCATGATAACCCGCTCATCCGGAGAGGGAGACAACTTTGCCGAGGGCGCTATAAACCAGATAACCGGCAATGCAAAGATAATGATGATCGTAGGTTTCATTATGATCCTTTTTGCTCTTGTCCCGGGTCTTCCGACCGCATCTATGGGCTTTGTCGGAATTTTGTTTGCTCTTCTTGGCTGGTCTGTCTACAAATATGAAAAAGGCGAGCTAAGTATTCTTGACGTAAACAATATTCTCTCAAAGACCAAAGAGCAAGAAGCAAAAGAGAAGGCTCTTCGTCCGGCTAAATCGAATGAAGAGATAGCCAAAGAGGAGGAGAGCGCTCTTGAGGATATCCTAAAAGTGGAGATGCTCGAACTAACACTCGGCTATCAGCTTATCCGACTGGCAGACAGCGCACAAGGCGGCGATCTCTTAGAAAGAATCCGCTCGATGAGAAGAAAGATAGCATCCGACTTCGGCTTTTTGATGCCTCAGGTGCGCATAAGAGACAATCTCCATCTCCAGCCCCAACAGTACCAGATACTGCTTAAAGGGATACCTATCGGCGAGGGGACTATTATGCCTGACAAGTTCTTGGCAATGGATAGCGGCATGGCAACCGGAGAGATCAAGGGTGAGAGAACAAAAGAGCCTGCTTTTGGTCTTGAAGCGCTTTGGATCGCACCTGAATTAAAAGAGGATGCGATCATAAACGGCTACACTGTCGTAGACCCGGCTACAGTTATCTCTACACATATGAGTGAGCTTATCAAGAAAAATGCCGAAGATCTCTTGACCCGTCAAGAGGTTCAAACTCTTGTCAACAAGATCAAGAACGACTTCCCTATTATTGTGGACGATGTTACAAAAGTCGCTTCAATCGGACTTATACAAAGGGTTCTCAAAGCTCTTCTGCATGAGAAAGTGCCTCTTAAAGATATGCTCACCATCCTTGAGACAATCGCAGATGTCGCCGAGTTTACGAAAAACGTTGACATCATTACCGAGCAGGTGCGCGCAAAACTATCCCGTATCATTACAAAGATGTACTCGGGCGAAGATGGGGTAATAAGACTTCTGACATTTGACACCCCTTCAGAGCAGCTGATGCTTGAGAAGTCTCAGGAGCGTGACGGCACTAGAAACCTTATGCTAAACGTCGGTGAGATAAATGCTCTCATACAAGCGACCAGTGCCAAGGCTGCGGAACTGCTTCAAAAAGGGATCTCTCCTGTCGTAGTAATAGTCGATCCTCAGCTTCGCCGCGGGGTTGCAGAGATATTTGAGAGGTTCTCGCTTGACGTTGTAACACTCTCGCATGCAGAGATCGACTCAAGTGCCACATTTGAAGTAATGGGCTCGATCTCAATAAAAGAACAGGATAAATAATAAGTAACCTCTTAATTCTCGAAAAACAAAGTTTTTTCTAAAGAAACTTCGTTTTGTAGCTTTAGGGGGTTGTAGGGACATCTGTCCCTGCCATTAAAACGGACGCGTTCGTTTTAATGCATAACATCAAATAAAAATAAGAAAGAGAATAATGAATAACAAAATAGTGCACCACCTATCACATACGGACCTTGACGGTTACAGCTGCCAGCTGGTAATGAAACAGACACCATATACACTTTTTAACTATAACGCAAACTACGGAGCAGAGGTAAAACAGACGCTTGAACTGATCTTGCAAAACATTAAAAAAGATGACAAAGAGGCTTCTATACTTATTACCGATCTAAATCTAAACGCAGATGAGGCAAAGTGGCTAAATGCAGAGGTTGAAAAACTTAACGAAAAAGGCAAGAAGATAACGCTAAAACTTCTTGACCACCACGGAACGGGCGAAGAGAGCGCAAATAAATACAACTGGTACTATTTAGACACTTCTAGATGCGCTACAAAAATAACTTACGACTATGCAAAAGAGCACTTTGAGTTTGAAGAACCGGCCTGGATGGAGAAGTTTGTCAATATAGTAAATGCCGTTGATTTGTGGAAGATGGAGGAGAAGGAGAACTTTGAATACGGCAAGGTCTGTATGCGTCTTGTCTCTGAGATGAGAGAGCTTAATAAAGTTATGTTTGCACAAGATGATAATAACTACAAACTCTCTTTGCTCCTAGAAGCAGTAAAGTACATCGACGAAGAGAACGCTCCTATAATTTTAGATGAGAATATCCATAAAATAAAGAAAAATTTCTTCAAAAAGGACCATGACGACACACTTGATAACCTAGCAACTGAATATATAGTTGAACTACTGGGCAGAGCAAGGGATGAGAAGACCATTTACTACAAAGGCTATAGAGGCTATTTAAGCTACGGTGTCGGCAATACATCCATAATAGGAAACGGCTTTTTGCTTGCATATCCAGAGTATGATTTTATTGTTGATATCAGCTACCGAGGAACCCTGAGCATAAGAGCAAACAATACTGTTAATGTCGCGCTTATATCAAAAGAGTGGACTGGCGGCGGCGGACATCCCAATGCTGCAGGCGGCCGTATTGTAGGTTTTAAAGAGCAGTACAGATACGATAAAGTAAAAGCTCAGATCGAGAAGATAATCAATGAAAAAGAGTCCGTTGCCGGAGAACTGGAGTATAAAAAAGAGGGCTGAGCCTAGCTCTAAAAGCCCTAATTGTTGGCGAAGTATCTCTCGATGCCGTCAGCCAGACCAAGAGCCATCGTTTTTAAATAGTTCTTATCAACAAGACGTCTTGCTTCTTTGGGATGAGTAATAAATCCGACCTCGACCAAAACGGAAGGCATCTGTGCACCTACCAAGACCCAAAAAGGACCTTCGCGGACTCCGCCGTCTTTTACACCGCTATACTTTTTAGCAAGAGCTCCCAGCATCCCTCTTTGCAGATCAATCGCCAGTTTGTTTGATGCTACTGTATTGTGGTGGTTCAAAAAATTCAGATAACTGTCTTTTCCATATATGTTCATATCGCTCAGATCTGCCGAATTCTCTTGTGCCGCAACCTTTTTTGCTCTCTCCGAGCGTGATGGAGAGAGGAAGTAGCACTCCACTCCGTGCACTTTTTTTGCATGTTTGCCATCGATCGCATTTGCATGGATGCTGACAAAAATATTCGCTCCCTTTTTGTTTGCAAACTTCGTTCTATCGCTTAGCTTTACAAATCTATCCGCAGTTCTTGTCATATAGACCTTATAACCGCGCGATTTTAAGATCTTTTCAAGCTCTTTTGCCACATCAAATACGACGATCTTCTCTCTATACCTTCTATAACCTACGGCTCCCGGGTCTTTTCCACCATGACCCGGGTCTATAACTATCACCTTGCCCCTGTCTCTTTTTATCGGCACAACACTCTCTAGGGCAGGAACTACTTTGCTTGTTTTTGTCTTTAGCTTTACCTCTAATGTTTTAGAGTCTACACTGTGCGAGACTTCTATTTTTTCGCTGTGATCTATCACCAGCCTTAGAATCTGAGGATCAAACTGCGCTATCTTTATTCTGTCTATATCGTTGCTTTTAATATTTTGGGAGTCTGTAAGCATAGCGGTCTTGATATCAAAGACATATCTGTATCTGCCCTTGATAGTATCGTGAAGCGTAAAGTGTTCGATCTGCGAAGATGCAAGCTGCTTGTCGAACTCCAAAAGCAGAACATCCTCTCTCCACTCTGCCGATTTTAGTCTATGCAGAGGATCGACATGAACATCTTCTATATGCTCACTCTTCTTCATCTCTTTTGGTTCAGGTTTATTGTAACTGCTTTTTTGCAAAAGGGTCTTAAGCTCTTGTGAGTACTTAGATACATCGATGCTGAGTCTCTCTCCGCTCTTTACTATCCCCCTTAAAGCCTCAAGCTTTAATGAGCTGTCGTTATCGACCATTGAACGAAGATAGAGAGTTTTGTAGTCATCGTATGCCCGAAAAGTATCGCTTGTAGAGCTGCTCTTCATATAGCCGTCTGCTCTTTTTAAGAGCTCGCTGTTTGTCGAAGCCTCTAACGAGATAAAAAGTAAAAAAAAGAGTAGAAAAAGCTTAAGCATCACCCTTCTATTCACCGTTGACTAATTTATCCATTAACTCTTTTACGGAGATTATCTTATCGAGTCTGTATCCGTTCGTGCCTGAGAAAAAGAGTCCCGTTTCAAGATTTCCGTTGTATGCGTCACTGAGTCTGTCTGCGATACAGTAGCCAACCTCTTTTGCCTCTTCACCGCGGTTACACGGAGCAACACAGTTTGAGATACACTTTATGGCAGGACCCTCTCTCTTCTCGACAAGAGCGGTCAGGTTCGTTCTAACTCCTTGAGCAGGATAGCCGACAGGCGAAGAGAATAGTTGAATATCCTCTTTTTTTGCATCTAAAAGTACTTGCTTAAAGTTCTCATGCGCGTCACACTCATGAGTTCCGATAAAGCGTGTCCCCATCTGAACGCCTCTTGCACCCAGAGACATCATCTCATCTATATCGCTCTTATCCCAGATCCCGCCTGCCGCTATTACGGGAATATCGCCCCACAATGCAGCCTCTTCGACAACAGGCTTTACAAGATTTTCAAGCTGGTTCTCCGGCATCTTGCACTGCTCATAGGTAAAACCCTGATGTCCGCCGCTTTTTGGACCTTCCAAGACAACTGCATCAGGAACTCTGTTGTATCTCTGTTTCCATCTCTTGCAGATTATCTTGAGCGCTTTTGCGGATGAGACGATGGGAACAAGTGCCACATCCGGATACCCCTCGGTGAACTCAGGCATATTTGTAGGAAGACCGGCTCCCGTTATAATGATATCTATGCCGCTCTCACAAGCATCACGGACAACTCTTCCGTAGTCGTTTATAGCATAGAGAATATTTGCCGCAAGAGGTTTGTCGCCGCATATTTTTCTGGCATTTTTTATAATGGCGTCAAAACCCTCTTTTGAGTAAAAACCAAGAGCATCAAGCGGTCTGTCAGCTACAAGTTTTGAGGCATATTTTTTATTTTCATAGTAACCTGTTCCAACAGCGCTGATAACACCCAGTCCGCCCTCTTTTGAAACGGTTCCGGCAAGCTGGTCCCAGCTTATACCGACACCCATTCCGCCTTGAACTATAGGTTTTTCTATGATATATTTACCGATTTTCAATGCTTTATAGCTCATTAGTTTACCTTTAACTTTGCAAATTTTCTTTTTCCGACTTGGAGGATATACTCCCCCTTGCTTAATTGTAGCTGCTCGTCGTTTACTTTCTCTTGATCAATTTTAACAGCACCTTGCTTAATATCTCTTCTCGCCTGAGATGTTGATGGTACTAGATTACAGTCAACAAGGGCTTTTGCGATCCAGATCGCTTCATCGGAGCTGTACTCGTCTATCTCTGTAGGGATCTGGTTGTTTGCGTGCACTTTTTCAAACTCGGCTTTTGCGGCGTCTGCTTGCTCTTTTGAGTGAAATCTGGCAGTAATCTCCAAAGCAAGGTCCTCTTTGACCGCTTTTGGATGAAGAGAGCCATCGATCACACCCTTTTTTAAATCTTCTATCTCATCTAGTGTTTTTGCGCTCAGCAGTTCGTAATATCTCCACATCAACTCATCAGAGATGCTTAAGATCTTGCCGAACATATCGTTTGGCTCATCCGCTACGCCTATGTAGTTGTTTAAAGATTTACTCATCTTCTGTACGCCGTCAAGACCTTCTAAGATAGGCATCATCAAAACCGACTGCTCTTTTCCTATCTCATACGCGCGCTGCAGATGACGTCCCATAAGAAGGTTAAACTTCTGGTCGGTCCCCCCTATCTCGATGTCACTCTTTAAATGCACGCTGTCATACCCTTGAAGAAGAGGATAGATAAACTCGCTTATAGATATAGAGGTACCGCTTTTGTATCTTTTGTCAAAGTCGTCACGCTCCAGCATCCTCGCAACGTTAAAAGTTGTTGTAAGGGTGAGCATTCCGGAGGCCCCAAGCGGGTTTATCCAATCAGAGTTAAACAGAACTTCCGTCTTGGAAGGATCCAGTATCTTAAATACCTGCTCCTTGTAGCTCTTTGCGTTCTCCTGTATCTCTAGCGCGCTGAGCGTTTTTCTTGTAGCGCTCTTTCCAGATGGATCACCGATCTGTGCTGTAAAATCACCGATAAGAAACTGTATGCTTGCCCCATATTTTTGAAATATCGCAAGTTTTTGCAACAGTACAGTGTGCCCCAGATGCAGATCAGGTGCGGTCGGGTCAAACCCCGCTTTTACCGTATAGGTCTTCCCCTCCTCAAAATACGCTTTTAATAGTTTTTCGATTCTCTCATTGTCTATTATCTCGGCTGTGCCTCTTTTTATCTCTCGTAAAGCTTCTTGTAACATAATTCTCTGTTTTTCCTATTTTTATTTCTATTTGTATGCATCATCGGTGCGGATTAGATGTATCACTTTTATTTTTTGCTCGATTTTACCACGAAGCAAGTTAATATCAGCTTCTTTACTCTCAAAGCCTATCTCACAATACTTCGTAGTCTCGCTTCTGTTTTTGCCCAGCTCTATCTGCGTTATATCAATTTTGAGTTTTGCAAGATAGTTTAAAAACTCCGCCAAAGTACCTACTCCGCTGTGAAGAGAGACTATCATATTGTAGTTAAACGTATTTAGCTTCTGCCATCGTATAAACACCATAGGCTCATGGTTTTCAAGTTTTTTCGAAGCGCTTGAACACATCTTGTGGTGCACGTGCGCTTTGCCCTTCTCCAAAAATGCCATTATCTCGTCGCCGTTCTTTGGATGACAGCAGTAGTCAAAAACAACGTCGCTTACGCTTGAGGTGCTGTAAACCTCAAGGTCGCCGAAAGTATAACCCTTTATCTTGAACCTGTGCCTTGATAAAAATCTTTTAAATCTGTTGTTCTGATTTATCTCTGTTATGTATTTATGGATCACTTCGCGAAAATGCTCAACATCGGTAGCGATGGTTGCTACTTTCTCACAGCCGTTTTTCTCGAACCACTCTTCGACCCTGGAGTGGTTAAGGTTCATAGCGGTAGCTACTATGCTCACGCTTGATCTGGAGTTTATGTCTCTTATTCTGGCATTGCATTTGTACTTCATATTTGTTTTTGCTTTGGAGGTCTTTACCGCGTCGATCCAGCTGCATCTGGTTATACTGCTCTCTCCGACCTCTATCTTTACTATATCTCCGTTATGAAGCTCGTTTATAAGTGAGGTTTTTGTTTTGTTTACCAGAGCAGACTTTGCGTGGTTCCCGACATGGGTGTGAACAGCGTAAGCAAAGTCGAGGACAACTGCACCGCGAGGCAGCGTAAAAGCTTCACCCGTAGGAGAAAAAACAGATATGTCTTCGCTGTAGAGGTCATTCTTTATCAGATCATAAAACTCCTCAACGGATTCGTTCTGATAACCTAGATTGTTAAGCCAGTCAAGCTTTATGTTCTCGTTTGAGCCACTCTTATACTTCCAGTGTGCCGCAACACCAAGCTCTGCGGTTTTGTGCATATCGTAAGTTCTTATCTGCACTTCAAAAATTGCCGTATTATAAAAAACGGTCGTATGGATAGTTCTGTACCCGTTATCTTTAGGTACGGCTATATAGTCCTTAAACCTTGAAGAGAGAGGCTGAAAGTGCAGATGGATAAGTCCGAGTATCTTGTAACACTTGACGGCATCATCGGTAAGAATTCTTACCGCCAAAAGGTCAAGAACCTCATCTATGCCCACACCTTTTCTCTGCATTTTTAAGTAAATAGAGTATTTATGCTTAACGCGTGAGAGTATCTCAAACTCATCTTCGCAAAAGCCGTTTTGAACCAGAACCTTGTTTATCGACTCTTTAAACTCGTCAAGCTTCATCTCTATTGCATGATAGTTAGTCTCAAGGTAGCTGTCTATATGGCGTTTCTCCTCTTTAAAAAGGTATGAGAAGCTCAAATCTTCCAGCAGGTTTTTTAAAAAAGAGATTCCGAGACGGTGGGCTATGGGGGAGTAGACGACTAGCGTCTCTTCTGCGATTCTCTCCTGTTTTTGTGCAGGAAGAGCATCAAGGGTCAGCATGTTGTGAAGTCTGTCGCAAAGTTTTACGACAAGCACCCTGACATCTTTTATGCTTGCAAGAAGCATCTTTCTAAACGAGAGTGCCGATGCTACCAGTTTTTCGTTGGAGTTAGAGGGGATAAGCTCGGCATCCCTGATGCTGTCTATCTTTGTAAGACCTTCGACCAGATGTGCTACATCATCGCCAAAAAGATCTTTGATCTCATCAATATTTACATGCGTATCTTCTACGATGTCATGCAAAAGCGCGGCAATTGCCATAGCTTCGTCATTTGTAATAGATGAGACAATAGCCGCTACTAAAATGGGATGGACAACATAGGGCTGACCACTTTTTCTAAACTGCTCTTCATGAGCAGACTTAGAGTACTCTAGAGCCTTCTGTAGAGCATCGCTTTTAGGCATCTGCTCAAAAAGACACTCTGTAGCCGAGTCAACATTATCTATCTCTTTTATTTTTTCGATATCCATTTGACCCAGACTCGATTAACTACTTTTTGTTGTCCGCAAAGCCCTTGATCGTTATAAGACCTTCAGCTATCTCCATCAAAGCCAAATCTGCAACTTTAACATTTTTTGAAACATTGAGCTTTGTCGATGCGCCGTTTAAAAGCTCATCCGTTCTTTTTGCAACAGCTATCGCAAGCTGGTAACGATCCATATTCGGGTTGTTGTCTAAAATCTTTGCTGTTAACTCTTCTACTCTCATTGTATCTCCTTAAATTTCGTAATTATTTTACTATTGAACAGTTTTGCATATTTCCGTTTTGCAAAATATCCAAAAGATTGCCTTTTTTAAACATATCGCACACCAATATCGGAAGTGAGTTGTCTTTTGCCAATGCGATAGATGTGTCATCCATAACTTTGATGTTATCCGAGAGTGCCTGCTCATAAGAGAGTTCGGAAAGTTTTACTGCATCGCTGAACTTATTCGGGTCTTTGTCGTAAACTCCGTCAACTTTTGTTGCTTTGATTATTACCTCGGCACCGATCTCTACCGCTCTTAGGGTTGCCGCAGTATCTGTGGTAAAAAACGGGTTGCCCGTTCCTGCTGCAAAAATTACGACACGCCCTTTTTCCAAGTGGCGGACAGCACGGCGGTTGATATACGGCTCAGCTATCTGCTCCATCTTAATAGCGGTTTGCATACGGACTTCCAATCCAGCGTGCTCACAAGCTTCCTGCATAGCTATTCCGTTTATGACGGTAGCTAACATTCCCATATAGTCACCTGAAGTTCTTTTAATGATTCCGTCTTGAGCAGCGGTAACTCCGCGAATAATATTACCGCCTCCGATAACGATTCCGACCTCGATACCGGCGTTCACAAGTGACTTTATCTCCTGTGATATATAGTTTAGAATCTTCGTGTCAATTCCATGACCCGCTTCTCCTGCAAGAGCTTCACCTGAAAACTTAACCAAAACCCGTTTGTTAGCCATGCACTTCCTTTATCTGCAAATCCGCGAATTGTACTTAAACTTGGCTTTTGTTTTGCTTTGTTTTTTAAGCTGAGCAAAATTATTTTTATTGAGAGACCAGATAAATATGCTAAACTAACAGATAAGTTATCTACACACAAGGCAAGAGCATGAATTTTATAATAAAGCTTTTTAAAGCACTCAACTCAGGACAGACTCCGTGGCAGGTGACACTGGCGATTGTTTTAGGTATGATTATGGGGCTTACTCCTCTAAGCGGAGTACAAACTGCTCTCATTCTATTTTTGGCACTGCTTATAAATATACACTTCGGTCTTTTTCTGGTCTCTAGTGCATTTTTTGCAGGTGTCGGTTATATTTTTGATCCGCTTTTTGAATCATTCGGATACACGCTTCTCAGTGCCCAGGGACTTCAAGGGCTATGGACTGCGATGTACAACAGCGGCATTATGCGCCTTACATACTTTAACAACACCATAGTCCTTGGCTCATTTGTAGTTGCTATTGCTCTCGCACTTCCTCTTTACCTTATCTTGAACAGAGTCATAGATACCTCACGAGGTAAAATCGTTCTTTTTATGGACAGATACCCGCTTTTGGCAAAGTTTGGCATTCTTAAAAAAAGCGACAAAAAAGACAGCACATTTCGCATTATGGGTGTAGGCGTATTTGCCGCAGTAACTGCCTTGACTCTTGCAGTTGCCATGCTTGTGATAGACCCTGTAATAAAGTTTGCGCTTGAAAAAGGGCTCTCAAGTGCAACTGGCAAAGATGTGCTCATTAGAGATGTAGAGACAAGCTTTGGCGATGCCTCTTTGCGCATAACTGATCTTGAAGTGCAGGACGACAACGGCAAAACCAACAGCGTAAGTATCCAAAATATCTTGGCCGATCTCGATTTCAATGCGCTTCTTTTAAGAAAAAAACATATGGAGCTCGTGCAGGTGAGTGGCATCGGCTTTGACACGCCAAGCTCAAACCCGAAACCATCTTCTGCAAAAGAGCAGACAGGCACGGCTGAATCAAGTACATCCTCATTCGCAATGCCCCAAATAAAACTGCCGACTCCAAAAGAGCTTCTTGCAAACGCAGATCTGAAATCTCTAAAAGTTTATAACCAAGCTCAAAAAGAGATAGATGAGATAAAGGCGAAATGGGAGAGAGTCTCCAAAGAAGAGCTTAGTTCAAATAAACTGGATGAGTATAAAAAAGATCTAGAAGCTATAAAGTCGGCTTCAAAATCAAAAGACCCCACGCAGCTTTTAAAACTGAAAGATGACATTACGGCATTTAAGAAGAAGATAGATGCGCATAAAGCAAAGCTCGCATCTATTAAAAAAGATTTTGCGGATGACAAAGCACGCATATCCAAACTTATCAGCGAGATAAAAAATGCTCCGCAGAGTGATTACAACAATCTTAAAAGTGCCTATTCACTCGATAGCAGCGGCGCTATAAATGTCGTTGGCACTATCTTTGGCGAGAAGATAAAAGAGTATATAGCAATGGCAAAAAAATATTACACACTTGCCCAGCCGTATATGAAAAGCGAGGCAAAAGTCGAGCCTCCAAAACCTCCGCGCGGAGAGGGGAGATGGATAAAGTTCAAAGAGGAGGTTCCCTCTCCTGATATCTATGTTGCAAAAGTGGATCTGAGCGGAAAGCTTAAGAGTCAAGATTTTACGGGAACTATAAATGACATAGCAGATGACCAAAAACTTCTTGGCAAAGCAACTACCTTTAAAGTGACAAGCGATGGAGATGTCGTAGAGAAGTTCGTGCTTGAAGGCAAAGATGACAGACTCGGTGAAGTGGCTCACGAAAGTGCGGTGTTTGGCGCAAAGAGAGTACCTCTTGACAACCTTGTTCTCTCTTCTGTGACTCTTAAAAAGAGCGATATCGCTCTTCGTGGGAGCGCAGATGTCTACGGCTTGTCAAAACTGGAGCTAAAGAGCAGCCTTGATTTTAAAAATGCGGCTGTCTCGATGGAGGGGCTTGATGAGAAGTATTCAGACATTGTAAACTCCACCCTCTCGGAGGTAAAGAGCTTTTACGTAAAAACAGATGCGACAGGCTCGTTAGAGTCTCCTGCAGTGGATGTTACAACGGATCTGGACAAAAAAATATCGCAAGCACTCAGCGGCGTTTTTTCAAAAGAGGCGAAAAAGTATGAAGCTCAGCTGCAGACGATGTTAAATGAGAAGATGCAGGAGCAGCTAAAAGGAGTCAACGGCTCCGCTTCAGGCATTCCTGACATCAACTCTCTTGTGGGTTCACAAAGCGGCGCACTTGAGAAACTGCTATCTGAATCAAGCTCTATCGGCACAGGTTCTGCTACCGACTCTATTAAAAATCTATTACCTTTCTAAACAATCATAGATGCAAGATATGCTTCTTGCGTCTATTTTCTCTTCATTGATTGACAAGCGTTATATAATTCAATATACTACGGTTTAAAACTTAAACTAGGGAATATGATGCAAAACAGTGTCAACGGCCGTTTATGGATAAATAAATCTGAGCACAACTTTCTAGGGCAAGGCCGAATGGAGCTTTTGATGCATATAGAACAGGAGGGTTCTATCACAAAAGCCTCAAAGGCGATGAAGATGAGCTACAAAGCCGC